>JBJOGR010000001.1:0-38463 GCA_046048135.1 Actinomycetota bacterium
TTCTAACTAAGAATGTGTATTTGTTTTCATCCAAAAGTGAATAACTTTTTTCAGAAACTACAGGTGCTATCAAAACTTGTCTTAAATCATTTGGATTCATTTATGCACCAACCTCTGCATCTGTTGAGCGACCAACTGCACTTGCAGATTTTCCAGTGCGTGGTCCATTCAAAAATTCTTCTAAAGCAAGTTTGGTAAACACAACATCATCGGCATTTAAGACATCGTATGTGTTTAATTGTCCTGGAGAAACAACATGTAATTCTTTAACATTTCTTAAAGAGAACCAGCCCACTAATTCATTTAAGGAAACAATAACTAAAACTTTTTTACCTTTAGCTACATTTCTTACTGCTTTTACACCTTGCTTTGTTGAAGGTTTGTCACCTTCCACGATTGCAGATAGAACATGGATTTGATTTTCTCTTGCTCTATCACTTAAAGCAGATCTAAGTGCTGCTAATTTCATTTTCTTTGGAGTTCTTTGTTCATAATCTCTAGGTGAAATTGAGTGAACATGTCCACCACCAGTCCATTGTGGAGAACGAATAGAACCTTGACGTGCATTACCGGTTCCCTTTTGCTTGTAAGGTTTTTTCCCACCACCGGAAACATCTGAGTGTGATTTAGTTTTTTGAGTGCCTTGTCGAGCAGCTGCTAATTGAGCTGTTACAACTTGATGCATTAATGGCACATTGACTTGGCATTCAAATATGTCTGAAGGCAAATCTATATTTCCTGCACTTGTTCCACTTGGTGAAGTAATTTGAACACTTGGCATTATTTTTTACCTGCCTTCACGATTTGTGTTTTGGCAGCAGATCTAACTAAAACTAAAGATCCAACCGGACCTGGTACCGCACCTTTAACAAGAATTAAATTATTTTCTGGATCTACTTGAGCAATTGTCATGTTCACTGTGGTGACACGATCTGAACCCATACGTCCAGCCATTTTCAAACCTTTGAAAACTCTTCCTGGTGTTGAGTTTGCACCAACTGAACCTGGAGATCTGTGTTTTCTTTCCACACCGTGTGAAGCTCTCAAACCATGGAAACCATGACGCTTCATAACACCTGCAAAACCTTTACCTTTACTTGTTCCAGTTACATCCACAGCTTCACCTGGAGCAAATGTTTCAACTTTTACTTCTTGCCCAAGTGTGTAATTGTTTGCATCTAAAGTTCTAATTTCTACAACATGTCTTCTTGGAGTAACTCCTGCTTTTGCAAAATGACCTTTTTCAGGTTTATTAACTTTTCTTGGATCAATTTCACCAAAAGCAATTTGCACAGCAGAGTAGCCATCTGCTTCTTTAGTTCTAACTTTGGTGACAACATTTGGAGTAGCTTTAATGACAGTTACTGGAACTACTTTATTTGCTTCATCCCAAACTTGAGTCATACCAAGTTTTTCACCCAATATGCCTTTTACATTACGATCCATTTGCTCATCACCTCTTTTCTTTACAACTTAATTTCGATATCAACACCGGCTGGTAGGTCCAGACGCATTAGTGAGTCAACAGTTTTTGGAGTTGGATCCAAAATGTCGATAAGTCTTTTGTGTGTTCTCATTTCAAAGTGCTCACGAGAATCTTTATATTTAAATGGGGAACGTATAACTACGTAAACATTTTTTTCAGTTGGCAAAGGAACTGGACCTGCAACTTTTGCTCCAGTTTTGGTAACTGTTTCAACGATCTTCTTGGCAGAAGAATCAATGACTTCATGATCATAGGCTTTTAACCTAATGCGGATTTTTTGTCCGGCCATTTACTTCTCCTGTCTTAAACTTTTTTGGTTTCAAGCGGAATGAGTTTTGCCCATTCCGCCTGAAAGTCTTTTTTATCGTTAATTACTTAACGATTTTTGTAACTCTTCCTGCACCTACTGTGCGGCCACCTTCACGAATTGCAAAACGAAGACCATCTTCCATTGCAATTGGTTGAATTAATTCAACTTTCATTTCAGTGTTGTCGCCTGGCATAACCATTTCGACACCGTTTGGTAGTTGGCAAACACCAGTCACGTCAGTTGTACGGAAGTAGAACTGTGGACGGTAGTTATTGAAGAATGGAGTGTGACGTCCACCTTCATCTTTGCTCAAAATATAAACTTGAGCTTCGAAATTTGTGTGAGGTGTTGCTGAACCTGGTTTAACAACAACCATTCCGCGTTCAACATCTTCTCTTTTTGTTCCACGAAGTAACAAACCAACGTTTTCGCCAGCTTGACCTTCGTCAAGAAGTTTACGGAACATTTCAATTCCAGTAACAATGGTCTTTTGTGAAGTTTCACGAATACCTACGATTTCAACTTCTTCGTTAACTTTTACTTGACCACGTTCAATACGACCAGTGATAACTGTTCCACGACCAGTAATTGTGAAAACATCTTCAACTGGCATTAGGAATGGTTTATCAATTTCGCGTTTTGGAGTTGGAATGAATGAGTCAACTGCACCCATAAGTTCCATGATTGAATCTGCCCATTTTGCATCGCCTTCCAAAGCTTTCAAAGCTGAGATGCGAACAATTGGAGTATCTTTTCCTGGGAATTCATACTTGCTGAGAAGATCTCTAATTTCTTCTTCAACTAGTTCTAACAAATCTGGATCTGCTGTGTCGCACTTATTCAATGCAACAACGATTGCAGGTACACCAACTTGACGTGCCAACAAAACGTGTTCTTTTGTTTGTGGCATTGGTCCGTCAGTTCCAGCAACAACAAGGATTGCTCCGTCCATCTGAGCTGCACCAGTAATCATGTTCTTGATGTAGTCAGCGTGTCCTGGACAATCAACGTGTGCATAGTGACGTTGTTCAGTTTGGTATTCGACGTGTGCAATCGAAATGGTGATACCGCGTTGACGCTCTTCAGGAGCTTTGTCAATTTGGTCGAACGGAGTAAATGGATTTACATCCGGATATTTGTCGTGTAGCACCTTGGTTATCGCCGCGGTCAATGTGGTTTTGCCGTGGTCGATGTGGCCGATGGTGCCGATATTTACGTGCGGTTTTGTACGCTCGAATTTGGCCTTTGCCACTTTGCTTCTCCTCTGACCTGCGTTTTTTTATTCCGAATTTTTAGCAGTTTGCTAAATATCCGGATCTTTCTTTCTTACTCGCCGCGAACCTTGGCAACAATTTCTTTCGAAACTGCATCTGGTACTTGCGCGTAAGAATGAAACTGCATTGTGTAACTTGCACGTCCTTGTGTTTTAGAACGTAAGTCACCTACGTAACCAAACATTTCACTTAATGGAACTAAAGCTTTAACAACTCTTGCTCCAGCTCTTTCATCCATTGCTTGAATTTGGCCACGACGTGAATTCAAATCTCCAATTACATCTCCCATGAAATCTTCAGGAGTTACAACTTCAACATCCATCATTGGTTCTAGTAAAACTGGATGTGCTTTTCTAGCTGCTTCTTTAAATGCCATAGAGCCAGCAATTTTGAATGCAAGTTCAGATGAGTCAACATCATGGTAAGCACCATCTTGCAAAGTTACTTTGATATCAACCATTTGATATCCAGCTAAAACTCCATTGGTCATTGCTTCTTGTGCACCATCATCAACTGAAGGAATATATTCTCTTGGAATACGACCCCCTGTTACTTTGTTAATGAATTCATAACCGCCACCTTCTGTAAGGTTTGGTTCAATATCAATAATTACGCGAGCAAATTGCCCAGCACCACCAGATTGTTTCTTGTGGGTGTAATCAACTTTTTCAACTTTCTTAGTAATTGTTTCGCGATAAGCAACTTGTGGTTTACCAACATTTGCTTCAACTTTAAATTCTCTCTTCATACGATCTACTAGAACTTCTAAATGCAATTCACCCATTCCACCAATAATGGTTTGGCCGGTTTCTTCATCTCCACGAACGTGGAAAGTTGGGTCTTCTTCTGCAAGTCTTTGAATAGCGGTTGCAAGTTTGTCTTGGTCATTCTTGGTTTTTGGCTCAATTGCTACGTGAATAACTGGATCTGGAAAATCCATTGATTCCAACACAACTGGTTTATCTGAATCACACAAAGTATCTCCAGTAGTGGTGTCTTTAAGACCCATCACTGCAACGATTGATCCTGCTGAAGCTGATTCTTTTTCATCACGCTTATTTGCGTGCATTTGATAAATCTTGCCAATTCTTTCTTTTCTATCTTTAGTGCTATTTAATACACCTGTGCCTGGTTCTAATTTTCCAGAATAAATTCTTATGTAAGTTAATTTTCCAAGATGTGGATCACTCATAATCTTGAAAGCAAGTGCTGAAAATGGTTCTGTGTCAGATGGTGCTCTTTCAATTTCAACTGAAGAATCACCTTGTTTGAAACCTTTGATTGAACCGATATCTAATGGAGATGGAAGATAACGAGTTACTGCGTCCAACATTTGTTGAACACCTTTATTTTTGAAAGCTGATCCCATGATTACTGGAACTACGGTGAAGTTAACTGTGCCTTTTCTAATTGCAGCAATAATTTGTTCTGTTGTTGGTTCTTTTTCTTCCATGAACAATTCCATAATTGAATCGTCAACATCTGCTAACTTTTCAATCATTTCAGCACGTTTAGCTTTTGCTTCTTCTAACATGTTTGCTGGAATTTCTTCAGTTCTAAATTCATCACCTTTGTTTGCTTCTAAATCCCAAACGTAGGCTTTCATGTCAATTAAATCTACGATTCCTGCAAATTCACTTTCAGTTCCAATTGGAAGTTGAAGTAAAACAACTGGAGCATTTAATCTTTCAATCAACATGTCGTAAGTGCGGGTATAAACTGCACCGGTTCTATCTAATTTGTTAATAAATGCAATTCTTGGAACTTTGTAACGATCTGCTTGACGCCAAACTGTTTCTGATTGTGGTTCAACACCTGCAACCCCATCAAATACTGCAACTGCTCCGTCTAAAACTCTTAAAGATCTTTCAACTTCAACTGTGAAATCAACGTGTCCTGGAGTATCAATGATATTGATTGTGTGATCTTTCCAAGAACATGTTGTAGCTGCAGATGTAATAGTGATACCGCGTTCTTGTTCTTGTGGCATCCAGTCCATAGTTGCAGCACCGTCATGAACTTCACCAATTTTGTAATTAACACCGGTGTAGAAAAGAATTCTTTCAGTGGTTGTGGTTTTACCAGCATCAATGTGAGCCATGATGCCAATATTTCTAGTCTTTGCTAGATCTAATTGAGTACCGGTTGCCACTTTATTTTTTCCCTTTTACCAGCGATAGTGAGCAAATGCTTTATTTGCTTCAGCCATCTTGTGAGTGTCTTCGCGTTTTTTAACAGATGCACCTAATCCATTTGATGCATCTAAAATTTCGTTTGTTAATCTTTCAGTCATTGATTTTTCTCTACGTTCGCGTGAATAATCAACTAACCATCGAAGTGCTAATGCTGTTGCTCTTGCAGGTTTTACTTCTACTGGAACTTGGTAAGTTGCTCCACCAACTCTTCTTGATTTAACTTCAACAGTTGGTTTGATATTTTCTAAAGCTTTTTTCAAAATTGTTAATGCGTCAGTGCCGCTTTTTTCTTTTGCGCCATTTAATGCACCATAAACAATTGATTCTGCAGTTGATTTTTTACCGCGTGACAAAATTTTATTTACTAATTGTGTAATTAATGGTGAATTATAAACTGGATCTGAAACTAGTGGACGTTTTAACGCAGGACCTTTACGTGGCATTAGCTCTTCTCTTTCTTTGCGCCATAACGGCTACGAGCTTGCTTACGATCTTTAACACCTTGAGTATCTAGTGCGCCACGAATAATTTTGTAACGAACACCTGGCAAATCTTTTACACGACCACCACGAACTAAAACAATTGAATGTTCTTGCAAATTATGTCCAACACCTGGAATATATGCAGTTACTTCCATTCCTGAAGATAAACGAACACGTGCAACTTTTCTTAAAGCAGAATTAGGTTTCTTTGGAGTTGTTGTATAAACGCGAGTACAAACTCCTCTGCGTTGTGGTGAACCTTTTAACGCAGGAGTTTTACTCTTAGCCGATTTTTCAATACGACCTTTGCGTACGAGTTGTTGAATCGTAGGCACGTTAGTGTTACTCCAGTTTCTTTTTGTGTTGGTCTTTCGATCTTGCTGAAAGTTCTAGAATCAAATGTGTGAGGGGAATCCCTTTTACCACTTGAGACGCGAGATACCAATCTACGCAACACCTGCGGCGCGCCCGACATCGGGGGTCGCATTCCCAGGCGATAGCCTCGGAAAGTGCTGAAAAAACTAATCCTAGTAATTGCCACATTTGGGGCACTTACTGCTTGCTCACAATCAAGCCCTCAAAACGTGAGCCAAGCTGAAAATGACGATATATATGTAGTCAATTGTGTGAGTTTTGAGCAAAAACCAGCAGAACTAGTTCTTTATTGTGCCGATGCGGGCCAGATTTTGACTGAAATCACCTGGTCTTCTTGGACCAGTCAAGAGGCCATTGGAACAGGCATTTCAACTACTAATGATTGTGAACCCAATTGTGCTGCGGGAACCGATGTTGTGACAAATGTAGACATCAAATTAATAAAGCCAGTAATTTCGGCTGAAGGTCGACAGGTTTTTAGTCAAATTGAAATGCAATATGAAAATCCTCAGCCATCAGGTGTGATGGATGAAATATTGGATCTACCTACAGATATTTTGCGTTAATTAATCTTTGAAAAACTTAATTTAATCCTTAAACCACCAAATTTAGAATCCTCTAAAGTAATTTTTCCTTTATGCTTTTCAACTATTGATTTAATGATGCTCATCCCCAATCCAAAACCACCGGTTTCTCTAGATCTAGATTCATCAATTCGAGAAAATCTTTCAAATACTTGATTTCTTAAGTCCTCCGGAATTCCTGGACCCGAATCATCAATAACAATTTCTATCTCTTCATTTTTTTCAATACTACTTATTTCAACTTTCGAATCACTAGGAGTGTGTCTAAGAATATTTTGAACTATATTTGAAAAAAGTTGTCTAATAGAATCTTCGTCAGCAAAAAATGGTAAAGGTTTAGTAATTAAGTTAATTACTTCTCTTTTAGGATTTTGAACTTTTAAATCATCAAAGTATTCAGAGATTAATTTTGACAAATCAACAAGTTTAAATTTCTGATTTGTGGACTCATCTGCTTTTGTTAATGTTAGAAGATCTTTAACAAGTTTTTCCATACGCAAACTTTCAGTCTCGATTCTTGAAACAGCTCTACTTTGTTGCTCTTTGTCAAGATTTGGTTTTTGCAATATTTCTGAATAACCACGAATAACTGTTAATGGAGTTCTGAGTTCATGAGAAGCGTCAGAGACAAATTGCTTCAAGGAATTTAACATTTTATTTATGGCATTTGTTAATTCACCAAACTCGGTACCAGATTTGGCTTTTGGCATTTTTTGGCCAAAATTACCTAAAGCCACAGCATGAGCTGCTTCCACAATTTGATTAATAGGTTTAAATGTTTTTGAAACAAAAATCCAAGCGATAATTCCACTTAAACTAGCAATCACAAAAGCGGCTAGAACTGTTCTGCTGACTACATCATTAATTGCTTCTTGAGCACCTTTTAATGAAGCTGCCAAAACATAAATTTCATTTCTTCTTCCCTCAAAACTTAAGACTCTAAATTCGTGATCATCTTTTACTGTAATGATTTTCTTGCTGGATTCAATAATTTGTTCTCTTGTTAAATCTGGGAAAACATCATCATCTGAAATATTTCCGGCCGATAATAAAACAGTTAAACTACCATCAAATTCATATCGAGCAATAGAAATATATGAATCAGCCAATCCTCTAATAGGACTAAATTCATTTGCTCTCAAATCCTTTAATAATCTAGGTTCACTTATTGTGGCAATTAATGAATTATCGATTGTGGCATTAAAAGTTCTTTGGGCATTAAAAATCGCAACTCCGCCCAATATAAATACAGGAATTGCTGAGAGTAAAGCTGCCATCAAGGAGATTTGAGTTCTTAATTTCATTTTGCTTCTATCTGATAACCGATGCCACGAACTGTTCTAATATTTGCATTGTTTCCAATTTTTTTTCTTAAGTAAGAAATGTAAGTATCAAGAATTGCACCATCTGTCTCAAAATCAAAACCCCATACCGCACTTAAAATTTGCTCCCTGGTCAAAACTCTTCCAGAATTATTCATTAAATATTGGAGTAACTTAAATTCAGTTGGAGAAATTTCTACATCAGTATTGTCAACTTTTAAACGATAATTATTTTGATCTAACTCTAATTTTCCAACAACCAATAAATTACCTGTTGGTTTAATACTTTTTACTCTTCTTAAAACTGCAGCTACTCGCATAAGAAGTTCTTCTAAGCCAAATGGTTTCGTTACAAAATCATCAGCTCCCAGACCAAAACCTGTTGCTTTATCGTCTTTTTGATCTCTTGCAGTTAATACAATCACTGGAACATTATTATTTTCTTTTCTTAATTTTTCTAAAACTTCAAAACCATCTATTTGAGGCATATTAATATCGAGAATTACTAAATCTGGTTTTTCTTCTCTTACAAGCCTTAAGGCCTCAAGTCCATGCTTAGCAGAAATTGTTTCATAGCCATTCATTCGCAAAGCATCTTGCAAAAGATCATTTAAAGACTTCTCGTCTTCTGCAACCAGAATTCGAGCTAGGGAGGTAGTCACATGATCTAATCTATTAGATTTGTTTTGCAAGACGCTTTGCACATTCTTCTTTTAAAATGTCAAAGAAGCATTGCTGGCGGTGCCAATATTGGCTCCTCGATGTTTGCCTAATCTCTTTACCCAGTTATGTTTAACATTCTTTATTGCTTCTGCTTGAGATTGAGTCAAAGTATTTTTGCTGACTAAGTCAGCTAAAACTTGATCTCTTAATGCTGAAACATCTTCTTTAGGTAAAGCTTTAAGTGATGAATGAACTAATTGTGCTTCGGCTTTTGTGATTGTTCCAGCTTTAACTAGATCTCTTAAACCTTTTTTATTTGTAGCAGTTGCCTTTATTGCGTCTGCTTTTACCTGAGTTAATGAATTCTTATTGACTAAGTCAGCCAAAACTGAATTTAACTTTGAAGTAAATTTTTCATCTAATTTAATTTTCATTGCATTGGTGAAGGCATCAGCTTGTGCTTGAGTTATTGTTCCTTGAGTCACCAGTGAAGTAACAGCCTTTCCTCCATGATGTCCTCTTCCACCTTTTCCTCCATTGTCATGGGCAAAAACTGGTGAGGCACTTCCAGCAAGTAAAGCTCCGGTTACAAATGAACCAATTACAACTTTCTTAAAATTCATCATTTCCCTCCTTTTGATAACTTAAATATTGGCAATAGCACCCTCAAATCATCTGAAATTAACCTTAAAAATTTCTGAGAAAGCAAGCCAAAATGCCTTTTGCTCAATTTCAGGCAATACTTAGCCCATGAAAGTAGTAATTATTGGTGCTGGCTTTGCCGGATTAACGGTTGCGCAAAAACTTGCTAAACATAAAGACTTTGACATCAACATAGTGGATAAAAATCCTTATCAATTATTTTCTCCCCTTTTGTATCAAGTTGCTACCGGGGGATTGCCTGAAGACGATATTGCTTATCCAATAAGAGCTGCAATTCCAGGTGTTAAATATCTTCGTGGAGAGTTGATAAAAATTAATGAATCAGAAAATAACATAACTTTGAAAGATCAAACAAATATTGACTATGAATACTTAGTTTTAGCAACAGGTAGTACTGGTACCACTTTTGGAATTCCAGGAGTAAAAGAAAATACTTTACAAATGAAAACTATTGCAGAAGCAAGAGCGATTAAATATCGACTTTTGAATATGTATGAAGAAATTGAGGCGGGTCATAAACCAAAAGAGGCTTTAAAAGTAATTGTTGTTGGTGCAGGTCCAACTGGTGTTGAAGTTTCAGGAGCTATTGCTGAATTACAAAAAAGTATGAAACACGAATTTCCCGATATTTATAAATTTGCTTCCGTAACTTTAGTAGAAGCCGGTTCCAGAGTATTGCCGATGTTTAAAGAAAAATCATCTGTGCATGCCCAAAAAGAATTAGAAGAAATTGGTGTGACTGTTAAAACTAATTCGGAAGTAGATCGTATGTATGAATCTACGGTGCATCTAAAAAATGGTGAAATATTAGTTGCAGGAACAATTATTTGGGCCGCAGGAGTTGCAGCACATTCTGAATGGACAAAAATTGGTGAAGCAGATAGATCAAATCGAATAGTTGTTGACGAATATTTAAGATCAAAACCAAATATATTCGTGATTGGTGATGGAGCACATTTTAAATTAGATGGAAGACCACTTCCCATGGTTGCTCCCGTTGCCTTACAAATGGGACGACATGTTGCAAAACAAATACTAAATTTAAAAAATAATAAAGCACTTACTAAATTTAAATACAAAGATAAAGGTCAAATGGCAACTATTGGCAGAAGAAGAGCAGTTGTAGAAATGCCTAATGGTTTGAGATTTCATGGCACCTTGGCTTGGCTTACTTGGCTTGCTCTCCACGTCTTTTATCTAGCAGGTGGTAGAAATCGAATCAGTGTTATTGCTGACTGGATGTGGAATTACATTGCTTGGGGAATTGGACCAAGAAGAACAGTAATTGATTAAAAGTTAGTATTTAGTTATGTCTCGCCTTTTCAAAATGCCAGTTGCTGACGTTTATCCGCTATATGTTGCAAAAATAGAGCGAAAAGGCAGAAAAAAATCAGAATTAAATAAAGTTATCTTTTGGCTTACTGGTTTGGACAATGAAGGATTAAAACTTCATTTAAAAAATAAAACAACCTTTGAAGACTTTTTTAAAAAAGTAAAAATTAATCCTAAAGCAAAATTAATCACTGGAACTATATGTGGTGTGAAAGTTGAAAATATAGAGGATCCCTTAATGAAAAAAGTGCGCTATTTAGATAAATTAGTAGATGAACTTGCTAAAGGAAAATCTTTAGAAAAAATTTTAAGAAGCTAATTCGGTTCTTTAATCAAAATTAAAAAGCCCCTAAATTTCATTTAGGGGCTTTTGTCTGAAAAATTATTTCTTATCTTTGATTTGCACCTTGGTCGTAATCTTCTAGTGGAACAGCTTGTCCTCCACCTGCACCAAAGGATGTGTAGTCAATATCGTCATATGAAGACATTGATGCATACATTGCTTGTTTTGCTTCTTCAGTTGGCTCGACTCGAACGTGGCGATATCTTGGTAAACCAGTTCCTGCTGGAATTAATTTACCGATAATTACGTTTTCTTTTAATCCAAGTAATGAATCAGATTTTTCATTTATTGCAGCATCGGTAAGAACACGTGTGGTTTCTTGGAATGATGCAGCAGATAACCATGATTCTGTTGCAAGGGAAGCTTTAGTGATACCCATAAGTTCTGGACGACCAGATCCTGGTTTCTTACCTTCAGAAACTGTTTTTCTGTTTTCGCCTTCAAAAATTATGCGATCAACTAATTCACCAGGTAACAGATTTGCATCACCTGATTCAATAATTGTTACTCTTCTTAACATTTGTCGAACGATTACTTCAATGTGTTTATCGTGAATTGATACACCTTGGGAACGATAAACTTCTTGAACTGCGTTAACTAAATGTATTTGAACTTCTCTTGGTCCCAAAACTCTCAAAACTTGTTTTGGATCAACTGCACCAACTACTAGTTGTTGACCAACTTCAATTGCTTGACCATCTTCAACAAGTAAACGAGTTCTCTTTGAAACTGGATAAGAAACTTCGCTTGATCCATCATTTGGAATCACTACGATTTTTCTCATTTTTTCAGTTTCTTCAATGCGAATTCTTCCTGCTACTTCGCTAATTGGAGCAACACCTTTTGGAGTTCTTGCTTCAAACAACTCAACAACACGAGGTAAACCGTGGGTAATATCAGCACCAGCTACACCACCTGTGTGGAAAGTTCTCATAGTTAACTGAGTACCTGGTTCACCAATTGATTGAGCAGCAATGATTCCTACAGCTTCGCCCACATCAACAAGTTTTCCTGTTGCCATTGATCTTCCATAACATTTAGCACATGTACCAAGTTTAGATTCGCAAGTTAATACTGATCTAACTTTGATTTCAGTTACGCCATCTTCAATAAGTTCTGTAATTAAACTCATTGATAATTCATCGTCGCGATGAGCAAGTGTTTCTTGGTTTAATTTGACATCATCAGCTAGTACTCGAGATGCAACTGAGGTATCAACGAATTCAACTGGACGAACTTTTCCATCGTGTCCCTCTTCACCAATTATTACTTTTAAGCCACGATCAGTTTCACAATCTTCTTCTCTGATGATTACATCTTGAGCCACGTCAACTAAACGACGAGTTAAGTAACCTGAATCTGCTGTTCTTAATGCAGTATCTGCCAAACCTTTTCTGGCACCGTGTGTGGAAATGAAGTATTCCAACACAGATAAACCTTCACGGAAGTTTGACTTAATTGGGCGAGGAATGATTTCACCTTTTGGATTAGACACAAGACCGCGCATACCGGCAAGTTGTCTAATTTGCATCATGTTTCCACGAGCACCAGAGTGTGCCATCATCCAAACTGGGTTTGAAATTGGGAAATTCTTTTCCATTGCTTCTGCAATTTCTGCAGTTACTTTGGTCCAAATATCAATTAATTCTTGTCTTCTTTCAGCATCTGAAATCATGCCTCGTTCAAAATTCTTTTGAACTTTAGCTGCTGTTTCTTCAGCTTTCTTTAATAAAGTTTCCTTAGTTGGTGGTTCAACAACATCATCAATAGAAATTGTCACACCAGATCTAGTAGCCCATCTAAAGCCAAGTTCTTTCAATAGATCAAGAATTTGAGCAACTTGAATCTTTGGATATTTTTCAGTCAAATCATTTACAATTTGACCTAAACGTTTCTTATCCACTACAGAATTTATAAATGGATAATTATCAGGTAGTGCTTCATTGAATAATGCTCGACCTAAAGTGGTTTTTAAAGTTAATGGTTTTCCAAATGACCAACCTTTTGGTGTGTCATGTTCATGTGGAGGATAAACATTCTTTAATCTAATTGTGATTTCAGCTTGTAGATCAAGTTCGTGTTTATCAAATGCCATCAAAGCTTCTGCAACAGATGAGAAGATTCTACCTTCGCCTTTAACTTTTTCAGTTTGCAAAGTTAAGTAGTAAATTCCCAAAACCATATCTTGAGTTGGAGTGGTAATTGGTTTTCCAGAAGCAGGAGACAAAATGTTATTTGAAGACAACATTAAAATACGTGCTTCTGCTTGAGCTTCTGCAGAAAGTGGTACGTGCACTGCCATTTGGTCACCATCGAAGTCTGCGTTAAATGCGGTACAAACTAGAGGGTGAATTTGAATAGCTTTTCCTTCAATCAATAAAGGTTCAAATGCTTGAATACCTAATCTGTGCAAAGTAGGTGCACGGTTTAGTAATACTGGATGCTCTGTAATAACTTCTTCCAAAACATCCCAAACTACTGGGCGTGATCTTTCAACCATTCTTTTTGCAGATTTAATATTTTGGGCATGATTTAAATCAACTAGTCGTTTCATCACAAATGGTTTGAAAAGTTCTAGTGCCATTTGTTTTGGCAAACCGCATTGGTGAAGTTTTAATTGTGGACCAACCACAATTACTGAACGACCTGAATAATCAACACGTTTTCCAAGCAAGTTTTGACGGAAACGTCCTTGCTTACCTTTTAACATGTCTGACAAAGATTTCAATGGTCTATTGCCAGGACCTGTTACTGGACGTCCACGTCGACCGTTATCAAATAAAGCATCAACTGCTTCTTGTAACATTCTGCGTTCGTTGTTAACGATGATTTCTGGTGCACCAAGATCTAACAATCTCTTCAAACGATTGTTTCTATTAATTACACGACGATACAAATCATTTAAATCACTTGTTGCAAATCTGCCACCATCTAATTGCACCATTGGACGAAGATCTGGTGGAATAACTGGAATTGCATCTAAGACCATTGATGCAGGTGAATTTCTATTTGCATCAAAAGCATTAATAACTTTTAGTCTCTTTAATGCTCTAGTCTTTTTTTGACCTTTTCCTGAATTCGCAATTTCTTTTAATGCTGCTTTTTCTTGATCTAAATCAAAAGTTTCCAAGCGACGCTTAATTGCAGCAGCACCCATACCGCCTGTGAAATAGCGACCATATCTATCGCGCATTTCGCGATATAAAACTTCGTCGCCTTCTAAGTCTTGTACTTTTAAGTTTCTAAAGCGATCAAAAACTAAAGCTAAACGATCAATTTCAGCATCAGATTTTTTACGAATTGAGTTCATTTCGCGTTCTGCTGCTTCGCGAACTTTTCGTTTTTGATCAGACTTAGCACCATCTTTTTCTAATACTTTTAAGTCTTCTTCTAATTTTTTATTTCTAGCATTAATATCTGCATCACGTCTGGAAGAAATCTTTTTCTTTTCAGATTCTAATTTTGCTTCTAATGATGGAAGATCTTCATGTCTTGCATCTACATCAACGTCTGTGATCATGTAAGCAGCAAAATAAATAACTTTTTCTAAATCTTTTGGTGCAAGATCTAATAGGTAACCTAAACGAGATGGAACACCTTTGAAATACCAAATGTGAGTAACAGGTGCTGATAATTCAATGTGACCCATTCTTTCGCGACGTACTTTGGCGCGTGTTACTTCAACACCGCAACGTTCGCAAATAATGCCTTTGAATCGAACACGTTTGTATTTACCGCAATAACATTCCCAGTCTCTGGTTGGACCAAAGATTTTTTCGCAGAACAAACCATCTTTTTCTGGTTTTAAAGTTCTGTAGTTAATTGTTTCTGGTTTCTTAACTTCTCCATGAGACCAGCTACGAATATCGGTTGCAGAAGCTAGGCCGATACGCAATTCGTCAAAGTTATTTACATCTAACACTTTTTCTTATCCGTCCTTTTTTCCTAGTTTCTTAAACTTCTTCTACTGAACTTGGTTCTCTTCTTGATAAATCAATGCCAAGTTCTTCTGCTGTGCGGAATACATCTTCATCGGTATCGCGCATTTCGATTGCTTGTCCATCACCAGATAGAACTTCCACATTCAAACCAAGTGATTGCATTTCTTTTACTAATACTTTGAAGGATTCCGGAATTCCAGGTTCTGGAATGTTTTCACCCTTCACAATTGCTTCGTAAACTTTTACACGACCTAATACGTCATCAGATTTAATTGTGAGAAGTTCTTGTAGCGCATATGCAGCACCGTATGCTTCCAATGCCCAAACTTCCATTTCACCAAATCTTTGACCACCAAATTGTGCTTTTCCACCAAGTGGTTGTTGAGTAATCATTGAGTATGGACCAGTTGAACGAGCGTGAATCTTGTCATCAACTAAGTGCAACAGTTTCAAAATGTATGAATAACCAACTGCAATTGGCATTGGGAATGGTTCGCCACTTCGACCATCAAACAATCTGGCTTTTCCATTTGGACCAATTAAACGATCTCCATTTGAAGAAGGCAAAGTTGCTGTCATTAATCCAGTGATTTCGTCTTCTCTTGCACCATCAAATACTGGAGTAGCAAGTTTGGTATTTGCTGGAACAGATTTCATGTTCTCTGGAATATTTTCTGCCCACTTTGGACTTCCTTCAATTTTCCAGCCAGCTTTTGCAAGCCAACCTAAATGAAATTCCAAAACTTGTCCAAGGTTCATACGACCTGGCACACCAAGTGGATTTAACACAATGTCAACTGGTGTTCCATCTTCCAAAAATGGCATGTCTTCAACTGGAAGAATTTTTGCAATAACACCTTTATTACCGTGGCGTCCGGCTAATTTATCTCCAGCTGTAATTTTTCTTTTTTGTGCGATGTAAACGCGAACTAATTGGTTAACCCCAGGTCCAAGTTCATCATCATGTTCTTTATCAAAAACTTTGATATCGATAACAGTTCCAGATTCTCCGTGTGGAACTTTTAGAGAAGTATCTCTTACTTCACGAGCTTTTTCACCAAAGATTGCTCTTAACAATCTTTCTTCAGGTGTTAATTCTGTTTCACCTTTTGGTGTAACTTTTCCAACTAAAATATCTCCAGGTACAACTTCAGCACCGATTCGAATAATGCCTCGTTCATCAAGATCTGCTAATACTTCTTCAGAAACATTTGGCAAATCTCTAGTGATTTCTTCAGCACCAAGTTTGGTATCGCGAGCATCAATTTCATGTTCTTCAATATGAATTGAAGTCAACACATCATCTTGAACTAATCTTTGGCTCAAGATAATTGCATCTTCATAGTTGTGGCCTTCCCATGGCATGTATGCCACAAGTAGGTTTTTACCCAATGCCATTTCACCAGCATCAGTACATGGACCATCAGCTAAAACTTGTCCAGCTTTAACTTTTTCGCCTTCTTTAACAATTGGCTTTTGGTTATATGCAGTTCCTTGATTTGATCTGCGGAATTTTTGTACTTTGTAAGTAGTTGATGAACCATCTTCGTTAGCTATATCAATTGTGTCTGCACTTACTTCGCTAACTACACCAGCTTTTTCTGCAACCACTACATCGCCTGCATCTACTGCTGCGCGATATTCCATACCAGTTCCAACAAGTGGAGCTTCAGTTCTAATTAAAGGCACAGATTGACGTTGCATGTTTGCACCCATCAATGCACGATTTGCATCATCGTGTTCTAAGAATGGAATCATTGCGGTTGCAACTGACCAAACTTGTCGTGGAGAAACATCCATGTAATCAACTTCTTCAGGCAAAATGAAATCTACTTCGCCACCTTTACGTCTTACTAAAACGCGATCTTCAGCAAATGTGCCATCATCATTTAAAGGAGTATTTGCTTGCGCGATAACGTGACGATCTTCTTCATCAGCTGTTAGATAAGAAATTTGATTTGTAACTTTTCCTTTATTTACTTTTCTATAAGGAGTTTCAATAAAACCAAATTCATTTACACGAGCAAATGAAGATAGAGAACCAATCAAACCAATGTTTGGACCTTCTGGAGTCTCAATTGGACACATTCTTCCGTAGTGAGATGGATGCACGTCACGAACTTCGAAACCGGCACGCTCTCTAGATAATCCACCAGGACCAAGAGCTGACAAACGACGTTTGTGAGTTAAACCTGCAAGTGGATTTGTTTGATCCATAAATTGTGACAATTGGCTTGTGCCAAAGAATTCTTTAATAGATGCAACAACTGGACGAATGTTAATTAATGTTTGAGGTGTAATTGCTTCAACATCTTGAGTTGTCATTCTTTCTCTTACAACTCTTTCCATACGAGATAAACCAGTACGGATTTGGTTTTGAATTAATTCACCAACTGTTCTTAATCTTCTGTTACCAAAATGATCGATGTCATCAATTTCAACAACAGTTTTTCCTCTTGCTTTATTTAATTCTTCAACACCTGCATTTAATGCGGCAATGTATTCAATAGTGTCGCAAATATCATCCAAAGTTAGTGTGGTTTGTTGTAATGGAAGTTGTGAACCAAGTTTTCTACCAACTTTGTAACGACCAACTTTTGCTAAGTCATAACGTTTAGCATTGAAATAATAGTTGTCTAAAAGATTTCTTCCACCTTCAACTGTTGGTGGTTCGCCTGGTCTCATCTTGCGATAAATATCAACTAGTGCTTCTTCTTGAGTTTGAACTGAGTCTTTTGCCAACGTGTCAATTACAGCTGGATATTTTTCAAATCTTTTTGCGATTTGTTCAGTTGTCATACCCAAAGCTTTTAACAATACAGTCGCTGATTGTTTACGTTTACGATCTAGACGAACACCAATAAGTTCTTTTTTATCGATTTCAAATTCTAACCAAGCTCCACGACTTGGAATAATTTTAGAATTAAACAATTCTTTATCAGTTGTTTTATCTCTGGTTTTTTCAAAATAAACTCCAGGAGATCTTACTAATTGTGAAACCACAACACGTTCAGTTCCATTGATGATGAAAGTACCTTTATTGGTCATGATTGGGAAATCGCCCATGAAAACTGTTTGAGATTTAATTTCACCAGTTTCGTTATTCATAAATTCTGCAGTTACGAATAATGGTTGGGAATAAGTTACGTCTTTATCTCTACATTGTTCAACTGTGTACTTAGGTGGTTCAAATCTGTGATCTCTAAAAGATAGAGACATTGAACCTGCAAGATCTTCAATTGGAGAAATTTCTTCAAATATTTCTGTTAAACCAGATGTGGTTGGAACATCAGTTCTTCCTGCATCAAGTGCTGCTTTAACTCTGTCTTGCCAAGTTTGGTTTCCCATCAACCAATCAAAAGATTGAATTTGGAGATCTAATAGATTTGGAACTTCTAATGGTTCTTTAATTTTTGCAAAAGATAGTCTTTGATTTTTTCCTGAAGCTTTGGCTGCAGATGCCAATTGGCGTCCTTTCTTCTAAAGAACACTAAACTTAAAAAACTTTTTGGTCGCAAAACAAAACGAGCCCTTGCGGGCTTTGGTTTTATGGATGCAAAATAAAAGCATACCTTTGGGGTGTTGTCTTGTAACACCCACCTACCCTTTTCGTCAAGTTTGTGAGAGGCGTGGGGCGAATTGTTATCTGGCCGAGACCTGGGGCCCTAATTTAGGCAAAAGGATCACTTATTCGCCAAACTACATTTCGATCCTCTTTACTGCCCTGACCAAGGCTCGCCTGTTTTATTTCGTCCCTTTTCTGCCAATCGTTTAGTGAAATTTGACGGGAAATTCCTGCCATTGTTAAGTAGTCAAGTTCTCTATCTTGCCAATCAAGATGCCCTAGGTGATCAATTATTGTCGATGCAATTGCAATGTTGCCTTCTTCTTTTATAATTTCGATAATTCGAGATTGCTGAGGCCAATCAATATGTGAAGCTGTGGTTAATTCTAGAAATGTCGAACCATCATTTCTTGTATGAATTCCAGATGCATGGCGATGAACATGACCTGCAATCCAAATTATTACATTTTTATGTTGATATATTTCTTTTAATAACTCTTCTGCTAAAACTCTGCGGGGTTGATTTTTAGGTGAATACCCGTTAATCAAAGTTGGTGAAGGGTGATGAGAAAGTAAAATACAGTACTTTTCTTTTGCTTCGATTAAAGTTTGTCGTAACCAATTAAGTTGAATTTCATCAATTGAACCTTGCCAACCTCCATGAGGATTTACAGTATCTAAAGATATTAAGCGAACTTTTTCTAAATCTTTGTACCAATATGCTGTGTTTTTTTCGACGTTACTTTGATTAAAACCATGTCCGAGTGGAATTCCTCCATCTGTTAAATGAGATGAAGCAAAACTACTTGGATTGTTAAAGGCTCTTTTTTTATCTGCAGTAATTTTTACTTTTGGCGATTCTTTAGTATGCGGATAACTGACGGGACCAATTTCAGAAACTGCAGGAATAATTACGTTAGGAGATTTAAAATTTTCGGGCAAACTAGTTATTCTTTCATCTGCAATTGTTAGAAAATTTAAATCATCATTTGGGGCAACTGTTCCTTGTAATAATTGATCATGATTTCCAAAAGTTGAAAACCATGGAAAATTTAAGCCCGTTGAATTAAATTTACTTCTAGCTTTTTCTACCAGTCCTGGAATTATTGGAAATCCAAATTTTGAAATTGGTCTATCTAATTCTTTACCAACTGGAGCACCGTCTGGATGCCAATAATGCACGTCGTATTCAACATTTAGTGAACCAACCCATTCAGATTTTTCTTTATTTCCAGATACAGGATCAACCTCACCACCGTTTAACGTTTTTATATACCAAGAAGTTTCATTTAGTTGTGCGTTATCTGTCATATCACCAGTCACTACAACTGCTTCAATTTTAGAATTTGTAAATGGGCCATTTTCTATTTTGTTTATTGAATCAACCATTGCTGCCAACACTTGTGTTGTTAGAATTTCCTGAGCACGGTAAGTGCCTATATGCCCAACAATTTCATGCATGGGATTGTCTGGATCTGAATATCGATCTAAATATGTTAAACGAGACGGTGACTCTGGATCACAAACGTGTAAATCAGTGAAATGACCTAATACTGTTATAACTTCACCAACTGGAGCTGGATTTAAATGAGATTCACCGACATCTTTTTTTAATTTTCTCCAACCAAATTCATTAGGTGAATCTGCACTATATGTAAATTGATCAGTTCTAGTCATAAAGCAATGTTATAAAGAACAACAGCCCCAAGGAATGCGCCTTGGGGCTGTTGGGGGAGCTTTGTTGACTTAGAACAAAGTTGTATTACTCAAAACCAAACCTACGGTTTCGCCGTGCTTTGCAAAAATGTAAAAGAATGCAAGAGCAGCACCTGCAAGTGCAATGTCTTTGTTAAATGCAATCATTTCATTCATTTTTGTCATCGCATCTGATTCTTTCCAATAAGCGTGCATTATGAACGCTGTTGGAACTAAGAATACGAAAATTAATAGTGCACCAAGATCTGCATAGAAACCAAGTGCAATCAATGCTGCACCAACCAAAATCATTAGACCACTAATAATGGTTGAAGCTTTTGCCGCAGGCACACCTTTAGATGATGCATATCCTGCCATTGCTGCTGTTTGACGAAGGTGACCAATTCCTGAACCGATAAACAACAATGCAAAAAACAATCTTGCTACTAATAACAAAATTTCCATCTAATTTCTTCCTAACGTTTTCTTGCTTTGACGATCTATTTGACCATCTGCACAAGAATAAACCCAACTTTTGAATAGTGCTTGTTAAAAAGTTAATTTTCTTTTGTGTGTCTAAAAGAAATTCCCCTCAAGGAGATAAATCCTTGAGGGGAATTTGCAAGTATTTCGCAATTACTTGATTGTTACTTTTCCGCCCGCTGCTTCGATTAGTTCTTTAGCTTTGGTTGCTGCTTCTTTGTTAACTTTTTCAAGTACTGGCTTTGGTGCACCTTCAACTAAATCTTTTGCTTCTTTTAAGCCAAGATTTGTTAGTGTTCTAACTTCTTTAATAACTTGAATTTTCTTGTCTCCACCATCTTCCAAGATGACATCAAATTCATCTTGTCCTGATGCTGCTGCATCTGCGCCTGCGCCACCTGCTGCTGGTGCTGCTGCAACTGCAACTGGTGCTGCTGCTGTTACGCCAAATGTTTCTTCGAATTGCTTAACAAAATCTGCAAGTTCAATCAAAGTCATTTCTTTGAATGCACTTAACAAATCTTCATTTGCTATTTTTGCCATTTTTGTTTTCCTTTTCCTTTTTTAGTTCTCTTGTGATTTCTTTTGCTGCAAAGCTCCAAGTGCTCTTGCGGTCTTTGACAATGGTGCGGCAAATAAATACACAGCTTGTGAAAGTGATGCATTCATAGCACCTGCCAATTTGGCAAGAAGTACTTCTCTTGATTCAAGATCTGCTAGACGAAGAATTTCTTGGCTTGATAAAACTTTGCCATCCATGTATGCACCTTTAATAACAAGTGCAGGATTTTCTTTTGCAAAGTTTTTTAAACCTTTTGCAGATTCAACTGCGTCACCCTCGATAAATGCAATGGCACTTGGGCCCTTAAGCATTTCATCAAGTCCTTCAACCCCAGCAGCTTTTGCAGCCAAACGTGACAAAGTATTTTTAACAACTGCATAAGTTGTGTTAGGACCCAATGCACGACGCAATTCCTTTAATTGCGTCACGGTTAGTCCGCGGTACTCGGTCATCACAGTCGCAGAAGATTTACGAAAGTTTTCCGTCATCTCTGCAATAACTGAGGACTTTTCAGCACTCGCCATTGAGACTTCCTTTTCTTTTATCAGGCTGATTAATTAAGACTTTTAAAATAAAAAAACCCGGATGCACAAATGCTCCAGGTTATATAAAACAAAAATAATTTTGCTTTAAATTTCTTTCGCACCTGCGCGGGCTCTCAAATTTCTTTGAGTCTTAGTTTTCTTCAATTTTTACCTTGAAGAAAAACCAGCGGTCTTCGGCTTCTTGCTTTCTTAAAGGTTACCTAACTTGCAAAACTTGCGTTCATGCAGGTTAGGAAACCTTCAAAGAAATCTTTCTTATTCTTCTGAGTCTGCTGCTCCAGAAGCTCCTACTTCAACAGGGATTCCAGGTCCCATGGCAGAAGACATAACTGCCTTCTTTATATAGCGACCCTTGGCTGATGCTGGTTTTGAACGACCAATTTCATCAAGAGCTGCTAAATAGTTTTCAGCCAATTGTTGTTCACTAAATGATGATCTTCCGATTGGAAAATGTAAATTAGAATTTTTATCAATTCTAAATTCAATTTTTCCACCTTTAATGTCTTGGACAGCTTTTGCTACATCCATGGTTACGGTACCAGTTTTAGGATTAGGCATTAAACCTCTTGGTCCAAGTACTTTTCCAAGTCGACCAACTTTACCCATCAAATCTGGAGTTGAAACACAAGAATCAAAATCTGTATAACCATTGGCAACTTTTTCAATTAATTCATCTCCGCCAACTTCATCTGCTCCAGCTGCTCTTGCTTCTTCTGCTTTAGCAGCGTTAGCAAAAACAATTACGCGAGCAGTTTTACCTGTTCCGTGTGGAAGATTAACTGTGCCTCTAACCATTTGGTCAGCTTTTTTAGGATCAACACCAAGAGCCATTGACACTTCAACTGTGGCATCGAATTTAACTGTGGTGGTTTTTTTCGCTAAAGCTGCTGCTTCACTTGCAGAATAAACTTTAGATTTATCAACTAACTTTTCTGCTTCTCTATATTTCTTGCTGCGTTTCAT
Organism: Actinomycetota bacterium; assembly: GCA_046048135.1. Classification (GTDB taxonomy): domain Bacteria; phylum Actinomycetota; class Actinomycetes; order S36-B12; family UBA5976; genus ATZT02. Next base: position 22,784 of record JBJOGR010000001.1, read on the forward strand.
TCTTTCTGCTCCTTAACTTTGCAGTTTGTGGTTTTACTGAGCTCGCAGAAGCTCTCCCACTCTTGAAAAACTGATTTAGTTTTTCAAGAATTCTTATCTAGTCAACTACCGTGATTCCCATGGAACGTGCAGTTCCTTCAATGATGCGAGATGCTGCTTCAACATCATTGGCGTTTAAATCAGCCATCTTGGTTGTTGCTATTTCTTTTACTTGTGCTTTGGTAACTTTTCCAACTTTGTTTAGAAGTGGATTGTTTGTTCCTTTTTCAATTCCTGCTGCTTTTAGCAACAATCTTGAAGCTGGAGGAGTTTTTGTAACAAAGGTAAAAGATCTATCTTCATAAACTGTGATTTCGACAGGAATTACTTGACCTTTGTGTTGTTCTGTTGCAGCGTTATATGCTTTGCAAAATTCCATGATGTTAACACCATGTTGACCAAGAGCTGGACCAACTGGAGGCGCTGGGTTTGCTTGACCTGCCACAATTTGTAATTTAATAAATCCAGATACTTTTTTCTTTGGTGCCATTTTCTTTTCCTTTTACTAGTTCTTCTGAATCTGACTAAATCCGAGTTCAACTGGAGTTTCACGTCCAAATATTTCAACCAAACCGGTAACTTTTTGTGAGTCGGTATTGATTTCTGAAATTGTTGCTTGCAAAGTAGCAAATGGACCATCTACTACTGTTACTGAATCTCCCACTGCAAAATCCAAAACTTGTACTTCGCGCACTGTAGTTGTTTGACCAGTTGTTGGAGAAACAATTCTTTTTTCAATTCTTGGAGCAAGAATTGCTACAACTTCTTCAAGTTTTAATGGTGATGGTGTGTGTGCATGACCAACGAATCCAGTTACTCCAGGTGTGTGTCTAACGGCACCCCATGATTCATCAGTTAATTCCATTCGTACTAATACATAACCTGGGAATTTATTTCTTTTAATTTGTTTTCTATTTCCACCTTTGATTTCGGTGATTTCTTCCACAGGAACTTCAACTTGGTAAATGTAATCTTCCATATTCAAAGATTGAATACGGTTTTCTAAATTTGTTTTAACTCTGTTTTCTAATCCTGCATAAGAATGGATTACATACCAGTCTCCTGCTTGAAGTCTTAAAGATTCAGCAAATGCTGTTACTGGATCAACTTCTTCATTTACTGGTGTTGAAGTTTCGGAAGTTACTTCTGGTTGAGTTTGAGTTTCTTCTACATTTTCAACTGGAGAAGATTCCGCAACATCTGCTAGTGCCACAGTTGTATTTTCTGTTTGAGCAGGTTGAGACACATCTTCTGCATGTGAGAATGGTGATTCAGTCACTATTTATCCTTTTCCTAGTTTCCAAATATTCTTAAAGTTATTTGTGTAAAACCAAAATCAAATGCGGCGATTATCAAAGCTACGATTACTACGAAAACTAAAACAATAATTGTGTAATTAATTAATTGACGTTGAGTTGGCCAAATTACTTTCTTTAATTCTGAAATTACTTCACGAAGAAATTCGCGAGCACGTACAAAAGGATTTTGACGTGCGGCATCCAATATTGGATTGGCAGTCTTTTCAGTCATACTTCGTCCTTTTTTATTTTTTGCTAGAAGATTCTTTTTGCAGGGGCGACAGGATTTGAACCTGCAACCGCCGGTTTTGGAGACCGGTACGCTACCAGTTGCGCCACACCCCTAAGCGCACCAAAAGCTGCCGATCACGCTTTAAAGATAGGCATTCTTCGCACAGCGTCTTCACGCTTGAATAACTTTACGGGGACACATTATTAATCAGTCCTACTGGGTGAAACCTTGAGAAGAACATCCTGACAACATTGGCTATATGGCCAAAGAAATCTCAGACCGAGTTCTAGCAATTGCTGAATCTGCAACCCTGGCAGTAGACGCCAAAGCCAAGGCGCTCAAAGCGCAAGGTCGTCCAGTTATTGGATTTGGTGCAGGTGAACCTGATTTTCCAACTCCTATTCACATTGTTGAAGCTGCACAAAAAGCAGCAAGTGAAGTTTCTAATCACAGATATTCACCAACTCCTGGTTTAGCAAATTTAAGAGAAGCAATTGCAAAAGCAGCAACTAGAGACGATGGTTTGGAATTTAAATCTGATGAAGTAGTTGTCACAAATGGTGGTAAGCAAGCAATTTTTAACACTATGGCAACTTTAATAAATCCAGGTGATGAAGTTTTATTACAAGCACCTTATTGGGTTACATATCCTGAAGCTGTTCAAATTTTCGGTGGTAAACCTGTTGTTATCAATTCAGATGAAACTACTAATTACAAAATAAATGTTAATGATTTAGAAAAAGCTTATACAAACAAGACAAAAATGTTAATTTTTGTTTCTCCTTCAAATCCAACTGGAACTGTTTACACCCCAGAAGAAGTTCAAGAAATTGGACAATGGGCATTAAACAAAAATATTTGGGTAATGACTGATGAAATCTATCAACATTTAATTTATGAAGGTTCTAAGTTTTCTTCAATCGTTGGTTTAGTTCCTGGATTAAAAGATAAATGTGTGATTGTTAATGGTGTAGCAAAAACTTATGCTATGACAGGTTGGAGAGTTGGTTGGACAATTGGGCCAAAAGAATTTACAAAAGCCTCAATTAATTTGCAATCTCACATGACAAGTAATGTGAATAACATTGCCCAGCAAGCCGCGTTTGCAGCTTTAACTGGACCGCAAGATATTTTAAAAACAATGTTAGATGCCTTTAATAACAGAAGAAAAACTATTGTGAAAATGCTTAATGAAATAAATGGTTTTGTTTGCCCAGAACCAGGTGGTGCTTTCTATGTTTATCCATCAGTTAAAAAAGTTTTTGGAAAAACAATTAATGGAAAAACTATTAATTCCTCTCTTGATCTTGCAAATATTGCCTTAGAAGAAGTTGATGTGGCATTGGTTCCTGGAGAGGCTTTTGGAACACCTGGCTATATCAGAATGAGTTATGCCTTAAGTGATAAAGACTTAATTGAAGGTGTGACAAGATTACAAAAACTATTTAACTAATTTTTAATATTTTCGGTTCGATTTGAAGTTCAATTTTGAATTTATCTAAAACTCCGCTTTTAATTTTTTCTGCTAAAGCAATTATTTCTTGTGCACTAGCTTTTCCAGAATTACAAATTGCCAAAGTGTGTTTATTTGAAATATTGGCATTATTTAATTTATACCCTTTATTAAAACCAGCTTGTTCAATAAGCCATGCAGCACTGGTTTTATTTTTTCCATCTGGTGCGTCATATATTGGTGCATTTTCAGGAATTTCATTTTTTGGTAAAACTGGATTAATAAAAAACGAACCAACACTAAAAGTATCTGAATCTAGTGGATTTAAAACCATTCCTTTTGATTTTCTAATTTCTAAGATTGCTTTTCGTAATTCTTTTATTGGTACTAAACTTCCAGGATTAACTTTTAGAAATTTGGCTACTTCTGGATAATTAGTCAAATTAGATTCTTTGCTTTTCTTAAATCTAAATGTGATATTTTCAATTATGAATTTGGACTTCATATTTTTTAAAATAGAAGTTCTATAACCAAATTTAAGTTCTTCATTTGTTAGTTGTCTTATTTTTCCAGTTGAGCCATCTACTATTTGAAGAGATTTAATTGTTGATTTAACTTCACTTCCGTAAGCTCCAACATTTTGAATAGGGGTAGCTCCTATTGTTCCTGGAATTCCTGAAAGAGTTTCAATTCCTGCATAACCTTGATCAACTACATCTTCAACAAATTCATCCCAGTTAATTCCTGCTCCAGCAGTAATTTCAATGAAATCATTATCTAACTTCGTAGTTTGTTTAACTATTTTCATTAATGCAATTGGCGTCTTTATTTCATGATCTGGAGCAACAATATTTGAGCCCCCACCTAGAACAAAAAAATCATTATTGCCAAATTCTAAAATAAAATCTTGAATATCTACAGGACTAGATATTTCACAAACAGTTTGAGCCATTCCGCCTATTCTTAGGCTTGTATGATTTGCGAGTTTAAAACCTTTTAATTTCTTCACATTTGACATGTTAATCAATGAGTTATCTTCTAGGACTTAAAATTTCAGTTTTTCCTCTGAAATTTTGAAGTATTCGATCATAAGTTTTTTTGGACTCTTTATCTCTATATTCAATGTCTGAATCATGATAGCCGTGATGTCTTTTCTGCTCGATTTTTAAATCTGAAGAATATGCAAATAATTTAAAACCTTCTTTTCTTAAAGAAAGCGACCATTCTAAATCAGCATTTCTATAAAATTTAGCCTTTGAATTTGCTGGAATTTTCTTTGCAATTTCAGTCCTAATGATGAAGAAATAACTCAAAAGAATGTCTACTTCCCCGTCTCCCTTATCTTCGACACTTCTCCATTGATCTTCTAGATTGACAAGTGCACCTTTCCAACCAACGGCAGCTATTTTATCTTCAAATTTTTCTAATAACTTAGTTACAACATCTTCAGAAATTATTGAAGACAAATCCATAATCACAGTGAATGGATTTTCGTTTATTTCAATTAATTTATTTATTGAATTAGCCCAACCTGCTTCCTGTAGAGATTGGCTAATGTGAATAACTTCTACTCGGCTTTGGGAATTAGCTATATCATTTAAATAATTTCCAACTCTTTCTTTATTCGCTAAATCTAGAATTAGGAATGAAGTTTGTTCATTTAAATGCTTCAATAATGCTTCCAGGCATTCTTTTGTATCTTCAAGCCAGCCTTCGACCAAAAGTAAGACAGTCGCATTACTTTTATTTTTTTGCTTATATTTGATTAAATTTAAATTCTCAAAAACTTCAAATTCAGGTTTTTCAACTAAATCAAAACCTGTAGAAGTGTCTTTTACTAAATAACCTTTTTGTGCAATTTCATCTCGCAATTGATCAGAAAGTGAATAATCTTTATTTTTTCTTGCTTCAACTCTTTTTTGAGCTAAATCAATTACTTCTTGGGGAATACTCATAAATTATGTAAGTTGAACAACAATTACTGACCGACCCAAAACTTTAACTCCTTGACACCTTGCTTCTAAACCTATTTTTATTTGTTTGTTTTCTAATTTTTCTTCAACTTTTCCAGAAAATTCTACTAATGTTCCTTCGTTATTATTTGGAACTACCACAGGAGAGGAAAATTTCACAGAAAAACTTTTTAGTGCATTAATATCTTTTATCCAATTTGTAACTACATTTCCAGCTAAAGCCATAGTTAACATTCCGTGAGCAATTACATCAGGCAGTCCAACAGATTTTGCAAATTCTTCGTCTAAATGAATTCTATTTTGATCACCAGAGGTATTTGCATACTCAACCAAATCTTGTCGTTTAAAGGTATGAGTAAACTTTGGTAATTCAAAACCTACTTCTACATCATCAAATTTAATAATCGTCATATTCATCCAGTACCGCGAGAAATTAAAGTTGCTCTAAGTGTTGCAACTTCATTTTTATTTGTATCTAAAACATCACTTCTAATTGTTATGAAATCATTTCCCACTTTTGTTTTAATATCTTCAATGGTTGAAATAAAGGAAAGTTCGTCTCCGACTTTTACTGGTTTTTTATATTCAAAGCTTTGCTCACCATGAACTACTTTGTTCCAGTCAAGACCCAGTTCTGGATCAAAAAGGGCAACTTGCATGGCACCCATTTGAATTGAAATTAAAAAAGTAGGACTAGCAAATCCATCTGATACATAAGAATTGGTATCACGTATAGATTTAGCAAAATTATCTATTTGATTTTTGGTAACTTTAAATGTTTCTTTAGAAGGATAGGATCTATTTAGAAACGCTTGGTTTAGAGCCACGTTAAGACTTAGTTAATCTTTTTTTCTTAACGAGTTTCTTTATGTTCAGTGTGCTTGTTGCAACGTGGACAAAACTTTTTAACTTCTAAACGATCTGGATCGTTTCTTCTATTTTTTCTTGTGATGTAATTGCGTTCCTTGCAATCTGCACAAGCCATAGTAATTTTTGGACGTACATCGCTTTTTGCCATTTCACTATCCTTTCGTATTCAAGATTCTTACCTTGTAGCGGAGGCGGGAGTTGAACCCGCGACACAGCGATTATGAGCCGCTTGCTCTGCCACCTGAGCTACTCCGCTTTATTACTGTGAGTCAATTCAACCCGAGCCCCAATGCGGAATTGAACCGCAGACCTTCTCCTTACCATGGAGATGCTCTACCTACTGAGCTATTGGGGCTTGACGGCTGAAATGATTAAATTCTTGCCGCAAAAGTTCAGAATACCTGAGGAGTAATTTATAACTTATGAGTGGACCAAACACATCTTTAATAGATCTGAGTTCAAAAAGAATAATTATTACCGGTGCAAGTTCTGGGCTTGGTGAAGAATGTGCGTTAGCACTTTCTAAATTAGGAGCAGAAGTTGTTCTTGCAGTTAGAAATACTTCAAAAGGTGAAAATGTACTAAATAAAATCAAACAACAAGTTCCCAATGCCAGAATTGAAGTTTCAGAACTTGATTTAACTGATTTTGAATCAATTAGAAATTTTGCAAGCAGAGAAAATAGTAAACAAATAGATATTTTATTAAATAACGCAGGAATTATGGCTGTTCCTTTTGCTTTAACTAAAGATGGTTATGAATCTCAAATGGGCACTAATCATTTAGGACATTTTTTACTAACAAGTCTCTTATTTGAAAACTTAAATAAATCAAATGTTGGAAGAATTATAAATGTCTCTTCAACTGCTCATCGTTTAGGAAAATTAAAAACAGGCAATAGAACAGATATTTTAATGACTCAAGAAAATTACTCCCCTTGGGTTGCATACGGAAATTCAAAATTAGCAAATCTATTGTTTACGAGTGAATTATCTAGAAGATTAAGGTTAATTAATTCAAAAATAATCACTGCTTCAACTCACCCTGGTTATGCTGCTACTAATTTACAACTTGTAGGACCAAGTCTTAAAAAAGGAATCAGAAAAACAATCGAATTAAATGGATCAAAATTGGCAAATATTCTGTTTGGTCAAAGTGCCTCTAATGGAGCACTTCCTTTAATTGCTGCATGCACATGGAGCAATATAGAAAATAATGACTTTATAGGTCCAGATGGTCCTTTACAAGCAAGAGGAAAACCTACAAAAGTTAAAATGAGTTCCTTAGCTAAAAATAGTGATTTAGCAAAAAATCTTTGGCTAACAAGTGAAGAATTAACGGGAGTGAAATTTTTAAATGGCTGATAATTCATTCGATATCGTAAGCAAAATTGATAGACAAGAAGCAGATAATGCTTTAAATCAGGCAAGTAAAGAATTATCTCAACGATTTGATTTCAAAAATACTCAAACAGAAATCAAATGGTCTGGAGAACTAGCTGTTGAACTTTCTTCGAGCACTGAAGAGCGTTGTAAAGCTGCTCTAGAGGTATTTAAAGAAAAATTAATTAAACGTGGCATATCTTTAAAATCATTTAAGCCAAATGATCCACAAGCATCTGGAAAAACTTATAAGATTATTGGAAATTTTAATTCAGGAATTAGTCAAGAAAATGCAAAAAAACTGACAAAATTGATTAAAGACGAAGGTCCAAAATCAGTTAAAACCCAAATAATGGGTGATCTTTTAAGAGTGACGAGTAAATCTAGAGATGATTTACAAAGTGTTATGAGATTGGTTGAAAAATCTAATCTAGATTTTGCAACTCAATTTACAAATTATCGCTAGTTATTTGTTGCTAGTTTTCCAAATTTTCTTAATCTCAAACTATTTGTAACTACAAACACACTTGAAAATGCCATCGCAGCAGAAGCAATTATCGGTCCTAGAAGTCCAAGCAACGCTAAAGGAATTTGACCACATAAAAGAAAAAATAATTCTGGTGGTAGCTAGTGGATTTGAACCACTGTAGGCGTGAACCGGCAGATTTACAGTCTGCTCCCTTTGGCCGCTCGGGCAAGCTACCTAAAACTTCTTTTCGCTTTTGTAATCTTACGGCGAAAGAGTTTTTAGTTTTTCTGCCCCATCTGTTCTGCCATCCATTCCAATCTTTTAACACGTTCGTTCGTTGGAGGATGTGTTGAAAATAATTTAGCCATTCCACTTCCTCTGAATGGATGGGCAATCATCATCGATGAAGCAGTTTCCATTTCAGATGTAGGTCTCATTGGCGCATTAGTTATTCCTGCATCAATTTTTTTCAATGCACTTGCAAGTGCTAGAGGATCTTTAGTCAAAATTGCCCCATCTTCATCTGCTGCATATTCTCTTGATCTTCCAATTGCCAATTGCAACATAGTTGCAGCAAGTGGAGCAATAAACATTAAAAATAATCCACCCAAAGGATTTGATCTTTCAGAATCTCTTCCTCCAAATAACCAAAAAAATTGAACCATAGACATCAAAACACTTGCCATAGTTGCAGCAATGGATGCAGTTAAAATATCTCTGTTATAAACATGGGAGAGTTCATGTCCAATTACTCCGCGTAATTCTCTTTCATTAAGTATGTTCATAATTCCTTCAGTTGCACATACCGCAGAATTTTCTGGATTTCTACCAGTAGCAAAAGCATTTGGAGAAGCAGTTGGAGATAAATAAACTCTAGGCATTGGTTGTTTTGCTTCGGCTGCTAAATCGCTAACAATTTTATAAAGAAGTGGTGCTGTTTGTGGATCTACTTGATAAGCACGCATTGCTTTTAGAGCTAAGCGATCTGAATAAAAATAAGCAAATCCATTCATGCCGATAGCTAAAATCAATCCAAACCAAAGTCCACTTGAACCACCGAACCAAGAAGCAGCAAGCATTACCACTAATGCAAGAAATCCAAAAAGAAAAATGGTCTTAAATGTATTGGTAGATCTTCTCATTTTTTTTAAAAAAACCCTTTCAAAATATCTCCTATATTTATTTGTATCTGATTTCAATTCAGTTCGCCACTTCACACCCCTTTTAGGTGGGCTTGATAAGTAAAAACCAATTGCTTGCCTAGACTGAGAAACCAATAATTAATAGAAAAAGTGAGTAATTGAACAAACCAGACACCAACAGCTATAACTCCGGCTTATTGGCAGGAATTGGTGCCTACATAATTTGGGGATTTGTTCCTCTTTATTGGCAGCTTCTAAAACCAGCAAGTGCACCAGAAATTTTGTCCCATCGGGTTGTTTGGTCACTTGGATTATTACTCATAATCGTTTACTTTAGAAAACTATCAAATGAAGTAAAAAATGCTTTACTTGATAAAAGAAAATTAGGTTTATTAACTCTTGCAGCAATATTTGTCACGATTAACTGGGGAATGTTTATTTGGGCGGTAAATAACGGCCATGTGATTGAAACTTCTCTTGGTTATTTTATAAATCCTCTAGTTTCAGTTGCCTTAGGTGTTTTGATATTAAAAGAAAAATTAAGGGGATTACAAAAAATTGCCGTTGCTTTAACGTTTTTAGCAGTTACATTTTTAACAATTGCTTTTGGAAAACCTCCCTATATTGCACTAACCTTAGCTTTTTCTTTTGGCTTTTATGGCCTTGTTAAAAAGCTTGCAAACGTGGATGCAATTCCTAGCTTAACTGTTGAAACTTTATTGTTGACTCCATTCTTTACCGCATTTATGTTTTACCTAAACAGTAAAAATGATTTATCTTTTGCAAATGGAGATGTAGTTCATTCGCTATGGCTTACTACAGCAGGAGTGGTAACAGTTATTCCTCTACTACTTTTTGGATTTGCAGTAGTAAGAATTCCACTCGTGGCAATTGGTTTACTTCAAGCTTTAGGACCGATTTTGCAATTTTTACTTGGTTACTATGCATTTAAAGAACCAATGACCAGTGCTCGATGGTTTGGTTTTTATCTTGTTTGGCTTGCAGTAGTTGTATTTAGTTATGATGCAATAAAAACATCTAGAAAAAATAGGATTTAAGAATTTCTTTTTGTTAGCCATTCAGCAAATTGCACTAAAGCATCTTTAGGTGCGCCACTTGGAACTAAATCTAGTGATGTCATTGCTTGATCAATCAAACTTTCCAGATGCAAGGTTGCAACATCAAACCCACCTAATTCAGCTACTTTATTAATTGTTTCTTCGATTGCTGCTGGATTATTTTTAACTTTTATCAGTAAATCTTTTAATGAAGAACTTTGGTCAACAGAAAGTGCTGACAAAACTGGCAATGTATGAATGCCTTCAACTAAATCTTTACCAATCATTTTTCCAGATTTAGAAGAGTCACCTTTTAAATCTAAGATGTCGTCTGAAATTTGAAAAGCTAAACCAATATTTTTTGCATAATTGCTTAATGCCGCAGAAACAATGTCATCCGCACCTGCAACATATGCTCCAAGAGAAGCTGATGTTTCAATGAGAGAACCTGTTTTTTGTTTTAAAACTTCTAAGTAATGCTTTATTGGATCAGAACTTCCAGCACCTCTTGCCTCTCGAATTTGTCCTTCACATAAAACTGAAAGAGTGTCAGCAAGTGTTGTTACTACATGAGGACCTAGTTCTGCAGCAATTGCTGAAGCTCTAGAAAATAAAAAATCGCCTGCAAGAATTGCGTTAGTATTGCCAAATTTTGCATTGGCAGATTCTACACCTCTTCGCATGGAGGCTTCATCCATCACATCATCGTGATACAAAGTTGCAACATGTATGAATTCAATTGCCGCTGCCACTTTTGCTAATCGGTCAATATCAGGTTTTCCAAATTGTCCTGAAAGAAAAACTAATACAGGTCTAATTCTTTTACCACCTGCTAAAAGTAAATGTTGAGAAATCTCTGTTAAGGGATTAAAAGGTGAAGCAGATTCTATTTCTAAAAATTCTTCAGTTCTTTTTATACCTTTAGCCAAATAATCTTGAAGATTTTGATCAGTTATAGCTAATTCTGGAACGTTTACTTTACTCATCTTAAAAACACTGACGTGGAGCTAATTAAATTAATTACAAATTGTGGGAACAAACCAATAATTAAAGTCATTACTGCACCAACTGTTATGGCAATAGTTGTGAAAATACTTGGTATTGAAATAAATGGACCATCTGGAATTGGTTCTGAGAAAAACATCAAGATAATTACCCTCACATAAAATACGGCTGCAATAACACTTGCTACTACACCTACCAGAACTAAAGCAGTAGCGCCACCTGAAATAGCGGCAGTGAAAACTCCAAACTTTGCAGTAAAGCCACTTGTTAAAGGAATGCCTGCAAACGAAAGCATAAATAGTGACATTAAACCTGCAACTAAAGGAGATTTTTTTCCTAAACCTTTCCATCTAATTAATGTTGAACTTTCTCCTGCTTGCTCTCTAATTAAAGTTAAAAGTGCGAAAGCTCCAACTGTAGAAAAAACATAAGCAATTAAATAAAGCAAAACTGCTGCAATTGAAGTTCTGTTAGTTCCTGAAAAACCAACAAAAATAAATCCACCATTTGCAATTGATGAATAGGCAAGCATTCTCTTGAAATCTGATTGAGATAACGCAATTACACTTCCCACAATCATGGTTAGTCCTGCAACAATCCAAATAAGTGGGCGCCAATCCCAAACTAAAGCACCAAATGCAACATAGAAAACTCTTAACAATCCACCAAATGCTGCAACCTTTACAGCACCAGCCATAAATGAAGTAACCGGTGTTGGAGAACCTGTGTAAACATCTGGAACCCATTGATGAAATGGAACCGCACCAACTTTAAACAGCATGCCAACTGCAACTAATGCGATCGCTGCAGTTAGTAAACCTGGTGAATTATTTGCAGCACTTATTCCATTTGAAATTTGTCCAAATTGTAATGAGCCAGTGTAGGCATAAGTAAGAGCACTTCCAAATAGTAAAATTGCACTTGCTAGTGCACCTAGTAGAAAATATTTTAAAGCTGCTTCTTGACTTAAAAGTCTTCTTCTTCGAGCAAGACCTGCTAAAAGATATAATGGCAAACTCATTACTTCTAATGCCACAAACAAAACTAATAAATCATTAGCTGTAACAAATAGAAGCATTCCTGCAATTGCAAATGAAGTTAAAGGCCAAATTTCTGTTTGAGTCCAACCAAGTTTGGTTAAAGTTTTTTCTTCTTGTCCCCCAGGAAGTGTTGAGGCACGTGGTGCAAATGCATCACCTAGTGGATCTAATTTCGATTCTGCAAAAAGCAAAGCACTTAACAAAGCAGCTATTAATATTGTTGCTTGCAAAATCCAACCAGGCCCATCTAAGGCAACAGTTCCACTTGCAGCTAATGCTCTACCTTCAGGTCCTGATTGCAAAATAACTGCAAATAAAGCAAGTATTAGTGAAGAAAAAGTAACAATTAAATGAGTAAATCTTCTTTTTTCAATAGAAACAAATGCTTCAACTATTACTCCTATACAAGCTGCTACAAACATAATCAAAATAGGTGAAAGTAAAGCGTATTCAAAATTAGGAGTTGGGATTGAATTAACTACTGTTCTAATCATTTTGTTTCACCATTTCAATTTTTGGAGCAGGATCATTTATCTTTAAGACTTTTAATGTATTTGCCACAGCATTTTCTGAAACTTTAATAACTGGTGCTGGGAATAGTCCAAAAAGAATTGTTAAAACTACAACTGGAGTTAATATCAATGATTGTTTTAAATCTAAATCAAAAATATTTTTTGTACCGTCATTTTCAGGCCCAGTAAATACTCTTTGATACAACCACAACATATAAATAGCGGCTAAAATAATTCCTAGAGTTGCAATGACAGCTACAACTTGATTTCTTTGATAAGTCCCTGTCAAAACCATAAATTCACCCACGAATCCTGCCAATCCAGGTAAAGCAATTGAGGAAAGGCTTGCCACTAAAAAGAATCCAGTTAAGAGTGGAGCTGTTTTTGTTAAACCACCAAAACTATTAATTAAAGATGTATCTTTTTGTCGCATCAAATAGCCTGCAGTTAAAAATAAAGCTGCGGTTGATAGACCGTGTGCAACCATATAAATAGTGGCACCAATAATTCCAATGCTGGTGAATGAAAAAATTCCCATCACAATAAATCCAAAATGGGAGATAGAAATATAAGCAAAAGTTCTCTTCATATCCTTTTGCGCAATTGCAATAAGAGCTGCGTAAATAATGCTTATTAATGCCAAGATAATAATTGCGGGAGCAAATTCTTTGGATGCATTTGGAAAAAGTGGAATAAGAATTGCCAACATCGCATAAGTTCCGACTTTGTCAAGAATTCCAATCAACATGGTTGAAGTTCCAGATGTTGCTTGTTCTGCAGTATCTGGAAGCCAAGTATGTCCTGGAACCATTGGAGCTTTTAACGCAAATGCTAAGAAGAAACCTAAAAAGAGCCAACGCTCAGTCCAGATATCTAGTTTTAATTCATTACTTAATGCAGCGATGGAAAAAGTTCCTCTGCCTAATTGATTAACCGCAATAAAGTAAAGCCAAATTACAGCTGCAAGCATTACTAATCCACCGACTAAACCAAATAATAAGAATTTAAGTGCAGCACTATTTCTTCTAGCGCCACCAAATCTTCCCACCAAGAAAAATATTGGGATTAACATCGCTTCAAAAACTACATAGAACAAGAAAAGATCTCTTGCCATAAATACTGCTAAAGCACTTGCTTCAGTTAACAAAATCCACATGAAATATTCACGAGTTCTAATTTGTCCTTCATGTTGACAAGCTAAAACCACAATTGGAGTTAAAACTGCTGTTAGCCCAACCAAAACTAAAGAAATTCCGGTAAGTGCTAGGTGAAAAGAAATTCCAAAGATTGGTATCCAATCGAAGGAAACATCTAGTTGAGTTTGAGCATTACTTGACACATCAAATTGCAAACTTGTAACAATTACAAATATTAAAGTGATAATTGATGTGTAAAATGCAATTTGTTTAGCGCTAAAATATTTCTTTAGTTGTGGAACAAAAAGAAGAATTGTTCCAATCAATGGTGTTAATAAGATAAATAATAGCCAAGGAAAATTCATTTATAATCTCACAATCAAAAGTAGAATTACAATAATTGCAGTACCTAAAATTATTGACATGGCATATGATCTAACAAAACCTGTTTCACTTCTTCTGAGTCGAGCTGAAATTCCTCCTGTTAGTGAACCAATTCCTGAATAAAATCCATCAACTACTGATTTGTCGAAAAATCCTAATATTCTAGTTAATCTTTGACCTGGTTTCATTAGAAGATTTTCATTCAATACATCGCCATATAAATCTTTTCTTGCAGCTTTTACTACGATAGAAACTTTTTCTGGAGCTACTTTTGCCACACTTTGGTATTGCCAAATTGCAATTATTACTCCAACTGCTACCACGCTTAAAGTAATTAAAGTAATAGTAAGAATTGAAAATGGTGGTTCAGGTTCACTAAATCCAGTCACAGGCTCTAACCAATGTTCAAGTGCATGATTTTGGGTTAACAATATTCCGATAAATGTAGAACCAATTGCTAGAACAATCATTGGAATAGTCATAGAAAGTGGAGACTCATGTGGATGAACATCGTCATGCCATCTTTGTTTTGAAAAGAAAGTCATTACTACCATTCGTGTCATGTAAAAAGCGGTTAAACCAGCACCGAATAAAACCACAAATCCTGCCCACCAAGAATGACTTAATGCTGCTTCGATGATGTGATCTTTGGAATAAAATCCAGCAAAAGGTGGAATTCCAAGTATTGCTAAATAACCGATAAAAAATGTAATCGTGGTAAACATCATTACTTTTGATAAACCGCCAAAACGTCTCATATCAACATTGTCATTTGTTGCATGCATAACTGAACCGGCACCAAGAAACATTACGGCCTTAAAAAATCCATGAGTAATTAAATGCAAGATTGCAAACACATATCCGATAGGACCTAATCCTGCAGCCAAAACCATATAACCAATTTGGCTCATAGTAGAACCTGCTAAAGATTTTTTAATATCATCTTTTGCTGCACCTATAACTGCACCCATTAATAATGAGATTGCACCGATTATTACAACTGCAGTTTGGGCAGTTGGACTTGCGTTAAAAATTTCTCCGCTTCTTACTATTAAATAAACTCCCGCAGTTACCATGGTTGCAGCGTGAATTAATGCAGAAACTGGTGTTGGACCTTCCATCGCATCAAGCAACCAAGATTGCAAAGGAAATTGAGCACTCTTACCGCAAGCAGCTAATAAAAGTAGTAAGCCAATTGTTAAAGAAACCCAACTTGGCGCACTTGAAATTCCTTGATTAATGTCTATAAAAGAAACAGAACCAAAAACTAGAAACATAGTCATGATGGCAAGGGATAAACCAAAATCTCCTACGCGATTTGCTACAAATGCTTTTTTCGCTGCCACAGCTGCAGAATTTTTATGTTGCCAAAAACCAATTAATAAATAAGACGCAAGACCTACTCCTTCCCAACCTACATAAAGAAGTAAATAATTATCTGCTAAAACTAGTAAAAGCATTGCTGCTACGAATAAATTCAAATATGCAAAAAATCTTCTTCTATTTTCATCATGAGACATATAGCCCAGTGAATAAATATGAATCAAAGTTCCTACAAAAGTGATAAGTAGAACAAAAGATATTGATAAAGGATCTGCCTGTAAACCAAAATTAATTTTTAAATTTGCAGCAGGAACTACTAGCCATTCATAAACAGTTGTGATTACTGTTCTTTCTTCTTTTGGTA
>JBJOGR010000002.1:0-18140 GCA_046048135.1 Actinomycetota bacterium
TCAATACCGATAGTTTCATCTGGTTCGAATTCAGTTTCGAATCCAATAGTAATTTCAAAATCAATAGCTCCAATTGCGATTCAAAGTTCTGGTGTAGCTATTTCAAAAACTCCAAGTAAAAATGGTGATATAACTTGGAAGAAAGCAGAAGATATTAAAACAAATAACACTGAATGGAA
This sequence comes from Actinomycetota bacterium, assembly GCA_046048135.1. GTDB lineage: Bacteria > Actinomycetota > Actinomycetes > S36-B12 > UBA5976 > ATZT02. The sequence goes on from JBJOGR010000002.1 coordinate 180, forward strand.
ATTGAAAAGAAATAATTTAGCAAACAATGGTAATTTTCTCGAAACTAAAATTTCTAATTCTCCTATTAAGGTAACAACTAAAGGAGATGCATTTACCTTAAGGTTCTTAACAGGTAAAAATCGCGGTAAAATTCAAATAAATGTGGATGGTAAAAAGTTGGCAACTTTTTCCACAAAAGCAAATAAATCAAAATTAAAAGTTAAATCTTGGATTGGAATAGGTTCCGGTAAACACACAATAGAAATAATTCCAATTATCAATTCTGGGCAAAGTGTTGGAATAGATGCTATTCAAGTAGCAAAAGCAGTTTAATGATTTAACTGCTAACGTTAAAGCATGAAAAAAGCTCTAATCACTGGCGCTAGTGCTGGTATCGGGCTTGAATTTGCATATCAGTTAGCTCAAAAAAATTATGATCTGATTTTAGTTTCTAGAAACAAGCAAAAATTAACTGAAATTGCCCAAGAAATTTCAAATTTATATAAGAATTCCAATGAAGTATTAGTAGCAGATTTAGCCACAAAAGAAGGAATTGATTTTGTCACAAATAAAATTAAAAATGATCAAGAAATTCAATTTATTGTAAATAATGCAGGGTTAGGAATAAATAAGCCTTTTCATAAAGCAACATTAAATGAAGAATCTGATTTATTAAATGTTTTAGTAAAAGCTCCATTAGAAATAACACATAGTGCAATAAATGAAATGTTGAATAGAAATAAAGGATTCATAATTAACGTAGGATCTGTTGCCGCTTGGACAACTAGTGGAACTTATTCAGCAGCAAAAGTTTGGCTAACCACATTTAGTGAATCTTTAAATACTAATTATAAAAAACGCGGAATCCATATTTCTGTAGTTGCTCCAGGATTTACCAAGACTGAATTTCATCAGAGAGCAAAAATGTCAACAGATTCAATTCCTAATTGGATGTGGTTAAGTTCAAAAATGGTTGTTAGAGATTCCATTAAAGCGGTATTAAAGGGTAAAACAATTGTGGTTCCATCAATTCGATATAAATTACTTGTTGGATTTTTAAAACTTATGCCTAGAAGTTTTATCAGAAAATTCTCTGATTCTTATCAATCTAAGCGTTAAATATTGTTTTTACTTCAGCTATTGCTTTTGAAATTTCACTCTTAATTAATTTCCAACCTCGCACTTTAACTTGTTCAACCCAAATATTGGAATCATCTTTTGTTTGTATGTAAACAACTGGGGCATTTGGCCAATCCTCTGTTAAAGGCACTGAATCAAAATAATGTTCTAAAAGTTGAGCATTCGGAGGAGCAGCTGGATTAGGGGTTGGAAGATTTCCATCAATAAATACATACCCAATTAATTTCCTGTAACTTGCTCTTAATCCACTTCCAATTCCTGGAAGAAGTGTTCCAGATCTTTCGTGGGCAATTAAAACAATTGGTGAAGTGTTTGAAACTTGCATACAAATATTAAAAACTGAACTTGCAATATCTTCTCTGGCAGAATTTGCACTTGAAGTTCTAATTACTAAATCAAATAAATCTTCGTTAAGTGGTGTTTTTTCAAAAGGATCAGTTATTAAAACTAATTTAGAAGTCTCAGGTTTTTCAAATGGGTTCATTACGTAAGTTAGGAAAGTCCAAGTTCTTGTAAAGAAACAACCGATAAATATTTCAAACCATTTTCTTCAATTTTTTTACCAGCACCGCGATCAACTACCACTGCAACACCAACAACGATTGCTCCTGCTTCTTTTAATGCTTCGACTGCAGTTAGAACAGAACCACCAGTTGTTGAAGTATCTTCCACAGCTAAAACTTTTTTACCTTTAACATCTGGTCCTTCGATTCTTCTTTGTAAACCGTGAGCTTTACCTTCTTTTCTTACAACAAAAGCATTTAGATCTCGACCATTTTGTTTAGCTACATGCATCATGGCAGTTGCTACAGGATCTGCTCCAAGAGTTAGACCTCCAACGCATTCAAAATCTAAATCTTTGGTTACATCAAGCATTGCTTGTCCAACTAAAGGTGCTGCCACACTATCTAATGTCACACGTCTTAAATCTACGTAATAATCAGCTTCTTTTCCGCTCGACAAAATAACTTTGCCATGAACAACGGCTTTTTCTTTGATTTGTTTAATCAATTCAGACTTAGTGGAATCAATACTCACAATTAATACCTTAAACCCAAGTTGCTTTTTAATTCATCTTGCACTTATGGAATACTTTAAGTGAAGTCAAATTCAAACACTGGTAAAGGAAAATAAGTTGAATACAGAGCAATTAAACAGAATGAAAACTGGTAAAGGTTTTATTGCAGCCCTTGATCAAAGTGGGGGAAGTACTCCAAAAGCATTGAAGCTTTATGGAATTGAAGAATCTGCCTATTCAGGTGAAGACCAGATGTTTGACTTAGTTCATCAAATGAGAACCAGAATTATTAAATCTCCATCATTGAATAAAGAAAGAATTTTAGGTGCAATTCTTTTTGAAATGACCATGGATCGAACAATTGATGGCAAAGGAACTGCTGAATATTTATGGGAAGACAAAGGTATCGTTCCATTCTTGAAAGTCGATAATGGTTTAGCTGCAGAAAACAATGGCGTGCAGTTAATGAAACCAATTCCTGAGTTAGATGATCGTTTGGACAGAGCAAATTCTCATAAAGTATTTGGTACCAAAATGCGTTCTGTAATCAAGGATGCAAATAGAACTGGTATTAAAGAAATTGTTGAACAACAATTCGACTTTGGTAAAAAAATATTGGCTAAAGGTTTAGTTCCAATTATTGAACCAGAAGTTGATATTAATTGCCCTAATAAAACTGAAGCAGAAAGTATTTTGAAACTGTTCTTACTTGATCACTTGAATAAGTTAAGTGATAATCAAAATGTAATGCTAAAACTTACTCTTCCTACCGAAGATAATTTTTATGCAGATCTAGTTAAACATCCAAGAGTAATTAGAGTTGTGGCTTTGTCTGGTGGTTATTCAAGAGATAAAGCAAACCAAATTTTAGTTAAAAATAATGGAGTAATTGCAAGTTTCTCCAGAGCTTTAACTGAAGGTTTAACAGCTCAACAAAGTGATCAAGAATTTGATGCAACTTTGGATAAGGCAGTGCAAAGCATTGCTGATGCTTCTAACACTTAAATAAATTTTTAAGTGCAATCTGTTGCGGTAATTGGTTCTGGAATTTCAGGAATTGCTGCTGCCCACACACTTAACGAAAATAATTACGCAGTAACAATTTTTGATCAAGGCAAAAACCCTGGCGGTCGTCTTGGTTTAAGAACACTAAGAAACCATCCCTATGCCAACAGAGTCATAGATGTTGGTGCTGCATATTTCACAGTTTCTCATCCAATTTTTGAAAAAAAACTAGATGAATGGACAAAAAATAATTTAGTTCATGAATGGACAGACACATTTCATGTCTTTAATGATTTTGAAATAACCACGACAACTGGTCCCATGCGCTATGCAGCTAAAAAAGGATTAAGAAGTCTTGCATTTTATGAATTAGATGTTTTAAAACAAAAAGGAGTGAAAGTTTTTCAAGAAAAAAAAGTTGAAAAAGTAAAACTTGAAAATAATAAAATTAAAGTCGATGACCAATATTTTGATTATGTAGTTTTAGCAATGCCTGGACCACAAGCTGCAAGAATATTGGAAGATGAAGTCAGTAAAGAATTAGCCAATCAAAATTGGGATTCTGCATTATCTGCCTGGCTTGTAATTGATGGCGAAATCCCAAAATATGATGCCATGTTTGTTAATGAGCATGAAGTAATTTCTTTAATAGTTAATGATGGCAAAAGAAGAAAAGACAATGCTCCAATAATTAATGCCATAACTACCAGTAGTTATGCAAAACAAAGATTAGAAAATTATCAAGATTATGTTGATGAAGTTGTAGATCACGTTTTAGAACTTTGGAACATAAGAAGCGAAGTAGTGGAAAAAGGAATTGCAAGATGGTCTATTGCGCAACCCAAGAATTGCACACGAGTTAGTTTGCCTAAAAACATGGCTTTAGTGGGCGATGCATACGACTTGAATCCAAGAATTGAATCTGCGTGGTTAGATGGTGTTGCGGTACTTAAGCAATTAATAGGTGTCGACTAGATTCATCCAGGTTGTATTTTTTAACTTGAAGGAAGATTCATGCCAGCCATAGTTTTACTCGGTGCACAATGGGGCGATGAAGGCAAAGGTAAAGCAACTGATCTTTTAGGTAATCGCGTTCAATATGTAGTTCGTTATCAAGGTGGCAACAACGCAGGCCACACAGTGGTAATCCCAACAAAAAATGGTCCAGAAAAATTTGCTCTACATTTACTTCCTTCAGGAATTTTAACTCCAGAAGTAATTCCAGTAATTGGAAATGGTGTTGTGATAGATCCAGGAGTTTTATTACAAGAAATAAAAGGTTTAAATGAAAGAGGAATAGACACTTCTAAATTAAAAATTTCTGCTGATGCCCACATAATTACTAGTTATCATGTGATGCTTGATAAAACAATTGAAAGATTTTTAGGTAAATCAAAAATAGGAACCACTGGACGAGGAATTGGACCTGCCTATGGTGACAAAGTAAGCAGAGTTGGAATTAGAGTTCAAGATTTATATGATGAAAAGATTTTGAGAAAAAAAGTTGAAGGATCTCTTGCTTCAAAGAATCAAACATTAGTAAAGGTTTATAACAGAAGAGCTGTAGAAGTTGATTCAATTGTTCAAGAATTACTTGGTTATGCACAATCCTTAAAACCATATGTTGCAAACACTTCACTATTACTAAATGAAGCTATAAATAAAAATGAAATAGTTTTATTAGAAGGTGGCCAAGGAACTTTATTAGATGTAGATCATGGAACTTATCCATTTGTAACTTCTTCAAATCCAACAGCAGGAGGTGCTGCAACTGGATCTGGAATTGGGCCTACAAAAATAACTAGAGTTATTGGAATTTTGAAGGCTTACACCACAAGAGTTGGAGAAGGACCATTTCCAACTGAATTACTTGATGCAAATGGTGAACGTTTAAGAGAAATTGGTGGAGAAAGAGGCACAACTACGGGCAGACCAAGAAGATGTGGTTGGTTTGATGCCGTTGTTGCAAGATATTCCTGCAGAATAAATGGTTTAACAGATTTCTTCTTAACTAAATTAGATGTATTAACTGGATTTAAAGAAATCCCAGTATGTGTGGCATATGAAGTAGATGGTGTTCGTTATGAAGAAATGCCTATGACGCAAACCCAGTTTCATCATGCCAAACCAATTTATGAATATCTTCCAGGCTGGGATGAAGATATTTCTAATGCTAAAACATTTGAAGATCTACCTGTAAATGCGAGAAAATATGTGGAGTATTTAGAGAAAATTTCAGGAGCGCCCATGAGTGCTATTGGGGTAGGACAACACCGCGATGCCACTATCTCTCGAAGAGACCTGATTAACTAGGACACATTATGACCAATTAATATCAAGGAAATCCTGAAGAAGGAAAAAAAGTATTTGAGCTAGATCGAGCACATGTATTTCATTCTTGGAGCGCACAAGGTGCAATCAAGCCAATGCCGATTGCAAAAGCAGAAGGTTCTTATCTTTGGGATTATGACGGCAAGAAATATTTAGATTTTTCTTGCCAATTAGTAAATACCAATATTGGTCATCAACATCCAAAAGTTATTAAGGCAATTCAAGATCAAGCTGGAAAATTAACAACAATTGCGCCACAACATGCAAATGATATGCGTGGCATAGCAGCACAAAAATTATCTGAATTAGCACCAAATGGTTTTGATCATGTTTTCTTTACAAATGGTGGAGCAGATGCAATTGAAAATGCAGTGCGTATGGCACGTATTCACACTAAGCGTCACAAAGTTTTAACTTTTTATCGTTCATATCATGGCAATACTGGAACAGCTATTCAAATGACTGGAGATCCAAGAAGATGGCCAAATGAATTTGCATATGGAGTAATTCATTTCTTTGGACCATTTCCATATCGTTCACAATTTTGGTCTAATTCACCAGAACAAGAAACAGAAAGAGCTCTTCATCATTTAGAATCAGTAATTCAATTTGAAGGTCCTGCAACAATTGCTGCAATTTGTATTGAAACAGTTGTTGGAACTGCTGGAATTATGGCTCCAACTCCTGGTTATTTAGAAGGTTTAAGAAAAATTTGTGACAAGTATGGAATTTTATGGATTGCAGATGAAGTTATGGCAGGTTTTGGAAGAACTGGTAAATGGTTTGCATTTGATAATTGGACTGCAAGACCAGACTTAATTGTTTTTGCTAAAGGTTCAAACTCAGGTTATGTTCCAGCAGGTGGAGTAATTATTGATAAACCAATTTATGAAACATTTGTCGACAAAGTATTTCCTGGAGGTTTAACTTATTCAGGCCATCCTCTTGCAATGTCATCAATCGTGGCAACTTTAGATGCCATGAAAGAAGAAAAAATGGTAGAAAATGCTTCTGAAATTGGTAAGACAATTATTGGACCTAAATTAAATGAATTAAAAGAAAAACATTCATCAATTGGTGAAGTAAGAGGCTTGGGTGTGTTTTGGGCAATTGAATTTGTTAAAAATAAAAACACTAAAGAAGCATTAGTGCCTTATAACGCAAGCGGTAAAGACGCAGCACCAATGGTGGAGTTGGGTACAGAATGTAAGAAATTGGGTTTGATGCCATTTATAAACATGAACCGCTTACACGTTGTGCCACCTTGCAATGTTTCTAAAGAGGATGCAATTAAAGGCTTAGAAATCTTAGATCAAGCAATCACAGTTTTAGATAAATACACAAATTAGGAATAAAACTTCGCGCATTTAAGCCTGGATTATTCGATAAATCCTTTGTATTTAAAGAAAAATTTTATAGGTATGCAAGAATAGATTTCGTGACATTGAATCCGGATGTACTTGCTACCCGGTATGCGTCTAACCAAATGCAGGAAATTTGGTCTTTAAACAACAAAATAATTGCTGAACGAAATCTGTGGATTCTAGTTTTAAAAACTCAAAAAGAACTTGGTTTAAATATAGATAGTAAAGCAATATCAAGTTATGAAAAAGTAGTTAATAAAATAGATTTTGAATCAATCAGAAAACGTGAAGAAAAAACCAGGCATGACGTTAAAGCTAGAATTGAAGAATTTAATGCTTTGGCAGGTTTTGAAGAAATACACAAAGGTTTAACCAGCAGAGACATCACTGAAAATATTGAGCAATTACAAGTCAAGAAATCTTTAGAATTAATTCAATTTAAAACTGTTGCTGTTTTAACAATTTTGTCAAAGTTAGCAAAAGAATATAGCGATTTAGCTATTACAGGAAGAAGTCACAATGTTGCTGCCCAAACAACGACATTAGGAAAAAGATTTGCAAGTGTAATTGAAGAATTATTAATTAGTTTTGAAAAACTAAATCATTTCTTATCTAATTACCCTTTACGCGGATTCAAAGGTCCAGTTGGCACAAGCCAAGATTTATTGGATTTGTTTGAACAAAATGAAGCAAAAGTAATTTCATTTGAAAAAAGTATTGCAAAAACATTAGGTTTTGAAAATGTATTAAATAGTGTGGGCCAAATTTATCCAAGATCTTTAGATTTTGATGCAATTTCAACCCTTTATTCATTAAGCTCTCCACTTTCTTCTTTAGCAATTTCTATTCGCTTGATGGCAGGAAATGATCTGGTCACAGAAGGATTCAAAGAAGGACAAGTTGGATCTTCAGCAATGCCTCACAAAATGAATACAAGATCTTGCGAAAGAATTAATGGTCTTCATTCAGTTCTTAAAGGTTTTCTAGCAATGGCAAGTGATATTTCAGGACAACAATGGAATGAAGGAGATGTGTCTTGTTCAGTTGTTAGAAGAGTAAGTCTTCCAGGAGCTTTTTATGCAATGGATGGACTACTTGAAACAACTTTAACCGTGTTAACTGAATTTGGAGTTTTTAAAGGTGCAATAAAATCAGAATTAGAAAAATATCTTCCATTTCTAGCAACTTCAAAAATATTAATGTCAGCTGTAAAAAAAGGTGCGGGCAGAGAAAGATCTCACGAAATTATTAAAAAACATTCCACCTCAGCAGCACTTGCTTTAAGGGAAGGAAGATCATTTGATCTTTTATCTGATTTATCAAACGAGAAAGAATTAAATTTAAGCAAAAATGAATTAGAGCAAATACTAAAAGATGAGTTACAGTTTGTAGGAAGTGCAAAAAATCAAGTAGCAGAAGTAGTTAAAAAAGTAGAGAAAATAATAAAAGGCTTTCCTGAAGCAAGTAATTACAAACCTCACAAAATTTTGTAGTTTCTATCTAAAAGTAGGTTTTAAATGACTAGATGGCTTGTTACCGGTGGAGCAGGATACATTGGAGCCCATGTTGTAAAGAGTTTGCTCGAAAATAACTTCGAAGTCGTTGTGGTAGATGATTTATCGACAGGTTTAGAAAGAAAAATTCCTAAAAATGTTAAATTATTTAAACTTAATATTGCTAATACTTTAGAACTATCTAGTATTTTAAATTCGGAAAAAATTGAAGGTGTAATTCATCTAGCTGCAAAAAAAGCGGTTGGAGAATCTGTAATTAATCCAAGCCTTTATTATCAAGAAAATATTGGTGGTCTCATTTCTCTTTTAGAAGCGATGAGTAATGCAAATGTTAAAAAAATTGTTTACTCTTCAAGTGCTGCCGTTTATGGCACACCAAAAGTAGATAGAGTTTCAGAAAAATCTGAAACAAATCCAGAATCTCCATATGGGGAAACTAAATTAGTTGGTGAATGGTTATTAAAAGCAGATGAAAAAGCTAGAAATGTGAGATGGATTTCGCTTAGATATTTCAATGTGGTTGGGGCAGGAAGTGATGAACTTGGTGATACTGGAGTAAATAATTTAATTCCAATGGTTTTTAGTGCAATTAGTAAAAATGAGAGACCACAAATTTTTGGAAATGACTATCCAACAAAAGATGGAACCTGTATCAGAGATTACATACATGTTGAAGATTTAGCATTTGCTCATGTTTTAGCAGCGAAAAAATTAACAGAAGAATATAGTGAAATTTTAAATATTGGAACAGGTCTTGGTTATTCAGTTAAAGAGGTAATGGATTTGATTGAAAAAGTTGTCGGTAAAAAAATAAATTATGAATATGTTTCAAGAAGACCTGGAGATCCTGCTCAAACAATTGCTGATCCTAGTAAAGCTTTAAAAGATTTAAGTTGGAAAGCTAAATTAGACTTAGAAGAAATGATTTCTACTTCTTGGAAAGCTTGGCAAAAACATAATCCTATAAATGAAAAATAAACAAGGAGTTAGAAATCCTCCTTCTACAGAAGAAGGATTATCTGCATTAAATAAATATTTAGGTATTGAGAATAAAAATGACCTTGATAAAGACACATTAAGAATTTTAGTTAAATATCTATTAGAACTTCTTCATAAAAAAGTTCCTGGAAACAGTGTGGAAGTAAGAATTCCTCCATTTGCAGCCATTCAAATTATTGAAGGTACAACCCACAGACGAGGAACTCCTCCTGCGGTAGTAGAAATTACCCCTGAGACTTTTATCAAAATTTCATTAGGTGAAATCTCTTGGCAGGATTCATTAACCAAAGGTCTAATTCAAGCAACCGGTCAACGAAGTGACCTAACTGAGCATTTTCCCCTCATAGATTCAAAGGAACTTTATTAGATTTTTTCTTTTCTATTAAGGTTTTTTTGTGTCAAAAAAAGTCCTATTTAGAAACTTTGTCTTTTTAGTTACTTCAATTTTTGTCTTGTCATCTTGTGCAAGTGAAAGTGAACCAACTTCCGATGCACTTGCTCAACCTAAAAGTTATGCCGATTTTTATGCAGGCCCTATTGGGGAAAGCGAAGCAAATTTAAATGTCCTTGTTTGGCCAGGTTATGCAGAAGATGGCTCAATTGATTCAGTAATTGATTGGGTGACACCTTTTGAAAAATTTACAGGTTGCGATGTTTCAGTCAGAACTTTTAACACATCAGAAGAAGCAATTCAGTTAATGCAAGAAGGCGGTTATGACGTAATTTCTGCTTCAAGTGATGTTTCGTTTAATTTTATTGAAACAAAAATTGTGCAAGCTATAAATACAGATTTGCTAGAAAATTATCCAGATCTATTTGAAGATCTTAAATTTAAACCTTGGAATGTTGTTGATGAGCAAACTTTTGGCATTGTCAGTGGAAGAGGTGCACAACTTTTAACTTCAAATGTAAGTAAAGCTTTAAATAACACTAATACTTGGCAAAGTGTATTTGATTTAAATTCTGAGTATAAAGGAAAAATCGCTATTCATGATTCGCCTATGAGTATTGCAATTGCTGCACTTTTTTTGAAAGCTAATAATCCAGATTTAGAAATAGAAAATATTTATGCTCTTGATAAAAATCAATTTGACGCTGTGATGAGATTAGTTGAACAACAAAAAAGTATTGCTGCAGATTATTGGCTTGATTATCCTTCAAGTGTAGAAGCTTTTAAAAATGAAACCTCTTTAATTGGTACTAGTTGGCAATCAACAATAAATACATTAAATGAAACAAGTGCATTAGTAAGAGGAGTAAAACCAATTGAAGGTACAACTGGTTGGACAAATAATTGGATGATTTCAAATTCAACAAAAAGTATTAATTGTGCATATAAATGGATTGACTGGGCAATAAGTCCTCAAACAAATGCTCAGATTGCTGAATGGTTCGGAGAAGCTCCAAGTAATAAAAATTCTTGTACATTAATGGCAGATAAAAATCATTGCGCAAAATATAATGCTCAAGATTTAGATTTTTGGAAAGATATTAATTATTGGCAATACCCTCAAACTAAATGTTTAGATGGAAGAACTGAAATTGAATGTGTTGGATACCAGGATTGGTTTTTAACTTGGACCAACTTTAGAAACGCGCAGTAAATTAATTATCTTTTTCTAATTCTTGCCAAGCAGCTTCTATTTCATCTTCTTTAGATTTATTGGATCTTAATTCTTTTGCCAATGCTTCTAAATCTGTTTCTTGATTTCCATATTTTAAATCGCGAGCAACTTTAGTTTGCTTTGCTTTGGAACGGCCTCTACCCATATTAAGTAACTCTCCTTGCAAAATTTCACTGTTTTGAATCGGGAAACTGTTGTTTAACCCAGGTTTTGTATTCACTTTCTTAAAACTTATTTTTGGCTCTTGCCTTTTCCTAGCCTACCTTGTTAACTAAATATGAGCGTAAATAAATAATTTTGTGGGGAAAACCAGATCTAAATGTCCAGAAACTCCCTATTTTTCACAAAGACACTTGTATACAGACAAAATAAAAGTTGCCTGCAACCAAGGTTATTTGTCATACCTTGATGCCACAGTTATTAAACAGGGGAAAAATAAGGGGGAGTTTTCATCATGGCCGATGAGGAAAATATTGAACACCTTTTGCTATCCCCAGGTCAGGTGGCTGAAATGTTTAGCGTTGATCCTAAAACTGTCACAAGATGGGCAAAAGCTGGCAAGCTCACAGCGGTAAAGACCCTGGGGGGCCATCGCCGGTATCACGCTGATGAAGTCAGAGAACTTCTTAAGAAAGTCACTGAAAGATAAATTAAAGCCTTAATCCCTAGTGCTAATTCTGGCCTAGTGTCGTATCCTTATAAGAAGAAACCTACGGTTCGGTAAGTTACCAGACCGAAGGTTAGCAAGGTCAAAATCTTTAAAAAATAGGACAAATTAATGGCAGCGCTTGGACTTCCACCCATCATTCAAGGTGGCATGGGTGCAGCAGTTTCAAATTGGAAACTTGCCTATGAAGTTGCCAAGTGTGGCCAATTAGGTGTTGTTTCAGGAACTGCTCTTGAATCTGTTGTTGCTCGCAGACTTCAAGATGGTGATGTTGATGGAAAAATGCGAGAAGCATTAAAACATTTTCCTTATCAAGATGTAGCAGAACATATTTTAGAAAAATGGTTTTTACCTAATGGCAGAAATGGTCAGCCTTATAGACCAATGCGAAGAATTAGTTTAAGTGCACACACTGAACATGATCAATTAGTAGTTGCAGCAAACTTTGTTGAAGTTTGGTTAGCTAAACAAGCAGGTAATGGAAAAGTTGGAATTAACTTTCTAGAAAAATTACAAACAGCAACTCCAGCAGCACTTTATGGTGCAATGCTGGCAGGAGTTGATGCAGTATTGATGGGTGCTGGAATTCCTAGAGAAATTCCACAAATAATAAGAGACTTTGCAGAAGGAAAAGCAGGAACTTTAAGTGTTGATAGTGATAGACCAAGTGGGATGGCAGCACCAACTTTAACTTTTGATCCTTTGCAATCTTTTGGAAAAAATCCAAAATTAAATCGTCCAATGTTTTTAGCAATTATTACTGCAGAAGTTTTAGCTTCTTATTTAGCAAGAAATGATGTAACTAGACCTGATGGATTTGTTGTTGAACATTGGAAAGCAGGTGGACATAATGCTCCACCTAGAAGAAAAGTAGAAACTGAATCTGGTTTTGGTCCACTTGATGAAGTTAATTTTGAAAAAATGAAACAAGTTGGTTTACCATTTTGGTTAGCAGGAGGACGTGCAACACCACAAGCAGTTAAAGAAGCATTTGAATTAGGGGCAGAAGGTGTTCAAGTTGGAACATTATTTGCGTTATCAAATGATTCTGGATTGTTGCCAAAATATCGCGAACAAATGTTAGATGCAGCACGCAAAGGAAACTTAAGAGTTAGAACAGATCACAGAGCTTCTCCAACAGGTTTTCCATTTAAAGTTGTCGAACTTCCAGGAACTATTGGAGATGAAAGTGTTTATAAAGCGCGTCCTAGATTGTGCGATTTAGGTTATTTAAGATCATCAAAATTAGATGAAACAGGTAAAGCAACTTATACCTGTGCCGCAGAACCAGAGGCTCCTTTCTTGAAAAAAGGCGGCAAAGAAGAAGAATTAGAAAAAAGAATGTGTTTATGTAATGGTTTGTTAGCAGCAGTAGGACTTGGGCAAGAAAGACCAGATGGTTATAAGGAAGCCCCTCTTTTAACACTTGGAGCAACAACAACTGATGTTGAAGACATGTTGAAGACTCATCCAAATGGCTGGAGCGCTAAAGAAGTGGTAGAAAGATTATTAAGCGCAGTTCCTGTTAATGCATAAAGGTTAGTGATATGAAAAACAGAAGAAATATTTTAAAAATAATGTTTGTTGGTGCTATAACTTTTGTAGTAGCCGCTTGTACCAGAAATTCTAATGTTACAAGTAGTGAAATTTCTGAAGTTGAAAATACTCCAGCAACTGAAGTTACTCCAACTCAAGAAGTAGTAGAAAATGAAACAAGTACTGAAACGCAGTCACCTTCTTCTGCAAATGTAATTACTACAATTAATGATTTAGCAGTTGGGCAAAGTCTAGAATTTACTTCCACAGCAGGAATTGCTGCGATTTTATTTAGAAGTAGTGAAGATAAAGTTTATGCACTTTCTCGAATTTGTACTCATGAAGGCTGCAGTGTTGATTTTGATATGAATCAAAACAGATTAATTTGTCCATGTCATGGGGCAAATTATGAAGCAAGTGATGGTTCAGTAATTTCTGGTCCAACTACAAAATCTTTAGCAAAAATAAAAGTAGAAATACAAGGTGACAACATCGTTGAATTAGTTTAAAAAACTAATTCGTGGCCAAGACCGGGATCGAACCGGTGACCTACCGCTTTTCAGGCGGTCGCTCGTACCAACTGAGCTACCTGGCCGTAACTTGAAATAAAAATTTTAAATAAATTTAAAACTTTTTCTTTCAACTTAAGCGACCCAGACGGGACTTGAACCCGCGACCTCCGCCGTGACAGGGCGGCGCGCTAACCAACTGCGCCACTGGGCCTTGCTTTTTTCTACAAGTAAATAGGTACTACTTATTTACTTGCAAAAGTACCCCCGACGGGATTCGAACCCGCGTTTCCGCCGTGAAAGGGCGAGGTCCTAGGCCTCTGGACGACGGGGGCAAACTTGTTGAAGTTGTCACTTAAAAATATTTAGGTGAGACATTAAGTTTACGCAAGGCTCAACTCATAAGTCACAAGTGCATCTGGTCTTTCAACCTAACCTTCTGCTATTTTGATATATCTATTCGATATATCAAAAAGGACTATTTTCTCTCTTCTCATGGCTAAGAAAAACACATCTTTAGAACTAGTGGTCCTAGGACTTTTGTCTCAAGGATCGATGCATGGCTATGAATTAAAAAAGAGAGTTTCTTTAACCCTTGGTCCTCTCTCAGCTATTTCTTATGGATCTTTATATCCAGAATTAAGAAGATTGCAATCTTTAGGTTTTATTGACGAAGACTCAAATGAATCAGAAATTGGGTTAACTAGAAGAGCAAGAATCTCATACAAAATAACAAAAGAAGGAAAAGATAAATTTAGCTCTCTTTTAAAAGAAGCAGGACCTGAATCTTGGGATGATGAAAACTTTTTAACTTACTTTGCATTTTTTGCAAAAACTGCTTCTGCCGTGAGATTACAAATTTTGCAAGGCAGACGTTCTCGTTTACAAGAAAGAATGGCACTTTTGGAATCACAAATTGAAAAAACAGAAAAACAAATGGATCAGTACACCATAAAACTTCAGAATAGAAATTTAAATTCTGTTGAAAATGAATTGAAATGGATTGATGAATTAATTATCAACGAGAGGAAGCAAGCATGAGCAAAGTAAAAGTAGCAATTGTTGGATTAGGAAATTGTGCTAATTCATTAATTCAAGGGGTTGAATATTATAAAAATGCCGCTGACAACGAAGACGTGCCAGGTTTAATGCATGTTAAATTGGGCGACTATCACATTAAAGATATTGAATTTGTTGCAGCGTTTGATGTCGATAGTAAAAAAGTTGGTTTAGATTTAGCCGATGCAATGTGGGCAAGTGAAAATAACACCATTAAATTTGCTGAAGTAAAACCTTTAAATATAAAGGTTTCTAGAGGCCATACTCTTGATGGTTTAGGCCGCTATTATCGAGAAACAGTTCAAGAATCAGATGAAACACCAGTTGATGTTGTAAAAGTATTAAAAGAAACTGGAGCTGATGTTTTAGTTTGTTATCTTCCAGTTGGTTCTGAAGAAGCTGCAAAGTTTTATGCCCAATGTGCAATAGATGCAAATGTTGCATTTGTTAATGCACTTCCAGTGTTTATTGCTTCAGATCCTGTTTGGGAAAAGAAATTTAAAGCCGCAGGTGTTCCAATTGTGGGAGACGATATTAAATCTCAAGTTGGTGCAACCATTACTCACAGAGTGTTAGCAAAACTTTTTGGCGATCGTGGAGTAAAACTTGATCGCACCATGCAACTAAATGTTGGTGGCAATATGGATTTTATGAACATGTTGGAAAGAGATCGTTTGGAATCTAAAAAGATTTCAAAAACTCAAGCTGTTACCTCTCAAGTTCAACACGATATGGGTAAAGCAAATGTTCACATCGGTCCAAGTGATTATGTTTCTTGGCTAGATGATCGCAAATGGGCTTATGTTCGTTTAGAAGGAAGAGCATTTGGTGATGTACCTCTTAATTTGGAATACAAATTAGAAGTGTGGGACTCTCCAAACTCAGCAGGTGTCATCATTGATGCATTGCGTTTGGCAAAGATTGCTAAAGATAGAAAAATTGGCGGAGCCCTTATTTCTCCATCCAGCTATTTGATGAAATCTCCTCCAGTGCAATTTAATGACCAAGAAGCAAGAGATAACACCGAATTATTCATTCAAGGAAAACTAGAAAGATAAGTTAACTCTTACTCTCAATTCCCTCGTGGATAGTGATTTGACTAGCATTAGTCAAGCGGGCCTTTAGCTCAGTCGGTAGAGCAACAGACTTTTAATCTGTGGGTCGTCGGTTCGATCCCGACAGGGCCCACTTTTCTCAGGATTATTTAAGTTTTAACATCCCATTTTTTGTCCGTTTTGGGTTAACTTTAGGTTAACTCTATGAAGAAAATATTTTTTACAATCCTTGTCGCCTCAGGAGTTGTAATTTTTGTTGCGTATAGTCTTTTTGTATTCAGAACTGAGAGATTTATTTCCAGTAACAGCATCGTGTTTAAAAGTGATATAAGACCTGTATTTAATCCTAAAATTGAATATTATTTTTCCAGTGATTGCAATGTAAACAAAGTTCAAATAGAGATTGATAAAAATCTAAATCATGAATTAAATACAAAAGGACCTATTACAAAACTATCTATTAAGTATTTAAATTTATTAACGAAGAATTATTTCATAACTTGTATTGAACCTAGAGTCTCACCAGTTGAATTAACAAATGCAGAAGGAGTAAGAAAAGAATTTGTCTTGATGGATGAATTAGTTTTGCCAAATGAAGTAAATTCTCAATACAGCGGCACCATTACTTTAAGAGATTCTTTAGGAACACCTATTTGGTGGCTTTCGCCAAATTCAACTCCAATTGCAAATTTGAAACTTAATTTTTTGCGAGATCCAAAACTTATTGATAATGGAACAAAAGTTCTATTTGTTGGCTCTACAAGCCCAGCTCTTGGAACATCGCTTGATGGATTTTACATGGTATATGACTTGAAAACTCACAAAATAATTCAGACTTACACAGGAGACAAAGTTGTAAATGGCAAGGGAACTTTAGATTTTCATGATTTACAAATTCTTCCTAACGGTGAAGCAGTTGGTATTCGATATGCAAAAAGAAGTGGAGTAGATTTAACTTCGATAGGTATTTCTGAAGGTACTGAAATTTTAGATTCAGAAATTGTTATTTTAAATTCTGATGGTACTGAGAAAAGAAAAATCTCAATAATGGATTTAATAAAACCAGAAGAAATTTCAGTTAATCAATCTGCCTACTACAATCCAACAATTCCACCGGTAGATGTGATTCATACCAATTCGGTAGAAGTTGTAGGGGATTTTGTTTATATTTCTTCTAGACACTTAGATTCTGTACATAAAATTAATTGGAAAGATGGCTCGATTGTTTGGCGTTTAGGTGGAATCTCTAAAACTGATAAAGATTTAAAAGTAAAAAACTTATACGGCGCACTTAATCAATTCAATAACACCATCTCTTTAAATAATCTATTCTCTGGGCAACATGATGCAAGAATCTTAAAAAATGGTGAATTAAGTGTTTTTGACAATGGAACTACTGGAAATAGAAATCCTCGCGTTTTAGTTTTTAAGATTGATGAGAAAAAAATGGAAGCAGAAATCACCAAAGTAGTTACAGGCTCTAGCCAAAGCACGTCATATTGCTGCGGTTCTGCTCGAGAATTAGAAGATGGATCGTGGTTAATTAATTGGGGCGGAAAGTTTGATCAATCAAGAGCTACTTTGGCCAATGGTGTTTCAAGTACAGTTTTACCAACTGGTGTAGCTACTCGTATAATGGTGAGGCCTGCAAATGTATTTGCATACAGAGTTATTCCTTACTACTTAAATAATGAACAACTAGATTTATTTAGACAAGATTTAATTAATAGAAATAATTGATTTGAAACTTCCTTTGGGCACAAAAATATTAATTTTAATATTTTTAACTAGTGGTTTTTTTCATATTTTCAACCCAGGAGTCTTTGTACCTTTAATCCCACCATTTTTAGGTTCCAAATTATTTTGGATTTACATAAGTGGATTAGCAGAATTACTTAGTGCTTATGGTTTAATAAGAAGAAAATCTTGGGCTCCAAAATTTACAAGTGTGGTGTTAATAATTATTTGGGTGGGAAATTGGTGGTATGCCATAGATATAACTTGGTTTAAAGATTCATCATTTTTTCTTATAATTGGAGCTTGGTTAAGACTTCCTTTACAAATCCCATTAATTCGATGGGCTTTAAGATCTCCAGTTAATTAGTTCCTAAATCTTTTAAAGCATCACCTTGCATACGATGCATGGTCCATTCCACCAT
>JBJOGR010000003.1:0-2524 GCA_046048135.1 Actinomycetota bacterium
GATTTTATAATGGAAAATTAGTTGGATCAGGTTCCGTTGTTTGGGATGCAAGAAAATTATTAGGCAAAGGAGAAATTAATTACGATCAATTCATGGAAATGGTTTCTTCTTCAGCACCAAGCGTAGGTCATTGCAACACGATGGGAACAGCATCTTCCATGAACTCGGTTGCTGAAGCATTGGGTATGTCTTTAACAGGCTGTGCTGTAATACCAGCCCCTTATAGAGAGCGAGGACAAATTTCTTATGAAACTGGAAAACGAATTGTTGAAATGGTGTTTGAAGATTTAACTCCTTCAAAAATTATGACTAAAAAAGCTTTTGAAAATGCAATTGTGGTAGCAAGTGCTATAGGCGCTTCAAGCAATTGCCCGCCACACTTAGCAGCAATAGCTAAACACATGGGTGTTAAATTAAATTTAGATGACTGGCAAAAACTTGGTCACGATATTCCTTTACTGGTAAATTGCAAACCAGCTGGAGATCACTTAATGGAAAGATTTCATAGAGGGGGCGGTATTCCTGCTGTGATGCAAGAATTATTAAATCAAAAAAGATTACATGGATCTGTAATGACCGTGAGTGGAAAAACTTTAAAACAAAATTTAAATGTTAAACTAAATGTGGATCGTGATGTCATTAAAACATTTGATAATCCTGTAGTTGAAAATGCTGGCTTTATAGTCATGAGAAGTAATTTCTTTAATTCAGCTGTGATGAAAACATCTGTAATTAGCGAAGAATTTAGAGAAAGATATCTGTCAAATCCTGATCATCCTAATGTTTTTGAGGGTAAAGCTGTCGTATTTGAAGGACCCGAAGATTATCATCACAGAATAAATAGCAGCAAACTTAAGATTGATGAGCATTCTATTTTAATTGTAAGAGGCTGTGGGCCCGTTGGATATCCAGGTTCAGCAGAGGTCGTTAATATGCAACCACCTGATCGCTTATTAAAACAAGGTATTAATGCATTACCAACACTAGGTGATGGAAGACAAAGTGGAACATCGGAAAGTCCATCCATACTAAACGTATCGCCAGAGTCTGCGATTGGTGGGGATTTAGCAATTGTTAAGACAGGCGATAAAATTAAAATTGATTTAAATAAAAGAAGAGTAGACTTATTAATTTCACCAAATGAATTTAAAAAACGTAGAAAAAATAAAAAAATTCCAAAATTAAAAAATCAAACACCTTGGCAAGAACTTGCAAGAACTTATGTGGGTCAATTAGAAGATGGTGCCTGCTTTAACTCGAGAGAAGCTTATTTAGATATCGCAAAGAAAAAAGGAATGCCAAGAAACTCTCACTAATTCATGAAACCAAAAATTTTAGTCACAAGAAAAATTGCTGATTCTGCTGAACAACAATTATCAAAAAGTTTTGATGTTACTTTAAATCCTAAAGATGTTGCTTATTCATATGATGATCTAATCAAGAAATGTAACGAGTACGATGGTGTGATTGCAGCGAGTTGGGACAAATTTGATAAAAACTTTTTTGACAATATGAACGGTAAGCTTCAAATCATTGCAAGTATTGCTGTGGGCTATGACAATATTAATACAGAAGCTGCGCAATCTAAAAAAATAATTATTACGAATGCACCAAATGTTCTAAATGATGCCGTTGCTGAAACAACTTTACTTTTAATGCTTGGAGCTGCACGAAGAGCTTATGAAGGTTTAACTCTTGTCAAATCAAATAAATGGAAAGAGGCCAAAGTTGATTTTACGAATTTTATGGTTGGCCAACCTTTAACCGAAAAAACTTTAGGAATTATTGGTATGGGAAGAATTGGTCAGATCGTTGCTGAACGAGCTAGAGGGTTTGGTATGAAAATTGTTTATTACAATAGAAAAAAACTCTCTTCTGATTTAGAAAAAAATGCAAAATATTTTGAAAATGTAAATTCAATGATGCCTCATTGTGATTTTGTTTCAATACATTGCCCAGCTACACCAGAAACAAAGAATATTTTAAATGCAGAAGCAATTAAGCTTTTACCTAAACATGCCATTGTAATTAATACCTCGAGAGGTATAACGGTAGACGATGATGCTTTAATTGGTGCATTGCAAAATAAAAAAATATACGCGGCAGGTTTAGATGTTTTTAATAATGAACCAAAGTTAGACGAAAGATACTTAAAGCTAGATAATTGCTTTACACTACCTCATATTGGAAGTGCTAATCATGAAACTAGAGCTGCCATGAGTATGATTGCAGTTAAAAATATAGAAGCTCATTTTTCAGATAAAAAATACCCTTCAAAAGTCGTATAAAAAATAGATTCAACTTTAAAGAGAAAATAAGAATTTTTAATTTCTCTTTTCAGTCTAATTGTGGTTACTTACTTCAAATTAACTAATTAGGGAGTAATAACATGTTAAAATTAGCAAATAAAATTGCAATCGCAATTGCAGTTTTTGTTTTAGCTTCGTCTGCAAATGCAGCACAAACGCTAAAAATAGAAACACACTTTGCAGCTAACCAACCTTCTGGTGAAGTTGCTGCTCAA
>JBJOGR010000004.1:0-28603 GCA_046048135.1 Actinomycetota bacterium
GAACCAGCATTTGCGGTATTTCGCGATGATGGAGATGAACCTGGAAATCCCATGTCAGGATTTTCTACAATATTGATTTTTATAGGAGTTCCGTTATTGATTGTTGCAATTGTTTCCTTGGCAATTCTTGCTCCTCAATGGACAAGAAAAGCTAAATTAGAAACAGGATTTGTTTCTCACAATGAAAAATGGTGGCTTAATGGTCCTGGAAATGAAGCTCACGATTTAGATTTTATTGAAATTGATGAAAACCTTGGAAAGTTAACGCCAAAAGTAGGGGGCGTAAGTGCGAAGTGGTGATTTCTTTACTCAAGATGAACAAAATCAAATTGCAAAAGCAATTGCTATTGCAGAAGAGTCAAGTGATTTAAATTTTAGTCTTTATGTTGGTGAATTAGAAGAAGCAAGAAAAGAAGCTATCAAATTACATTCTCTTCTTGAAAATAATTCCCATACTGTACTTGTGTGCGTTGATTTGCAGAATCACGCTATTGAAATAGTCACAGGAAATTTTGCCTCGACTTTGGTTGATGATCAGGCTTGCAAACTTTCAGCTGTTTCTATGGCAAACGCTTTCGCTAATAATGACTATGTTGGCGGGCTTATCCAAGGATTTGCAGTTTTAGGTTCACATGCTTATAAACCAAAATCTTTAACAGATTTTTAATTTAATTTATCTGAATTCTGGGCTTTCAAAGCTCTAGCTAAGGAATCTCTTTGTTCTATCACAATTCTTCGTGCACCGACTGCTAAATCTTTATTTTTCTCTAAAAACTCATCACATTTATTTACAACATCCATATTTATATTTGTGCTTGGGAATAAACCTGTGACTAATGATTGTCCAATTTCATGTGTACGTGCATTCCATAGTGATGACACGGAGTCAAAATATTTGTCTACAAAGTTTTTTAACACTTCTTCATGATCCATGTATGAAATTCCTGCAAGAATCGAATGTAATTCAGAGTTAGTTAAATTTTCATTATTTATTACTTGATCCCAAGCTTTTTGTTTAGCTTCTAAACTTGGCATAGCCGCTTTTGCTCCGGCCGCATGTTCTCTACCCATAACTGTGTCATCTTTTTTTAATTCTTCTTCAATATCTTTTTCTCCTCGTTTGCCTACAACAACTAATCTTCGAAGTAAGGCCCAGCGAAGATCGGTATCCACAAGTAATCCTTCAATTTGAAGTTGCCCATCCAATATTTGGGCAACTTTTGTAACTTGTTCTTCAGTAGTTGCAACAGCGCTAAAAGTTCTAACTAAAGCTAATTGTCTATCTGAGCCTGGATTTGCAAGGCTTATTAACTTTTCTATTCCACTAGCTAATTTTATATTGTAATTTTTTCTATTTTTTCTGTCTGCAAATACATCAATAGCACTTCTGCATTGCATTAGTACTTGTTGAACTAATCCAATATCAGTTTCTTTTTCAATTCCTGCTAGAACTAAATCTAGGTATTTTCCTGTACCAACTTCGGCATCACGAACCATATCCCAAACGGCTCCCCATATTAGAGCTCTGGACAAAGAGGATTCAATCGATGCTATTTCTTTAGTTGCGGTATTAAGAGAATGTGAATCAAGTCTGATTTTCGCATAAGTTAGATCATCATCATTTATTAAAAGTAAATCTGGTCTTTTAGTTCCTTCTAGTTCCTTAATTAAAGTTTTATCTCCAACAACATCGACTTCAATTCTTTTGGTTCGTACTAATTTTTCGCCTTGTTTTTCATATACACCTAAAGCAAGACGATGAGGTCTTAAAACAGGATCTAGTCCAGGAGGAGCACTTGGAGGTTCTTGGTTAATAACTAGTTTGGTAATTAAATTATTTTGATCAACTTCAATTTCGGGACGCAAAAGAGTTGCCCCAGAAGATTCCAACCAAATTTTTGACCAACTATCTAATTCTCTACCTGAAGAAATAGATAATTCATTTAGTAAATCTTTAAGTTCTGTGTTCTTCCAAGCATGTTTTTCAAAATAATTTTTTAAACCTTTGAGAAAGTTTTCTTCCCCGACCCAAGCAACTAACTGTCTTAATGCTGAAGCTCCTTTGGCATAAGTTATGCCATCAAAGTTTTCATAAACTGAATCAAGATCAGGCATGTTTGCTGCAATTGGATGGGTCGAAGGTAATTGATCTTGCCTATATGCCCAAGCTTTTCTTTGTACATGAAATAAAGTCCAAGCTTCGTTATATTGCGTTGCACCTGTGCTTGCCCAATGCGCTGCCCATTCAGCAAATGATTCATTAAGCCACAAGTCATTCCACCACTTCATAGTTACTAAATCGCCAAACCACATGTGTGCTAGTTCATGCAAAATTGTGTTAGCTCTTGATTCATAAGCTGTTCTAGTTGTTCTAGATCTAAAAATATATTCATCTCTGAAAGTTACGCATCCAACATTTTCCATTGCACCTGCATTGAATTCTGGAACAAAAACTTGATCATATTTTTTAAATGGATAACCTATTTGAAATTTGTCTTCAAACCATTTAAATCCTTGCTTGGTAACTTGAAATATTTCCTCGTGATCTAAATATTGGGAAAGTGAAGGTCTGACAAAAATTGCAAGAGGATAACTTCCAAATTTACCTTCGTAGACATCAGTTTTCTTCGCGTATGGACCGGCACATATTGCATATAGATAGGAAGACATTTTGGGAGTTTCATCAAAAGTCCAAATCGAAAAATCATTTTCAATAATTTTTGGATTAGGTGTCTGAGTATTACTGATTACTGTCCATTTACTTGGAGCTTTGACAGTTAGATTAAGTACACCTTTGATGTCAGGTTGTTCAAATACAGGAAAAACTCGTCTGCAATCTGGCACTTCAAATTGTGTGTAAATATAAACTTCTTTATCTACCGGATCAATATGGCGATGCAAACCTTCACCTGTATTCATGTATGAACATTGCGCCTTAATTTTTAATTGATTATTTTGTTTTAACTTCTGTAATTGAATTCGAGTTCCGTCAAATACTTCACTCACATTTAGTTCTTCACCATTTAGCCAAATGGATTCAACTTTAGGAGAAACTAAATCAATCCAGGTGTTTGAATTTTCTATAGCCTTAAAATTAATTGAGGCAAAACAGGAAAAAGTATCACCTTTACCGTCTAGTTCTAGACTTACTCGATAGACAGGTTCACTTACTAAAGATGCTCTTTGAATGGCTTCGTTACGAGTGATATTTAAATTTTTGCTCAATTTAACCTCTGCAAATAAAGTATGTATAGCAATCTTGGCACGAGCCTTTATGTCGTGGCATAGGCTGGTTCAAGGAAGCTAAAAATCTTATTTAAGGATTGATATGACCACTAATGCAAAATTCTGGTTTGACCCATCTTGCCCATGGGCTTGGATGACATCACGTTGGATTTTAAATGTCGCCTCCCAAAAGCAAATAAATGTTGAATGGAAAATTTTTAGTTTAGGAGTTTTAAATGAAGGAAGAGATTTAAAACCTGATTACCGAGAAAGAATTAACAAGACTTGGGGACCTGTAAGAGTGCTTGCAGCTGCTAAAAGAAAAAATGGTCAAGATATTTTACTTCCTTTGTACACAGCAATCGGTACTTTATTTCATCCCGGCGCTAAACCTGTTTCAAAAGAAACTGTTCTAGAAGCATTAAAAAGTATTAATTTAGATGAATCACTAATAGATGCTTACGATAATTCAGAATTTGATCAAGATTTAAGGGATTCAACAAAAGAAGCACTTGACCTAGTGGGAAGTGATGTTGGAACTCCCGTAATTTCAGTTGATGGCGTGGCATTTTTTGGTCCAGTTATTACACCTGCGCCAAAAGGTGAAGATGCAATAAAACTTTGGGACGCAGTTGTCGCAGCAGCAAGTGTGCCGGGATTTTTTGAATTAAAAAGAACCAGAACTGCAAGACCAATTTTTGATTAATATGAAAATTAACTTAGGTTGCGATCATGCAGGTTTTGAAGTTAAAGAAAAACTTGTTGCTTATTTAAAAGAAAAAAAACATGAAGTTATTGATCATGGTGCACGCGTTTATGATGCGCAAGATGATTATCCACTTTTTTGTTTTCTCGCTGCTCAAAATACAGCTAAAGATGAATCATCATTAGGAATAGTTTTGGGTGGTTCTGGAAACGGTGAACAAATTGCTGCAAACAAAATTAAAGGAGTAAGAGCTGCACTTGCTTGGAGTGTGGAAACAGCAAAACTTGCTCGCGAGCATAACAACGCAAACGTTATTGGAATAGGTGCTCGAATGCACACATTTGAAGAAATAACAAAAATTGTTGATGCTTTTATAAATACAAATTTTTCTAATGATGAAAGACACATAAGAAGAATTAATCAATTAAGTCAAATGGAAAATAGCGGAACGCTACCAACGAATTAGAGATTTTGGAGCGGGTGACGGGAATCGAACCCGCATATCCAGCTTGGAAGGCTGGAACTCTAGCCATTGAGCTACACCCGCAAATATTTGTAAGTTCATCTTAGGTTTTCACTAATTACGAACCTGATGGCAGACTCAATTATTGTTAACAACTACGATTGAAAAGCGCTCGCGGGGCGTAGCGTAGTGGCTAGCGCGCCTGCTTTGGGAGCAGGAGATCGGGAGTTCGAATCTCCCCGCCCCGACAAAAAAACTAATTCAAGGAGACTCATTATTAAAGTAAATAGCACGATTGAAAATTTAACTCCCACAAGAATTAAAGTTTCAATTCAAGTTCCTTTTACTGAATTAAAACCAAGTCTTGATTCTGCTTACCAAAAAATCGCTAGCCAAATAAGTGTTCCTGGTTTTAGAAAAGGAAAAGTTCCTAACAAAATAATTGATCAAAGAGTTGGCCGCCCAGCTGTTTTACAAGAGGCAGTAAATGAAGCAGTTCCAAGAGCCTATGCAGAAGCGTTGAAAGATAAAAAATTTCATCCTATTGGAAAACCTGAAGTTGATGTTCAAGAATTGGCTGAAGATAAGGATTTTGTCTTTTCAGCAGAAGTTGATGTTAGACCAGAATTTGATTTACCAAAATATCGAGGCCTTAAAGTAACTGTAGATAAACCAAGAGATATTAAAGAAGATGTTGAAAAAGAATTAGATGATTTAAGAAACAGATTTTCAACTTTGAGTGCAGTAGAAAGACCAGTTCAAGATAAAGACGTAGTAATTCTTGACATAGTGGGTAAAAAAGATGAGACCCAGGTTAATCAATATTCAGGTCAAGCTCTTGCTTACACAATTGGTTCAAATGGTTTAGTTCCAGGAGCAGATGATGCATTACGAGGCAAAAAGGCTTCAGAAAAAGTTGATTTTGAATTTAAACCAGAAGATGGTCCATTTAAGGATGATTCCATAAAGCTTGAAATAACTATTAATACTGTTAACGAAAAAGTTTTACCTCAAGCCGATGATGAATTTGCAAAAATGGCGAGTGAATTCGACACACTTTCCGAACTTATGAAAAGTTTGGAAGAAAAAGTTAAAAATTCAAGAGTTATTGAGCAGACTTATCTTGCTCGAGATAAAGTCTCTGACGAACTTGTAAAACTAATGGAAAAAGTTCCTTTGCCAGAAAATGCTATTGAAGCCGAAATAGAAGCTCATTTTAAAGATGGTCATGGTGATGAGACCCATAAACAAGAAGTTGAAAAAAATACAAGAAGATCAATGCAGTCTCAATTTATTTTGGACAGAATTTCTGAAGAGGAAAAGATTGGTGTAACCGATGCTGATTTATCAGAATGGATTACCCAAAATGCAATCCAATATCGAATGGAACCAAAAACTTTTGCTGATGCGCTAATTAGATCGGGTGAAATTAATTTGGTTATGGGAGAAATAAGAAGAAGTAAAGCTTTAACCCTTGTTTTAACTGAAGCAGAAGTCAAAGATTCCGAAGGTAATACTGTTGATGTTGCTAGTGTTTTGAAACCATTTACAGAGCCTGAGCAATAATTTTTCCCTCATAGCGAACATTCTTGCTTTCAAGATGAGAATTCTTGAAATACAGGTTAAGGTCGAAGTAACAAGAAAATAGGAGAGAATCAGAATCGTGTTCGGGGATGAGCAAATGCGAAATCCAAGTGGTCCAGGAAGTTATGACGACCAAATATTTCAAAGACTTTTAAAAGAAAGAATTATTTTCTTAGGTACACAAGTTGAAGACTCTGTGGCAAACATGCTTACAGCACAATTATTAGTTCTAGCGGCTGAAGATCCTGAAAAAGATATTTATCTTTATATAAATTCTCCAGGTGGATCAATCTCTGCAGGTATGGCAATTTATGACACGATGCAATACATTCCAAATGATGTGGCAACTGTAGCTATGGGATTGGCTGCATCGATGGGTCAATTTTTATTATCAGCTGGTGCAAAAGGTAAACGATATGCACTTCCTCACGCAAGAATCATGATGCATCAACCATCAGGAGGAATTGGTGGAACCGCATCTGACATCAAAATTCAAGCTGAACAAATGCTTCATATCAAAAAACAAATGGCCAGATTAATTGCAGAACATACCGGGCAAAAAATTGAACAGATTGAAAAAGATTCAGATCGTGACCGTTGGTTTACTGCTGATGAAGCTAAAGATTATGGATTCGTTGACAAAGTAGTTAGATCAGCCAGCGATGTTACTGGGCATGGGGGAACTAGATAAATGAAATTTGAATCTAAATTAAATTCAAAACTTAATCCTCAAGCTCGTTACATTCTGCCTGAATTTAGAGAAAGAACTGCAAACGGAGAAAGAGTTCATAATCCTTACACCAAATTATTTGAGGAAAGAATTATTTTTCTAGGTGTACAAATAGATGATGCTTCTGCAGATGATGTGATGGCTCAATTATTGGTTTTGGAATCTTTAGATCCAGAACGTGATATTTCCATGTATATAAATTCCCCAGGTGGTTCATATACCGCTATGACTGCAATTTATGACACGATGCAATTTATAAAACCACAAATTCAAACTATTTGTTTAGGTCAAGCTGCAAGTGCAGCAGCAGTAATTCTTGCTGCTGGATCGCCTGGAAAAAGATTTGCCCTTCCTCACGCAAGAATTTTGATTCATCAGCCATATACAGAAGGTGGCGGTCAAGGTTCGGATATTGAAATTCAAGCAAATGAGATTTTAAGGATGCGTTCTGAAATGGAAGGAATTTTAGCTAAACACACAGGTAAAAAACTTTCTGAAATACAAAAAGATATTGAACGCGACAAAATTTTGACTGCTGAAGACGCTCAAAAATATGGCGTAATTGACCAAGTCATTAGTTCTAGAAAGATTTCAATTTAAATAATTTTGTTCGCTGATTGAGAACAAACTGTTAATACTGTGACAAATGTACTCAATTTTGTGGGTCTTACACGGTAACGTTTCTTTTTAATCACCACAAAAATAGGAGATCCTAATTGGCACGCTTAGGCGAAGGCACAGATCCATTAAAGTGCTCATTTTGTGGCAAGGGTCAAAAGCAAGTTAAAAAATTAATTGCAGGACCTGGTGTTTATATTTGTGATGAATGTATTGAACTTTGTAATGAAATTATTGACGAAGAATTACAAGAGACCACTGATTTACCATTTGACGAATTACCAAAACCCAAAGAAATCTATCAATTTCTAGATAATTATGTAATTGGTCAAGAGCATGCAAAGAAATCTTTATCAGTAGCTGTTTACAACCACTACAAAAGAGTTCAAGCTGGTGCAAACGACAGATCCAAAGATGATGCAGTTGAACTAGCTAAATCAAATATTTTATTACTTGGACCTACTGGATCTGGTAAAACTTTATTAGCTCAAACTCTTGCAAGATTATTGAATGTACCTTTTGCAATTGCAGATGCAACTGCTTTAACAGAAGCAGGATATGTTGGTGAAGATGTTGAAAATATTTTGTTAAAGTTAATTCAAGCTGCTGATTATGATGTTAAAAAAGCAGAAACTGGAATTATTTATATTGATGAAATAGATAAAATCGCAAGAAAGAGTGAAAATCCATCAATCACCAGAGATGTAAGTGGTGAAGGAGTGCAACAAGCTTTATT
The DNA here is from genome assembly GCA_046048135.1 of Actinomycetota bacterium. Taxonomy (GTDB): domain Bacteria; phylum Actinomycetota; class Actinomycetes; order S36-B12; family UBA5976; genus ATZT02. The sequence continues at coordinate 8,063 of JBJOGR010000004.1, forward strand.
AAAAATATTAGAAGGAACTACTGCTTCAGTTCCACCTCAAGGAGGAAGAAAACATCCTCATCAAGAATTTATACAAATTGATACCAGTAACGTTTTGTTTATTGTTGGTGGAGCTTTTGCAGGATTAGACAGAATTATTGAATCTAGAATTGGCAAAAAATCTTTAGGTTTTACTGCAGAAATTGCTGATGTTGATAACACAAACCCTGGAGATATTTTTGGAAAAGTAATGCCAGAAGATTTACTAAAATTTGGAATGATTCCTGAATTTATTGGCAGACTTCCAGTCGTTACAAGTGTGACAGCACTTTCTGAAGAAGCTTTAATGCAAGTTCTAGTTAAACCAAAAAATGCACTTGTTAGACAATATGAAAGATTATTTGGATTAGACAATGTTGAGTTAGAAATATCAGAAGATGGATTAAAAGCAGTTGCTGAATTAGCTCATCTTCGAGGCACTGGTGCTCGAGGTTTAAGAGCAATTATGGAAGAAGTTTTGTTAAACGTAATGTATGACATTCCTAGCAGAAAAGATATTGGAAAAGTTGTAGTTAATCGCGACACCGTGTTAGAAAATGTTAATCCAACTTTGGTTCCTAGAAAAGAATTACCAGAACAACCTGAAGAAAAGTCAGCTTAAGCTAATTTGATCTCTAATTTTAAATCATTTTCTTGATTTTTGTATTTTAAATTTTTAATATTTCCAGCTGCAATTAAATCTTTTTCTGATTTTTTTAATACTTCTAGGTCTTCATTTTTTCCATTAATTTCTAAATCTAGAACTTCTGCTTTCATGGAAAGTTGTTTTTCTGTTTTAGCTTTTCTTATTTCTGCTAATACCTTTGTGACTAAATCAAGATTTTCTACACCAATTGCTTGATTTGATGCAATTTCTGAAGGGTTTGGCCAGGTTTGATTGTGAACCGAGCCTTTTTGCCACCACGACCATACTTCTTCAGTTACAAAGGGAACAAAAGGTGCAAAAAGTTTCAACAGAGTATGAATTGTTACTCCTAGTGCAGCTTTTGCAGAATTTGCAGATTCTTCACCTTGTTTGCCGTAAGTTCTTTCTTTAACTAATTCCACATAGTCATCTGTGAATGACCAGAAGAAGTTTTCAGTTACTTCTAGTGCTTTTGTGTAATCATATTTTTCGAAAGCTTTAGTTGCTGATTCAACCACTTGGGCTAATTTGTTTAATAAAGCGTGATCAACTTCAAGTTTTATATCTTCTTTTTTCAATGTTGCATTTAAACTTAAAGCAAATTTACTCGCATTAAGGATCTTCACCGCTAATCTTTTACCAATCTTCATTTGACCTGTATCAAATGCAGTATCAGTGCCAGGTCTTCCCATTGCTGCCCAATATCTAACGGCATCAGAACCATACTCTTTTAATAAATCAATTGGTGTTACTACATTTCCTTTAGATTTACTCATTTTTTTTCTGTCTGGATCTAAGATCCAACCGCTAATGCTGGTGTTTTTCCAAGGAAGTGAATTTTCTTCTAAATGGCTTCTGACAACTGTTGAAAAAAGCCAAGTTCTAATAATTTCATGAGATTGTGGTCTTAAATCCATAGGAAATACTTTGTTAAATAATTCGTTATCTACTCCCCACGATGCAGCAATTTGTGGAGTCAATGAAGAAGTTGCCCAAGTATCCATAACATCTGGATCACCCATAAACCCATTTGGTTTATTTCTTTGTGATTCATCAAATCCAGCAGGACAATCACTTTGTGGATCAATTGGTAATTTATTTTCTTCAGGAATTAAAATTTGATCATAGATAGGATTTGCATTTTCATCTAATTTGTACCAAATAGGAAGCGGTACTCCAAAAAATCTTTGTCTAGAAATTAACCAGTCACCATTAAGGCCTTCAACCCAGTTTTGGTATCTAACTTTCATGTAATCAGGATGCCAACTTAATTCATCCCCTCGAGATAAAAGTTGATTTCTTAAATCTTTATCTCGTCCACCATTTTTTATGTACCATTGTCTTGTTGTAACGATTTCTAAAGGCTTATCGCCTTTTTCAAAAAATTTAACAGCATGAGTTATTGGTTTTGGTTCGCCAATTAGCTGATTTGTTTTCTTTAATTCTTCAATAAGTATTTCTCTTGTTATATGCGAAGTTTTTCCAATAATTTTAGAAAAAATTTCTTTAGCATTTTCGGTTTTAATCCAGTCTGGTGTTTCATTTTGAATTTTTCCATCCCAACCAATTAATCCTCTAGTTGGTAAATTAAATTCTCGCCACCAAACAACATCTGTTACATCACCAAAAGTACAAATCATTGCAATACCGCTACCTTTTTCAGGATCAGCTAAATGATGGGCAACCACTGGAACTTCAACTTCAAATAATGGAGTTATTACATTTTTCCCAAAAAGTGGTTTATATCTTTCATCTTCTGGATTTGCTACTAAAGCTACACAACTTGGCAAAAGTTCTGGTCGCGTAGTTTCAATAAAAACATCTGAACCGTCTTCTTTTTTAAATGCAATTTTATGAAAAGCGCCAGGTCTTTCTCTGTCTTCTAATTCAGCTTGTGCAACTGCAGTTCTAAAAGTCACATCCCAAAGTGTGGGAGCCTCTGCTTGATAAGCCTCGCCTCTATTTAAATTATTTAAAAATGCTTTTTGTGATACAAATCTAGCTCTTTTATCTATTGTTTGGTAAGTGTAATTCCAGTCAATAGATAAGCCCAAAGTTTGAAATAACGATTCAAAAACTTTTTCATCTTCTAGTGTTAATTTTTCACATAATTCAACAAAGTTTTTTCTTGAAATAGGAATTTGTTTATCTGAAGGCTCATTCGGTGGTTGAAATCCAGGATCATAAGCAAGAGATGGATCACATCTGACGCCAAAATAGTTTTGGACTCTTCTTTCTGTTGGTAAGCCATTGTCATCCCAGCCAATCGGATAGAAAACTTTTTTACCAATCATTCTTTGATATCGAGCAATTAAATCTGTATGAGTGTATGAAAATACGTGCCCTACGTGTAAAGAGCCACTTACAGTTGGAGGAGGAGTGTCAATGGCGTAAACAGAATTTTTATCACAATTTTTATCGAAGGCGTAGGTGTTATTACTAACCCAAGAATTTCCCCATTTTTGCTCTAAACCGTCCAAAGATGGTTTTTCAGGAACTTGAGGGTAAATTGCAGAATCACTCATGGATGCAATCTTATGCAATACATAGGATTTAATTAATGATGGTCAATTTAGACGCTGTTTCAGCACTTTCTAATCGTTTTCCCGAAAACAAAATTAATCCTTCTCTGGATCGCATTTTGATGACTATGGATTTAATGGGACAACCTCAAAATAATTTTAAAACCATTCATATAGCTGGAACTAATGGAAAAACAAGTACTTCACGAATGATTGAAAGATTACTAAGAACTCTTGAATTAAGAACAGGGCTATTCATAAGTCCACACTTGATTCATCCACGAGAAAGAATTGAAATAAATGGGCAAATAATTTCTGAAAGAAGATTTCAAGAAATATTCGAAGAAGTAAACCCTTATTTGGAACTTGTTGATCAAAAATTTTTGGATGCCCCTATGACTTTTTTTGAAGTATTAACCGCAATGGGTTTTTTAGCTTTTTCTGATGAACCAATTGATGTCTTATCTCTTGAAGTGGGCATGGGAGGACGGTGGGATTCGACAAATGTTGTCACTCCAGAAGTTTCTGTCATAACATCAATTGGCTTAGATCATCAAGAGTTTCTAGGATCAAGTATTAAAGAAATTGCATTAGAAAAAGCGGGAATCATAAAAGAAAATATCCCGGTTGTGATTTCGAAACAAGTTAAAGAAGCAAATCAAGTCCTTGAACAAATAGCTTTGAGTAAAAAAAGTCAAATCATTAGAGAAGGTGTGGAATTTGACATTTTAGAAAGAACTGTTGGAGTTGGGGGACAGCAACTAAAGATTGCAACTCCTTATGGAAGTTATCAAGATTTGTTTTTACCACTTTTTGGTAAATTTCAAGCATCGAATGCCGCTTGTGCTTTAACTGCAGTTGAAACTTTTTTAGGGAAAAAACTTGAACTAGAACTTGTTCAAGAAGCATTTTCTGATTTTAAGTCGCCAGCAAGATTACAAATCGTAAAAAGAAATCCTACAATTTTGATAGATGCAGCCCACAATATTTCAGGAGTTCAAAATACTCTTGAAGCAATTAACGAAACTTTTAAATTTTACAATAAAATTTTAATTATTGGATTTATGAAAGATAAGGATATCGATCAGATGCTTGAATTGCTCAAAGGTTATGCACAAGATGTCATTCTCACGCAGGCAAATTCGATGCGAGCAATAAATGCAGAAGAATTATCTAGAAAAGTAATTTCGATTTCAAATTTTTCACAAAATGTAAAATCTTACGATAACTCTAAAGAAGCATTGGATGCTGCACTAGAAATTGCAAAAAGTAAAAATAGTTCAACTGGTGTAATTGTTCTAGGGTCGATAGCCTTAGCTGGAGAGATACTTCAGCATTCAAAATTAATTTAAGGATTCTATGAGAGCATTAACTTCTGCAGTGATTAGTTTTGAAATATTAATCCTTATTTTATTTATCCCGGCTGCACTGCAAAATAGTTCATCTAGTTCAAATCTAATTATCTCTATTTCTATAGTTTTAATAATTTTTTCAGTATTAATTTTAGGATTATTAAAGAAAAAAATAGGAATAGTTCTTGGTTCAGTTTTTCAAGTCATTTTGATTGGTTTAGGGCTCTTTGTAAACTGGATGTATATTCTTGGCTTGATATTTTTAGGATTATGGATAGCTTCAATTAAAATAGGCAACAAAACTGATCAAATCAAGCGTTCAGTTAAACCTAAAACTGACTCTAAGTAGTATTAGATAAAAGGTATTGAAGGGAATCCAATTGAGCGAAAGATCATTAGTTTTAATAAAACCAGACGGAGTCAAAAGAGGTTTGGTAGGTGAGGTATTAAAAAGAATTGAAACTAAAGGTTGGAAAATTATCGCTTTAGAAATGAAAAAATTAGATGAAAAGACAGCTGCTGCTCATTATGCAGAGCACGACGGCAAACCTTTTTTTAAAGATCTAGTTGCTTTTATTACCTCTTCAGAATTAGTTGCCTTAGTTATTGAAGGCCCAAATGCAATAGCAGGCTGGAGACAAATGATGGGTGCAACAAATCCAGCGAATGCTTTACCAGGAACAATACGTGGGGATTTTGCAACTGAAACACAAAATAACGTCACACATGGTTCTGATTCTCCAGAGTCAGCATCCAGAGAGATTGCTCTGTTCTTTCCGGGATTAAAATAGATTTACGTAATATAAATAGAGAAATTTAATAGAAGGATACTTGTGGCTGGATTTAGTGGTGGATTTTTAGGTCGTGATTTAGCAGTTGATTTAGGAACTGCAAATACGTTGGTTTATGAACGTGGTCGAGGAATTGTTTTAAATGAACCATCTGTGGTCGCGATAAATCAAAACACCGGAGGAATAGTTGCTGTTGGAGCAGAAGCTAAAAGAATGGTTGGTAGAACTCCAGGAAATATTGTTGCCATTCGACCATTAAAAGATGGTGTAATTGCAGATTTTGATACCACTGAAAGAATGCTTAGATACTTTATTCAAAAAGTTCATAAACGTAGATTTTTAGCAAAACCTAGAGTTGTTATTTGTGTGCCAAGTGGAATCACTGGTGTTGAGCAACGTGCAGTTAAAGACGCAGGTTATGCAGCAGGAGCTAGAAAAGTTTACATAATTGAAGAACCTATGGCTGCAGCAATTGGAGCAGGATTACCAATCCATGAACCAACAGGCAACATGGTTGTTGATATTGGTGGCGGTACTTCCGAAGTTGCAGTTATTTCATTAGGTGGCGTCGTAACTTCTTTATCAATTAGAACTGGTGGAGATGAACTGGATGATGCGCTAGTTCAATTTGTTAAAAAAGAATATTCACTGATGTTGGGTGAAAGAACTGCAGAAGAAATTAAGACAACCGTTGGAACTGCATTTCCAGTTCCGGATGAATCTTCAGCAGAACTTAGAGGAAGAGATTTAGTTACAGGACTACCAAGAACAATTGTTGTTACAGCAGAAGAAATAAGACGAGCACTTGATGAACCTTTAACCAGAATTGTTGATGCTGTAAAAACAACTCTTGATAGAACTCCACCAGAACTTTGTGGAGACATTATGGATCGCGGAATTGTGTTAACTGGTGGCGGTGCATTACTTAAAGGTTTGGATGAAAGATTAAGACATGAAACTGGAATGCCAGTAATTATTGCTGAACAACCTTTAAATTGTGTAGTAAATGGTTCAGGTAAGTGTGTTGAAGAGTTCGAGGCTTTACAACAAGTATTGATCTCAGAACCACGCGCCTAACAGCATGATCGGCGGTTTGCCGTGAGAGATTCAACAAGGTTAAGAACAGTTTTAGCTGTTTTATTGCTTCTTTCTTTTACGTTTGTGGCACTTGAATTAAGAACTTCTGGAAGTGGTTTTACTAAAGCATTAAGACAATTCACTGCTAATTTAATTTCACCGATTCAAGAATCATCAAGTGACTTTACTAGTTCAATTAAGAATTTCTCGAGCACTTGGAGTGAGATAAGAACTGCGCGAAATCAAGTAAAAAGTTTACAATCAGAAAATCTTATACTTAAAGAAGAATTAGCAAATTCGGAAGAAAATAGAAGAAGAGCAGCAGAGCTAGATGCATTACTTAAATTGGCTGGAATCGGAACTTATGAAATAGTTCCTGCAAAAGTAATAGCTATTGGTTCCGCTCAAGATTATTCTTGGACAATAACAATTGATGTTGGTCAATTAGATGGAATAACCACAGATATGACTGTATTAACTGGTCAAGGTTTAGTTGGAAGAACAGTTTCAGTAGCTAACTCATCTGCCACGGTGGCACTTTTAGCTGATCCATCAAGCAAAGTTGGCGCAAGGATTGGTGGTAAAGGTGAATTAGGTTTTATTGGAGGAACGGGATTACCAGGTGAACTTGAATTTGAATTATTCGATCCAATTGCGGAGATAAATAAGGGAGATCGAATAGTTACTTGGGGTTCAGAAAATGGAAGACCATTTGTACCTGGAGTTCCAATTGGTGAAGTTATTTCTATCAAATCTTCACCAGGCCTACTTACAAAATCTGCCCGAGTAAAACCTTACGTTAAATTATCCACCCTTGATTTGGTAAGCGTTGTTGTTGAGCAACCAAGAATTGATCCAAGAGATTCTTTATTACCGCCTGCACCTGTTACCCCTACTCCAAGCCCTTCAATTTCCATTTCCCCAAGTCCAAGTCCTAGTGTGGAATAAGAATGAATGCATATAAGTATCTTGCTTTAGTTTTTTCCATTGTTATTGCTGCCGTTCTTCAACCTACTTTTTTTGCAAAACTTTTTTTACCTGGAGCAACACCAGACATTTTAATTGTTGTTTTAACAAGTTGGGCTTTACTTAAAGGTCCTGCAGTTGGAGCCATTGCTGGATTCGTAACTGGTTTTTTAATAGATGTTTTACCACCTGGAGATCATTTAATGGGAATATCTTCAATATTTTTAACGATAATTGGCTACTTAGTTGGATATTTGAGTCAAAATCAAAGTAGATCTATTGCACGACCACTGATAATTTCTGCTTCAGTGGCAAATATTTTTTTAATTGCAAGAAGTATTTGGGCAAATATTTCAGGTTCGGAATTTTCCTTGAATATTTTTGCTGTTAATTTTTTAACTCAAGGTATTTATGCAGCTTTACTTGCCGTATTTATTTATCCAGCTATTGCTTTACTGGATAAAAAATTGGGACCTATTTCTCGTGCAGAGGAATTAAGAGTTTAAATGCAAGACACAACTCATATCCGTTTAAAAATACTAAGGGCAGTTTTACTTTCTTTAATGTTTACTTTGGTCGCAAGATTATTTTTTATTCAAATAAGTTCTGGAGATGATTTTCAAGAGGCTTCTCAGCGAAATGCATTTAGAGAAGTTTTTACACCTTCAGTTCGTGGTTTAATCCTAGATCAAGTTGGCAGACCTGTAGTAGCTAATAAATCAACGGTAGTAATCAGTGTCAACACTCGAATTCTTGATTCCTTTGAGGATAAAGGCGAATCTGTAATTACCAAATTATCTTCTGTATTAAATATTCCTCAAAATGAAATAAAAGATCGACTAACTCCATGTGGAACAAAGGGTGCAAAAAAACCACCAATATGTTGGTCAGGCTCCTTATTCCAACCCATTCCAATTGCTCAAGATGTTGACAACAAGATTGCATTACAAATTATGGAACAAAAAAGTGATTTTCCTGGAGTTACAGCTGAATTAAATGCTTTACGAGAAATTCCAAGACCATTTGATGTAAACATGGCGCACATCATTGGCTATGTGGGGCCTGTGACTGATAAAGAAATTGATAAACAAAAAAAAGAGGGAATAGCATCTGATGATTTTGCATTACAAAATAACGACAAAATAGGAAGAGCAGGAGTTGAAAGATATTACGATGCCTGGTTGAGAGGAAAACCTGGAGTAACAGTTTTAGCAGTTGATAAAGCATCAAACATAAAAGGTGTTGTAAAAGAAATTGATCCTGATCCGGGTAAATATGTTGTTTTAAATATTGATGCTAAGTTGCAATCTCTTGTTGAAGAACAATTAGCAGCAGCAATTGAAAGAGCAAGAGCTAAAAACTACGTTGGAGAATCAGGAGCAGCTGTTGTAGTAGATGTAACAAATGGTCACGTCTTAGCGATGGCAACTTATCCAAGTTATGATCCAAGAATTTGGTTAGGTGGAATCACCCGTGAACAATTCGAAGCATTATCTGATCCAAAATCTGGTGTACCACTAATTAGTAGAGCAACTCAAGGTTTATTTGCTCCAGCTTCAATTTTTAAAGTAATTTCGACTGCAGCAGCTGCAGAAAATGGCTTTGATTTAAATGACATTTATCAATGTCCTCCACAAATGGAAATAGGTAATCGTGTTTTTAGAAATTACGAATCTATTGGTTTTGGCGCAATTACCATGCAAAGGGCTTTAGAAGTATCTTGTGACACTGTTTATTACGACATTGCTAATAAATTATGGCTCAGAGATGGTGGATTAAATCCAGTTGAAAATCCTAAAGACGCTTTAGAAAAAATGTCATTTGCATTCGGTTTAGGTTCTAAAAGCGGTATTGATCTACCAGAAGATGTTAAAGGACGTGTTGGAGGAAGAATATTTAAAAAAGAATTCTGGGAAAAAAATCACGAAGTGTGGTGTGAAAGAGCTGAAAAAGGTTACCCAGAAGTAGAAGCAAAAGATCCAGATCGAGCAAGAATGCTGCAAAAATTTGCTCTTGAAAATTGCACAGAAGGTATGCGTTTTCGTGCAGGAGATGCGGTGAACACTTCGATTGGACAAGGCGACACAGTTGTCACACCATTACAGATGGCAATGGTTTATGCCGCAATTGCAAACGGTGGCACTGTCTATGAACCAAGAGTTGTTAAAGCAATTATGAATCCTGATGGAACTGTTGCTCAACAAATTAATTCAAAAGTAAAAAGTAAATTACCTATATCTGATGCAACTTTAAAATATATTCAAAAATCACTAGTAGGTGTAACTATTTCAGGAACTGGAGCACCACCATTTGTAGGTTTTCCTCTTTCAAGAATTCCTGTTGCCACAAAAACTGGAACAGGTGAAGTATTAGGTAAACAATCCACTTCTTGGTTTGCAAGTTATGCACCTGCAGATAATCCAAAATATGCTGTGGTGATGATGGTTGCACAAGGCGGAACTGGTTCTGGCACATCTGCACCAAGTGTGAGAAGAATTTATGAAGAAATATTTGGTATTCGTGGAAATACTATTGATCCAAATTCAAGTATTTTATTCGGTGGAACGCCTAATAATTCATTACCAAAAATAAGACCTGATGGTTTACCTGATTATCCTGAAATTGAAGATTTATTAAATCCAAGCCCTACGCCTTCAATTTCTGATTTGAGTATTACAAAGGCTTCACCATGAGTTATTTATCAGTTGATAAATCTAAAGCATTTAAAAGAAATAGAGTCAGTGATTATTTTTTTATTGGTTATGATTGGGTTTTAATCTCAAGTGCCTTGTTGTTGTCAATAATTGGTGCTGCCTTAGTTTACTCTGCTTCAAATCAAAGATTACAAGATGCAGGATTACCTTCAGATTTTTATCTTCAACGACATATATTTAATTTAATTCTAGGTTTAATTCTAGGTTTGATAGTTTCTCGTTTTTCATTTAGAACAGCAAGAGCTTACGCAATAATCATTTATGCGGTTGCAGTTATTGGATTAATGCTAGTTTTAATTCCTGGAATTGGTAAATCTCAAGGTGGAGCACAAGCTTGGCTCGCCCTACCTGGTGGATTTACGTTTCAGCCAAGTGAATTTACAAAAGTTGCGTTAATAACTCTTCTTGCCATGGTATTGACTGAAAGAAGAGATTCAGAATTAGTTCCACATGATAAAGATGTGTTACTTGGTTTATCGTTAGCAGGTATTCCTGCGTTGTTAGTTTTATTGCAAAATGATTTTGGAACTGTGATGATAATTGGGGCAACTTTGTTAACTGTTTTAGTTGCTTCGGGAACTAAATTGCGGTGGGTGTTTGGATCTCTTTTTGGAGTACTTTTTGGTGGCTATATCGCATCACAACTTAATTTTATAAAAGATTATCAATTAAAAAGATTAGCTACTTTCGTTGATCCAACTCTTGATCCACTAGGTGCTGGATACAACACTTTGCAAGCAAAAATTGCAATTGGCTCAGGCGGTTGGTTTGGGCAAGGTTTCTTAAATGGACCTCAAACTCAAGGAAAATATGTTCCAGCGCAAAGAACTGATTTTATTTTCACAGTAGCTGGAGAAGAATTAGGGTTTTTTGGAGCAACTTTAGTAATCCTATTGATGGGTTTGATTTTGTATCGTTTATCAAAAATTGCTTTGAAGGCTCCAGATAGATTTGGTCGACTTACAGCTGTTGGAGTTGCTGGTTGGTTTGCCATTCAATCTTTTGAAAATATTGGTATGAATTTAGGAATAATGCCTGTAACTGGAGTTCCTCTTCCATTTGTTTCTTATGGTGGTTCTTCCATGTTCGTTTCTTGGATGGCAATTGGTTTAGCAGTTGCAATAGGGCGAGAAATTGATGATCGGGTTACCCCGATTATTCGCTAAAACAGGCTTAAATTCAGTTTTTCTTCTCGTATGTAAGGCGTCTTTTGAAAAATTGCGGTCTATCTTGTGAGATACTCGAAGTACTGGTTAACCACCTGGTCAAATCCAAGGTGAACAGAACCAAAAAAGACTTAGCCGAGCAGCGGTGCTCGGAAGAACGACAAAAAAGATTTGCGTAGTGCCAAATTGGTAGTTAGACGAATTTATTTGAAGTTCTAAACAAAAGACCTTAAGAAACTTTTAGGTTTGAATTTAATTATTTAAACCAAACAGTTTTACCAACACAAACAAAATGTGTGGGTGAACAAGCTTAATAAGCATTGCTTATCTGCACTTAAAAGATTTAGGAGTAAAGCCATTATGGCTGAAGAAGAAAAACCATCTTTGCGTAAGCGTTTTCGTATAGCAACATTTTCAGCATCAGAAGATGCTCCAGCTCCAGTCGTTGAATCACCAGTAGGTTCCCCATCTGTTGCTTTTCAACAAGCGGTAGTTCCACCAAGAACACAAGGGGCTAACAAACCAGATTCCGAAAATAAAGAAGATCGCGGAATATTAAGACGTGCTCGCGGAGTAAAAAGAAGACGTGGCAGTGATGAAGAAGTTGAAAACAATGAATCAAAGGAAAATAATTTTTCCAAAGAAGAGGATTCAACTGAAGCAACTCACAGAAGAATTAGAAAAAGAGTAAGAGCTAATGATGTTAACTCTGAAGAAGTTGCAGCAGATGATCCAAACACTGTTGTAAGAGTCCGTGCTCCTAGAGAAAGAACTTCGAACAGATCTTCAACCCGAATCGATGCCAAACGCCAAAGAAGAAAAGATGGACGTGACTCTGGCAGAAGAAGAACTCCAGTTTTAACAGAAGCGGAATTCTTAGCTCGTCGTGAGAGCGTTGATCGAGTTATGGTGGTTCGACAAAATTTAGATCGAATCCAAATTGCAGTTTTAGAAGACAATATGCTTGTTGAGCATTATGTTTCCCGTGGACAATCTGCATCTTTAATTGGAAATGTTTATTTAGGAAAAGTACAAAATGTTCTTCCAAGCATGGAAGCTGCATTCATTGATATTGGCCGTGGCAGAAATGGTGTTCTTTATGCCGGCGAAGTCAATTGGGATGCTGCAGGTCTAGATGGTCAACCAAAAAGAATTGAACTAGCTTTAAAAACAAATGATTCAGTATTAGTTCAAGTAACAAAAGATCCAGTTGGGCAAAAAGGTGCAAGACTTACCAGTCAGATTTCTTTACCTGGTAGATACTTAGTTTATGTTCCAGATGGATCAGTTACTGGAATCAGTAGAAAACTTCCAGATGTTGAAAGAACTAGATTAAAAAGAATTTTAAGAAATATAGTTCCTGAAGGTGCTGGTGTAATTGTCCGTACTGCTGCTGAAGGTGCAACTGAAGAACAATTGCAAAAAGATGTCGCAAGACTTCAAGCCCAATGGGAAAATATTCAAAATAAAACGAAAGATAGTAGTCCTGCCTCTCTACTTTATTCTGAACCAGATCTTGCAATCAGAGTTGTAAGAGATATCTTCAATGAGGATTTCAAGAAATTAATTGTGGCTGGAAATGAAGCTTGGGACACAATTGAAGAATATGTAAAGTATGTCGCTCCAGATCTTGCAGATCGTTTAGAAAAATGGAATGGCGAAGGCGATGTATTTGCTGCGAATCGCATAGATGAACAAATATCTAAGGCACTTGATCGAAAAGTTTATTTACCTTCAGGTGGTTCATTAGTTATTGATAGAACAGAAGCAATGACAGTAATTGATGTCAACACTGGAAAATTTATTGGTCAAGGTGGAAATCTAGAAGAAACTGTTACTAAAAATAATCTTGAGGCTGCAGAAGAAATTGTAAGACAGTTAAGACTTCGAGATGTAGGTGGAATTATTGTTATCGATTTCATCGATATGGTGCTTGAATCTAATAGAGATTTAGTTCTAAGAAGACTTGTTGAATGTTTAGGTAGAGATCGAACTAAACATCAAGTTGCAGAAGTTTCTTCTTTAGGGCTTGTGCAGATGACTCGTAAAAGAATCAGCACAGGTCTATTGGAAACCTTCTCGGAGGCTTGCGAGCACTGCAATGGTCGAGGGGTAAAGGTGTTTTCTGAACCTGTAGACCACAAGCACTCAGATAGACGTTTCAAGAGAGAAAATACTGAGGCAACAGAAGCAAGCTCTGAAGAGACTGCCAGGCAATAGGTGAGGCAAATCTTTAGATTTAGTAATCTATAGAGACACCCTTTCCACTTGGCAAAATTTAGTTTTGTAAAAAGAAAGCATTAAAAGGAGAAAACGACAGTGTATGCAATAGTGCGTTCTGGTGGACGACAAGAAAAAGTATCTGTTGGTGACACTGTTGTCATGGATCGACAAGACGCTAAACCAGGTTCAAAAATTAATCTTCCAGCTTTAATGGTTGTTGATAATGGAAAAATTACACATGATGCACAAACTTTGTCTGCAACAAAAGTTGAAGCAGAAGTAATTTCACATGATCGTGGACCAAAAATAAAAATTCAACATTACAGAAGTAAAACTGGCTACAAGCGCAGAATTGGGCATCGCCAAGAATTAACAACTGTAAAAGTTACAGATATTAAGGTAGGTAAATAAATGGCATCCAAAAAAGGTGTATCCAGTACTAGAAACGGCCGCGATTCAAACGCGCAAAGACTTGGAATTAAAAGATTTGGTGGACAACTTGTAGGCGCTGGTGAAATTATTGTTCGTCAACGTGGAACACAATTTCATCCAGGTGTAAATGTTGGAATTGGTTCCGATGATACTTTGTTCGCTTTACAACCGGGTTCTGTGAAATTTGGATCACGTCGTGGACGTCGAGTTGTAGATATCGTTCCGGCTGAGTAACCCGTTAAAAATATTTTTAAAAAAGGGCGGGCAGAAAAATGTCCGCCCTTTTAAATTTCTAAAAGGTGGTGATGAAATGTTTGTAGATCAAGTAGTTATCCATGCAAAAGCTGGTAACGGCGGAAGTGGATGTACATCAGTTCATCGTGAAAAATTTAAACCACTTGGTGGCCCAGATGGTGGAAACGGTGGGCGAGGTGGTGATGTTGTATTACTAGTTGATGCAAACGTAACTACTCTTTTGGAATACCATCGTCATCCACATCAAATTGCACCAAATGGAAAACCAGGACAAGGAAGTCATAACAATGGAGCAAATGGTCCAGATTTAATTTTGCCAGTTCCAGCAGGCACAGTTGTTTACTCAATGCAAAATGAAATACTTGCAGATTTAGTTAAACCAGATATGCGTTATGTAATTGCTGAAGGTGGCGCAGGTGGTTTAGGCAATGCAGCACTTTCTTCAAATAAAAGAAAAGCACCTGGATTTTCATTATTGGGTGAACCTGGAGAAATAAATGATGTAAAACTTGAACTTAAATCATTGGCAGATGTTGCACTTGTTGGTTTTCCAAGTGCTGGAAAATCAAGTTTAGTTTCAGTGATTAGTGCAGCAAAACCAAAAATAGCTGACTATCCATTCACAACTTTGGTGCCAAATCTTGGAGTGGTAGAAGCAGGTGAAGAAAGTTTTACGGTTGCAGATGTTCCAGGATTAATTGAAGGCGCAAGTGCTGGAAAAGGCTTAGGGCTGGAATTTTTAAGACACGTTGAAAGATGTGCTGTGTTAGTTCATGTAATTGATTGTGCAACTTTAGAGCCAGGCCGAGATCCATTGCATGATTTAGATGTAATTGAAAAAGAATTAGAAATTTATGGTGGACTTCAAGATAGACCAAGGTTAGTTGCTTTAAATAAAATTGATGTTCCAGAAGCAAGGGAATTAGCAGAAATGATGATTCCTGAGATAGAAAAAAGAAATTTAAAAGGTTTTCTGATTTCAGCTGTTACTAGAGAAGGTTTAAAAGATTTAATATTTGGTATGTCTGAGTTGGTTATTAAATGGCGAAAAGATCATATGGAAGATGAAAAAACTCGCATAATTATTAGACCAGAAGGTGTTGGAAACATTGAATTTAAAGTTAAAAAAGTAGGAGAAAGATTTTTTGTTACAGGAAGCAAAGTAGAAAGATGGATTAAACAGACTGATTTTGCAAATGATGAGGCAGTGGGATATTTGGCTGATAGATTTGCAACTTTAGGAATTGAAGATGCATTAAGAAAAGCAGGAGCAACACCAGGAGTGGAAGTTGCAATAGGTGAAGGTGACGACGCTGTACTTTTTGATTGGGATCCTGAAATAGATACAGGAGTTAAAAATATTCGAGGACCCCGTGGAACTGACATTAGATTGGATGGAAGATGATCAAAGATTTTAGGAATCTAATTTCTACTTCCAAAAGAATTGTTGTTAAAGTTGGTTCTTCATCAATAACTACGGCACAGGGTGGAATTGATGAACAAAAAATTAACCAAATTGTTAAAGCTATTGCAAAACATCATAAAAAACAACATGAAATTGTTTTAGTTTCATCTGGTGCAATTGCAGCGGGGTTGGCACCTTTAAAACTTGACTCACGTCCAAAAGACTTGTCATTGCAACAAGCTGTGGCCAGTGTGGGGCAAAGTTTATTGGTCAATAAATATTCTCAAGAGTTTCTAAAACATGGCATAAATGTTGGACAAGTCCTATTAACTGCAGAGGATATGAGCAGACGTTCTCATTATCGAAATGCTCAAAGAACTTTCAATAAATTATTAGAGATGAAGGTTATTCCTATAGTTAACGAAAATGACACAGTAGCAACAGATGAAATCAGGGTTGGAGACAACGATAGGTTAGCTGGGATAGTTACACATCTTGTAAATGCTGATTCTTTAATTCTTCTCTCAGATGTTGATGGACTGTACACAGCACCTCCAGGAAATGAAAATTCTAAATTTATTTCTGAAGTTAAAGATTTCAATGAAATTAATAATTTAGAAATCGGTGGAGCAGGAGCAAGTGGTATCGGGACCGGGGGAATGTTTACCAAAGTTCAAGCTGCTCGAATCGCAAGCGCTGGTGGAGTTGCTGTATTAATTACTGATGCTAAAAATCTTGAATCCGTTTTAGAAGGTAAAGAAGTTGGAACAATATTTTGGCCTAAAAAAGAAAAGTTATCCGCAAGAGCACTTTGGATTGCTCATGCTGCAGATATTGAAGGACAAATAAAAATAGATCTGGGAGCAGCAAATGCGCTACTAACCAAGCAAGCCTCTTTATTGAGTGCTGGAATTAAAGAAGTTTTTGGTGATTTTGAAGATGGAGCAGTAGTTGAAGTAATCGATGAAAACAGCAAAGTAATTGCCAAAGGATTAATTAATTTTGATTCTTCGGAACTGCCAAAAATGATTGGTAAGAATTCTGCCAAACTCATAGAGGAATTTGGTGCAGGATATGAAAAAGAAGTTATTCATCGTGATGATTTAGTTCTAAGTTCGGATATGATTTTGA
This sequence comes from Actinomycetota bacterium, assembly GCA_046048135.1. Lineage (GTDB taxonomy): Bacteria > Actinomycetota > Actinomycetes > S36-B12 > UBA5976 > ATZT02. Next base: position 24,761 of record JBJOGR010000004.1, read on the forward strand.
GTAACTAACGAGATAAATATGACAAACGAAAACTTAAACCCAGTCGCAACTTTGGCCAAAAGAGCAAAGGAAGCAAGTTATAAATTATCTCAATTAAATAGAGATGTTAAAGATAAAGCATTAAATTTCATGGCAAAAGATTTAATAGAAAAATCAAATGAAATTGTTAAAGCAAATGAAATTGATATTAAAAATGCTATAGAAAATAACGTTGATAAATATTTAATTGATCGATTAACTTTAAATGAAGCAAGGATAAAAGAAGTAGCTAAAGGCTTAAGCGACATTTCGCAATTAAAAGATCCTGTTGGAGAAGTCGTAAGAGGTTGGGTTCAGCCAAACGGATTAGAAATAGAACAAATCCGAGTGCCCTTAGGAGTTGTTGGAATTATTTACGAAGCAAGACCAAATGTCACAGTTGATGCTGTAGGAATTTGTTTAAAAAGTGGAAACTCAGTTTTATTGAGAGGCTCTTCTTCAGCACAAAACACTAACGCTGCATTAATAAAGGTGATGAGAGAAAGTTTAGCGAATTTAAATATTCCAGAAGATGCGATTATTCAAATTCCAGCGAATTCTCATGAATCAGTTAAACAATTAATGAATGCTCGTGGATTAGTGGATGTTTTGATACCAAGAGGTGGGGCTTCGTTGATTGAATCAATCGTCAATGATTCAAAGGTTCCTGTAATTGAAACTGGTGTTGGTAATTGCCACGTTTACATTGATGAATTTGCAGATATTGATATGGCAGTTTCAATTTTAGTTAATTCAAAGGTCTCAAGATGTAGTGTTTGTAACGCCGCAGAGACTTTTTTGGTGCACGAAAAAATCGCAGATAAATTTTTACCAAAGGCATTAAATGAATTAAAGAATCATGAGGTTACTATTCATGGAGATCAAAAAATTAAGACTTATTGTGAAAAAGTCGGTATTAACTATTTAGAAGTAACAGATCATGATTGGAATTGTGAATACTACAGTTTAGATATTGCCGCAGGTATTGTTAGCTCAATTGATGAAGCAATTTCACATATCAGAAAATGGTCTTCTAACCACACTGAAGCGATAGTTTCTGATTCTGTGCAAAATGTTGAAAAATTTGTTAAAGAAGTAGATTCAGCAGCAGTAATGATAAATGCTTCTACACGTTTTACAGACGGTGGAGAGTTTGGATTTGGCGCAGAGATGGGTATTTCTAATCAAAAATTACACGCCAGAGGACCTATGGGATTATTAGAAATGACGAGTACTAAGTATGTTGTTAAAGGCAAAGGTCACATTAGAGGAAATGTTGGTGAAATTAAAAAATGATTAGATTAAGCGAAGTTGCCGAAAAAGGTGTTGAACTTCCATTTCATCCTTTAGTTTTTGGATTTGGAATGTTTGGTTTATTAGTTGTGGCATTAATTGTGGTCACAAGGTTAAACGCAGACAGATAAAGTGAAATCCCGAATAGGGCTACTGGGTGGAACATTCAACCCAATTCATTTTGGACATATAGAAATTGCCAAAGTTGCATTAAATTTATTGAAATTAAATAAGTTAATTTTTATTCCAGCTGGTAATCCTTGGCAAAAAGAAGATTTTATTTCCTTTGAACATAGATTAAAAATGCTAAAACTTGCCACAAAAAGTATGGAAAATGTTGAAGTTTCTGAATTAGAAAAGGATGAAGTTAATCCTTCATATACTTATCAAACTTTACAAGAGTTGCATAAGATTTATCCCGAATCTGAATTTATTTTTTTAATAGGAAGTGATGCAATTAAAAGTTTTGGAACTTGGAAAGAACCTAATTTGATTAAAACTTTAGCTAGAATTTATGTAGTTCCAAGACAAAATGATCCTATAGTTGATTGGCATTTTGATCGTTTGCAATTTAGTCCTACTCCTATTTCTTCTTCACAAATCAGAGAAAAAATTAAAAATGGAGAAGGGATTCAAGATTTAGTTCCAGCAGAAGTCATTGAATACATCAAAGCCAATCAACTCTATAAATCTTGAGTGTGACATAATTAATGCTAATGATAGAAAGTTTTGTTAAATAAGTGACTGCATCTTTAAAGTCAAAAGAAATAGCCACAATCGCGGCAAAAGCAGCCTTTGAAAAGCTGGCAACTGATGTAAAAATAATTGATGTAAGTTCTAGATTTCCTTTATCAGATATTTTTTTAATTGCCTCAGTCAATAACGTAAGACAAGCCCAAGCAGTTTCAGATGCAATTGAAGAAGAATTAAATAAAATTGGAATTAAAGCAATTAATAGAGAAGGAAACTCTGAAAGTCATTGGCTTTTGATAGATTTTTCTGAAATTTTAGTCCATATTCAACTGGCAGAAGATCGGGATTATTACGGTTTAGAAAGATTATGGAAAGACTGTCCTATCGAGGAATTACATGGGTAAAAGACAATTAGTGTTATGGCGGCATGGTCGAACCAGTTGGAATTTAGATCAAAGATTTCAAGGCCAAACTGATATTCCGCTAGATGAAGTTGGTATTGCTCAAGCAAAGAATGCAGCATCGCTTTTGCAACATTTAAGACCAAGTTACATAGTTTCATCGGATCTTTCTCGGGCAAATCAAACAGGTACATTTCTGGCTGAATTATTGAATTTACAAATTACAAAAGATAAGAGATTTAGAGAAACTGCTCATGGTGAATGGGAGGGATTAACTTACCCAGAGTTGAAAGAAAAGTTTGGTGATGAGTATCTGCGTTGGTCTAATGGCGAAGAAGTAAAACCTGGGAAAAATGGTGAGACTAGAAGTGAAGTGGCGCAAAGAATGGTTGAGGGTATTTACGATCATATGAAATTAGTGCCAGAAGGAAATGTTTTTGTTGTTGCAACTCACGGAGGTGCTGCAAGAGTCGCAGCAGGAAAATTAATGGGCCTACCACCAAAAACGTGGATCTCACTTGGAATTATTAGTAATTGTTCTTGGATTGTTTTAGATGAACCTTTGAAACCGGATTTACCTTGGCGGTTAGTTGAATATAACGCTGGATCTTTACCTACTCCTGCACTTAGTGACGATAGATAAAAATGGGAAAAATAAGTTTTCGATAGAGTTACATTTCAAATATTTTTGGGGCTATAGCTCAGTTGGTAGAGCGCTTGCATGGCATGCAAGAGGTCAGGGGTTCAATTCCCCTTAGCTCCACATGATTAACGATAGGATTTTTAAGTAAATGAAAAAATTTGTAAAATATTTAAGTTACATATTATCCTTTTCATTAATTTTGTCATCTTTATTAATTACTTACTTTGTTTCATATCCTTTATTTGATGTTGAAGTAAATGAACTGAATAAAAAAGAAGTAATAGGTCTAAAGCCATCCGTTCCAATTGAATTCGTAGAAAATAATAGCTTTTGGTGGCTGGTAAGAGGTGAGAATAAATTAGAATTTCACAATAGTAGTGATGAAACAATAAAAGGAAATATTATTTTAACAATTGAACCAAATCCGTGTAATGCCTTAGAAGTTGTAAGTCTAACTTCAGAGCAATACTCAAATGAAATTGTAATTAAAGAAATTGATGAGACTAAAATAGTAGTTCCTATAGAAATAAAAAATAAATCTTCGGTTCCAATATATTTAGATTTTTTGAATAAAAAATCGTGTTATGTCAATAACGGAGATAGTCGAGACTTCGGTGCAAAATTAGTTTTTTGGAGCTTTGAATGATTAAATATCATATATTCAAACGTCTAATAGGAATCAGTTTAGCGATACTATATTTATCCTACAGAGTGTCAAATGTTTTTTTGGTCATTCCATTTTTTGATGAATACGACAGTCCCGCTTATTTTGAATGGAATATTTACCCATCTTTT
>JBJOGR010000005.1:0-11833 GCA_046048135.1 Actinomycetota bacterium
GCCAAAGTCATAGCTTCTGTTTGATCATGAGTTACATAAATAATTGTTTGTTGTAAACGACCAAATAGTTCTTTCAAACTTCTCTTTAGTTCTAATTTAGAAGTTAAATCAATATTGGTAATTGGTTCATCAAACAAAATAATTCTTGGTTGACGAGCAACTTCACGTCCTACCGCAATTTTTTGTCTAGTTCCATTATCTAATTCTTCAACAAATTTCTTTAACACATCTGTTAAACCTAGGATTTCTGCTACTTCATCAACTCTTTTATCTAATTCTTGTTTAGATAATTTTTCAGATAGTAATGGTAATTCTAAGTTTTTTCTAACGGAAGTATTTCTATAAATTACTGGATATTGGAAAACCATACCGATATTTCTTCTTCTGGTTGGAACATTTGTTACATCATGTTCACCAAAGAATATTTTTCCTTGAGTTGGATTTTCTAATCCTGCAATCATTCTCATTAATGTGGTTTTACCGCAACCAGAAGGTCCAAGTAAAACCGTTACAGAAGATTTTGGAATTGTAAAAGTAATGTCGTTAACAGCTGTAAAGTCACCGAATTTCTTGGTGACATTTTCTAATCTAATGTCATACATGAGAAACCCCCTGACCTACTCTCATTCCAGTTTCAGCATCAAATAGAACTACTGCTTCTGGTTTATATGAGATCGTGGTTGATTTGTTCTTAACTTTTGCTAAAGCATCATTATCTGTTCTAGAAATTACTGTGACAAGGTTTGTGTTTTTGACATTAAAATAAACAGCAAATTCTGAACCTAAGTTTTCTAGCAATGAAATTTTGCCGTCAAAAGCACCTGATCCAGTTCCAACGATAAATCCTTCTGGCCTAATACCTGCTACAACCTTTGAAGAATTTGTATCCATTTTCACCTTTATGCTTCCTAACACGGAAGTAAAAGTAGTTCCAGAAAGTTCACCTGGCAAAACATTTGCTTCAGGAAAACCTAAAGAGTTCATGCTGGCAATTGAATTTGGTTGATCATAAACAACATCCAATGAATCTTGTTGCACAATTTTGCCATTAGCCAAAATCATTACAGTTCTTGCTAAAGACAAAGCTTCCAATGGATCAGAAGTTAAATACACAAATGAAACTTTTAATTCTTCCTGGGTTTTTCTTAAATCATCAATTAATCTTTCGCGAAGTTTAAAGTCAAGTCCGACCAATGGATCATCCAAAACATAAACATCTGTTGATTTTGCTAGTCCTCTAGCAATTGCAACACGTTGTTTTTGACCACCTGATAATTGATCAGGTTTTTTCTGCAATAAATCTTTAATTCTTAATAGTTCACTAACTCTTTCAACTGCTTCTTTCTTTTCTGCTTCACTTGCTTTTGAAAGTACTAGTGGGTATTCAATATTTTCTTTTACTGAATAGTGAGGATATAAAGCAAAACTTTGAGGAACATAGCCAATGTTTCTTTCTCCAGCAGAAACTTGTGCTACATCTTTTCCTCTCACAATGATGGAACCTGCATCAACTGTTTCAAGTCCCATGATGGTTCTTACTAAAACCGATTTACCATTTCCTGGTTTTCCACATACTACAGAAAAATCATTCATGGCAGCAGTAAAAGATAAATTATCCAAAACTACTTTGTTGCCATAAGACTTTGATAAGCCTTTGACATCAAGTGCTAATTGGGCCATTTTTAAATAATCTCCTGTTTAGTAATTCTTCTTTGGTCGACCAAGTTCGATCAAATAAGGGGTTACAAATATAGAAAAGATAAAAATTACCGCAATAATTAAAAGAATCACTAAAGTCTTTTTCGCTGTTTTCTTTGCATTCCACTCAGAATTTATATTGCCAAGTGCTACTTGCAATGTAACAACAACGAAAAGCAATCTAAAACCCCAAACATAAAGAGTGTAAGTAAATTGTTGAGCAAGAAGTACTAGTGAAACTAGTAATAGATAGATATTTAATCTTTGAGCGCGTGCTGCAAATGGAAGTTTTTTATTTAAGATAACTGACATTTATACTTCACCTCTTACAGTTCCAAATGTTAATCCAACTAGTAAATACTTTTGGAATGCATAAATAACGATGATCAAAGGTAATACATATAAGGTTCCAATTGAGGCAACATAAGCCCAGTCAATAGCTCCACCTTTGGTTGAACCGGTAAATAATCCAACTGGGATACCAAAAGTTTTTGCTCCACCAAGTTGGAAGTTGAATAAGAACTCGTTCCACACAAACAAAATATTGAACACAAATGATGCAACTAGACCTGGTTTTACTTGAGGCAAAATTACTTTAAACATAATGTGCCAACGAGAAGCTCCATAAACTAAACCAGTTTCATCAAATCTTTGAGAAACTCCATCTAAGAAACCTTTTAGAATCCAAACTGAGAATGGTATGGAAAACATTGTGTAAAAGGCTATTAAACCGATATAAGAATCTTTCAATTTCAATAGATTAAATAATTGGAAATATGGCACAACGAAAGCTGCTGCAGGAACGAAACGAGTTGAAAGCAGCAAGAACATTAAAAAGTCAGTGCCTGCTGGTTTATATCTGGAGAAAGAATATGCAGCAAGGAATGAAACAAAAATAGCAAGAGTTACTGCACCGAAAGAATAAACAACTGAGTGAGTGAAGTAATCAAGCGTGTTATCAAAACTGATTGCTTCAGTTAAATTATTTAATGTTGGCTTGAAGAAAAATACTGGAGGAGATACTAAAATATCTGCTTTTGGTTTAAATGCTGAAGAAACAATCCAGGCAATTGGCAAAAAGAAAAAGATTGAAACCAGCCATCCACCAATTGTGGCAATCTTTATTGGACCAGATTTACGCTTTGGTTTAAATGTTGTTTCAGCCATTTTATTCCTCAGCTTTCTTTCTAGCATTCAAAATATATAAATAAAGTGAAGTAAGAGCGATTGCGATAAACATTAAAAACACTGAAACTGCAGTGGCGTAACCTAATTTGAATGATTTGAAAGCAAATCTATACAAAGAAACGGCAATTAATTCTGTTCTATCTCCCGGTCCTCCACCTGTCATTACATAAGCCAAATCCATCGTCTTAAATGCATCAATAGTTCTTAACAAAATTCCCAAACCTAAAATAAATTTTGCATGTGGCCAAATAACTGTGGTAATTAATCGATGTAATGGCAAGCGATCAACTTGAGCTGCTTCTAATTCTGCTTTTGGTACTGATCCAAGGGCTGCCAAAGTCATCAAAGTCATAAATGGAGTCCACATCCAAGTATCAACTAAAACTAAAGTAGGAAACGCTAAAACTTGATCAGTTAAAGTATCAAATCTTGCAAAACCTAAACTTTCAGCAAAGTAATTAATTACTCCAAGTGTTGGATCTAAAATAAATTTCCAGAACAGAGAAGTTGCAATTGGTGTAACCACCATTGGTGAGAAAAATAAAGTTAATGCTAAACGACGTCCTGGCATTTTGTCGTTTTTCCAAAACAAAACACCAATTAAAATTCCTAAAAACGTTTGTAATAAAACTGCACAAATTAAAAATATAAATGTTCTAGAAACTGCACCTGATAATTGTTGGTTTGCTAAAAAGTCAAAAAAGTTTTTAAATCCAATAAATTGCGCTTTTTTAGCAGAAGTTAATGTGTAGTCATAGAAAGCTAAACCAAACATCCAAATTGTTGGAAGAACGCTCATTAAAATAAAGAAGAATAAAACTGGAGCTAACAAACCCCATGAGAAAAGATTTTTCTTTTTTGCTGGATTAACAGGTTTAGCTTTAGTTTTAAAAGACTTTTCTAAAGTCTCAACACTTTTGGCCATTAACCTAAATCCCCTTTAGAAACTATATAGAAGTATTTTGCGTCAATCATAGAAGTTGTGTTGATGCCCCGTTGACCGGGACACCAACACAATCAGCTTTTTCTAAAACTCTTAGAGAGTTAGAGAATCCACGTTTTCTGGTGGAGCAGTTTGGGTACGACCAGCATTGAACAAGATTTGTTGTTGTTTTGCTGCTGCGTATTCCAAAGCTTCCTTTGAAGTCTTAACTGTTCCAGTTGCAACTCCGTTGAAAGCTTCTTGTTGAACTGCGAGCATTTCTGCATATTCAGGTAAGTGCCAGAAGTCTTGAGATCTTCCTTCACTCAACATGTACAAGAAAGGCTTCACGTAGTGAGCAACGCCCAAATATTCTGGGTTTGCTGCACCTTCTTTGCTCCATGGCAAGCCACCGTTTTCTTTGATGAACTTGTCTTGAGTTTCCTTGGTGTACCACCACTTGAGAACGTCGATTGCAACTCTCATGTGATCGTCATCGTTGTATGCGTTGATAACCCATGGTTGACCACCCATTGCACCAATTAATTGGCCGTTCCACTTAGGAAGTGGCATGGAGATAACCATGTCTGGTTTAACAACTGCATCAGCTCCACCCATGAATGCACCAACTGCTAGCCATTGCCATGCAGAGAATGCTTTTCCGGTGTTGAAGATGTCAAGGATTTCACCAATACCAAAAGATGCTGCGTTTTCTGGTTGATATTTCATCAAGCCAACGAATTCATCCATTGCTTTGGCGTTAATATCAGAGTTCAAAATTCCATAAACATCTGAAGTTGTTGGATCCCAAATTTTTCCGCCTGTTGAGTAAGCGAATGGGTAATATGCACAGCTAAAGAAGTCGTATTCTTTTGAATACATGATTGCTGTTCCATATAGTCCTTTGTCTGGGCGATGGAAGAAGTCGATCATTTCAACTAGATCGGCATATTCCAAGTTTTCCAATTGTTCGTATGTTGTTGGAAGATCTTTACCAGTCTTTGCTTTGAATGCAGCTTGTTCGTCTGCATTTTCTAGCAAGTCTTTACGAAGGAATACACCTTGTGTATCAGGCATTTGTGGGAAGCCCCAACGAATTCCTGAACCATCTGGGTAAACCTGGTAAGTGTTTGTTACCAAACTTGAGAATGGTTCAATGTCTAGTTCTGGGTTTGCTGCGAAGACATCGTCTGCCTTAACAATCCAACCTGGTTCTGACAAAGCACCTAACCATTGTGAGTCAACGATCAAAAGATTGTAATCTTGTGATCCTGAAGCCAATGTTGGAGATACTTTTTGGAAAAGTTCACCGAAACCTGCTTCGATGAAAGTAATATCGTTAACTGTGTAACCATATTTTTCCTTTGCATAAGCTTGGAAATCTGGCCAAAGTGTTGCTGGTGCAGAACTTGGTGGCCATCCAGCTACGCGTGAGTATGCAAAGTCAATTGTTTTTCCTTGCATATTTGTTTCGTTACTGCCATAAAGTGGTGAATCTTCAGCTGGTGCTGCTGCACCTTCTGCTGAGTCCCCTCCGCTGCTGCAAGCTGCCAACAGACCTGCTGCTGGGATTGCAACGCCTGCCGCGGCGCCAGCCTTAATAAGGCGACGACGGTCAAGCTTCATTTTTGTCTCTTCTGACAAGTGAGCTCCTTCTCAAAAAAGATCGGCCAAGGACTGGCCGGTCTTAGAGACAATCTTGGGATACATGTCGGTATTCAGTCAATAGAATCGGTCAGAAATAAGTAACAATTTAATAACAAGACCTATGCCTTAGTTATAGTTGAACTCTTCCCACACGCCCCAGTAGAAACAGGGCTTTTTGAAAGGTTGAAAAATGTCAAAGTATCGAATTGCGGTGGGTTCAGATTTTGCAGGTTTTGAATTAAAAACTATTTTGAAAAATTATTTAGAAAAAGATAATCGTGTTGAAAAAGTAATTGACTTAGGTGTTAATTCCTTAGATGACAAAACAGATTATCCAAATATTGGTTTTGCTCTCGCAACTGAAATTGCAAAAGGAAATGCAGATCGAGGTTTATTAGTTTGTGGCACAGGAATTGGAATGGCAATTAGTGCAAATAAAGTTGAAGGTATTAGAGCTACAACTGTGCAAGATCCATACTCATTAGAACGAGCAATCTTAAGTAATAACTGTCAAGTAATAACAATGGGCGCAAGAGTTATTGCAAGTGAATTAGCATTAAATTTAATCAAGCCATGGCTTGATTATAAATTTGATGAACAAAGTTCAAGTGCACCAAAAGTAAAAAGAATAAATCAACTAGAACAAGAACAAAGAGGATAATAATGAGTAAAGGAACAATTGCATTTCCAATCGCTGATGGTGTTGAAGATTTGGAATATCACGTAACCAGAATGCGTTTAGAAGAAGATGGCTACAAAGTAGTTAGTGCTGGATTAGATAAAAAACAAATCGTTGGTAAAAACGGATTAAAAATAGATATTGATGTACTTATATCTGATTTAAAAGTAAATGATTTAAAAGGTTTGGTTTTAGCAGGTGGCTGGGCACCAGACAAACTAAGAAGATATGAACAAGTAATTAATTTAATTAAAGAAATTAATTCTCAAAATAAAGTTATTGGAATTATTTGTCATGGTGGTTCCTTAGCTGTGTCTGCAGATATTTTGAAAGGTAAAAAAGCAACAGGTTCTTTAGGCATAAAAGATGATTTAGTAAATGCAGGAGCTACCTGGGTTGATGAAGCAGCTTTTAGTGAAGGCAATCTTGTCTGGGGTCGAGTTGTTGCTGATATTCCAGATTTTTGTAGAGAGTTAGTTAAAACTTTAAACAAATAAAAGCAAGTTTCATATTCTGAAACCTTTTGTTTTAAATAACTTGTATATATATAGTGTGATTTCCCCACGAAATTAATGCTTGACCAAATCTTGAATGTCCGAGTAATGTCCTTACTTGTATACAGACTTGCATACCAAGATAAGGGAAAACAGACATTAAATGACGAATGAGATTAGAAGCCAATATTTAATAGGTCAGATTGCTCGCGAATTAGGTGCAATTGTTGGCCATGATCAAGTTTCAGTTGATAAAGAAAAAAGATTTGAACAAGCAAGTGACTGGTCCTGGATGAGTAAGTATTTAATTTCCAAAAATCAAGAATTACCAATGGCAGACATTGTGGTATCGCCAAAATCTAGTGAAGAAGTTTCAAAAGTTGTAGCTTTGGCAAATGAATATCGCATGCCAGTAATACCAAGAGGTGGAGGATCTGGAACTCAATCTGGAACTTTTGCTCTTTATGGCGGTATTGCACTTGATTTAAGAAAACTAAACAAAATTGTTGACATTGATGAAAACTCAATGGTGGTAACAGTTGAAGCAGGATTAGATGGTTCTGAATTAGAAAAAGTTTTAAATGCAAAAGGTTTAACCATGCCTCATTACCCTGGTTCACATTTTTTTGGTGCAACTATTGGTGGATGTTTAGCAGCAAGAGGTTCTGGTGTTGTTTCAACTAAATATGGCAAAGCAGAAGATTTAGTTTTACAAATTGAAGCAGTGATGGCAAATGGAAAAGTAATTGAAACTCTTCCAGTACCAAGTCATGCTTCTGGTCCGGGAATTATCCAAACACTTGTTGGAAGTGAAGGAACACTTGGTGTAATTACTAAAGCTGCAATGCGTTTAGAAAGATTACCTGAATCAAGAGTTTTTCTTTCTTACGGATTTAAAGATGTTAATACTGGAATTGAAGCTGCCAGAAAAATAATGACTGATAGATGGCGTCCTGCAGTGATAAGACTTTATGACGAAGCAGATACTGCAAAGCTTTCTGATTGGTTAAACCTTGGTGTGCAAGGAGTGTTAATGGTAATTATGTGTGATGGCACAAAATCATTAACAGATTTAGAAAGTAAAGAAATACAAAGAATTTGTGAAGGTGTGGGCGGTAAACCACACGGACCTGAAGTAGGTCAAAACTGGTGGGACGGGAAATATGAGCCATTTAAACATGGCAATATTCCTGCCCCACCAATGATTTATGGCACCACTGATACTTGTGCCAAGTTCAATGATCTGCCAGCTATATATAAAGCTAAAAAAGAAGTAGTGGAGAAACAATTTGCTCACCATAAAGCCAGATACACCGCTCACTTTTCTCACTGGTTTCCCTGGGGCGGCATGATTTATGACCGTTTCTATGTAGATAACCCACCAGCAGATATTGACGAAGCGATGAAATTGCATGACGATTTATGGAATGCAGCAATTGATGCTTCCTTGAAAAACGGAGGAACCTTAAACGAACACCATGGTGTTGGTTTAAAACTAGGACGTTTCATGAAGCACCAACATGGCTCAGCATGGGAATTCATGTTGAGTTTGAAAAAAGCGTGGGATCCAAACGGAATCATGAATCCAGGAAAACTTGGATTTGGTCCGCCGGGTTCTGCGAATTAAAAAAGGGTTTAGTAACTAAGACTTAGTTACTAGAAGGGAAAAGCAATGCATTTATCTATGCATAACTGGATGCGTGCCGAGCCGCTGGAAACAACCATCGCCCGACTAGCAAAATATGGTTACAAGAGTATTGAAATCAGTGGTGAACCAGAAAAGTTCCCATCTTCAACTACTCGTGACTTGTTAAAGAAATACAACTTGAAGTGTTGGGGTTCTGTAACTCTGATGCTTGGAGAAAGAAACCTTGTTGCTAAAGATGAAGCAAAAAGAGCAATGAGTGTTAAGTATGTAAAAGATTGCATCACTATGGTGAAAGAACTTGATGGAACAGAAATGACAATTGTTCCTGCCACTGTAGGAAAAATTACTCCAGATGCATCTCCAGATGAAGAATGGAGTTGGGCTGTTGCAGGTATGAAAGAAATTTATGCCCACTCTCAAGCTGCAGGTGTAAAACTTGCAATCGAACCTCTAAACAGATTCGAAACATACTTCATTAACCGTTGCGAACAAGCACTTGCTTTAGCTGAAGCAACTGGACCAGATTGTGGTGTTTGCTTAGATGCATTCCACATCAACATTGAAGAAGAAGATTTATATGCAGCAATTCGTTTAGCTGGAAAGAAACTAAACGACTTCCACGTTGCAGATAACAACCGTATGCCAGCAGGTCACGGTGATTATGACTGGAAGAAAGTTGTAGCCACTTTGAAAGAAATTGGTTATGACGGTGCATTAACTGCAGAGTTCGTTGCTCCAATCGATAGAACTCCTGCAAATAAATTCAAGAATGCTTTGGATATGAATCCACCGGGAATCGATCCAGAACAATTGAAGTTCATCATTGATCACGGTTCATCAATTCTTACCGAAGAATTTTATGACTGGTTGGTTAAAGAGAACTCAGATCATCTACTACCTCTTATTTAATTAATAAGAGAATTAATTTAAGCGACTTCGGGAGTCTTTGGTGAAAGAGTTAGTGCTAGTAATCGGCACACTTGACACCAAAGGACCCGAAGTTGCTTATTTAAGAGACAAATTAAAAGAATACGGACTTAATCCTTACGTAATTGATGTTGGAATTTTAGGTGAACCAGTAGGTATCACTCCAGATTTTTCTAAAGCTCAACTTGCCCAATTTGGTGGCACCACAATTGAAAAAGTTCAAAACGCAGGATCTCGCGGGGCTGCAGTTGAACAGATGCGTGAATTTGTAGTTAAAAAAGTTAAAGAAATGGTTTCTAATAATGAAGTAGTTGGAGCAATTGGCATAGGTGGTGCTGAAGGTGGAGTAATGACAGCTGCTGCATTAATGGCATTACCAATTGGGGCTCCAAAAATTGTGATCTCTCCAATTGCATCAGGTAAACATGAATTTGCTCCACTTGTTGGCACAACTGACATGATGACTATGCATTCAATCGTAGATATTTTAGGTTTAAACGATATTTCCAAAACTATTTTTGATAATGCAGCTGCAGCAGTTTATGGCATGTTACAAAAAGGGCATCAATTACAAAAACCAAAACCAGGAACAAAAGCTGTAGCTGTGACAATGCTTGGAAATACCAACACTGCAATTACTGCAATGCAGCCTTTAATGAAAGAAAAAGGTTATGAATTAGTGGTATTTCATGCAAACGGTGTGGGTGGACCTGCAATGGAAGAATTAGCTGAAGCTGGACAATTTGTAGGAATTATTGATTTCACAACTAATGAAATGGCTGCAAATTTAGTTGGTGGCATACATGTAGCAAATGAAAACAGATTAAAAGTTGCAGGGCGATTAGGCATTCCTCAAGTTGTAGTTCCTGGATGTGTTGATTTTGTGGTGTTTCATGCAAATACTGTGCCAGATAATTTAAAAGATCGCCCACTTTATAACCACAATCCTGAATATTGGTTAGTAAGACTTGATGGAAAAGAAATGGAAGAGTTAGGTAAAAAGTTTGCTGATTCTTTGAATGAAGCAAAAGGTGCAGTAAAAGTTGCTATACCAACAAAGGGAATTTCAATTCCTAATAAACCAGGAGGTGTTTTCTTTGATCCAGCAGCTGATAAAAGATTTATGGATCAGATGAAAAATACTTTAAGAAAAGATATTGAAGTTTTGGACTTTGATTATCACGTTAATGATCCTGAGTTTGGAATTGCGGTCGGTAAACTCTTTATCGACCTATTAGAAAAGGAGAAATAAAAATGGCAAAACATCCCATAAGAAAGTTTCAAAGATTAACAACTGGGGATGATGCATTCAGAGCAAAATTTAGATCATGGGACATGACTGAATTAAGTTATGTTGACATCAAAGAATATTTAAAAGAAAAAGACACCGTTTTAGTACCAATGGCTTCAACTGAACAACACGGTCCACATTTACCTTTGTACACAGACACCATTACTGCAATTGAAGTTGCAGAAAGAGTTTCAGAAGCAATTGGGGTATTTCATACTCCCCCAATTTGGACTGGTTATTCACCACAACATATGCATTTACCAGGTGAAGGCAGAGGAACAATCACTGTTAGAGCAAGCACTTTAACTAATTTGATGTATGACGTAGCTAGATCTTTAATTCATCATGGTTTTAACAGAATCATTTTTATTAATGGTCATGGTTCAAATACCAAAGTTGTTGATCCGGTTTTAAGAAAACTTCGTTATGAAACAGGAGCACTTATTGGTTTTGTTCGCCCATACATGGAACGCTACGTTGGAGTATTAGAAGGTTTAATGGAAAATCCACCAGAAGAAACTCCAGGTTGGCATTCATCTGAATTAGAAACTTCACAAGATATGGCTTATGACCCAGACTTAGTAAGAATGGAAAGGGCCTATCCAGAAAAAGCACACATTCCAGGATTCTTACCAAAGAGTTTTCAGAAAAATGATGGAATGCCAGATGTGGAATTTGAAGGATACCAATATTTCACTTTCCCAATGGATCACCATGAATTCGTAGAATCAGGCACCATTGGAAATCCAATGAGAGCAACTATTGAAAAAGGTGAAGAAGCTTTCAGAAGATTAAGTGAACACACAGCAAAAGCAGTATTGGAATTAACTAAAGTTCCTGTTAATGTCACAAACAGAGAATTTGTTGACAGAGTATAAATATGAAAACAGACACTAAATCGTCGCAGGCATCATCATTAGTTACTGATGCCTACGACTATTTAGTTGATGCAATTACTTCTTTTAAACTTCCATCTAATTCTGCAATCAGTGAAAACAAGTTAGCGACTCAATTAGGAATTTCTAGAACTCCTATTAGACAAGCTTTGCAAAGATTAGAAGCAGAAGGGCTAATTACTAAAACAGATTCATCTCGTTTCACAGTGGCACTCTTAACTCCTAAACAGGTTGAAGAAGCTTGTGATTTGTTACAAATAATTGACACTTATCTATTCTCAAAAGCAGCTAAAACTTTGACAAAAGAAAAGAAAGAAG
Organism: Actinomycetota bacterium; assembly: GCA_046048135.1. Classification (GTDB taxonomy): domain Bacteria; phylum Actinomycetota; class Actinomycetes; order S36-B12; family UBA5976; genus ATZT02. The sequence continues at coordinate 11,709 of JBJOGR010000005.1, forward strand.
AATTACTAAAAGTAACCCAGGAGATGATATCTGCTGCTCAAAAAAATGATAGAGAAAACTGGAGTAAAGCAGATACAAAATTTCATGATCTTGTTATTCAAGCTGCAGATAATCAAACTGTTTCT
>JBJOGR010000006.1:0-24700 GCA_046048135.1 Actinomycetota bacterium
ATTGCGGAAATAGCCGGTCCCATAAGTCCGAATAGGTGGGTCGGCCAACCTTGACCAGGAACAACCACTGCATCACTAATTGCCATTGGAATCCAAAGGCTCCAAGAAATTAGCAAGGTTATGAGCATGTACGACCAAATCAGTTTTTTATTCACGGCATTAACCTATCTGCGCGTAAATCTTGATTCAAATTGTGCTTGACGCGAAGCCGCTGAGGCGAAATCTTCGGAATAACTTCGAGATACCCTTCAACCTCCATGTCGACTTTCACCCAGCGGATACAGTTTGTGAATCTTCCCGATTCAAAGTCAGGGTGCCCAAAAACGTGAAGCAAAATGGATTTCAAAATCAGCTAAATGATGGATTGCAAAAGCAGCAGACAATTCATTTTCTGGTCCTGGTTTACTAAGTTCTGCATCACTTTTTGTATTAACAAATGCAGCAAATTCTATCCCTAAATCTGAATAATCTTTGGCTAATTGGTTCATCTGATAAGTCTAGCCTTTACTAAAAGTAGATACATTTCGCATCCTAAACAAAAATTAAACACTGAATTTAAAAATGCTGCAGCAAGAGCAAACGCTGTGGCGATTAAAAATAATGGAGTAGATCCAATTACAAATCCAGTAATTCCGACTAAACCAAATATTAAACCTACAAATTGTGCAAATTGTGGAGGTTTAACATTTTCCAAATCTCCAACTTTTTTCAATCTTGATTTAATTAATGATTTGAAAATCCAACCATAAGGAGATTTTTGAGGACCAAAGCTAGCACCAATGGCCCATATAAGTGTTTGAAAAACTAGTAATTCAATGCTTTCAAAATAAAGAACCGCTATCAGAACCAACATAGTAATTGTGGCACCAAATCTTGGGCCTCTTGAATCAATTTGCATTAGAAGTTTCCTTTTCTTGGTTGTGTAATTTACTAAAGGTTTCTTTTAATTGATTACTTTTTGGTGCACCTATAATTCTTCCAAATTCATTTCCTTTTGAATCAAAGAAAATAGTAGTAGGGGAACTTTTTACATGAAGTCTTCTTGCCACATCTATGTTTTTAACTGCATCTATCTGGTGTAAGGAAATATTATTGACATCACCGATGTATTTTTCAATTTGTTTTTTAACACCCGGACAAATTGAGCAGTATTCAGTAGAAAAAAGTAAAATAGTTGCTTGATTTGATAATTCAATTGGTAAATCTAATTTGGAGAATTCGGATTCATTCGCATATTTTTTAACTAGTTTTCCCCTTGAAAAATTGAAATAAAGGCCTATCAGAGTAGATAGAATTAATACACTCGCAATTAGAACTAAGTGATTTTGATTCATGTTCTTATTCTGTCCTATCTGATATAGGTTCGCATTTTTGCCTTAATTTCTTACAATTTGTGCGTTATTGCAAACATTTTGCAATTAATTTAGCCAAGTCGCGTGAGAAGCAATTGAGCCATAGAATTGAAAAAGCTCTCAATATGTATTCATACCGGAGGAATTTTTTATGAAGGTCTATGACAACATCACCCAAGTTGTAGGAAACACCCCTTTAGTCAAATTAAACAGAATTACAGATGGGGCTAAAGCAGAAGTTTATACAAAATTAGAGTTTTATAATCCAACCGCATCTGTTAAAGATCGCATTGGAATTGCGATGATTGATGATGCAGAAAAATCTGGAAAATTAAAACCAGGTGGATCAATAGTTGAAGCAACTTCTGGTAACACCGGTATTGCTCTTGCCATGGTTGGTGCAGCCAGAGGTTACAAAGTAATTCTGACGATGCCAGATTCAATGAGTAAAGAAAGAAGAACCTTATTAAAGGCATACGGTGCACAACTTGTTTTAACTCCTGCCGCAGAAGGCATGAAGGGTGCTGTTGCAAAGGCAGAAGAAATTGGCCAAAAAGAAGGTGCAGTACTAGTTAGACAATTTCAAAATCCTGCCAATCCTGAAATTCATCGCCAAACTACAGCTCTTGAGATTTGGAATGACACAGATGGAAAAGTTGCAGCAGTAGTTGCAGGATCAGGTACAGGTGGAACGATTACAGGAATTGGTCAAGTCTTAAAGCAAAAAAATCCAAACATAAAAATGTTTGTGGTTGAACCTGCTGCATCACCATTATTAAGTGGTGGAAACCCTGCTGGGCATCCATTACAAGGTATTGGTCCAAATTTTATTCCTGAAATTCTAGATAAGAGTGTTTACGACGAAGTATTTGATGCTCCAAATGAGGAAGCAATTAAATTCGCAAGAAGAGCAGGAGCAGAAGAGGGAATTTTGGCAGGAATATCTTCTGGAGCAGCACTTTGGGCAGCGTCACAAGTTGCAAAACGAGATGAATTTGCCGGAAAAATTGTCGTAGTTATTGTGCCATCATTTGGTGAAAGATATCTGTCAACTGCTTTGTATCAAGACTTGATGGATTAATGATTAGATTCAAAGAAGATATTGATGCAGCGATTAAAAGAGATCCTGCACCAAAATCCAAATTAGAGTTTGTTTTAACTTCACCAGGTTTACATGCAATTTGGTTACATCGAATTACCCATTGGGTCTGGAATAAAAACTTTAAACTTATCGCTCGTTTAATGTCTCACTATCACCGTTTTTTAACAGGAATCGAAATTCATCCTGCTGCAAAAATTGGCAGACGTTTTTTTATAGATCATGGCATGGGTGTAGTAATTGGTGAAACTGCTGAAATTGGTGATGATGTGATGTTTTATCACGGAGTGACTCTAGGTGGCAGAACTATGTCAAAAGGGAAAAGACATCCCACCATTCATGATGGAGTTTTAGTTGGAGCTGGAGCAAAAATTCTTGGAAATATCACAATTGGGAAAAACGCAATAATTGGTGCCAATGCAGTTGTAACTAAAGATGTAAAACCAGATTCAGTAATAGTTGGTGCGGATCAAAGAGTGCTTAAGAAATCAGAATATGACGCATCTGAAATGTGGTTTATTTAGAATTTATTTCTAAAACTTTCATTGCAGCATTTCTTCCAGGAATTCCGCTAACGCCTCCACCACGTTTTGCTCCAGCACCGCAAATAAAAATATTTGGAATATCTGTCTCAACACCCCAAGTATTAATTTCTTTTTCAGTTTCAGCAAATGGCCATTGCAAAGGTCTATGAAATATATTTCCTCGCGGTAGAAATACAGATTCTTCAATATCCAGAGGGGTTTTAACTTCAATGCAAGGATTGCCATCAATATCAAGTGCAAGACAATCTTCGATTTTTTCTTCAAAATACATATTCAAACCATCTAGATATTTTTGTTTTACAATCTCTCGCAAATTATCATTATTATTATCAAATAGTTTTGCAGGAGTATTTAAACCAAAAAGAGTTATAGTTTGATAACCCTTTTCTTGAAGTTCTTTACTCAATATTGAAGGATCAGAAAGAGTGTGGCAGTAAATTTCAGATGGTAATAGTTCAGGCAATTGACCACTATTAGCTTCTTGAAAAGATTTATCAAGTTGGCTTAAAGTTTCGTTAACATGGAATGTGCCTTTGAACGCATCTTTTGGATCATCTCCGGATTTAAGTTTTGGAAGCCTAGTTAAAAGCATATTAATTTTCACTTGGCAGCCTTCGAATAAATTTTTGGAGTTCTTACCTAAAAGTAGATCTAATGATTGAGGGGAAAGATTACTTAAAACAAATGATGCTTCGATTTGATGTTCAATATTATTTTTATCTACATAATTAATGAAAGCTTTTTGGCCATCAGAAGTAACTTTGGCAACTTTTGAACTTACCCTAATTTGGGCGCCAAATTGTCTTGCTTTTTGTTCCAAAGCTTTGCTTACTTGGCCCATACCACCCAGTGGAACCTTCCATTCACCATTTCCGTTACCGATTAAGTGATAAAGAAAACAAATGTTTCCTAATAAGTCTTTATCTCGACCATCTGTAAAAGTTCCAATTAATGCATCAGTTAAAACCACACCTCTGACTAAGTCGTTTTCGAACAATTTTTCTATAGTTTCTGTAATTGGTCTTTCAAACAACATTTCATAAGTTTCCGTATCGGTTGCAGCAATAATCAGTTCTTTAATTTCATCCTTGCTTTTTAATGGTTCTAATAGGGTAGGAGAGATTACTTTTGCTACTTTTTCCACTTTCTCATAAAAGTTTTTCCATGCTTCAAAGTCTTTCGTGTTTCCAGTTAATTTAATAAATGATTCTCTAGTTTTTTCTCCTGGATTTCTTTCAATAAATAAACCAACTTGGTTTTGTGAAGGAGTGTATGAACCAATTGATCTAGAAATAAGATTAAGGTTTAAATCAAGTTCATCAATAATTTGTTGAGGCAGTAGTGAGACAAGGTATGAGTATCTTGAAAGGTTTGCATCTATACCTTTAAAAGTTTGAACGGAAACCGCAGCACCCCCAACTTGATCAAGTGCTTCAAGAACCAAAACTTTTAGTCCAGCTTTTGATAAATAGGCAGCAGAAGTTAAACCGTTATGACCACCACCTAATACAACACAATCAAATTTTTCCATGATGATATGAACAGTACTAGATATCAATATGATTTTGATTGATGTGATTGAATTAACCAGTGAAAACAACTACAAAAATTGCTATTTTAGGTGGTTTAGCAGGATTCATTTTCACTCGTATTCCCTATATGGAAGATGGAAACTTTTTGATTACCAATGTAATAGTCTTAATTTCTGCAGGTTTAGCAGTTGTTTTATGGAAAGTAATAAATTATTTTTTCAGTTTGGAGTCTTATTTTGGAAATAAAAGAAAGTGAAAAATAAATGGAATTAACAACTTGTCTTTGGTTTAATGGCCAAGCACGTCAAGCAGCACAATTTTATACTTCAATTTTTCCCAATAGTTCAATAGAAGATCACTGGATTACGCCAACTGAAACTCCCGGAAATAAAGAAGGGGAGGAAGTTTTTGTTAATTTTAAAATTTTCAATCAATCATTTATAGGTTTAAATGGTGGTCCCCAATTTCCTCATTCAGAAGCTATTTCTTTTCAAATACCATGTAAAGATCAAAATGAGGTTGATCATTATTGGAATTTATTAACTAAAGATGGCGGTCAAGAAAGTCAGTGTGGATGGCTGAAAGATAAATTTGGCATTTCTTGGCAAGTAATTCCAAATGAAATGGGTCAATATTTAAATGGGGCAGATTCACAAGGCTCAAAGCGAGCCACTGAAGCAATGTTGAAAATGAAAAAAATTAATTTAGAAATACTTAAAAAAGCTTATTTAGGTATTAATTAAATCTTTCTCATAACAGTGACTACGCGGCCTAAAATTTTAGCGTGATCACCATTAATTGGCTCATAGTTAGGATTTGCCGGCATTAGCCAAACATGACCATCTTTTCGTTTTAAAGTTTTAACAGTTGCTTCATCACCTAAAAGGGCAGCAACAATTTCTCCATTTTGAGCATCATCTTGTTTTCTAACAACAACTTTGTCACCATGGCAAATTGCTGCATCAATCATTGAATCTCCCACAACTTCTAACATGAAAAGTTCGCCTGTGCCGACCATTTCTTTAGGTAAAGGATAAATCGCTTCAATTGATTCTTCAGCCAAAATCGGTCCACCTGCTGCAATTCGACCAACTAGTGGAACAAAAGTTGCTTCCGGTGATTGCTCACCTGCAACTCCACCAATCAAACCATCGATAGCAACCCCAGATTTATTTGGAATTGTTAAATCAATAGCTCTTGGGGAATTAGGATCGCGTTTAATAAAACCTTTTCTTTCCAATGCAGATAATTGATGAGCCACAGATGCTGGAGAGGCAAGACCCACTAAATCTGCGATCTCTCGAACCGTTGGCGGAAAACCTCTATCTTTAACGGCGTCTTGGATAACGATCAAAATCTTTCTCTGACGATCGGTTAGACCATCGCCATCAGGGCTAATTTGAGCTATATCTGTGTCTGGTTTATTTATCATACCTAAAGAGTAGCCTAATCGAACAAATGTTTCAAACACCTGTTCGAAAAAACTTGCCAAATGTCGCAACTGTGTGCAATAATCGAACAAATGTTCGAAAGAAGGGCAATATGGCTACCTTAGCTCAAGTATCAACTCCAACTTTACGTTTGACAAAAAGAGGCCGATTCGTGGTCATTTTGGCAACTTTAATCGCAATATCCGCCTTCGCAGCACCTTCTTTAACCTCATCAGCAAAAGCAAGCCTTGATCAAGCAGACAACAAGAGTCAATTAGTAGTAGTTTCTCCTGGCGAAACACTATGGACAATTGCCTCGCGGGTAAATCCGGAAGCTGACCCGCGAGCAGTTATTGAAGATATTAAAAGTTTGAATGTTTTGGAAGGTTCAAGTCTTTATGCAGGACAAGTATTAAGAATTCCTTCATAATCTAGTTGATTTCACATACCCCCTAGGGTATATTGTTTAATACATAATCTTAGGGGACAAGTGAAAACTGCTGAAAATAATTCATTAAAAAACAAAGATGATTTAACTGCAATTAATTCACGTTTAAAAAGGGCCCATGGACAAATGGGAGCTGTTATTCGCATGCTAGAAGAAGGTAGATCATGCGAAGACATTGTTACTCAAATGGCAGCAGTTAGTAAAGCAATTAATACAGCAGCTTTTTCTTTAATCTCTTCAAGTTTAAAAGAATGTATTGCTGACAATAAGAAAAATAGTTCTGAAGTAACTGAAAAATTACAAAAACTATTTTTAACACTTGCATAGGAGAAAAATGAAAAAAATACTAATCGCCTTATCACTAGTAGCTTTTGCTTTAACTGGTTGTTCTGCAGGTGGAAACTCAGCAATTTCTAATGTATCTCCAAAAGAATTTGCAGAAGTAATTTCTAATCAAGAAGTTGAAGTTATTGATGTAAGGCTTCCTGAAGAATTTCAAGCAGGGCACTTAGAAAATGCTCAACTTATAAGTGTAGAAGCAGCAGACTTTGAACAAAAAATTTCTACTTTAGATAAAACCAGAACTTATGCAGTTTATTGTCGAAGTGGTAGAAGATCAACAATTGCAACAGAAAAGATGGCTGAATTAGGTTTCACTAATTTAATTAATCTTCAAGGCGGTTTTGATGACTTGGCTAATTTAGGTCTTGGAGTAAAAGTTGGCTAAATCAAAAGTTGTAATTATTGGTGGAGTTGCAGGTGGAATGTCTGCTGCAACACGATTAAGAAGATTAAATGAAAATATAGAAATAGTAGTCCTAGAAAAAAGTGGACATGTTTCCTACGCCAATTGCGGTCTTCCTTACTATTTAGGTGGCGTAATTAAACATGAAAGTGCATTATTACTACAAACACCACAATCTTTACATCAAAGATTTAATCTAGATGTAAGAGTCAATAATGAAGTTGTTTCAATTGACCCAGTAAATAAAAAATTAACAATTAATGAAACTGATAAAAATAGTCTTTATGAATTAAATTATGATCAATTAATTTTATCTCCAGGAGCTACTCCTGTCATCCCACCAATCAAAGGTGTAGAAAATGCGTTTACCTTAAGAAATGTAGAAGATGTTGAGAAAATTTTTAAAGAAGTATCAAAAAAACCAAACAATGCTGTAATAGTTGGTGGAGGTTTTATCGGTGTTGAAGTTGCGGAAAATTTTGTTCATCAAAATATTTCAACTGTTCTAATCGAAGCTTCTTCTCAGGTGTTAGCTCCACTAGATCCTGAAATGGCATCAATTGTTTCAAATGAAATGCAAAAGAATGGTATTAAATTAATTCTTGAAGATTCAGTTACAGAGATTACTCAAACAGAAGTTGTTCTAAAAAGTGGACAAAGATTAGATTCAGAATTAACAATTCTTGCCATAGGTGTTAAGCCAGATATAAGTCTTGCTCAAAGTGCCAATTTAGAAATTGGACCTAAAAATGGGATAAAAGTAAATCAATTTTTTCAAACATCTGATCCCAGTATTTTTGCAATAGGAGATGCTGTTGAAAAAGAAGATGAATTAACAAAAGAAAGTACATTAATTCCTTTAGCAAATATTGCTAATCGCCAGGGAAGAGTTGTGGCAGATTTTATATCAGGAAAGAAAATTAGAACGGTTTCTAATTTAGGAACTGCCATAGTTAAAGTTTTTGATTTAATGGTAGCCACAACTGGTTGGAATGAAAAAAAATTAATTCAAGCAAAGAGAAACTACATAGCTATTCATACTCATCCAAATAATCATGCCGGTTATTACCCAGGTGCCAAGCAAATGTCTTTAAAAATCCTGGTTGATAGTAAGACTCATGAAATCCTTGGCGCTCAAGGAGTTGGAGTAGATGGAGTTGATAAAAGAATTGATGTGATAGCAACTGCTATTAAAGCAAAATTTAAAGCCTACGAACTTGCTGATTTGGAGCTTTCTTATGCTCCTCCGTTTGGTTCAGCAAAAGATCCGGTCAATATGTTGGGCTATATAGCTGAAAATGCATTAAATAAGACTGTAGAACTAGCACAATGGCATGAAATAGATGAATTGATTAAATCAGGATACGTCTTAGTTGATGTACGAACCAAAGATGAATATGACCAAAACGACTTACCAGGTTCTATAAATATTCCATTAGATGAATTACGAGAGCGTCATCTTGAAATTGGAAGCAAAAAAGTTTTGATTCATTGCCAAGTTGGGCTAAGAGGGCACACCGCCTCCATGTTATTAAACCAATTAGGTTATGAAGCAAAAAACCTCAGTGGAGGGTTTTTAACTTGGAGAAATTCTCCAGCGGCAAATAAGTTAAGTTATCAAAAATAGGAGAGAAAAAATGTGTAGCAGAGTAACTTGCAGACAATGTGGCAAAGCAACTTGGTCAGGATGCGGAGAACATATTGAGCAAGCGCTTTATGGAGTACCTAAAGATCAAAGATGTCAAGGCCATGCTCAAGAAAAATCTGAATCTGGATTTTTTAGCAAAATGTTTGGAAGTAAATAATTAAACTAAAAGCTAACACATTAGTTTTTTTACAATTCTTTCTATTGTTTGTTTTAATTTTCTTTCCTAAGACAAACAATTTAATTGAATTAAATCCAATTATTTCTCAAGTCATTTCTGTATTGGGTTTCACAATCTTGATAATTGCCGCATATTATTTAAGACCTTCTTTAAGAGTTTCACCAATACCAAAAAAGAACGCTCCTTTAATTCATAAAGGTATTTATAGATATATAAAGCATCCCATGTATTTTGCAGTATCTATAATTGCTTTGAGTATTCTTTTAAATAATTTCAATGAAATCACTTTTGTGGTATTTATTTTACTTTATTTAGTTTTGCGAAGTAAAGCAAATATGGAAGAAGAATTATTAATGAAAATACATAAGTCTAAATTTTCTAAGAAAAAAAGAATATTTCCAATTAGAGGAATATAAGTGATACCTATTTGCTTCCAATCTTTATTAAATTGGCCAAGAAAAAAATGGCTATTTGCAATTGTTGCAGGTTTAATTACCTATGTTGTTATTGCTATACCTACAGCTGTAATTAAAAATCCAATATTTGGAAGGGAAATAGGAGTTACAAGTTGGTCAATTCCAGTGTTAATTATTACTTCAGTTCTTTCTGGAGTACTTTTTGCAACATATTTAAAAACTGAAAATTATTTAGCAGAAGAAAGATCAGTAAAAATAGGAAGTGTCGGAGGTTTATTTTCGTTTCTAGCAGTTGGATGTCCAGTTTGTAATAAAATTGCACTTTTGGCACTTGGTACAACTGGCGCTATTAATTATTTTGCTCCAATACAACCGTATTTAGGACTTCTCGGTATCTTACTTTTACTTTATGCAGTACAGAAAAGATTAGTCGGCGAATCCATGTGTAAGGTAAAATAGAATGAGTAATTATTTAATAGATAAATGGAAAAAAGATCTACAAAGTTGGGCTATTCCGGAAGAAATTATTAAAACTGCAGTTGAAAGTCCTTGGATTCATCCTCCAGTTTTGTTTCAAATACCTGAAAAAATCGATCAAACTTTTTCCCATCAAATTGCACGTGAAGCACTTTTGCCAAACGGATCTGTATTAGATATCGGTTGTGGCGGGGGAATCGCAACTTTTGCAAATTCCGATATCACCAATTCAGCGATTGGAATAGATCATCAAAAAGAAATGATAGAAATGTTTGAAACAAATGCTCAGAATAGAGGCATCACGGTTAAAACAATTGAAGGTTTTTGGCCGGAAGTAGCGGATAAAGTGGAAGCAGCTGATGTCGTTTTGTGTCACCATGTGGTTTTTAATGTGCAAGATATTGAAAATTTCGTAAAGCAATTAGATTCACACGCCAAAAAAAGGGTAGTCATAGAAATGCCCTACCAGCATCCTTTATCAAATATGAATTCTGCTTGGAAACATTTTTGGAATTTAGAAAGACCCGAAAATCCAACAGCAGATGATTTTTTTAAAATTTTAGAAAATCTTGGTTTAGATCCAAAGATGCGAAGATGGCAAGGGGAGATGCGAAGTGGAATAGATAATGATTTAGCTGCAAAATTTCTTAGAATTAGACTTTGCCTTCCTGAAGAAAGAGAAAATGAAGTTAAAGAATTTATGGCAAAAAATCCTGAAAGTAAGATAAGAGATTTAGCCACAATTTGGTGGGATAAATAAATTAGTTTTCTAAATCATCTTTCTTAGGAGCTGTAACAGTTCCAGCGTGAGCTTTCAAAGTTGGATCTTGTTTTGATTTAATTAGACTTGCAATAATTGCAATAGTTAAAATGCTTGCAATCACTCCTAAGCTAATACCCGTTGGAACTTTAGGTATTGAAGTATTTATTTCATGAATATAAGTAAGAATTAGTTTTCCACCAATAAATACTAAAATTGCTGCTAAACCAATGGATAAATAGATTAAGCGATCTAATAAGCCTTTTAGTAAGAAGTAAAGAGCTCTTAAACCAAGTAACGCAAATGCATTTGCAGCAAAGACTAAAAATGGTTCTTGAGTAACGCCAAATGTGGCAGGAATTGAATCTAGGGCAAAAAGTAAATCAGTAGAAGCTATTGCAATCATTACTAAAAACATTGGTGTGGCAAATCTTTTGCCATCAATTCTTACAAACAATTTAGTGCCGTGATATTCACTAGTAATTGGGGTTAATTTTCTAACTTGTTTTACTAAGAAATTATCGTCAGGATTTGGATCTTCGTTCCAGTGTCTAAATAATCCAACACCAGTCCAAATCAAAATTGCTCCAAAAATTACGAATGTAAATGCAAACGCGGCTAGAGCAGCTGCACCGATTGCAATGAAAATAGCTCTTAAAACAAGAGCCAAAATAACCCCAATTAACAAAACTCTTTGTTGATAAATACTTGGTACTGCAAATTGCGTCAAAATTATTGCAAATACAAACAAGTTATCAACTGATAAAGACTTTTCAACTAAATATGCGGCAAAATATTCTGTACCACTTTGACTTCCAAAATCTAACCAAACCCAAACACCAAAAGCTATGGCAACTGCTACATAAAATATGGACCAGGATGCAGCCTCTTTAAACATTACATCGTGAGGTTTGCTGCTAACGGTGAAAAGATCTACCAAAATAAGTGCAATTATGGCTCCCACTGTGACAAGCCAAATTGTTAATGAAATATTCATATTGTCTTTTCAGTTAATCATAAAAACAAAAAACCCGCCAATTTTTAAGTTGGCGGGTTTTAAAAATTAAAGATTAGTGTTTGCCTGAAGAAACAATCTCTTCTTTACCTGGTTCAACTCCAAAGCTTTGAGCCTGCTCTAATGCTTCATGTGCATGATGTTGACCAGCTTGAATTTCTTTGACTGATGGAATTGGCAAATCACCTTTAGTCCACCAGTGGCTTAATTTGGCTCTTACCCATTGGCGACGATATTTAGGAGTTTTAATTCCATTCTCATCGTATTTCTTTGGAATTTCCAATTTAGGATAAGTTTCTCTAGCAATAAGTGCTGGAATTCCTGCTTCACTAACTGGCTCGTGAACCTCAACAAAACCTCCGTCTGGAAGTCTTAAAATTCTTCCAGTTTCTTTGCCATGAAGTAATTTGTCTAGATCATTTCTTTGTAAACCAAGGCAAATTCTTCTGGTAATGATGAACACAATTGGTGGAACAATAATAAGTGCAGCTCTCATAAACCAAGTAATTGCGTTAATTGACATATGAAATGTTGTTGCAATGATGTCATTTCCTCCACCTAGCCATAACAAGATGTAGAAAGACAAAGACATAGTGCCAAGTGCTGTTCTTGTTGGAGCATTTCTTGGTCGATCCAACAAATTATGTTCTCTTTTATCTCCAGTTACCCAACTTTCAATAAATGGATACAAAGCCATGGCAGTCATCATTAATCCTGGCAAAATTAATGCTGGAATTAATACGTTTGGTGAGAATGTCCAGGTATTGAAAATATTAAATTCAATTGCGGGCATTACACGAAGTGAACCTTCTAAGAATCCAATATAGAAATCCGGTTGAGAACCTGCAGTAACTTGATCTGGGGTGAATGGTCCATATAACCAAATTGGGTTAATAGTAACTAGTGCACCCATCAAAGTTGTAACACCAAAAACAATAAAGAAGAAACCGCCAGCTTTTGCAGTGTAAACAGGTAGCAATGGATAACCGACAACATTGTTTTCAGTTCTGCCAGGACCTGGATATTGAGTGTGTTTTTGAGTCCAAACTAAAAGTAAATGTGCAGTAACTAAGGCAAGAATTATTCCTGGTACTAATAAAACGTGAATTGTGTAAAGTCGAGGAATAAAGTCAACCCCAGGGAATTCTCCACCAAATAAGAAATACAAGGCCCAAGTTCCAATTACTGGAAGTGCTTGCACAATTCCTGACGCAATTCTTAAACCAATTCCAGATAGCAAATCATCTGGTAATGAATATCCGGCAAAACCTTCTAAAAGTCCTAGTGTTAATAAACCGATACCAAGTAGCCAGTTAAATTCTCTTGGTTTTCTATAAGCACCGGTGAAGAATACTCTCATTAAGTGAACCATCATTGCGGCAACAAAAAATAGTGCAGCCCAGTGATGAATTTGTCTAATTAGCATTCCACCGCGAACATCAAATGAAATTTCTAAAGTTGAAGCAAAAGCTTCACTCATTGGAACACCTTTTAACGGAATATAAGAACCGTTGTAGATAACTTCAGTCATCGATGGTTTGTACCAAAAAGTTAAAAACACACCTGTTAGTAAAAGAATGATGAAAGAATAAAGTGCAATTTCACCGAGCATGAATGACCAATGATCAGGAAATACTTTTCTTAAGTTTCTTTTTAATGCTGCAGAAAAGCCAACTCTGCTATCTACATAGTTATATGCAGAAGGGGTTGATTTACTTTCAGTAGTACTCATGCACCACGCTCCCAGAAACTTGGTCCAACTGGTTCTTGAAATCCTTGGCGAGCAATTAAGTAGCCTTCTTCATCCACCGTAATTGCTAACTGCGGCAATCTTCTTGCTGCAGGTCCAAAAATTGGTTGCCCTGAGTCAGACAAATCGAAAGTCGATTGATGACATGGACACAATAAATTATGGGTCCTTTGTTCATATAGCGCAATTGGACAACCTACGTGAGTACAAATTTTTGAGTAAGCAAGGATTCCTTGATAATCCCAATCTGGTCCTTGTTGACTTTTAATCTCTTCAGGTCTCATTCTGACTAACAAGATGGCAGATTTGCCTCGTTCATTTAAGGTGCCGGTCTCTTCTTGAATTTCTAATATATTTTCAGGCATAGCTGAAATTAAATTTCCAACAGGAATATCTTCTGGTCTAATTTTTTGATAAGTAATGTCTGTAACGATGTGAAGTCCTTCTTCCCATGCAGTTTTTCTTAATTCACCTTTTGGGGCAGGACCTAAATCTCTAAGCATTACTACAAATGGAAGTGGGAACAGTGCAAGTGCACCTAAAAGTGTTCTTCTTACTAACTTTCTTGATCCAATTCCAGATTCTTGCGCACCTATTCTAAAAGCATCTAGTGCTTCTTGTTGAACTTCTTCACTTGGCTTTATTGGTTTTCTTTCTTGAACCATCTCGACATCTGGCATCAATTTTTTAGCCCAGTGAATTGCACCAATTCCAATAAGAAGAATTGCTAGGCCAAAAGAAACACCTAAAACTAGATTTTGAGCACTTGTTACACCAATTAAATTAACTGCAATCTTTTTTTCTCTTGGAATAGCTACGAAAGAAACTAGGAAAACCAATGTAAAGAAACCTGACAATGCAAATAATGTTGCAACTTGTCGCTCTGCTCTTTTTGCAGCTTTTGGATCGGTGTCAGTTCTTCTTAAATAATGATCTACTCCTTTTGCAGGTGTAGGTAATTTTGAGGGAACTTCTTTCGTAATTTTTTCCGGTTGTTTTCCTTGATCTGGATCAAAAGTATTGTTTAAATCAAAATTATTACTCATCTAACTCTTGCTCCTATCCAAACTGCCACCACAATTAAGGCACCAAGACCAATAGTCCATAAAAACAAACCTTCAGTTACTGGTCCTAATCTTCCTAAATCAAGTCCACCAGGATTTTCTGATTTATTTAATTCTTGAATGTAGCGAATTATGGCAGCTTTATTTTCTGGAGTTAAAGTTTTTTCACTAAATATTGGCATTGATTGTGGACCAGTCAACATTGCTTCATAAATTTGTTGAGGCGTTGATTGTCCTAAACTTGGAGCATATTTTCCATTAGTTAATGCGCCACCTGATCCTGCAAAGTTATGGCATTGCGCACAATTTGTTCTAAATAATTCTCCACCTTCTGCGACATCTGCATTAACCCATGCATTTATTTGTTCCTCAGATGGAATTGCAGGTCCTGGACCAAATGTTGCAACATAAGCAGCTAATGCCAAAGTTTCTTCTTCGTTATAACTTGGTTCTTTGCGCATAACTTGAGCACCTGGTGCTGCCATAGGCATACGACCAGTTGAAACTTGAAAATGTACAGATGCTGCACCAACGCCAACTAAAGTTGGACCATCACTTGTTCCTTGTCCATTTAAACCATGACAAGATGAACAACCTTCGGCGAATAAAACAGATCCTTTATCAACTAAGGTTTCATCTGTGCCAATTCTTGCTTGAGCTGGTGAAACTAGAACATTAACTGCGCTAAAAACAATTGAAACAAAACCTAATGCAAAAAACAAAACTAGAAGTGGAGCACTTTTTCTTCTTCTAAATTTTGCTATGAATCTCAATTTATCTACCTATTTCACCAAATAAATAGTTGCAAATAAACCAATCCATACGACATCAACGAAATGCCAGTAATAAGAAGTAACAACAGCAGATGTTGCTAAACCATGTGTCATTTTTGGTCTGACATAAGTTCTTGCAAGTACAAAAAGAAATGCAACTAATCCACCGGTTACATGCAAGGCGTGAAAACCAGTCGTTAAATAAAACACAGATCCAAATGGAGAAGAAGAAATTGTTAAGCCTTCGTGAACTAATTCTGCATATTCAAAAGCTTGTCCACCTACGAAAAACGCTCCCATTAAAAAAGTAATTATGAACCAGAAACGAAGTCTTTCTCTATCTCCACGTTCAGCTGCAAAAACTCCAAGTTGAGCAGTCACTGAACTTAAGACCAAAATTGTTGTATTAGCTGCAGAAAATGGAATATTTAGAATTTCAGTTTCTACTTTCCAAATATCTGGATTGACGGCACGTAAAGTGAAATACATTGCAAACAAAGCAGCAAAAAACATCAATTCACTGGATAACCAAACGATGGTTCCAATCGCGGTCATATTAGGACGATTAATTCGTTGATTTGTAAAAGATGCCGTGGACATGGCTCCTATTCTGTCACCTAAACGGTGGGGGATTTATGGATGGGCGCGCAATATATGACTAATGTGACATTTGTGGCGGAGACAAATTCACAATTGCACGAACTAAGTGTCCTTGTTTATTCTGATGATAGACGAATTCGTGATTCAGTAATAACTTCTCTTGGCAGAAGACCAGCAAAAGATTTGCCAAGAATTGAATTTGTACAGGTTGCAACAGAAACTGTTGTTAAAAGTGAATTAAAAACTGGAAAGATTCACTTAGCAATACTTGATGGTGAAGCAGCTCCTGCTGGTGGAATGGGTATTGCTCGAAATGCCAAAGACGAAGTTTTTAATTGCCCTCCAATTATTGTTTTGATTCAAAGACCTCAAGATGCCTGGCTTGCAACTTGGTCCAAAGCAGAAGGCGTTGTACCAATGCCAATTGATCCTGTGGTTTTAGTAGAAGTCGCAACAACGTTGTTGAGACGAGTAGATAAAACAGCTATTCCAGTCAAATGAATAATTTGATTTCCTGGCAGGAAATCCTTTCTCAACTAAATAACAAAAAAGATTTAACTTTTACGCAAGCTCAATCTGCTATGAATGCAGTAATGGATGCAAAAGCAACGGAATTAGAAATAAAAGAATTTCTACTTGGTTTGAAAAATAAAGGTGAATCTGCAGAAGAAATAACAGCATTTGTTGATGTAATGATTGATCATTCAAGAAAGTTAGATATAAATCATGACGCTGTAGACACTTGTGGCACTGGTGGAGATGGTTTTAACACTGTAAATATTTCAACAGCTGCAGCAATTGTGGTGGCAAGTTGTGGAATACCTGTAGTCAAACACGGTAATCGAGCTGCCTCCTCCAAATCAGGCTCAGCAGATGTCTTGGAAGCTTTAAAAATAAAAATCGATTTAAGTCCAGAACAGGTTAAGGACAATTTAAAAAAAGTTGGAATTTGTTTTTGTTTTGCTCCAGTTTTTCATCCGGCCATGAAAGCAGTAGCCCCAATAAGAAAAGAATTAGCAACTTCAACAGTTTTCAATTTTCTTGGACCACTGTCAAATCCTGCAACACCAAAAGCACAAGTTGTGGGAGTTTCAAATTTAGAAAAAGCTCCCATTATTGCGCAAGTTTTAGCAAATAGAAAAACAAATGCATTTGTAGTTAGAGGCTTAGAAGGACTTGATGAAATATCAATTTGTGGCCCTACTCAAATATGGCAGGTGAAAAATAATAAAGTAGAAGATTTTATTTTTGATGCAGAAAAAAATGGTGTAAAGAAAGTGGAAATTTCACAATTACAGGGTGGAGATGCTTTAACTAATGCTGAGCTGATTGAAAAAGCATTAACTCCAGATACAACGAGTGCTTTACAAGATGCAATATGTATAAATGCTGCAGCAGCGATAGTGGCCTATGAAAATCAAAATTTGGATTTTGAAACTGCTATAAATCTTGCCTTTGCTAGAGCTAAAGGAAGCGTTGCCAGTGGCATGAGTTTGAATACTTTAAAAAATTGGCAAGAATTTTCAAAATCAATCAGTTGATAATAATTTCCTGATTTGTAAATGTCTTGATGGCCATTGCCATTGTTTTTCAATCCAAGACCTACCTTGTTTACCTAATCTAATTCTTAAATCAGGATTTAATAGTAAATTAACTATTTTTTCTTGCAATAAGTGCTTATTATTTGAATCGATTACATAACCCGTTACATCATTTATCACTGCATCTGGTGCACCACCAGAATTTCCAGCAATAACAGGAACTCCACTTGCTGATGCCTCTAGATAAACAATTCCTAAACCTTCAACATCAAATCCAAAATTTCTAGTTCGCACAGGCATTGCAAATAAATCGGCACTTGCATAAAAAATTGGAAGTTGTTCCCATGGCACAGAGCCAGTTAAAGTCACATTGCTATTTACATTTAAATCAAAAGTTTTTTTATGAAGGTTTTGTTTGTGAGGACCTCCTCCCACAATTAAGAGATGCGCTGAAGGCACTTTTTTAATAACTTCTGGCCAAATTTCAATTAAAGTATCTTGACCTTTTCTTGGCATCAACCTAGAAATACAAGCCACTATTAATTTATCTTGAATTCTAAATCTATTTTTCAAATCTTGAACTTCTTTACTTTCCTTATTAACAGGATTGAACAAATCAATATTGATTCCAGGAGTAAGTTGCTCAAACTTAGCTAACTGGGAATCATCAACAGCTTCTTTAATCTTTTCAAATGTGTATTTTGTTAAATATGTGAATTTGTCTACGTCCTTAACAATCTTTTGAAAAGTTTGTTTAAGCCCTGGAGTAAAGGACCAGCCAACTTCATGACCATGAGTAAGGGCGACTGTTTTCTTAATTCCATTTTGTTTTAATTTTGCTGATAAAAGACCTAGTGGTGCACTTGCTCCAAATAAGACACTTTCACATCCAAATTGCTTTATTAAATTGATTGCATAATTTGAAACTGATGGAGTTGGTAAAAGCATCTCTGTGTCGTAACGAAAAACTTTATATTTTTGTAATTTATCAAACTCTTGCCAACCTTTGTATTTAGAAGTAAGCACGATTACATCTTCTGGATCTAAACCTTCAATTAGACCGTGCACAAAAGTTTGGATTCCTCCTGGTCGAGGAGGAAAATCATTTGTGATTACAAGAGTCTTAGACATTTTTTACTTTCTTTTTCCTCAATTGTATTAGCAATTTAAAACTTAAAACCATAGCACTTATAAAAAATATAATTCTAAGAATTTGAACTAGCGATGGAAATAATTCTCCATTCAATAACCCTACATAAAGTGCCGGGTAAAGCACTTGAGTCAATAATGCAGAAATTGAAAGAATAAAAATAACTTTATTCAATTTAGTTTCCTTAAAAAGTATGACTAAAGCAGAAATTCCGCCAATCCAAATCCAAAATTGAGGAGAAAAAACTCGACTTAAACCGATTGCAAAAATTATCACTATTAAAGATTTTTCAAATATATTTAAATCATTTAACTTTCCTTTAATGTTTAGGAAAAATAGCCACAAAAAGAATACAATTGTGGAAATATTTAAAATAAAAGCTATTTGATTGGCAAAAGTAGCTTCAACCTCTAAAGAGCCAAATCTGAAGGGATATTCAACATTTGCACCAAAAAGCTTAAATATGACAAATACAACTGCAGCAACAGATTCAACTTGTAATCCCCGTGAGGATTGATTTTCTAAAAAAGATAAAGATCCAAAGCTAATAATTTCTATAAAAATTAATATTAAAATTACAGAAATTATTACTGGTAAAAGAATTTTTCGAAGTATTCTTTTTTCAACTATTGAAAGAATTAGAATCGGCCAAAGTTTTAACAGAGTCCCGATTGCTAATAAGAATCCAGCCAATTTAATTCTTTTTTCATATATTGAAATCAAGCCAATGATTGCAAACCAAGTCGGAACTAAATCAAACCTAGTTAGAAGTAAAGGCCCCATTAGAATTGGCCAAATAACCCAAAACCAAGCACCAGCAAAACCATTTAAACTAACTAGTAGGTTTCTTTTATATAGACTCAAGCCAAATTTTAAAATTGTTAAAAGAATTAAAAAATCGAAGAAAATCATTGTAAAAATAAATCCAATATTTGAATTGCCGAAAATATATTGCGGAATAGTGAATATAAATCCTGCTAGGGGAGGATACTGCCACATCGAATCATTTATTGGAAAAATTCTTTGAATTAATCCTAAGGACCAGAATTGATATAACTCAACGTCTCCTTTGAGCCATTTTCCTTCAGGATAATAAAACTTTAAAGTTATGAATTGAAATAAAAAGTATCGAGTAATGAACCAGGTAAAAACTAATCCAGGAACACTTCGAGTAAATGATTTGAGTGAATTCACGTTTATAAGGGTAGTAGCAAGTGCGTAATTTAAATAATTGCGTAATGTTAGAAAGGTGAAAATTAACATAATAAGTGATGTTCATGCCGAAATATCGGCCTTGAGCAAAGCAAAAAACGAATCCGACATTCTTATTTGTTTAGGTGACTTGCTTCTTTACACCGATTATGAAGATCCAGGCAATGGAATTATGGGAAAACTTTTCGGTTATGAATTTAATCAGGAGTTCATTCGATTAAGAACAGCAAATATGTTTGTAGAAGCAAGAGCTATGGCGATGACAAAGTGGGAAGAGCTAGGTGATCGAGAAGCATTAATAACTCGCGAAGTTAAGAATCAATATCAAGAAATATTTGATTCAATGCCAACCCCAGTTTACTTAACTTATGGAAATGTTGATCGTCCCGAATTTTGGAATGACTATGTTAAAAAAGATATGACAGTACTAGATGGACAAGTTGTTGAGATTGCAGGTTTAAAATTTGGTTTTGTTGGAGGAGGATTACAAACTCCTTATAGAACCCCTTATGAAATTAGCGATGAAGAATTTCAAAAAAATGTAGATTCACTTGGTCCTGTAGATGTTTTATGTTCACATATTCCACCAGCAATCCCAGATATTACTTTTGATGTTGTAGCAAGAAGATTTGAAAGAGGAAGCGAAGCTTTATTAAATTACATCAAAGAATTTCAGCCTAAGTATTCTTTTTTTGGTCATGTTCATCAACCTCTAGTTTCAAGAACCAGAGTCGGTTACACAGAATGCATAAATGTAGGTCATTTTCGAGCGACTAAGCGTGCTTTTACATTAAATGTCTAAAGAATAATTCTTGGATAAGTTGGGTCAGGTATTCTTTATAGTCTCAATTATTTAAGGAAAGGATCAAAAGAGCGTGTTTTACTTTGTTGTTAAATACATTTTTTTGTGGCTTCCTTTACGTTTGATTTTTAGACCTTGGACTAAAGGTAAAAGAAATATTCCAAAATCAGGTGGAGTAATTTTTGCTCCAAATCACACTTCTTTTATTGATTCAATATTTTTACCACTTGTTGTTAAAAGAAGAATTACTTTTTTAGCAAAAATTGATTATTGGCGTGGTAAAGGAATTAAAGGATTAGTAACTAAATTATTTTTTTCAGGTGTTGGACAAGTTCCAATTGATAGAGCAGGCGGATCTGCAGCCGAAGCTGCTTTAAGAACAGCAATTGACATTTTAAATAATGGTGAAGCTTTAGGAATTTATCCAGAAGGAACTAGATCACCGGATGGAAGACTTTATCGAGGGAGAACCGGTGTTGCCAGAATGGCACTTGAAGCGAAAGTCCCAGTTGTTCCAGTTGCAATGATTGGAACTTATGAAATTCAACCTTCAGATCGTATGATTCCAAAAGTTGGCCGTGTAGGAATTATTTTTGGTAAACCTTTGGATTTTTCTAAATATTATGACGATGCCAGAAATGCTGAAACACTTCGAAAAGTTACTAACGAAATTATGGAAGCAATTAGAGAACTTTCTGGCCAAGAATATGTAGATATATATGCTTCTGCAGCCAAAGAAGCCCTTAAAGAAAAAGATTAGTTTCTTTAGGATAAATTAAGAACTGAATTCGTAACTATTTATATAGAAAGAAGCCGAATTTATGCGAGTAGGAATTTTAACTGGTGGTGGTGATGCCCCAGGACTAAACAACGTCATCCGTGGAGTTGTAACTCGTGGAATTAATGCTTACAAATATGAATTCGTTGGATTTAAAGATGGTTGGAAAGGTCCTTTAGAAGGTTTAACTCGACCAGTTACTTTGTCAGATGTTGCTCACATTAATGATGAAGGAGGAACAATTTTAGGTTCTTCCAGAACTAATCCATTAAAAATTGAAAACGGAGTAGCACGAATTGAAGAGAATTTAAAGAAATTAAATGTTGACGCTTTAGTTGCAATTGGTGGAGAAGATACTTTAGGTGTTGCAACCCAATTACATAAACATGATTTCAAAGTAATTGGTGTTCCTAAAACAATTGATAATGATTTATCAAACACTGACTACACTTTCGGATTTCAAACTTCAGTAGCAATTGCAACTGAGGCAGTGGACCGTTTACATACAACTGCAAGAAGTCATCACAGAGTTTTAGTTGTAGAAGTGATGGGAAGGCATGCAGGATGGATTGCTCTGGAAACTGGCATGGCAGGAGATGCTGCAGTAACGCTAATTCCAGAAGAAAAATATGACATAAATGAAGTTGCAAAATGGGTGAAACAAAGATTTGAAAGAGACCAGTATGCAATCGTTGTTGTGGCAGAAGGTGCGTTGAGCACTGAGGGTGATTTAGTAACCAAGGATTCAACTTTAGATGCGTTTGGTCACGTAAAACTTTCTGGTGTTGGTGAAGCTTTGGCAAAAAGATTAGAAGAATTAACAAAAATTGAATCACGAAGCGTTGTATTAGGTCATTTACAACGTGGAGGTTCACCGGTTGCATTTGATAGAAATTTAGGAAACAGATTAGGACTTGCAGCAGCAGATGCTTTAAATGATGGCGCATTTGGTCAAATGGTTGCACTACATGGAACAGAAATTGTTCGTGTTGCATTAGAAAGTGCAACTGGTGTATTAAAAACTGTTCCTTCAAAGCGTTATCTCGAAGCTAAAGCGTTTTTTGGGGCATGAGTATGTCACCGCAAGATTCCCCAGCGGTTACATCAGCAAAGCAACAGCCTGAATGGCCAGATGCTGGTGAACTTGAAAGAGTAATCAAAGAATTAAAAGTTCTACCTCCTTTGGTATTTCCAAGTGAATGCGATTTATTAACTCAACGATTAGCAGATGTTTCTCGTGGCGAAGCGTTTTTCTTAACCGGTGGAGATTGTGCTGAAACATTTGCAGCAAACACTGCAAATTCAGTTAGAGCAAGATTAAAAACAGTTCTACAAATGGCAGTAGTTTTAACTTATGGAGCAACTCTTCCTGTTGTAAAAGTAGGAAGAATTGCTGGTCAATACTTCAAACCAAGATCTGCTAATGAAGAAACAATTAACGGAGTTACTCTTCCTTCATACAGGGGAGATGCCATAAATGATGTTGCATTTACTCCTGAAGCAAGAAGACCAGATCCACAAAGATTAATTCGTGCTTACAAAGCTTCAAATGCAACTTTGAATTTAATTAGATCTTTTTCACAAGATGGATCAGCAGATTTAAGAATGGTTCATGCATGGAATAGAGATTTCGTATCTCAATCTGATTCTGGTAAAAAATACGATCAATTAGCAAAAGATATTGATAGGGCACTTGCTTTTATGCATGCTTGTGGCGCAGATCCAGTGGAATTTAGATCAGTTGAATTTTTTACAGCACACGAAGCTTTACTTCTAGATTATGAAAAAGCAATGTCGCGTACAGATTATGTGACTGGAAGAACTTATGACACGAGTGCTCATTTCTTATGGATGGGTGAAAGAACTCGAGAACCAGATGGTGCTCATACGCAATTCATGGCTTCAATTAGCAATCCAATTGGTTGCAAAGTTGGACCAAAAGCAAATCCACAAGATGTTGTTAATTTAATTAAGAAATTAGATCCAGATAAAACTCCTGGAAGATTAACATTAATTTCTCGAATGGGTGCTGGAAATGTTTTAGATAAGCTTCCACCAATTATTAAAGCTGTTGAAGAGACAGGACATCCAGTTATTTGGGTTTGTGATCCAATGCACGGTAATACGAAAGAAGCAGCAAGTGGTCATAAGACTAGAGAATTTTCTGATGTATTAAGTGAAGTTAAAGACTTTTTTGAAGTCCATAAACAACTTGGTACTCATCCAGGTGGTTTACATATTGAGTTAACTGGAGATGATGTGACTGAATGTTTAGGTGGGATTTCAGGAATTATGGAAAAAGACCTACCTATGAGATATGAAACAGCTTGTGATCCACGTTTAAACAGAGTTCAAGCCTTGGAATTGGCCTTCCAGGTAGCAGAAATGTTGGCAAAATAAATATCTTAAGTAGGCTTTTAAGTCTATGAATAAGAAAACTCAAATAATTCTTGGCTCAGTTTTAGCCCTTGCAATTATTAGTGCAATTACTAGTTCTGTTCTTTCCAATTATCGGGAAAATAGAATTCAAGCAATATTAAATCCAGCCCCAACTCAAAGTGCAGATGATGGAGTTGTAACTTTAGACAAAATGGTGGTCACAATTCTTAATGGCACCAACAGAGAAGGTTTAGGCACAAGACTTGCTTCTCGATTAGAAACTTTTGGAGTGTTTGTAACAAAAATAGATAATTATAAAAAAAGAAATATAGACACAAGTGAACTTTTATATAGGCCAGATGCTATTGAAGCTGCCACAAAATTAGCGCAAGTTGCAGGTATTCAAAAATTAACACCATATCCTGCGTTTGAAGCAGATGAGTTTGCAACAATTATTACTGGATATGATTTACCAGAACCATTTCCAGAACAAATTGAAGATACAAGTGTTTCTCCATGAGTAAATATCTAATTCATGAAATAAAAACTCCTTGGTCAAAAATTGCAACAGTTTTAGATGTTTCGCATAATCCAATTGTTATTGGAGCAGGATTCAAACCAATAAATAAATTAATAAAACAATTGAATTTATCTCTAGATGCAAAATTAATAAAAGACACAAAATTAGAAGGTGTTACAGAAATTGTAAAAGATTGGATTGATGGAGATTTAGATGCTTTCAAAAGAATAAAACTTAAACAACCAGGTGCTGAATTTATGCAAAGTTGCTGGAGTCAGTTAAGAAAAATTGAAGGTGGAAAAGTTTTAAGTTATGCACAATTAGCGAAAAAAGCAGGAAATGCAAAAGCGGTTCGAGCAGCTGGAAGTGCTTGTGCTAAAAATCTGATTGCACCATTTGTGCCATGTCATCGAATTATTAAAACAAATGGTGATATTGGTAACTATGGGTTTGGAGTGTCGCTCAAAAAAGCGCTACTTGAGCACG
>JBJOGR010000007.1:0-11813 GCA_046048135.1 Actinomycetota bacterium
TTTCCTCGAACAAGACTTACGCACACATTGGAAGTTGCACAAATTGGAAGAGAGTTGGGGGAAACACTTGGGTGCGATCCTGATTTAGTAGAGACTGCATGTTTGGCACATGATTTAGGACATCCTCCTTTTGGACATAATGGAGAAGAAGCTCTACATAAATTAAGCAAAGATTTTGGTGGCTTTGAAGGAAATGCACAAACTTTTAGGATATTAACAAGATTAGAATCAAAAACTTTTAAAGATGATAAATCAATTGGATTAAACCTAACAAGAGCAACACTTGATGCGACTACCAAGTATCCATGGGGTTTTGATGGCAAACAACAAAAGTTTGGTTTTTATGAAGAAGATAGAGAAATTTTTGAATGGGTTAGAAAAAATAACAAAGATAAAAATAAGACTTTTGAAACTCAAGTGATGGATATTGCAGATGACATTGCTTACAGTGTTCACGATATCGAAGATGCAATTTATGCAAATCATTTAAATATGGAAATACACACGAATACAAAAGATAAACAAAACATAGTTGAATTGGCAAAAAGTGATTACGCAAAAGACCTATCTTTAGAAGTTCTTGAACAAACTTTTGATGATTTAGTTTCCCAAGATTGGTGGTTAAAGAGATTTACACCTGCGCAAATAGATTTAGCTAAATTAAAAAATATGACAAGTCATTTGATTGGCAAATTCACTGAAGAAATTGAATTTGCAACAAAAGACTTGTATCAAAATAGAATTTTGACACGTTATAACGCCAATTTAGTGGTTCCTGAAAAAACTCGAGCCACAATTGCAATATTGAAGTCGATAGTTAATTTGTATGTTATGCAACGAGAAGGCGCTAAAGAAAAATATGCGAAAGAACAAGAAATTATCGCCAAAATTTATGAGGGTTTAGTCAAAAAACCAGAGAGACTCATGCCTCAATTTAGAGACAACTTAAAAAGTGCAAAAAATTCAAATGAGCAAAATCGAGTGCTCATTGATCAAATTGCAAGCCTTACAGATGCTTCAGCGTTGCGCTTATTTAATGAATTTGTAGGCTAAGACATATGCCTGGAAGAATTAGAAATGATGACATTGCTCTAGTTCGTGATAAATCTCGAATTGATGAAGTAGTTAGGGAACACGTTGCACTAAAAAGTGCAGGTAGTTCGCTTAAAGGTTTATGCCCTTTTCATGATGAAAAAACTCCTTCATTTCATGTCACGCCAGCAAAAGGCTTTTGGTATTGCTTTGGTTGTGGCGAAGGCGGAGATGTATTTAGTTTTATTCAAAAAGTCGAACATACAACTTTTAGTGAAGCTGTAGAAAAATTAGCAAATAAATATAATATTTCTCTTAGATATGAAGAAAATTACACTAACCCAAATGCTGGCCAAAGAAGTAAAGTACTTGAAGCAAATAAATTAGCGTCTGAGTTTTACCAAAAAAATTTAGAATCACCAGAAGCAGAGATTGGACGTAAATTTCTAAAAGAGCGTGGTTTTGATAAAAATTCAGCTCAACTTTTTAACATCGGATTTGCAAGTAAGAATTGGGATAACTTAACAAAATATTTAAAACAAAAAGGTTTTAGTGAGGCCGAACTAGTTCTCGCAGGACTTTCCATCACTGGTCAAAAAGGAACTTACGATCGATTTAGAGGCAGACTAATTTGGCCAATAAAAGATGCAAGTGGCGAAGTTGTGGGATTTGGCGCAAGAAGATTATTTGATGATGATCAAGGGCCAAAATATTTAAATACACCAGAAACTTTAGTTTATAAAAAAAGCCAAGTTCTTTATGGTTTAGATCTAGCTAAGAAAGAAATAACTTATAAGAAGCAAGTTGTAATTGTTGAAGGTTATACAGATGTTATGGCCTGTCATTTATCAGGTGTAAAAACAGCAGTGGCAACTTGCGGAACTGCGTTTGGTGAAGACCATGCAAGGATTCTTAGAAGATTTTTAATGGATGAAGAACAATTCACTGGCGAAATTATTTACACATTTGATGGTGATGAGGCAGGTCAAAAAGCAGCATTAAAAGCATTTAATCTAGACCAAACATTTTCGACAAGAACATTTGTTGCGATTGAAAAAAACGGTTTAGATCCTTGTGATTTAAGACAAAAAAGTGGAAATGATGCAATAGTTGCTCTCATTGCAGCTAAAGTACCTTTATTTGAATTTGTAATAAAAAATGCAATATCAAAATTTGATTTAAATAACGCAGAAGGAAGAGTGCTGGCATTAAAAGCAGCAGCACCAATAGTTTCAAATATTAAAGATAAAGCTTTGAAACCTGAATACATAAGACTTTTAGCAGGATGGTTAGGAATTGAAATTAATTCAGTCGAACAGGCTGTTAATGATAATAATCGACAAATCAAAAGTTTACCTAGTTCTCCAAAAGTAAATCAAAATATTAAAGAAAATATTGAATCAAGTATTGAAAAAGAAGCACTTAAATTAATATTTCAGTTTCCACTACTAGTTTCTGATTGGGTTAAACAAGTTAATATAGAAGCTTTCACTCAATCACAATTTCGAGAATTGTTTGAAACCATAGAAAAAATTAGTTTAAGCGAAGATCTTATTGCAAAATTGTTGGAGCAAAATGAAGATGACGAATTTAAAAATCTGATTGCAGCATTAAGTGTTGAAGAATTTAAAGCAAATGTTGATAAAAAATACGTGGATTCAATTTTTGCTAGATTGCTTGAATTGAGCACTTCTAGAACCATTGCTGATCTTAAGAGTCAATTTCAAAGACTTGAACCTGAATCAAATACTAAAGAGCACGATAAATTGTTCCAAGACTTACTGGAATTAGAGGAATATAGAAGAGCACTTCGAGAAAAGGCATTGGGAACTACTTGAGAAGTGGGCACTTATTATTAAACAGAGAACAACTTGGTAAGTTTGAACTTACGCTAAAAGTTATTCCCGCATAGCTCAATTGGCAGAGCACTCGACTGTTAATCGAGTGGTTCCTGGTTCGAGTCCAGGTGCGGGAGCAGAAAACATGGTCAGAGAAAACTAATGGCAGGAAAAATAGCCCTTGTTGGTTCTGGGGAATGGCTTCCAGTGATGTTGGATGTCGAAAAAGAACTATTTGAAAATCAAAATCCAATTTATGTTCAACTCTCAACAGCTGCAGGTTTAGAAGGACAACAAAGATTAAATCATTGGAAAGAACTTGGCTTTGAGCAATCAAAAAGATTAGGGGTCGAACAAAGATGGCTTCCAGTTTTCGATGCAGAGTCTGCAAATAATTTTCAAATTGTTGAACAGATTAAAGATGCAGGAGTAATTTATTTGAGTGGAGGAGATCCAACTTATCTGTCTGAATCACTAAGAAATTCATTAGTTTGGAAAGAGATTGTTTCAAGCTGGAAAAACGGAGCATCTATTGCAGGTTGCAGTGCAGGTGCAATGGCATTTACCGATTGGGTTCCAACGATGAAAATAAAATTACATAGAAAAGATCAACATGTAAATGGATTAGGTTTACTTCCACATTTAAGAGTAATCCCTCATTTTGATCGAATGCTTGGTTGGATTCCTGATCTATTAACCAGATATTTACTCAACACACCAGAACATGTGACTTTGCTTGGAATAGATGAAGATACAGCTTTAGTAGGAGATGGACATAATTGGAAAGTTAAAGGAAGACAATCAGTGTGGGTATTAACTAAACATGGCAGAGAAGAATTTAAATCAGGAGAAAATTTAATTACTAATTAGTTTCCCCATGTTTATACCATTTGGCATATTCTGGCTCTAATGGTTTTTTATTTAAAATTAAATCTGCCGCTTTTTCTGCAACCATCATTACTGGCGCGTAAATATTTGCATTTGTAACGTAAGGAAAAACTGAAGCATCCACCACTCTTAATCCTTCAACTCCGTGCACTTTCATGGAATTTGGATCAACTACTGACATTTCATCTGTTCCCATTTTGGCTGTACAAGATGGGTGATAGGCAGTTTCTCCATCTTTGGCAACCCATTTTAAAATTTCATCAGGAGTTGAAACACTTGGTCCTGGAGAGATTTCGCCACCATTAAATTCATCCATACCTTTTTGGGTCAATATTTTTCTTGCAATTTGAATAGCTTCAACCCATTCTCTTTTATCTTGACTAGTAGATAAATAGTTAAATTTTATTGATGGTTTTTCATATGGATTATTACTTTTGATTTTTACATAACCTCGTGCATCTGAATACATAGGACCGATATGTATTTGATAACCATGACCTTTTGCCGTTACAGTACCGTCATAGCGCACAGCTATAGGTAAGAAGTGAAACATTAAATTTGGATACAAAACATCTTCATTACTTCTGGCAAATCCGCCACCTTCAAAATGATTTGATGCACCTGGTCCTTTTCTAAAAAATAGCCAAGCTGCACCTATAAATGGTCTTCTCCAAAGTTGTAAATTTGGTTGTAGCGAAACTGGTTTTTTACAAGAATATTGAACATAAACTTCAAGATGGTCTTGTAAATTTTGCCCAACACCTGGAAGATTTTTAACAACAGGAATATTTAACTCATTTAAAAGCTTTTCATCACCAACTCCTGAAAGCTGCAAAATTTGTGGAGTATTTATAGCACCTCCGCAAAGGATAATTTCTTTACCTTTAATAAACTCTTTTTTTCTTGACCAAAGTTTTCTAAAAGTAACTTCAACTCCAACAGCTTTATTTCCTTCAAAAACTACTTTTTCAACCATGGCACGAGTTTTAATTGTTAGATTTTTTCTATGCTTAACAGGATGAATATAAGCTCTTGCAGAAGATAATCGTCTTCCTTTTCTCACATTACGATCAAAAGGGCCAAATCCTTCTTGACGATAACCATTTACATCATCAGTCAAATTGAATCCAGCTTGGACACAAGATTCAAAAAATGCTTTAAATAAAGGATTTTTTGCAGGTCCCTTTTCTAATTCAAGTGGACCAGAATGTCCTCTAAAAACTGGATCTGAAACATGTATTGAGTTTTCCATTTTTTTAAAGTAGGGAAGACAATGCGCAAAATCCCAATTTTCTAAACCTTTGTCTTTAGCCCATCTTTCATAGTCCATAGGATTTCCGCGTTGAAAAATCATGCCATTAATAGAACCTGATCCGCCTAAAATTTTTCCTCTACCGTGATAAACCCTTCTATTGTTCATAAATTCTTCAGGTTCGGATTGATATTTCCAATCATAAAATCGGTTACCTATTGGAAAAGTAAGCGCTGCAGGCATGTGGACATAAACATCCCACCAATAATCTGGTCTTCCTGCTTCTAAAACTAATACTTGGTTATTTGGATTTTCCGACAAACGATTCGCTAGTACAGAGCCAGCAGATCCACCACCAACAATTATGTAATCGTATTCTTTTTTCATTTAATTGATCTTTCAGCTTCATCAACAACGTTTGCTAAAAGCATCGCGCGAGTCATGGGCCCAGTTCCACCAGGCATCGGCGCAAAAAATCCAGCTACATTTTTGACTTCTGGATCGATATCTCCAACTAGTCCTTTATCTGTTCTTGTAATTCCAACATCTAGTAAAGCTGCACCTTTTTTAATCATGTCTGGTTTTATTAAATGAGCAACACCAGCTGCAGCAACAATTATGTCGGCATTTTTTGTGTGCTTAATTAAATCTTTTGTTCCAGTGTGACATAAAGTAACGGTGGCATTTTCTGATTTTCTTGTCAGTAATAATCCAATAGGTCTACCTACTGTGATGCCACGACCTACAACAACAACTTCAGCACCATCTATTGGCACTTGATATTCGCGCAATAATTCAACTATTCCTCTAGGAGTGCATGGAAGTGGAGCACTTTGACCAAGAACTAATCTTCCTAAATTTACTGGATGTAAACCATCTGCATCTTTTTTCGGATCCATTGCTTCTAATGCTTTATTTGCATCAAGTCCTTTAGGTAAAGGAAGTTGCACAATATAACCTGTGCAATTGGAATCCTTGTTAAGTTTTTCTATTGCTTGCATGACATCTTCTTGAGATGAATTTGAAGGAAGATCAACTCTTATTGAAGAAATTCCAACTTCTGAGCAATCTTTGTGTTTTCCGCCAACATATGCATGTGAGCCTGGATCATCTCCGACCAAGATTGTTCCAAGTCCTGGGGTAACACCTTTAGATTTTAATATTTCAACTCGTTTGGCTAATTGAGATTTAATCTTTTCAGCAGTTTTTTTGCCATCTAAAATTATCGCAGTCATTTTTATGTCTCCTAGTCTATTGGTTTAAATATTCCATTGATGCATCAGTTAAAAAATTCCATAAATGTTGAGCAAAAGAAGATCTTACATATAAATGATATGTATTTACAGGGCCGTGATACAAAATTGCAGGGGATCTAGCAATGACAGACTGGGCACACATACCAGGTTTAAATACATCTTGATTTAGATTTAATTCCCAGCCGTGCTCCAATACTTCTTTTGCATATTTTCCACTTACTTCAATAAAAGTTCTTTGCGAAGACACATCAACGATTGATGCAAATTCATTTTTTAATTTACTTCTCAATAATTTCTCATGGTTTAAATTTGCTCCTACTATAAGCCACCAATCAGGTCCTAATGTTAAAACTGTAAATTTTGAATTTTTAAAAGTTTGACCCACTTTTAAAGGAAGTTTAACTTTAAGAGTATTTTCAATGATTTTTTGTGATTTACTTTTTGGTTTAACTCTTATATCAAGAGTTGTGGCAAAAGGCTTTTCTTTAATAAAAATAGATTTCTTTTCTCCAAAAGTTGCTTCATTTAAAGGACTCTTTCTAAATTTTTTTAAATTAGCCATCTCGACGCCTATTTTCTTTATCGTAAAATACTGAATCCACAATTTCTGCAGCGATTAAATCGTCTCCAACTGGCACGTCCACAATTTTGCCAATCTGATTTCTGCCATTTGCGACCATAGCTAAGGCAAATGTTCTATCCAAAACATCAGATGAATAAGAACTTGTGACATATCCAATGTGAGCATTTTTTGAACTATTTTTGAATGTATCTTTATTAATAATATAGGCACCTTCTGGCAATAATTTCTTTTTATCCAGTGGAAGAAGTCCTACTAAATGATGACGATCACTCTTAGCGGTGTCTGATCGTCTAAATGATCTCTTGCCGATGAAATCTTTTTTCTTTGAAACTATCCAATCCATTCCCAAATCTTGTGGTGTTTGAGTGCCATCGGTTTCTTGACCAACTATGACAAATCCTTTTTCGGCTCTTAACACGTGCATAGTTTCTGTTCCGTAGGCTGTGATGTTAAATTCTTTTCCTTGCCTAAATATTTCTTTCCAAATTTCTTGGGCATACCAAGATTCAATATTTATTTCATAGGCTAATTCACCTGAAAAAGAAATTCTTGCAATTCTTGCAGGAACTCCTACAACTTCTGCATACTTATTTTCCATGAAAGCAAAATTTTCATTTGTGACATCTAAACCAGGGGATAGTTTTTTAATCAAGTTTCTGGATTTAGGTCCAACTAGTGCAATAGTTGCCCAATGTTCTGTCACCGAAGTACAAAACACATTTAAATCTGGCCATTCAGTTTGAAGCCATTCTTCTAACCAATCCAAAACTTTTGCAGCACCACTTGTGGTGGTAGTCATTAAAAATCTGTTTTCACTTAGTCTTGTCGTTACTCCATCATCAAAAACCATTCCGTCTACACCACACATAAGTCCATATCTACTTGAACCTATTTTTAAATTAGAAAACATATTTGTATAAATTCGATCTAAAAATATTGCAGCATCAGGTCCTTGAATATCGATTTTTCCTAAAGTTGAAGCATCCATTACTGCTACGTCATTTCTAGCAGCTTTGCATTCTCTTAAAACCGCTTCATGCATATTTTCTTTTTCAATTGGGAAATACCATGGTCGTTTCCATTGTCCGACGTCTTCCATAGGTGCTTTATTTTTTAGATGTTCCTCATGAATTGGAGTTGTTCTTATAGGATCTGTCAAAATTCCTAATTCTCTTCCTGCAAAAGCAGAAAATGGAAAAGTTACATAAGGTGGTCTAAAGGTAAGTGTTCCAACTTCGAACGGTTTTTTACCAATTAATTCACTGAGCAATCCAATAGTTGTTGTACCACTTGTTTTTCCTTGATCTTGAGCCGTTCCAATCGTGGTGTATCTCTTGATGTGTTCAATTGAACTTAAACCAGCTCCAACAGCTCTTTTTAGATCTCTCAAAGTTGCATCTCTTTGTAAATCAACAAAAGAGATTTCGTCTTGATTTAAATCTAATTCCCCAAAGTATAAGGCTGTTTTATTATCAACTTTCTCAAATTCTCCATTTGCCCAACCTGTAGAAGAAAGACCTTTTGGAAGTTTGGGCATCTTGAAAGCTTGAATTTTGTCATCCCAAATTGGTTTAAGATTTAAAAAAGTTGCTAAATGAACTGTTGGAGTCCAGCCACCAGAAATTGCCAGTAAATCTGCATCAATTTCAATTACATTTTTTTCACTTTTAACGACAACGCTATTTAAAGAACCATGAAAATCTGCCTTGGTGTCAATTACTTTAGAGCCAAGAATTAATTCGATATTGGCTTTCTTTATCTTTTGTTCGAGAGATTTTGAAATTTTTGGTCTAACATCAACAATAGCTTTCACTGTTGTACCAGATTTGTTTATTCTTAGTGCATCTTCGTAACCGTAATCATCGACTGTGAAAACTATGGCATTTTTAAATGTTCCAACTCTGTATTTATTTAAATATGTTGCAGCTGCGTGGGAGAGCATGATTCCAGGCCTATCGTTATTAGGAAATACCAAGACTCGCTGCATAGCTCCTGTTGCTAGAACTATTTCTTTTGCTCTTATGTGCCAGGTTCTGATACGTGCCTTATTTTTATCAATTTTTGAATTTAGATGATCTGTTCTTCTTTCAACAGCCACAACATAGTTTTGATCATAAAGTCCAATTGCAGTAGTTCTTTGTAATTGAATTACATTTTTTTGTTTTAAGGATTTTAATAAATTTCCAGCAATATTTTGGTTAAGATCACTAATAAATCCTCCTGCAGCAGGTTGATCATCAATAATCATTACTTTTTTATTATTTTTAGAATACTTTTGAAGTGCTTTTAATCCAGAAAGCCCTGCTCCAATGATTAGTACATCGACATGTTTATATTTTTTGTCATAACGGGCTTCATCTTTTTTATTTGGTAAATCACCCACACCTGCAAGACTTCTTACTTCTAATCCATCAACTAGTTCAATTTTTGTAGCTGGAACCATTGGTTCGCCACTTCCAGAATCAATTTGAACTAACGCATTTGGTTCTTCATAACCAATTCCAAAAACACCACGTGGTCTGAATAAATATGAACTCTCGGTAACAACTTTTACATGGTTTCTTAAAAGTGCTGCAGATAAAGGTTCACCTTTGTTTCCGTGATAAGTCTTATTGTCAAAAATAAATTGAACACTACTCATTTTGGCCTACTTGGTTGATTAGTAAAAGGCTTATAGGAAGGACCAAATTCGTGAGTTAATGTATTTCTCCAAATGTTAAACCACTTTCTACATCCTGCAGAATGAAACCATCTTTCAGCAAACCATCCCTTTGGATTATCCCTAAAGAAAATATATTCAGCCCATTGTTGATCCGTTAAATTTTCAGGATTTTCTGGATAGCCAATGTGAGCTTGGCTTCCATAGTGAAATTCAGTTTCATCTCTGGAACCACACCAAGGACAATTAATTAACAACATAAATTTTTCCTAATGAGCAACACCGGCTGCTCCATGTTCATCAATTAAATGACCTGAAATAAAGCGATCCAGAGAATATGGTTTAGCAAGTTCATGTGCTGAATTTTTAGCCATAGTTTCGGCCATAACCCAACCAGAACCAGGAGTTGCTTTAAAACCGCCAGTTCCCCAACCACAATTAATAAATAAATTTTCAACAGGAGTTAAACCAATTATGGGAGATGCATCAGGTGCAATATCAACAATTCCACCCCAAGTTCTTAATAGATGAGCTCTTGAAAATATAGGAAAAAGTTCAAGAGCGGCAGCTAATTGATGTTCAATTACGTGAAAACCTCCACGTTGTGCATAGGAATTGTAAGCATCAGTTCCTGCACCCATTACTAATTCACCTTTATGAGCTTGACTCACATAAACATGCACAGCGCCACTCATAATTACTGTGTCTAAAACTTGTTCAAGTAATTCAGAAACCAATGCTTGAAGTGGTCTGCTTTGAAGTGGCACTCTGAATCCAGCTAAATTAGCCAAAACAGAAGTGTGACCTGCAGCAACCATTCCCACTTTTTCACAACTGATTAAACCTTGATTTGTTTCTACACCAACAACTTTGTTATTTATTTTTTTAAAACCTGTTACTTCGCAACCTTGAATTATGTCGACACCCATATCACTTGCTGCTTTTGCATAACCCCACGCAACCCAATCATGTTTTGCAATACCACCTCGGGCTTGATAAGTTGCACCTAAAACTGGATATCTAACATCAGGAGAAATATTTACAATTGGAGCAATTTTTTTAACTTCTTCAGGAGTTAACCATTGAGAATCTATATTGTTCATTGAATTTGAATAAAAATTTCTTTTTTTACTTCTTAAATCACTTACGCTATGAGCAAGCGTCATCACACCTCGTTGGTCAAAAAACATTTCGTAGCCAACTTCTTCTTCTAAATTTTCCCAAAGCTTTAGTGAGTGCTCATAAATTCCTGCACTTTCATCCCACAGGTAATTTGAACGAATGATGGTGGTATTTCTACCCATGTTGCCGCCAGCAAGCCAACCTTTTTCTAAAACTGCGGTGTTTGTGATTCCAAAATTTTTTGCTAAATAAAATGCTGTTGCTAAACCATGTCCACCAGCACCAATTATTATTGCGTCATACGATTTCTTTGGAGATGGATTTCTCCATAAAAAATCAGGATGTTCAGGCAATGCTGCAGTATGGCGTCTTTTTATGGTCATAGTTAAGACTTTAGCCTTGTCATTTGTGGATCAAATTGAGGATCATTACCTACAACTGCTTTAACTTTTTTATCAAAATATTGAATTTCTACTTTCGTACCAATTGCACTTGCTTCAATTGGTAACCATGCATAAGCAAGTGGAGCACCAATAGTGTGGCCATAATATGCAGAAGTTGTGTAGCCAACAACTTTGTTGTTTACTAAAACTGGTTCTTTGCCCATTACAACATCAAAATCATTCTTTATAACTAAACAACAAAGTTTTTTCTGTATTTGCTCAGGTTTTATTTTTTCATAAGCTTGTGATCCTATAAATCCACCAGTTTTTCTTACTGCAAAAGAAAGCCCTGCTTCATAAGGATTATGTTCACTAGTCATTTCTGCCCCATAAGATCTATAACCTTTTTCTAATCTCATGGAATTAAAAGCACCACGACCTGCTGGTATTAGGCCAAATTTCTTACCAGCGCTAAACAATGTGTCCCAAAGTTTTAATCCCATATCAGCGTCTGCATAAATTTCAAAACCAAGTTCGCCCACATAAGAAAGTCTCCAAAGCGTTACAGGTACTTGACCAAGATATGTTTTTTTGGCTTTGAAATAACCTAAAGATTCATTTGATAAATCATCATCACAAATACTTTGGGCTAACATTCTTGATTTTGGACCGAATAAACCCAAACCAATAGTTCCGCTAGTTATATCTTTTACAAATACATCATCTGGAGCATTATTTCTTAATCTAATTAAGTCGACATTTCCATTTGCGCCAAGTATGAATTGATTTTCTTCCACTCT
>JBJOGR010000008.1:0-3317 GCA_046048135.1 Actinomycetota bacterium
TTTTGAAATTGCTCATATTGTTAAAGACGGTTTAAAGAGAATGTATGGGGAAAATCCTGAAAATATTTATTACTACTTAACTGTATATAACGAACCATATATACAACCAGAAGAACCAAAAAATATTAATACTGAACATTTACTAAAGGGCGCATACCTTTATTCAGAGTCAAAATTTAAGAGTAAATATTCAAAAATTGCGATAATGGCCTCAGGGGTTGCAATGCCGTGGGCTCTAAAAGCTCAAGAAATATTGGAAAAAGATTTCGAAGTATGTGCAGATGTTTACTCTGTTACCTCTTGGAATGAATTAAGAAGAGATGGCCTTGAAGTCGAAAGAAGAAATCTACTTGAAAATAAGAATGAAAAACCATTTATTTCTCAATTATTAAAAGACCAAAAAGGACCAATTGTTGCAGTTTCAGATTGGATGAGAATTATTCCAGAGCAACTTCGACCTTATTTGAAACAAAATTTTGTAACACTTGGTACTGATGGTTGGGGAGTTTCAGATACTAGAGGAGCTTTGAGAAGGCACTATTTAGTTGATGCTGAATCAATTGTGGTGCAAAGCTTAAAATCATTGGCCCAAAATGAAGAAATTAAATTAAGCAAAGTTACGGATGCAATAACCAAATACCAATTAAATAATCCTGCCTCTGCAGATCCTGGAAGTACTGCCGGAGATAGCTAATTAAAATAGGCCTTCAATTTCTCCCGATGAGTTAAGTTTAATTGAATTTGCAGCAGGTGTTTTTGGTAATCCAGGCATAGTCATTATCTCTCCAGTAACAACAACTATAAATTCAGCTCCAGCCGAAAGTCTAATTTCTCTAATTTGCACGACATGTCCAGACGGTGCACCCTTTAGGTTTGGATCAGTTGAGAATGAATATTGAGTTTTTGCCATACAAATTGGAAATTTGCCATAGCCTGACTCTTCATAAACTTTGAATTGATCTCTAACAGATTTATCAGCGACTATTTCACTAGCACCATATATATTCTTTGCGATTGTTGAAACTTTATCCCAAAGATTTAAATTATCTTCATATAGTGGTTTAAATTTTGAAGAACCGGATTCGGCCAATTCAACCACTTTATTTGCTAAGTCTATAGTTCCTTTTGATCCTTCTGCCCAATGTTTACATAAAATTGCATCTACATTTAAGTTTTGACAATATTTTTTGATTTCATCAAATTCGTTTTGAGTATCACTAATGAAATTATTTACTGCAACTACAACAGGTACACCAAATTTTTGAACATTTTGAATATGGCGACCAAGATTTTCTAAACCTTTTTTAACCGCTTCAACGTTTTCCTTATTTAATTCTTCTTTTGCAATCCCACCATGCATTTTCAAGGCTCTAATAGTGGCGACGATAACTGCTGCATCAGGAGACAATCCAGCTTTTCTACATTTGATATCAAAGAATTTTTCAGCACCTAAATCAGCACCAAAGCCAGCTTCTGTCACAACATAATCACCAAGTTTTAGTGCAGTTTTTGTCGCGAGAACTGTGTTGCAACCATGTGCAATATTTGCAAATGGACCACCATGAACAAATGCAGGATTATTTTCTAAAGTTTGGACTAAATTCGGCATTAAAGCATCTTTAAGAAGAACAGTCATTGCACCGTGAGCATTTAAATCTTTAGCAGTAATTGCTTTTTTATCTCTTGTATAACCGACAACAATATTGCCTAGACGTCGTTCTAAGTCTTCTAAATCCATTGCAAGGCAAAGTATTGCCATAACTTCACTTGCAACTGTTATATCAAAACCTGCTTCTCTTGGATATCCATTTCCAGGTCCACCAAGTGATGCAACTATTTCTCTTAATGCACGATCATTCATGTCAATTACTCGTTTCCAAGTAATTCGTCTAACATCTATTCCTAATTCATTTCCCCAATAAATATGGTTATCAATCATTGCAGAAAGTAAATTGTGAGCGGCACCTATTGCATGAAAATCTCCGGTGAAATGAAGATTTATGTCTTCCATTGGAACTACTTGAGCAAAACCTCCACCAGCAGCGCCACCTTTC
Source organism: Actinomycetota bacterium (assembly GCA_046048135.1). Taxonomy (GTDB): domain Bacteria; phylum Actinomycetota; class Actinomycetes; order S36-B12; family UBA5976; genus ATZT02. The sequence goes on from JBJOGR010000008.1 coordinate 2,055, forward strand.
ATTCCAAAACATGGTCCAAGAGATGGTTCTCTTAAACAAATAATCGCTTTTTTGCCTATTGCATTTAAACCATCACCAAGACCAACAGTTGTTGTTGTTTTTCCTTCTCCTGCAGGAGTTGGAGTCATTGCAGTAACTAAAATTAATTTTCCATTTGGCTTGGAAGATAGTGAATTAACGAAATCTAGAGATACCTTTGCTTTATTTGGTCCGTAATTAAAAATAGAGTCTTCGGAAATACCTACTTTTTTTGCAACTTCATTAATATGAAGCATTTTTGCATTTCTGGCTATTTCAATATCAGTTTTCATTTCTTTAATTCCTCAGATCGTTTAGCAACAAATTCTTCAAGTTCTGCTTTAATAGAAGAATCCATTTCTGGCATTTGAAATTCTGCAATTTTCTTCTTTGCTATTTCATTAGCTCTTACATCGGTAGTTTTAGCACCTGTTCGATTCCATTTTTCGAAATTGTCACTGGATGACAAAAATGGTCTGTAGAAACAATCTCTAAATCTTTCCATTGTGTGAGCTGCACCTAGGAAATGTCCGCCATGTCCGACTTCAACATGTGCATCGAATGCTAAAGATTCTTCTGTGATTTCTAATGGAGTAAACTCTGCTTGTAACATTCGTAAAATCTCAACATCTATAACAAATTTTTCATAACTTGCTACAAGTCCACCTTCAAGCCAACCTGCTGTGTGCATAACCCAATTTGCTCCAGCAAGAAATGTTGGAAGCATTGTCATTAATGATTCATAACCGGCTTGTGCGTCTGCAGTTTGAGATGAATTTAATCCTCCACCAGATCTAAAAGGTAAACCAAAGTGTCTTGCAATTTGTCCTGTACAAAGAAGTCCAATACCTGACTCAGGAGTTCCAAATTGTGGTGAACCAGATTGCATATCAATATTTGATAAAAACGATCCAAATATTACTGGTGAACCAGGTCTGATTAATTGCGACAAAGTAATTCCAGTTAAGGCTTCTGCTATTTGTTGTGCAAGTGTTGCAGGTATTGTTACTGGACTCATTGCACCCATTAATAAAAATGGTGTTAAAAGTACAGCTTGATTTGCTGCTGAATATTCAAATTGAGCATCAAGCATGCGATCATCCCAACGAAGAGGGGAATTGCAGTTAATAAGAGAAATTGTGCAGGGAGTTTTTTCAATATTTTCTCTTCCGCCAAAAACTATTTCTGTCATTTTCAAAACATCTTTAGCATTTCTTCCCGAAACAACATTTCCCATATAAATTT
>JBJOGR010000009.1:0-87125 GCA_046048135.1 Actinomycetota bacterium
ATGTCGCGGTGAATACGTTCCCGGGTCTTGTACACACCGCCCGTCACACCATGGGAGCGGGTTTTACCAGAAGTAGCTAGCCTAACCGTAAGGAGGGCGGTTACCACGGTAGGATTCGTGACTGGGGTGAAGTCGTAACAAGGTAGCCGTATCGGAAGGTGCGGCTGGATCACCTCCTTTCTAAGGAGCATTAATCAAGAACCAGATGGTTCAAATGAGCACAACTCTCAACTTTAGGTTTAGGGTTAGTGTTTGCTCAAAAATGTGGAAAATTAATTTTCTTTGGCATGCTGTTGGGTCCTGAAGGGGCAGTCGCTTCTTCACTTGGACCAAAAAAAGTTCAAGCAACGAACTTTGTGTTCCTAAACTGGGATTTATAAATCTTAAGTGGGACAAAACATAAAGGATCGAATGTAACTTGAAAACTTCATAGAGGACGCGAGCATCTTTCTTTAAACAAGGTTTTAAAAATTTAGATCGTGACAACAAGCTACTAAGAGCGCACGGTGAATGCCTTGGCACTAAGAGCCGATGAAGGACGTAGGAATCTGCGAAAAGCCCCGGGGAGCTGATAACCAAGCTGTGATCCGAGGATATCCGAATGGGGAAACCCGACTGGAGTTATGTCCAGTAACCATTGTTCGAACACATAGAACAAATGGAGGAAACGTGGGGAAGTGAAACATCTCAGTACCCACAGGAAGAGAAAATAAATAGTGATTCCGTTAGTAGTGGCGAGCGAAAGCGGATGAGCCTAAACCAAAATTGCGTGATAGTTAACAGACGTTGCAGTTTTGGGGTCGTGGGACTTAATCTCAGTAACTGTTATTACTGAAAAAAGTCAGAAACTCAATGCGTAGACGAAGAACGTGGGAAAGTTCGGGAAACAAGGTAACACCCCTGTAGTCGAAACGTATTGAACTTTTATTAAGTATCCCAAGTAATGCGGGGCCCGTGAAATCCCGCCTGAATCTGTCAGGACCACCTGATAAGGCTAAATACTACTTAGTGACCGATAGTGAATCAGTACCGTGAGGGAATGGTGAAAAGAACCCCGGGAGGGGAGTGAAATAGAACCTGAAACCGTGTGCTTACAAGCCGTTGGAGCTACGCCCGTAAGGGCAGTGACAGCGTGCCTTTTGAAGAATGAGTCTGCGAGTTAGTGGTATGTGGCGAGGTTAACCCGTGTGGGGAAGCCGTAGCGAAAGCGAGTTCGAATAGAGCGAATGAGTCGCATGCCCTAGACCCGAAGCGAGGTGATCTAACCATGAGCAGGTTGAAGCGCAGGTAAGACTGCGTGGAGGACCGAACCCACCAATGTTGAAAAATTGGGGGATGACTTGTGGTTAGGGGTGAAAGGCCAATCAAACTTCGTTATAGCTGGTTCTCTCCGAAATGCATTTAGGTGCAGCGTCGCGTATTTCTTAGTGGAGGTAGAGCACTGACTTGCCGAGGGGCCCTAAAAGGTTACCAACGTAAATCAAACTCCGAATGCCATTAAGTAAAGCGCGGCAGTGAGACTGTGGGGGATAAGCTTCATAGTCGAGAGGGAGACAACCCAGACCAACAACTAAGGTCCCAAAGAGTGTGCTAAGTGGTAAAGGATGTGGAGTCGCATAGACAACCAGGATGTTGGCTTAGAAGCAGCCACCATTAAAAGAGTGCGTAATAGCTCACTGGTCAAGTAATTCCGCGCCGACAATTTAACGGGGCTCAAGCACATCACCGAAGTTATGGCATCAAATCATGTATCAGGCCTTCGTGGTCCAGATGATTTGTTGGGTAGGAGAGCGTCGTGTGGCTAGTGAAGCGGTGGTGAAAACCAACCGTGGAAGCTACACGAGTGAAAATGCAGACATGAGTAGCGAATGACAGGTGAGAAACCTGTCCGCCGAATGACCAAGGGTTCCAGAGTCAAGCTAATCTGCTCTGGGTAAGTCGGGGCCTAAGATGAGGCCGACAGGCGTAATCGATGGACAACGGGTTGATATTCCCGTACCGGTTTTGTTGCGCCAATACTGAAACCAATAATGCTAAGCGTTTGAACCTGGGAGCAATCTCAGCGGAAGACGCGACCCTGTTGGCTGTAGGTAAGCAAAGGAGTGACGCAGGAAGGTAGCCCATCCCGGGCGATGGTTGTCCCGGGGTAAGGATGTAGGTGGGTGTGTAGGTAAATCCGCACACTGATACTGAGATCTGACGCCGAGGCGTAAGCCGAAGTGGGTGATCCTATGCTGCCGAGAAAAGCTTCTAGCAAGTGACAAATCCGCCCGTACCCGAAACCGACTCAGGTGGTCAAGTAGAGAATACTAAGGCGATCGAGCAAACCGTAGTTAAGGAACTCGGCAAAATGCCCCCGTAACTTCGGGAGAAGGGGGGCCTTGAAGTGTGAAAGGATTTACTCCCCAAGCACATCATGGCCGCAGAAACAAGGCCCAAGCGACTGTTTAACAAAAACACAGGTCCGTGCGAAGTAGTAACACGATGTATACGGACTGACGCCTGCCCGGTGCTGGAAGGTCAAGGGGACGGGTTAAGGAGTAATCCTGAAGCTCAGAACTTAAGCCCCAGTAAACGGCGGTGGTAACTATAACCATCCTAAGGTAGCGAAATTCCTTGTCGGGTAAGTTCCGACCTGCACGAATGGCGTAACGACTTGGGCGCTGTCTCAACTATGGACTCGGCGAAATTGCAGTACGAGTAAAGATGCTCGTTACGCGTGGAAGGACGGAAAGACCCCGGGACCTTTACTATAACTTGGTATTGGCGGTCGATTCGGATTGTGTAGCATAGGTGGGAGACTTCGAAGCAGGGACGCCAGTTCTTGTGGAGTCGAAAATTGAAATACCACTCTGTTCGTATTGGCTGTCTAACCTCGATCCATAATCTGGATCAGGGACAGTGCCTGGCGGGTAGTTTAACTGGGGCGGTTGCCTCCCAAAAAGTAACGGAGGCGCTCAAAGGTTCTCTCAGCCTGGTTGGTAATCAGGTGTTGAGTGTAAGTGCACAAGAGAGCTTGACTGCGAGATTGACGGATCGAGCAGGGACGAAAGTCGGAACTAGTGATCCGGCGCCGGCAAGTGGAAGCGGCGTCGCTCAACGGATAAAAGGTACCCCGGGGATAACAGGCTGATCTTTCCCAAGAGTCCATATCGACGGGAAGGTTTGGCACCTCGATGTCGGCTCGTCGCATCCTGGGGCTGGAGTAGGTCCCAAGGGTTAGGCTGTTCGCCTATTAAAGCGGTACGCGAGCTGGGTTCAGAACGTCGTGAGACAGTTCGGTCCCTATCCTCCACGCGCGAAAGAGTTTTGAGAGGACCTGTCTCTAGTACGAGAGGACCGAGATGGACGAACCTCTAGTGTGCCAGTTGTTCTGCCAAGAGCATGGCTGGTTGGCTACGTTCGGACGAGATAACCGCTGAAAGCATCTAAGCGGGAAGCTCACCTCAAGATAAGAACTCTCACAGGGTTAACCTGGTAAGACCCCCAGAAGATGACTGGGTTGATAGGTCGGATGTGGAAGCACAGTAATGTGTGGAGCTGACCGATACTAATAGGTCGAGGGCTTGTTTTCACAATCTTTCTAACTTTTTACTTACCTTTTTAAAGGAAGTACTCGCGTCCTCTATGAAATTTTCGAGTTACAACCGATTAGTAATTGGGTTGGACAACTCAATAGCGTTACGGTGATCATGGCGAGAGGGAAACGCCCAGCTCCATTCCGAACCTGGAAGCTAAGCCTCTCAGCGCCGATGGTACTTCTCGGGGGACCGAGTGGGAGAGTAGGACGTTGCCGGACATATAAAAATATCCACCTTTTTTAAGGTGGATATTTTATTTTTAACACTAAAATTTTTTCTAAAGGATAATTTATGGACGAGTTAGAAATTCCTGAAGATATAACTGGTTCTGAATTATCTGGAGATATTAAACAAGAGTTAAGGACTTTACCTGAAGGTTTAGCGAAATTTGTTTCTAAGAATCTAGTCGCTGCAGGAAGATTCATAGATACAGATCCGCAATTAGCACTGCAGTATGCAAAAGCGGCAAATGTAGCTGCAGCTTCAAGACTTGCAATCGTGCGAGAGGCAGTAGGTGTTGCAGCTTATCGGTGCCAAGATTACAAATTTGCTTTGTCAGAATTAAAAGCGGCAAGAAGAATTAGTGGAAAACCTGACACTTTATCTTTGATAGCCGATTGTGAAAGAGCCTTGAATAGACCTGAAAAAGCAATTGAAATTTTGAATGAAAAAGATATAGAAATGATGGACCGAGCAGATTATCACGAATTAATGATCACAATCGTGGGGGCAAGAAAGGATTTAGGCCAAGTTGATGCAGGACTTGCCCTGGCTAAAATTAAAGAATTTAATTCAAATGAAATCTCTGAATCTATCGCTAACATGAGATTTGTTTATGCCAAAACCTTACTGGATCTAGGCAGAGTTGCAGAAGCCAAAATTTGGTTTGAAAAAACATGTAAATCTGATCCAGAGAATTTGACTGGGGCAAAAGAAATGATAGAAAAATGCCAATAATTGATTCCTATGATTCTATCCTTTTGGATTTAGATGGAGTTGTGTATTTAGGATCAACTCCTATAGATTCTGCAGTTAAGACAATAAAAGAGTTACAGAAAAGAAAAATTAATTTGGCAGTCATAACAAATAATGGATCGGTAACAAGTAAAAGTGTTTCTAAATGGATGAAAAACTTTGGTTTAGATATAAAACCATCTTCCATTGTCACCAGTTCTCAAACACTGTGCTGGTATTTAGAAAATAATTTTCAAAAAAACGACGTAGTTTTAGTAGTAGGAAGTCAAAGTTTAAAAGATTCAGTTAAAGAAACCGGTTTTAAGGTTGTCAGGAAAGCGGATAAAAAACCAACCATTGTGGTAAATGGAATAGATGCAGATATTGCTCAAAAAGATTTAGCAGAAATGTGTTATGCAATAAGTAAAGGCGCTAAATGGATTTCTACCAACAATGACTACACATTTCCAACTGAAAAAGGGTTAGCACCAGGAAATGGATCTTTCAACGCCCTTATTTCATCTATTACAGGAAAAAGCCCAGTATTAATGGGTAAACCTGAACCTTTTATGTTTCAGCAAGCAGCAAAAATATTTAGCTCTAAAAACCCATTGGTAGTAGGTGATCGACTTGATACCGACATTCAAGGAGCAAATAAGGCAGGGTTTAAATCGATGTGTGTTTTAACAGGAGTAACAGATATGAATCAAATTAAGAACAGTTCTACATCCACAGCCCCTACTTATGTGGGGAAAGACTTAAGTGCATTGCTAGATAACAATTCTCTTGTAAGTTGGTAGTTATGGAAAACCAAGAGTGGTCTGAAACCGGTCAACAAGAATTGACCCTAGGAAATTTGAAACCAATCGTGCCAACTGGAGAGTCAAGGGTAGATGGTGCTATGGATCGATTAAACGAAATAACTAATTTACCTGCAATAGAACATGTCGCTGTTTTTGAAGATGTACACAGACGCTTACATGATTCTTTAACTGATAATCAAGAGTGAAATTAAATCGATTAGATCAAGAACTTGTCAGGCGTGGCCTTGCAAGATCTAGAGAAGTTGCCAACGAATTAATTCTTTCAGGATGTGTATTAGTAGATCATGTTCCAGCGCTAAAACCAGACAGAAGAGTAAATCAAGACGTTTCAATTGTCATTGAAACAGAAGTGGATCATTACGTTTCACGTGGTGCGCACAAATTAATAAGTGCGCTAGATGAATGGAGTCAAATTGTTGTCGAAAATCAAATTTGTTTAGATGCAGGTTCATCAACAGGTGGGTTTAGTCAAGTTCTACTTGAAAGAAAAGCCGCAAAAGTTTATTGCGTAGATGTTGGTTACGGTCAACTTGCATGGGAAGTAAGAAATCATCCCCAAGTTGTAGTGATGGAAAGAACAAATATTAGAAATCTAGCCCCAAAAACTCTTCAACCAGAGCCAAAAATTGTTGTAGCTGATCTTTCCTTCATATCGTTATCGCAAGTCTTACCAGCTTTAATTGCAAATGCTGACGAGGATGCAGATTTTCTTTTAATGGTGAAACCCCAATTCGAAGTTGGAAAAGAATCATTAGGTGCTGGGGGAGTTGTAAGAGATCCTGTTTTAAGAATGCAATCAATACGAAAAGTAATTGATTCAGGTGCTCAACTAGGACTTGGTTGCAATGGAGTTGTTGCTTCAGCTCTTCCTGGGCCCAAAGGTAATGTGGAGTATTTTTGTTGGCTTAAAAAAGGTGGAAGAATAATAAGTGATAAAGAAATTGAAGATGCTATTGCTAAAGGACCTCAATCGTGAGTAACTCTCCTAAAGTATTAGTAATAATCCACAACAATTCAATTGAAGCTGAAAATGTTGCAGCAAAAGTTTGTAGACAACTACTAGATAAAAAAATAGAAATCTTTGCGCCCCAAGAAGATGCAAAGGTATTAAAAAATAGTGGCGTTGAGGTTGAAATTTTTGATAATTCAAATGAAAATTCTCCAAATCTTGCTTTAGTATTTGGTGGTGACGGAACTATTTTAAGAGCTGTTGAGGTTTCAAGGGACAAAAAAATTCCAATTTTAGGTATAAATCTTGGTCATGTTGGATTTTTGGCAGAGGCAGAATTAGAACACCTAGAAGATGTTGTCAAATCAATAACAGAACATTCCTGGATAGAAGAGGACAGATTAACTTTAGAAGTTTCAGTCTTTAAAGATAACAATAAAGTTTTTTCAACTTTTGCACTTAATGATGTATCTATTGAAAAATCTGAACCAGGACATATGTTTGATGTAATTCTAGAAATAGATTCACAACCTGTATCGCGATTATCAGGGGATGGAATTATTTGTGCAACACCTACAGGATCTACAGCTTATGCTTTTAGTGCTGGAGGACCAGTGGTTTGGCCAAGTGTGGAAGCTATTTGTGTTGTGCCAATTAGTGCTCATGCATTGTTTGCTAAACCTTTAGTTGTATCTACTCTTTCTAAAATAGCTATTGAAATTCCTGCAAAAGGAACAAATGGGCATTTAACAGCTGATGGGAGAAGATCTTTTGATCTTTATCCAGGTATGCGAATTGAAATAACTAAATCTAAAGATTACGTGCACCTTGCCAGAATGGAAAACAAATCTTTTAGTCAAACTTTAGTGAAAAAATTTCAATTACCAGTTGAAGGTTGGCGCGGAAACACTAAACGTAAATGATAAAAGACTTACGTATTAAAAATATTGGTGTGATAGAAGATATATCACTTGATCTATCTAGTGGTTTCACAGTTCTCACCGGTGAAACTGGCGCTGGAAAAACCATGATCTTGTCATCTTTTGAAATGATTTGTGGTGAAAAAGTTGAGAATTCACTCATTAGAGTCAATGAAGATAACGCATTAGTAGAAGCATTTATTGAGGTTGTAGAAAATGATTTAAAAAACAAATTATCTGAATTAGATGTTGAGATTGAAGATAATGGAGTATTGATCAGTCGAGCTATTTCTAACACTTCACGAGGAAAAACTTTTTTAGGTAGTCGAAGTGTTTCAAGTGCGATTTTGAAGGAGTTAACTGAAGATTTAATAACTATTCATGGGCAAGGAGATCAGACTCTTTTAAATAAAAATAGTCACCAAAGATTTCTGTTAGATACCTATATTGGAGATGAACATATTGAAAACCTCAAAGAATATGAAATCAAATATCGAGATTTGCGAGAAAATGAACGGTTACTAGAGGAATTATTAGCCGAGCAAAAAAAGAGCTCAAAAGACTTGGAAGAAATAAGCAAAGCCTTAGAAGAATTAAAATCTGCCAATATTCAATTGGATGAAGAAACGACCATTACTGAGAAACTTAACTTAATAAATTCAAGTGAAAATATTTACGAAATTTTGAAAGAAGCCGATCAATTACTTAGTGGGTCAGAAAATGGTAGTCAAAGTTCCATTACTTCACTAATCACAAATTTAAGAAAATTGTTAGATTCATCAAGTAATAAGAGCAAAAGAATAGAGACTTTGCGAGACATTGTTGTAAAAAACGAGATAGACTTAAAGGATTTAGCCCAGGAAATAGGAAGAGATTTAGTTTCTCTTGATAGAGATCCTGAAGTGATAGATCAACTTGAATCAAGACGTTCTTTATTAAATAAATTACTTATCAAATATGGACCAACTTCCAAGGACGCGATTGCCAGAATAGATTCATTGCAAAAAGAACTAGATCAAAGCAGTAATCTTCCAGAATTAATTAATCAAAAGAAAAATGAGATTGATAGAATTAAAAGCCAACTATCAGAACAAGCATCTGAAATATCAGAAAAAAGAATCAAGTTTTCACAAAATATTTCTAAAGAGATTGAACATGAATTATCGCAATTATCTATGCCTGGTGCGAAATTTAGCGTCACTGTAGAACAAACAGTGAATTCAGAAGGGCTAGAAGTAAATTCAAAAAAATATCTATTCGATTCTTACGGAATAGATCAAGTTAAGTTTGAATTTAGTGCAAATCCTGGGCAACCGCTACAAGCTATAAACAAGATCGCAAGTGGGGGAGAAATGTCTAGAATTATGTTGGCGATAGAACTAATATTTTCGAAAAAAGTCAAAAATAGAACCATGATCTTTGATGAAGTAGATGCAGGTATTGGGGGAGAGGCTGCAATCGAAGTAGGTAAACGACTTAAATTACTTGCACAAAAGCATCAAGTCGTTGTAGTTACTCATCTTCCTCAAGTGGCGGCATTTGCCGACACTCATTTGAAAGTCGTAAAAACAACAAAGGCTAACGTGACTAAAACTGAAGTATTAACACTAGATAAAGAAGAAAGACTTACAGAGATTGCAAGAATGATGGCTGGAATTTCTGAATCCTCCTCAGCAATTGAACACGCTCGAGAACTCATTGGCTTATCTAAAAGCATTTCGTTATAAACTGTAATCCCGTGGGGTTAGGTTTTCTAACAAATTAGTCACGGGAGATAAATGAACACCGGCAATGTGAAACACGTATTTGTGACCGGTGGAGTCGCCTCCTCATTAGGTAAAGGTTTAACCGCATCTTCGTTAGGTAATTTGTTAGTTTCTCGTGGTTTAAAAGTAACCATGCAAAAACTTGATCCATATTTAAATGTTGATCCTGGCACTATGAATCCATTTCAACATGGAGAAGTATTCGTTACCGAAGATGGTGGCGAAACTGATTTGGATGTTGGTCACTATGAAAGATTTCTAAATGTTGAACTATCTAAATCGGCAAATGTCACAACAGGTCAGGTTTATTCAAGTGTTATTGCGAGAGAAAGACGTGGCGAATATTTAGGAGATACTGTTCAAGTAATTCCACACATCACAAATGAAATTAAGAGTCGTATTAGAGGAATGGGTAGTGCTGATGTTGATGTTGTAATTACTGAAATTGGTGGAACCGTAGGAGATATTGAATCACTGCCATTTCTAGAAGCTGTTAGACAAATCAGACATGAAATCGGTAGAGAAAATACTTTCTTTTTACATGTAAGTTTATTGCCTTATATTGGGCCTTCTGGTGAACAAAAAACAAAACCAACTCAACACAGTGTTGCTGCAATGCGAAATATTGGTTTACAACCAGATGCCATTGTCTTAAGGTCTGATCGTTTAGTTTCAGAAAGCATAAAGAAGAAAATTTCATTAATGTGTGACGTTGATCAAGAAGGTGTTGTTGCTGCAGTAGATGCTCCAAGTATTTATGACATACCAAGAGTTCTCCATAGAGAAGGTTTAGATGCTTTTGTAGTTAGAAGACTTGGACTACCTTTTCGAGATGTTAACTGGAAGAGTTGGGATGCATTATTAGAACGAGTTCATAAACCTCAACACGAAGTAACAGTTGCTCTGGTAGGAAAATATATAGATTTACCTGATGCATATCTTTCAGTTTCTGAAGCTTTAAGAGCTGGTGGATTTGCAAATAATTCAAAAGTAATTATTAAGTGGGTTGCATCAGATGACTGCGCAGATGACAATGGTGCAAAAAAAGTTTTGTCTGATGTTGATGCAATTTTGATTCCAGGCGGTTTTGGTGTTCGAGGCATTGAAGGCAAATTAGGAGCATTAAAATTTGCGAGATTAAATAAAATTCCCACTTTAGGAATTTGTTTAGGTTTGCAATGCATGGTGATTGAATATGCAAGAAATGTTGCAGGAATGGCTGGCGCATCATCTTTAGAGTTTGACGCAGATACTGCTTATCCAGTAATCGCAACAATGAATGATCAAATTGATGTTGTTAGTGGCAAAAAAGATATGGGTGGATCAATGAGATTGGGAAGTTATGAGGCTCATTTGCTTTCAAATTCCATTGTGCATGAAGTGTATGGAAAAAATGTAATTTCAGAAAGACATCGACATCGTTATGAAGTCAATAATCAATATAGAGATAAATTAAGTGAACATGGCTTGATTTTTTCAGGACTTTCACCGGATAAAAATTTAGTTGAATTTGTTGAACTGGATAAAAAAGTACATCCATATTATGTGTCAACACAAGCGCATCCAGAATTTAAGTCCAGACCAACTCACGCTCATCCTTTATTCCAAGGATTAATCAAGGCAGCATTAGAGTTTAAAAAGTAATTAGTCCAAAGTGCTATTTTCCAAATCCATATAAAAGGCGTAATATGTTAAACCGGGACTTTTTTAGTAGGAGAAAAAATTGATAATTGGTGTACCAAAAGAAATTAAAAATCACGAATATCGTGTAGCAATAACTCCTGCCGGTGTTGTTGATTTTGTTAAAAATGGTCATCAAGTAATTATTGAAAAAGATGCTGGTGTTGGCAGTGCGATAACTAACGATGAGTATGTAAAAGCTGGAGCAAAAATTATTGAAACAGCTGATGAAGTTTGGCAAAAAGCTGAAATGATATTGAAAGTAAAAGAGCCAATTAAAGATGAATATCAAAGACTTAAGAAAGGTCAGATTCTTTTTACTTACCTACACCTTGCTGCATCTAAAGAGTGCACTGATGCACTTTTAAAATCAGAGACAACTGCTATTGCATATGAAACAGTTGAACTGAAAGATCATTCACTTCCTTTACTTGCTCCTATGTCTGAAGTTGCTGGCCGATTGGCAACACAAGTTGGGGCACATTCCTTATTGAAATTTCAAGGAGGAAGGGGATTGCTTTTAGGTGGTGTCCCTGGGGTTAAAAAAGGCAATGTTGTAGTTATAGGTGGAGGAGTTTCAGGACAACATGCTGCAACTATCGCTCTTGGATTGGAAGCTAATGTAACTATTTTGGATTTAAATGTTGAAAAACTAAAAGAGTTAAATGAATTGTTTGGAGGAAAAGTTCAAACTCTAGTTTCTAACGCTTATGAAATAGAAAGAAATGTTTTAGAAGCTGATCTAGTAATTGGAGCAGTTTTAGTTCCTGGAGCAAAAGCTCCTAAATTGGTTACAAATGATTTAGTTAAAAGAATGAAGCCTGGGTCTGTTCTAGTAGATATCGCAATTGATCAAGGCGGATGTTTTGAAGATTCAAAACCAACTACACATGCCGATCCAACTTATAAAGTCCACAACTCTATTTTTTATTGCGTAGCAAATATGCCAGGCTCTGTTCCTAACACCTCAACTTTTGCCTTGACTAATGTAACAATGCCTTATGCAAAAGCTATTGCAAATAAGGGATGGAAAAAAGCTTTAAGTGATGATCCGGCTTTGAGACTAGGTTTGAATGTTCACGAAGGTAAAGTAACTTATAAAGCTGTAGCTGATGCATTCAATCTTGAATTTGTTGAACCTGAAAAAATCTTGAATTGAGATGAATTTAGATTCAGTAAAACAGCAGTACCTGAATCATCTGGAACTTGAACGAAACTTAGCAACTAATACCATCCAGGCGTACTCAAGAGATCTAGATTTCTTAATCGATAGAACTGATAATAAATTGAGTAATCTTGATATTGGAATAATCCAAGAAACTATAAATAAGTATCGATCTAATCACAGTGAAAAATCAGTTTCAAGACTTATTGCTTGTTATAAAAGTTTCTTAAAATTTTTATATTCGGAAAAAATATTATTAGATGATTTAGCATCGCTGATTGAATCTACATCTACGACCTTTTCGCTGCCCAAAACTTTAGATGTTCAAACCGTAATATCTTTAATCGAAGGGATAAAACCTGAAAACGCAAAAGCGATAAGAGATAGACTAATCTTTGAATTTCTTTATGGAACAGGGTGCAGAATCAGTGAACTAGTAAACACTGATTTGCAAGATGTCGATTTTGATGCAAATGTAATTAAAATTAGATTTGGTAAAGGCTCCAAGCAGAGATTAATTCCCTTAGGATCGAGTTTAAAGAAATCTATTGATTCATATCTAATTCAAGTTAGAAATAACATATCTAATTCAAATAAAAGTGATGCACTTTTGCTAAATGCTAGAGGCCAACGACTTACTAGACAGTCAATTTGGTTGGTTATAAACAAATATGCGACCGAACAAGGAATTTTAGATTTAACACCACATACGCTGCGTCATGCTTTTGCGACCCATCTTTTAGAAGGGGGAGCAGATGTAAGAGTGGTACAGGAATTATTAGGACATAGTTCAATAAATACGACTCAAATTTATACGCATGTGACAGTTGATAAGTTAAGAGAAACTTTTATTCAAACTCATCCTCGTGCAAGACGCTAAAACTGTCTCATTCAAGGAATTTTTTACACATTTGACATAGGCTTGTGGCATTGGCCCAACCGGGGCGGTTGTGCAGAAAGTTGAGATTGTTATGGCTACGCCATCTGTAAAAGATGATGGAACCCGTGTAGCAAAGGGTCAAAAAACTGCCAATGATTTTCCAATACCTCAACCACTATCAGCTCATGGTCCTGCCCACATCATTTCCATGGTTAATCAAAAAGGTGGCGTTGGTAAAACTACGAGCACGATAAATTTGGGCGCAGCTCTTGCAAGTTATGGACGCAAAGTTTTACTCGTAGATTTTGATCCCCAAGGAGCACTATCAGTTGGTCTTGGCATTCCTGTTTATCAACTTGAAAAAACATTACGACATGTTTTAGTGGGAGAACAAATTCCAGCTAAAGATGTTTTAGTTAAAACTAAAGTAGAAAATTTAGATTTACTTCCTTCAAATATTGAATTATCCGCAGCCGAACTTGAACTGGTGAGCGAAGTTGGAAGAGAACATGTTTTAAAAAGTGCATTAGATCCCTTGCTAAATGAATATGATTTCATAATTATCGATTGTCAACCTTCACTTGGTTTACTGACAGTAAATGCTTTAGCAGCATCAGAAGGTTGCATTGTTCCTTTGGAGACTGAATATTTTGCTTTGAGAGGTCTTGCATTACTTACGCAAACAATTGAAAAAATAAAAGGAAGAATAAATCCGAAATTACAGATTTTAGGAATTCTTCCAACTATGTATGATCCAAGAACCGTTCATGGAAGAGAAGTATTAGAAAGAGTTGAAGAAGCTTTTGGAGATAAAGTTTTTGAAACTGTGATTGCTAGAACAGTAAAATTCCCAGAAACAACAGCAGCCGGATCTCCAATTACAGAGTACGCTCCATCTTCGCCAGCAGCTAAGGCTTATAAAAGATTAGCTAGAGAGCTTATTCAAAAAATCAAATGACAATTTCTACTACAGACAATGATGTGGTGGAGAAATCTACCAAACAATTCAGCGTTAAATTAAATCAATTTGAAGGTCCTTTTGATCTTTTATTAAGTTTAATTGCAAAACACGAATTAGAAGTTACTGCTTTAGCTCTTCACATTGTCACTGACGACTTCTTGCAATATATAAAAAGTCAAGGCTCAGAATGGGATTTAAATGAAGCAACCGAATTTTTAGTAATTGCTGCAACACTATTGGATTTAAAGACAGCAAGGCTTCTTCCTTCAGGTGAAGTTGAAGATGAAGAAGATATAGCAAGATTAGAAGCAAGAGATCTGTTACTTGCAAGATTAATGCAATATAAGGCTTTCAAAGAAGTTTCTGTTTGGATAAATGATAATTTCAACCTTGAAGCGAAAAGATTTCCAAGATCAGTATCGCTTGAATCACAGTTTGCAAATCTTTTACCTGAAGTTTTGTTAGGGCTTGGTCCACATGAACTTGCAAGACTTGCAGCAAGAGCACTTGAAGCAAAAAAAATTCCCAGCGTTTCACTTACACACTTACATGCACCACTTGTCAGTGTCAGAGAGCAAGCGGGAATTATTGTTGAGCGGTTAAGAAAAGTTGGTGTTGCTTCTTTTAGATCCTTAATTACAGGAGTTGAAATCCCAGTTGTTGTAGCAAGATTCTTAGCAGTTTTGGAATTGTTTAGAGAATCTCAAATAACTTTAGAACAAGAAGCGCCTTTAAAAGATCTTTACATTAAATGGGTTGGATCAAATGAGGGAGATGTTAGGGTCACTGACGAATTCGATCAAGAAGCTGAAGATAAAAGTAATGTAGTAGATTTAGGAAATAGAAATGACTGAAAATTTAAATAATGATGAAGTAGTTTCATTAGGAGCCCCGTCTTTAAAATCTGCAATTGAAGCAATACTTTTAGTTGTCGATGAACCCGTTTCAGTTCTAACAATCGCGCAAGTAACAAACACACCTGAAATTGAAGTTGCTAAAGAATTGAAAAGATTACAGAAAGAATTCGAGGAAAGAGACGGTGGCATAACTTTAAGAGAAGTTGCTGGTGGTTGGAGATTTTATACAAATGAAAATTCTGCTGAAGTTGTAGAGAGATTTCTTAAAGATGGAATGACAGCAAGATTAACCCAAGCTTCTTTGGAGACTTTAGCTGTTATTGCTTATAAACAACCTGTATCTCGAGGACGAATTGCAGCAATTAGAGGTGTAAATGTCGATGGAGTTGTTAGAACTTTGTTGAATAGAGGTCTAATTGAGGAATCTGGTTCTGAAACGGACTCACAAGCTATTTTGTATAAGACAACACCATATTTTCTCGAACGTCTTGGAATAGCAAGTTTAGATGAGTTACCTCCAGTTGCAGATTATTTACCGAATATGTCAGCGCTTGATTCATTAATTGATGAAACTTTAAATTAAATGAATAGTAATGAAGGAATTAGACTTCAAAAAGTTTTAGCTGCAGCAGGACTTGGGAGTAGAAGAGCCTGTGAAGATTTGATCTCTCAAGGAAGAGTAATTGTTAATGGGAAAAAAATTACAGAACAAGGTAAGAGAGTCCATCCTGGTATAGATCAAATCATGGTTGATGGTGAACCTGTTGCAGCAACTTCTGGATTTATTGTTTTAGCTTTAAATAAGCCAATCGGTGTCGTCACCTCGATGAAGAGAGAAGACAAAAGAGCAATTGTTTCGGATTACTTACCAGATAAACCAGATCGACTCTTTCACGTTGGAAGGCTCGATGCTGATACAGAAGGTTTGTTATTAATGACAAATGATGGAGATTTAGCTCATGGTCTGACTCATCCTTCTTCTGAAGTAACAAAGATTTATCTTGCAAGATTAAAAGGTTTTGTATCTAAGAATGAGATTGAGCAATTAACACAAGGAGTTGCTTTAAATGATGGTTTTGCACGTGCTGATGAAGTAAAAATAATTGGCACAAGCCAAGGTGAGACGGCAATTGAAATAAGTATTCATGAGGGCCGAAACCGAATTATTCGTCGATTAGCAGAAGCTATTGGTCATGACGTTATTCAGTTAGTCAGAGTTCAATTTGGTCCGATAAAATTAGGTGATCTAAAGGTTGGTAAAACTAGAATTTTAGGTCATACAGAAGTTGCAAGTTTGTACAAAGCTGCAGGTTTAAATATAGAAAAGGTTGCATTATGACGGTAAGGGGAATTCGCGGTGCAACAATGCTTAACAATAACGATGCAGATGAATTGAATGATGCTGTAATTGAGCTTCTACAAGAAATTTTCAATAAGAATAATATTGACAACAAAGATTTAATCAGCATCTTTTTCACATCTACGAAAGACTTAAATTGTGCCTTTCCTGCAGCTGCTGCTAGAAAAATTGGGCTTGGTGATGTGCCTTTAATTTGCTCTCAAGAAATTGATGTACCGAATTCTCCTGCAAAAGTAGTGCGTATCCTTATGCACGTAAATACTGAAAAAGATAGAGACCAAATTAAACATATTTACCTAAGAGGCGCAGAAGTACTTAGACAAGATTTGGCTCAATAATGAATGCGAGTAATAGCACTCGCCACAAATTGGTTGTAGCAGTTGATGGCCCAAGCGGTTCAGGTAAATCAAGTGTGAGCAGAGAAGCAGCTAAAAAATTAGATTTCAATTTTTTGGATACAGGTGCAATGTATCGAATGATCACTCTTTATCTATTAAGAAGCAATGTTCATAATGAATTGGATATACAAAAAATTCTGGATAAAAACGAAATAGATTTAAGTATTTCGATAAATCCTTTAGAGATTCTGTTTCAAATAAAAGGGGAGGATGTATCTAAAGAAATTAGAAGCGAGGAAATAACGAAAAATGTATCTTTTTATGCTTCTCTTCCCGAAGTTAGAAATTTTCTTGTTCAAAAACAAAGAGATTTAATTAATGATTCTAATAAAAGCATTGTTATAGAGGGACGAGATATTGGAAGTGTGGTAGTTCCAGATGCAGATGTGAAGATATTTATTACTGCTAGTGAAGAGATACGTGCACAAAGAAGGGCAAAAGAAATAAATTCGGATGTGAAAAAAGTTTTAACTGAACAAAAAATTAGGGACGAAAAAGATTCAAATCGAAAAATCTCACCTCTATTAAAACCCAACGATTCAAAGGAACTTGACACAAGTTCTCTAAGTTTTGATCAATCAGTAAATAAATTTATAGAGATAGTAAAAAATGTCTGAAGAATTAATAAATCAAGATTCTTTCAAATCTACAGATGAAATCTGGATCTCAGATAACCTGGATGATAGTCAAGACATCAATGATTTAGAAAGAGATTTCTCGAATCAAATAAGCGATGATTCAAATGAGGAAGTAATTTCAAATAGGCCACGTGTTTCTTTGATTGGAAGACCAAATGTTGGTAAATCCACTTTAATTAACCGAATTATAGGTAGGCGAGAAGCTGTAGTTCAAGATATTCCTGGTGTTACAAAAGATCGAGTTTATTACGACGCACAATGGGATGGTAAAGATTTCATTTTGATTGACACTGGAGGATGGACTCAAGATTCCTCTGAAATGATGAATCAAATATCAATTCAAGTTCAAAAAGCCATAGATGAATCTGATCTAATTTTATTTGTCTTAGATTTTCAAGTAGGAATAACTCAAGAAGATCAAGATGTAATCAAATTAATTCGTAAAACAAAAACTCCTGTATTGCTAGTAGCAAATAAAGTTGATGGAGCAGAAGCTGAAAATCAAATCGGTGAACTTTGGTCTTTAGGCTTGGGCGAACCAATACCAGTTAGTGCTCTACATGGACGAGGATCTGGAGAACTTTTAGAAAAGATAAAAGAAAATTTACCAAATGAATCTAAATTTAAAGACACTAAAAAAGGTCCCGTAAAAGTCGCCATAATCGGCAAACCAAATGTGGGTAAAAGTAGTTTATTAAATAAGTTATCAAAATCAAACAGATCAATAGTCTCTGAAATATCGGGAACAACTGTTGATCCTGTTGATGAAATAATAAACATCAACGATCAAGATTGGCATTTCATCGACACAGCTGGAATTAGAAAAAGGTTCAAGGAATCCAGTGGTTTTGAGTATTATGCAACTTTAAGAACTAATGCAACTTTAGAAAGATCCGAAATAATCATTTTAGTAATTGAATCTGATCAAATCATTGCTGACCAAGATAGAAGATTAATAAGTCAAGTCATTGATTCAGGGAAGGCTTTAGTGTTGGTGTTCAATAAATGGGATTTAATTGATGAAGAACGACATCATGAATTAGAACGAGAAATTGAAACTGATTTAAGAAATGTTTCTTGGGCTCCCAGAGTAAATTTGTCAGCTAAAACTGGTTGGCATATTGATAAAATTTCAAAAGCTTTAAACACAGCCTATGAAGGTTGGACCACTCGAATATCCACTGGCAAATTAAACCAATTCGTAAAAGAATTTGTAGCAGCAAATCCCCATCCTCTAAGAGGGGGCAAGCAGTCAAAGATTCTTTTTGCAACTCAAATTGCAGATAGGCCACCAACATTTGCCCTGTTTACAACAGGTGCACTTGATTTGACTTATCAAAGACATCTTGAAAGAAAACTCCGAGAGCAGTATGGATTTAGTGGTTCTCCGATTCATATTAAAGTAAAAATTAGACAGAGAAAAAGATGATGATCTTAAATATTCCGAACTTACTAACCATGGTTCGAATTGCAGTAGCTCCATTTATTCTTTATTTAAATTATCAAAACCAATTAGTCATAGTTTGTATTTTGATATTTTTTTCTTCATTTACTGATTGGCTTGATGGATATATAGCAAGAAGATTCAATCAATATACAAGACTTGGAGAACTTCTTGATCCAATTTCAGATCGAATTTACATAGTGACGCTTCTTTACATTGTATTTTATTTAGACGCATTACACATAATCTTTATATTATTTATTATTTTCAGAGAATTACTCATGTCCTTAGTTATGTTGTATTTAAAAAATTTGGGTATAACCGGATTGCCAGTTCACTATCTAGGAAAAATGGGAGCATTTAACTTACTTATAGGAATTCCTGGACTTATTTTCGCAAAAGCCTTTCCAAACCAAGAATATATTTGGCTAACTATTGGATGGTCATTTTTACTTTGGGGAGTTTTTCTATATTTCTTCTCCACAATAAAATATCTACAACAGGCTCAATCTATAATTAAAAATCATGGCTAAAGATAGTTTTTTTGAGGTTGAAGATTCAAAATCTATGAATATTTTGAATCTTTTAAATAAAGAGATTCAAACAAATGACTATAGCGATTTGCCAAAAGGGTTCAAAGTTACTAAAGATCCAAAATGGTGGATTTTTACAGTGCTAATATTTTCAGGTATTTTTTTAGGAATAGCCATAGCAAATTTTCAGAGACAAGTTCCACTAATTGAGGAGAGTAAAAAAGATTTACGAATTTCGATTGAAACTAGAGTCAACAATTTAACTCTTTTAAGTCAAAAATTGTCAGAGATTAATGATGAAATAAATGATCAGAATATTCAATTATCGAACTTATCAAATCGAGGAATTGCTAATTTAAATGAATCGAATTTGCAAATAATCTCAGGAGTTAAGTCAGTATCTGGACCTGGGTACAAGATGATAATAAATGATGCACGAAATACTGACTCACTAGATTTTCAAAAGGTTAATCTTGCAAGAGTTTTTGATACAGATTTACAACTTGTAACAAATGCTTTATGGTCAAGCGGTGCTCAAGCGATTTCAATCAATAACCAAAGAATCTCCACGACAACGGCAATTAGATCTGCTGGTGAAGCAATATTAATTAATTATCGTCCTCTATTGCCGCCATATGAGATCACTTTTATCGGTAATGAAGAAGTTTCAAAAAAGCTTTCCGAAAATCCTGATTTCAAAGATTTTCAATACGTTGTTTCCACCTATGGCCTTGAATATAAGTTAACAAAATTGGACATAGTTGAAATATCAGCCATCGGAAATGAGCTTCCCGACATAGAAGGTATTAGAGTAGGAAACTGAATATGATTCCTGTTGTCGGTTTACTAATTGGTGTAATCGTTGGAATTGTTTTAGATCCAACTGTGCCGTTATGGTTACAACCTTATTTACCTATTGCGGTTATAGCAGCGTTAGATGCAGTATTTGGAGCAATAAGAGCAAATCTTGAAAATAACTTTGATGATCGCATTTTCATTACCTCTTTTTTAAGTAATATTTCTATCGCAGCGATTATCGTTTTTCTAGGTGATCAATTGGGAGTTGGATCCCAGCTTTCCACAGGTGTTGTTGTTGTATTGGCGATGCGTATATTTGCTAACGCAGCTGCAATTCGTAGAAACCTATTCAATAGATAATGGCAAAAAGAAAATTAAAGAAAAAAAATAATTCTCAAAAATACTATTTAGTTCTCATTATGATGTTTCTAGGATTACTCATAACTTGGTCTATTAGACAAAATGATGAACCGGAAGTCTTAACTTCAGCAAGAGAAGATGAATTGGTTTTAATACTTGATGATTTAGTTAAGCAAACAGATAGTTTGGAACAGGAATTAGTTAAACAGCAACAAGTTCTAGAATCATTACAAAACGGATCAAGCGATCAAGCACGAGAAGCAGCGCAACGAAGACTTGATCAATTAATCGTGTTATCTGGAAGTGCTCCGGTTAGTGGTCCTGGGTTACAAATTCGAATAACGGGGGACTTGTATTCAGTTAGTGCTTTTACTCTTTTAGATGCAATTCAAGAATTAAGAGATGCTGGAGCGGTGGCTATTGAAATTAACGCAAATAGGGTCGTTAGCAATACCTATTTTCTTGATGCTCCAGATGGCATAAAAGTATCTCAAAAGACAATTCGCTCACCCTACATAATTAATGTGATTGGAGATCCTTCGACGTTAGAAACGGCTTTGAGAATTCCAGGTGGAATTGTTGAGACTATTCAAACCTCTGATGGGACGGTTGTTATAAATAAGTCCACCACTGTAGATATAGACTCGATTGTCACTTTAGAAGTACCCGAATATGCTGTTTCCTAAACACAGAGAGGTTACATGAATACTCCAAATGAGCTTAAGTACACAAAAGAACACGAATGGGTTCGTCAAGAATCTGATGGTTCAATAACGTTTGGCATCACTGATTTTGCTCAATCTGCACTGGGTGATGTTGTATTTGCAAGTCTTCCAAAAGTTGGAGCAAAAGTTACAGCTGGTCAAACTTGTGGCGAAGTGGAATCAACAAAATCAGTAAGTGATATTTATTCTCCAGTATCTGGAACTGTTAAAGAAGTTAATTCAGTTTTGAACAATTCGCCAGAAACGATAAATTCAGATCCTTACGGAAATGGTTGGATGGTCAAAGTTAGCGATGTTGATCCTAATTCCATGCAGGATTTAATGGATGCAGCATCTTATTTAAAGATTACTGAAAACCAATAATCTCAACCTGAGGTTGACCCTTAAGTAGTCTTCACCTAGATTAAGAGGTGGAGGTAAATCGATGAATATGGAAAACACTGGTGCTATCCCAGTTGTTTCTTTGGATACAAGTCCTCTCTCATCAATAGAAGATGGACATCTAAGCGGACTGGATTCAAATAGTGCTGCACTGCTAGTTCGATCTGGGACACAAAAAAATCAAAGATTTATCATTTCAGGAAATAATGTCACTTTGGGTAGAAGTGATGATTCTAATATTGTTCTGGATGATGTCACAGTTTCTAGAAAA
Source organism: Actinomycetota bacterium (assembly GCA_046048135.1). Lineage (GTDB taxonomy): Bacteria > Actinomycetota > Actinomycetes > S36-B12 > UBA5976 > ATZT02. The sequence continues at coordinate 21,446 of JBJOGR010000009.1, forward strand.
CATGCGGTGATATCCAAAGAAAATAATGCTTGGTTCATAAATGATGAAAATAGCTTGAATGGAATTTATGTAAATTTTATTAGAGTTGATAAAACAAAACTCACAGCTGGTGATGATATTCAAATAGGCAAATATCGATTTACTTTTCTTCTACCAGGACAAAAAATATAAATGTCAATTGCTAAAAAGTCAGATAATTTATTCACTATAGGTGAAGTTTTGAATCAAGTAAGGGCTGAATTCAATGACATTTCGATATCAAAAATTAGATTTTTAGAAGCAGAAGGATTAATTATTCCAGCAAGAACTAAAAGTGGTTATAGAAAATTCTCTCAATCTGATGTAGCAAAACTTGAATATATTCTTCGAATGCAAAGAGATCACTATTTGCCCTTAAGAGTAATTAAACAACACATTGAGGCCATGGATAGAGGTTTGCAAGTACCTACGGAAAACATAGAAAAACCCAAGGTTCCAAATAATGTACTAAATTTCAACGAAAGTTCAAAAAGTAAGTCAAATATTCGAGTCACAAGAGATGAGATAATTGCCAATACAGGAATAAGTGAAGCATTTCTAAAAGATGCACAAGATTTTGGTTTGATACAAGTACTAGCTGATAATAGACATTTTGATGAATATGCTTTAAGAACTGCCAGAGTGATTTCTGCTCTTTCTGAATATGGAATTGAACCTAGACATTTAAAAATTCTCAAATCAGGAACTGACAGGGAAGTGTCTTTAATAAAACAAATTGTGTCACCTCTTGCAAGATCTAAACGACCTGACGCAAGTGAGCAAGCCCAAGAGATGATGAAGGAAATTGCAAATTTAACCAATCAATTGCATTCAATTTTGGTTCATCATGATTTAGAAAGTGAAATTATTTAAAAGATGGACCAAGAATTCATAAAAGTCTCAGTTGTAGGGGTTCGAGTTGAAATGCCCTCAAATCAACCAATTATTTTGCTCCAGGATGAACCTGGGCAAAAATATTTACCTATTTGGATAGGGGCAGTTGAGGCCACCTCTATAGCGTTTGCTCAGCAAGGTGTTGTCCCCGCTAGACCACTTACGCATGATTTGTTGCTGGACATAATTAAAAATTTGGGTCGAGCTATTAAAGAAGTTAAAATCACTTCATTAAAGGATGGAATTTTTTATTCAGAAATACTTTTTGATAACGGCTTAATAGTTTCTGCTAGACCTTCAGACTCAATTGCGCTAGCCCTTCGAGTGGAGGCTCCGATTCTTGTTGCGGTTGAAGTATTGAATTCGGCTGGAATTGAGATACCACTAGAAGAGCAGGATGAACTTGATAAATTTAGGCAGTTTCTCGATGAGGTAAATCCAGATGACTTCAAATCGTGAGGAAATCTAACCTTAAAGTTAAACTTGAGGGAAGCGGCGTGTTGAGGTCTAAATGTAATCAAACTGTTTACCTTTGGTTTACTCTTGTAACACACCAATAAGGAGTAGGGAAAATGACTGAAAATGTCGCAAAACAGCAATCCCTATTTGAGCCAAGTGATTTAAAAAGAATTCCAGACGGAGTTGGATATCGGGGAACAATTGCCTGCTCTGCTGCAGGAATTAGTTACAGACAACTTGATTATTGGGCTAGAACTGGATTAATTGAGCCAACTATTAGACCTGCTCAAGGCTCTGGATCGCAAAGACTTTATTCATTTACTGATGTCTTAGTTTTAAAAGTTATCAAAAGATTACTTGATACAGGTGTTTCTCTGCAAAACATCAGAAATGCCGTGGATTTAATTAGAAGCCGCGGAGCAGACAATCTTTCGAATTTAACTTTGATCAGTGATGGGGCTTCTGTATATGAGTGTACTTCCGATGATGAGGTTATTGATTTAGTAAAAGGTGGCCAAGGAGTTTTTGGTATTGCTATTGGCAGTGTGTGGAAAGAAGTTGAAGGAAGTTTGGCGCAATTTCCAGCAGAAACTGCTGAGGGCAATTTAGTGCTCAATGACAACTTGATGGACGAATTGGCTCAGAGAAGAGCATCCAAAAACGCAATTGCCTAAATTTTACGTTTAAGTAGGATTAGATTAACGGATAGTTGTTTAGAGAATAGGTATCCTTTTACCCATGTCCAATAACGAGTTCATTTTCCAGGACCGTCACATCGGTCCCAATAAAGCACAACAAGATTTGATGCTAAAAGAAATTGGAATGAATTCTCTTGATGAATTACTAGACAAAACTATTCCTGGTGCGATTCGTTTCCGAGATTCCTTAAATCTTCCTAAAGCTTTAAGCGAGGAATTGGCACAAAAAGAATTAAAAGAATTAGCATTTGAAAATATAACTAACACAAGTTTGATTGGACTTGGTTATTACAATTGTTTAACTCCAGCTGTAATACGAAGAAATATCTTAGAAAATCCTTCTTGGTACACCGCATATACTCCTTACCAACCTGAAATTTCTCAAGGTCGTCTTGAAGCTCTAATTCTTTTTCAAACAATGATTGAAGATTTAACTGGTTTACCAGTAGCAAATGCATCTTTATTAGATGAGCCAACTGCAGCAGCTGAAGCTATGAGACTTGCGCAACGAAGTTCAAAAAATGATTCAAATATTTTTTTGGTCGATAAAGATACTCATCCACAAACTATTGAAGTAATTAGAAATCGTGCACTACCAATCGGAATTGAAGTTAAATTGATTGACATAGATGAAAAAAATATTATTGAGAATGCGTTCGGTGTATTGATTTCATATCCAACAAGCACTGGTTTAATTAGAGATTTAGAATCTTTTGGTAAAAAATGCAAAGAAAATGGAATAGTTGTTATTGCCACAACTGATTTGCTTGCTTTAACTTTGATCAAGGAACCAACAAGTTTTGGAGCAGAAATTGCAGTAGGTAGTGCACAAAGATTTGGAGTGCCACTTGGTTTTGGTGGACCCCACGCAGGTTTTATGTCAGTGTCTGAAGAATTATCTCGGTCACTTCCTGGAAGATTAGTTGGTGTAAGTGTCGACTCAACAGGTAGAGCTGCATATCGTTTAGCGCTTCAAACCAGAGAGCAACACATTAGAAGAGGTAAAGCAACTAGCAATATTTGCACTGCACAAGTTTTACTTGCCGTAATCTCAGCAACTTATGCTGCATATCATGGTCCTAAAGGTTTAAAAGCAATTGCAGAAAGAGTTCATAATCAAGCGCTAAGCGTTGCAAAGATGGCACAAGCATCAGGCAACAAAGTTATTCATACTAAATTTTTTGACACAGTTTTGATTCAAACTACTAATGCAGATGATTTATATAACAAATTCTTGAACAACGGTATAAACATTAGAAAAATTAGCAGCACAGAAGTTTCAATTTCGATTGATGAAACTACAAATAGCGAAATTATGGCAAAGATTGCAAAAAGTTTTAATACCCAATTATTAAATGAAGATAACAAGGATGAAAGTATTTCAAATCGAACCAGTAAATACCTAACCCACGTTCACTTTAATAGATATCACAATGAAACTGCTTTGTTGAGATGGCTTAGATCTATGAGTGATAAAGATATTGCTTTAGATAGATCAATGATTCCACTTGGTTCTTGCACGATGAAATTAAATGCTGCAAGCGAGATGGAACCAATTACTTGGCCTCAATTAGCTGGTATTCATCCTTTTGCTCCAATTGAGCAATCAAAAGGTTGGCAAAAAATAATAAGTCAATTACAAGATTGGCTGTGCGAAATAACAGGTTATGACGCAATCAGCTTGCAACCAAACGCTGGTTCACAAGGAGAATTTGCAGGACTTCTTGCAATTCGTGCATACCAAGAAAACAGGGGACAAGGTCATAGAAATATTTGTTTAATTCCTTCCAGTGCACATGGAACAAATGCAGCAAGTGCAGTGATGGCTGGGATGCAAGTTGAGGTTGTCGAGTGCACCGATACAGGAGATGTAGATCTTCAAGATTTAGAAAATAAAATTAACGCCAATAGAGACAATCTTGCTGCAGTGATGGTTACCTATCCATCAACTCATGGAGTATTTGAAGAAGGCATTACTAAATTATGCGAAATGGTTCATGATGCAGGTGGTCAAGTTTATGTTGATGGGGCAAACCTTAATGCGCTTGTTGCAGTTGCTAAGCCTGGAAAATTTGGAGCAGATGTATCACACTTAAATCTTCACAAAACATTTTGTATTCCTCATGGCGGAGGAGGACCTGGTGTAGGACCTGTAGCGGTTAAATCTCATTTAGCACCATATTTACCAACACATCCTTTAAATGACATATGTGGTCCAAAAGAAAAAATTGTTGGTCCTATAAGTGGAGCACCTTATGGTTCAGCAGGAATTCTGCCAATTTCTTGGATGTATATAAGAATGATGGGAGCTAAGGGTCTTTTTGATGCAACTTCAAGTGCAATTTTGTCTGCTAATTATTTAGCAAATAAATTATCTAAAGCATTTCCAATTCTTTACACAGGTAAAAATAACACCATTGCGCATGAATGCATCTTGGATATAAGAGAAATTACCAAAGAGACTGGTGTAACAGTCGATGATATTGCCAAGCGATTAATGGATTATGGCTTTCATGCTCCAACTATGTCTTTCCCAGTTGCTGGAACATTAATGATTGAACCAACAGAAAGTGAAGACCTAATTGAATTAGATCGATTTGTTGAAGCAATGCTTAATATCAAAGCTGAAATTGATGAAATCGCAAATGGTGCATACAAAGTTGAAGATTCTGCATTGCGTCATGCACCACATACCGCAGAAGAATTAGCAGGTGAGTGGAATAGACAATATTCACGTGTAAAGGCTGTATTTCCTGTTTCAGGGCTTCGAGGCAAGAAATATTGGCCACCTGTTAACCGAATTGACGGTGCTTACGGTGATAGAAATCTAATTTGTTCTTGCCCTTCACCTAGAGAGTTTGCTAACGCTCAATAAGTGGTCTAAGTAGCTATAAAATTAATCTACTTTACATAACATTCATTATCGGTCTTTTATACGTAAGAATCTTTGAACGCCCCACAAACCTATACGCAGAAAAGCCTCAATCACGATATTTTTACTCATTTTTGAGCTACCTATAGTTCTTTCAGTAAAAGTAATGGGAACTTCAGAGACCGTTAAATTCTTTTCTAAAAGTCTACGAACCATATCAACTTGAAAACAGTAACCTTGGGAATCAATTTCTTTAAGATCAATTTGTTTCAATGATGAGCTTTTATAAGCCCTAAATCCACCAGTTGAATCTCCTATTTTGAAACCCAACATTATTCGAGCATAAATATTTCCACCTTGTGACAATATTTGCCTACTTTTTGGCCAGTTAATTACTTTTCCACCTGGAATCCATCTAGATCCCAGCACACAATCAAAATCTTTAATTTTTTCTAATATTTGATGCAAATCTCTAGGATCATGTGAGCCATCAGCATCCATTTCAACTAAAACATCGAATTCGTCCATCGATTTAAGGAAGCCCTCGATATATGCTGCACCCAGTCCATTTTTATTCGAACGATGGAAAACATCAAGATTTTCATATTGATTTTTTAATTGTTCTGCTAGTCGACCTGTTCCATCAGGAGAATTATCATCTATAACCAAAACATGATATTCACTATTTTCTTGAAATATTCTGTGCAAAATAGATGGCAAGGTGTGTAATTCGTTATAAGTTGGTACAAGGATTCGTATTTTCATTATCTATTTATTCTACCTTTTAATACGGCTAAAACTATCAACAAAAGTAATAATAAATAACTAGTTATATTAATTATATCAATGTATCTAATTGCCGGAGTAATTTCGGTAATCAACTTAACTTGGGCAAGATGTGATACAGGTTTAAATTCATCAGATTTCCACAAAACTTTGCCAAACTCATCTATATGAGCAGATATCCCTGTAGTGGCACTAACAACAGTTTGTCTACTTGCTTCAAGTGCTCTAAATCTTGTTATTTTGAACTGTTGTTCAATCTGATCAGAAAAAGCATACGTTGCATTATTAGTATGCACACTAATTAACTCTCCCCCATTTATTATTTGTTTAGACAAAATGTCATTCCAAGCAACTTCAAAACATATAACTGGAGAGATTAAATCATTATCTAATCTAAAATTAGTGATCTCACTTCCTTTGACGAAATCTTTAATCAATAAATTAAATCTAGATATTCTACTTTCCAAAACATTTCTAAAAGGTAAATATTCTCCAAAAGGTACAAGATGAATCTTTGTGTATTCATCTTCCTTATTATTAATATTGTTTTGCATCTTTAAAATTGAATTTTTTAAATTGTTTCCCTTAGTTAAAACTGCACCTGCAATGAAGGGTTTATCAATAGATTTTAGATGATCATTGAGAATTTTAGCTGCTTCAGCGTTAATGTAAGGATCGACATCTATTGAATTTTCCGGCCACAAAACTGCGTCTACTTTCAATGATTCAGGTTTAGTGCTAAAGAATTTTTTTGTTTCTTCAACATGATTTTTTAATACTGCTAGTTTTTGCTCGTTAAACATTAAGCCAGATCTAGGAACATTACCTTGAACTATTAATAGATTCTTCTCTCCTGTTTTTTCAAAATTAAAACTTAATGAGTCTAGAAAAAGCACAAAAGCAAATATAGATACCCCAATAAATAAAGCTGGGAAAACAGCTTTTTGCAGTATGAATCCTATTAATGGAATTACAAAAATTGCAACAATAAATATCGATAAAGCAACTATTTGAGTTGATCCGTAAGGAGCTAATTTGGCAAAGGGTGAGTCAATACTTGCATAGGCAATTTTGGCCCAAGGAAAACCACCAAAAGGATAATCTTGAGTCAGCGTTTCAATAGCAATATAAACCAAGGCATAACCTAAAAAAGGAAGATAAGAATTTCTTAAAAAATACATTAAAATGCCGCTTGAACCATAAATTATTGTCATAAGTAAAGTCAATAAAATATAAGCATCTACTCCAATAGAAATAATCCAAATGATGTGTATAGCCCAAAAAACAAGACTGAATGAAAATGAAATGACAAGATAATCAGATAAAGACCTTTTATGAGTGACTCCCCACCAAAGAGCAAAAACAATTGGAATTAGAAACCATAAATTCGAATTATCGTAAGTAAGTGCAAGAAGTAACCCAGATAAGGAACCTACAGTAATTTTTGTCTGAAGTTGAAGTTTATTCATTAAATTTCTATTAAATCACGGGTAGTTTCATTACAGCGAATGAATCCATTTTCAGTTTTAACAATTATGTCTTCGATTCTTGCACCAAATTTATTTTCAATGTAAAAGCCAGGTTCAATACTAAAAGCATTTCCAGTCACTATTCTATTTTTATTTGTAGCCACTATGTAAGGTTCTTCGTGAGTCTCTAAACCTATTCCGTGGCCAGTTCTATGAGTGAAGTAATTACCAAGGCCGTTATCTTTTAAAATATTTCGAGCTACTAAATCTAATTGTTCTCCCGTCAAATCTTCTTTAGTCGCTTGACAAGATGCTTCTTGAGCTTGTTTCAATACCGAATAACTCGGATAAAAATCTTGTGAAGTCTTCCCAACGCTATATGTTCTAGTTGAGTCACTACAGTATCCAGTTGGCGAAGTACCTCCTATATCTACAACTACTACATCACCTCTTTCAATGATTTTATTCGAAGGTTCATGATGTGGAGATGCAGAGTTATGTCCACTTGCAACAATTACAAAATCAACTGAATCATGCCCTACTTCAATTATTTGATTACTGATTATTTTGGCAACTTCTAATTCAGTCATTCCTGGCTTTATAATTTTTGATATCTCGTTATGTACTAAATCAATCATATTACCGACTATTTTCAGCTCATTTATTTCATAATTACTTTTAATACTTCTAAGCGGACTCATAACTGTTGATGAATTTAAAAAATGTGAATGGTTAAATATACCTTGAAAATTCAAGACCTTATCAGCAGTCATTTTTTCATCTATAAAAATATTTTCGTATTTATAATTTGAGAACAAATCGTAAGGATTACTACCTTCGACCCATGTTTTTAAATCAATCATGTCTTCATCAATTCCTGCATCTACGGCAGCCAATTTTTCTAATTCTGGAACCACCAATACAGGTTTTCTGTCATTTGCAATTGCCAAGCAAGTTAATCTCTCTAAATTTTTAGCCTTATAGTTTGTTAAGTATCTTAGATTAGGTCCTGGTGTGACAAGTAAAAGAGAATTTTTGACCTTGCTCAATGAATTTTGAGCATTAAAAATTCTTTTTGACAATTCTTCTGTAGTTACCATTATTAATACCTTATTACATAGATAGAATTAATCTATGCCTGCGACAAAGTTTAAATGTAAAATCTTGGCCATAGACTTATCATCTCTTATTTTCAGATCCTTTTATGGTTTACCAACATCTATTAAAGATTCTGAGGGTTTTGCGATTAATGGGGTTAAAGGTTACTTGGAAACTCTAATACGACTAAAAAAAATATACTCTCCTGAAATCATAGTTCATGCAATTGATGAAGATTGGCGTCCGAAATGGAGAACAGATTTATTGCCACAATATAAAGCACACAGAGTAATTGTTGATAACGAAGAAGAAGTTGATGATGATCTAGAAAGACAGATTGAATTACTTCCCACTATTTTAAAAGAGCTGGGTATGCAGTGCATTGGAAAAGCCAATTATGAAGCTGATGATGTACTTTCAACTATTTCAAAGCAGAATATTAATACGGTTGTCGTCTCAGGCGATAAAGATCTATTCCAAATAGTCAATAATAAAAGAAAAATATTTGTTCATCTATTAGGTAAAGATGGTGGCAAAACTTATGATGAAATTGAAATAAAAGAGAGATTTGGTATTGAAGCCAATTCATATCTTGATTTCGCTGTTTTAAAGGGAGATTCATCAGATGGATTACCTGGCGTAAAAGGAATCGGTGAAAAGACAGCAGTAAGTATAATAAATAATTTTAAAACAATAGAAAATCTCATAAACAATTACCAAAATTCCAAAGTTTTATCAACCAAACAAAAACAATCTATAGCTGAGTCAATCCCCTACCTTAAAAAAGCATTAAAAGTTGTTAAATTGAAAGATGATTTGAAAATTATGATAAATAAACCCAAATATAAAGACACAGAAAATGTCAAAAAAAGATTAAAAAAATATAGGATAGAAAACCAAATAAATAGTTTATTATCTAATTGACGTTTGGTTCATAAGATACGACACCTTTATCAAGAAGTAAAATGGCATCTTCTGCTGTATTTGTGATACCTGAAATATTAAGTCGCTTTATTTGACGCAATAAATCTATAATTTGTTTTACATTTCTGACAAAATCTCCTGGTGCAATTTCTGTTTTTTGCAATATTTTTTTCAGATTTACATCACTACACCATTGTTTAATAATATTTGCCATACCAAAATGAGGACTTTTATTATTGATTATTTTAAATGTTCTCTCAGTTTCGATTATCTCGTCAGATAACTTTAAAATTTGATTTGCATTATTCTTAATAATTTCATCAATATTTATAGGAATATCTAATTCGTCTCGTCTTGGATTGTAAACGAAACCACTAAGTAGGCAGGCAAGTTGCACTGGTGTGAGGTTATTTAATAAGTTTCGTCTTAATGACTCAATGATTAATAAGTCGAATTCCGAGTGAATTTGCTTCAAAAATTTACCCCACTTAGTAAGCGTCAATTTGCTATTATCACTTGTAATAAGATCTAGTTTCATTAGTAAATCAACAACTTGATCACACTTTTTACTTAAATTAACAAAATCGTTCTCTAAATGCGCCTCAAGAGACTTTATATAGTTTTTAGTTCTTTCTATATTTTCACCAAATCTTAAATGCTCTTGAATTTCAGGACATTTATGACAAATATGATCTTTTAATCTCTTTTTAAATGAAGCTAAATCAGAATCATCATATGTTTTTTTGTTACGATTTCCTGCTAGCACTCTAATCTTTTTAGCATATTCATCTCTAATTGTCTTTTTTGAAAAATCGATTCCTGAAGGTAAATCAAAAAACCCAATGCTTCCAATATTACTGTCAAGAATTCGTTTATCAATTTTTCTTCCTTCACCATTATCCAAAACAACCCATAAATCGGAACTATTTTTTGAATTCGAAGTCTTGGTTATTAGGGCAAATTTACTTCTTCTCAAATTTTTTATTCCGATGACATTCCCAGGATCTAAATTAATACGATTAGAAATAGATTTATTCTTGGCAGTTACATTATTACTTCTCTTATGGTAATTATTTATTTCCAAAATTATCGAATAATATTCTTTTATATCGCCCAAATGGCAATTGAACTCTCTTTCTTTTCGATTCAATTTTTCCTTTTCATAATCAATTTGTTCTGTAACATTTCTAGAATCTTTCTTTTGATAAAACTGGGCAAAACTTTTGTTTAATAGTATTTTTGTGTCACTAACATTTCGATGCTCTAATAAATTGAGGACCATATTATATTTTGGTTCAAAAGTTGAGGTTAATTCAAAAGTTCTAGATGAAACTAAATTGGCTATAAACTTAGGCTCACTGTGTGGATGAAATGCAATTATTGCCTCTCCATCGACATCAATGCCTCTTCTACCTGCTCGACCAGTTAATTGGGTGAATTCTGCAGGAGACAACATCTCATGAGTACTACCATTCCATTTGTCCATTCTTTCCAAAACAACCGACTTTGCTGGCATATTAATTCCTACGGACAATGTTTCAGTAGCAAAAACCAATTTCAAAAGACCTTTTTGAAATAAATACTCAGCTGCTTCTTTCATTTGTGGAATTAGGCCAGCATGATGACTACTAAATCCTCTAATCGCACAATCTATCCATTCATCGACTCTTAATGCCGACCAGTCAGAAGCCTCAATATCGTCAAATCTATTTTGTAAGTACTTTTTTATTTCAAATCTTTCGTCCTCATTTGTCAGTTTTACATTACTTTTTCTAATCTGTTCTACAGCTTGATCACAGCCTTTACGGCTAAAAATAAAATATATTGAAGGCAATAATTCATAGTCTTTTATATTTTCAACTATTTCAACCCTTGTTGGAATCTCAGATTTTACATGCGATTTAGTAAAACTTCTTTTATAGAGATTTAAAACTTTCTTATTTATTTGTCCTTCTTCATTTGAAAATAGAGGTATCAAAGCATTGCTAGTTGCAATTAATTGACTAAGTGGAACGGGTCTTTTCTCTTCGATTACGAATTTACATTCTCCCCTTATTTCATGTAACCAATCAGCAAAATCTTCAACGTTACTTACTGTTGCGGACAAAGCTACGATTTTTACATTTTTATTTAGTAAGATTAAGATTTCTTCCCAGACCACTCCCCTTTCTTTATCTGCAAGAAAATGAACTTCGTCAAGGATTGCAACTCCTAATTGCTCAATTTTTTCCGGAGTTTGATAAATCATATTTCTTAACACTTCAGTAGTCATAACTACAATTGAGGCATCCTGATTTATCGCATTGTCTCCAGTAAGAAGTCCCACTTGATCGGATCCAAATCTTTCTACAAATTCCAAATACTTTTGGTTGGATAATGCTTTTAAAGGTGTGGTATAAAAAGTTCTTTGATTATTTCTATTTACATGAAAGACAGCAAATTCACCAACAATTGTTTTTCCAGAACCAGTAGGGGCAGCTACTACTACCGAATTGCCTTGTAAAAAGTACTCAATTGCCTCAACTTGAAATCTATCTAATTCAAAAGACAGACCCATTTTAAATTCATTAAAAATGTCCAAATCCGAGTGAGAGACTCCTTTAAAACTATTTAGTTTTGTAGAATATTTATTCAAACTAGTAGTACTTTCAATGATTGCGGTTCAATTTTTATGACCACTGGTCCCTCTGGAAGAGATTCGCCATCAGCTTGAGACCGTAAAACACCTTTAATGCTGTCAACTTTTATTTCTTTAGTCACAAATTCTCTAAATTCAGGTCTTGAATAATGTTTTCTTAATATCAATAGTAAGAAAAGATATATCAGTTTAAATTTATTTACCCTGTTGACTAATATTAAATAAAGTTTATCGTCTAAAGCCGAGGCTTTATTACTTATCATTAAACCTCCGCCAAAGCTTGGAGTATTTGCAATTATTGCCAATGAATATTCGCCCTCTTCAAAAAAAGAATCGCTTTCAATCTTTAAGGTTTCGTAATGTCTTCCAAAAAGTGAAAGTACTGTTGCAATGGAGTATTTATATTTTCCAAATGCTCTAGGCAACTTGTTTGCCAATCTATTGACTCGAGCCTCAAAACCAAAGCAAGCAATAGTGAGTCTTCTTTCTTTTTCATTAATCAGCATTGTTGATGTTTTGAAAATGTCAAACTTTTCTACAATTTTTAGTATTTCTTCAATATTTACAGATGCCCCTATTGACTTCGAAAAATCATTACCTGAACCATTTGGGATGACTAAAACAGGTTTATCATATTCAATTAAGTAATTGCTAAAATACGAAACCGTACCATCTCCAGCGATAATTATTATTAAATCATTTTCTGGAATTAAGCTAACCACTTCATACATAGATTGGACGTTTGAAACTTCAATAAATTTTGTATTTCCTTTCTCCTTTAATTTAGTTTTTAGATCATAAACGTATTTTGTATCTGATTTTGGACCACTTTTAGTATTATGAATCATTAATATATTCATGTGAATCTTTTAATATCATCTCTTACTTGAGAACTAATTTCATCAATTATTTTGCTATTTGCTTCAATTCTTATTTTTGGGCCCAAAGTATAAATCAAGGTCTTTACAAAGCTTGAATCAAAAAAATCAAGTTTAAACTCGTAAAAAGATTCAACCTGTTTAATTTCACTGATATTGTACTTATCTAAAATTCTTTTTTTCCAATAAGGCACAATAATTCTCAAACTCGAAGGCACATTTTTTGTATCCATTTCTTCTATCTCATTATATTTTTGATCAGTAGCTTCTACTTTTAAAATACGATCAAGTCTGTAACTTTTAGTCTGATTAAAATTACAGTCTATACCTTTTAAATACTTAAAATCTCCATGTTGTTCGATTGAAATAGGCTTTACTAATATTTTCTCTTTGACATTATTTCGGGCATCAATATAGTCAATCTGCATTAAAATATCGTTATTTAAATTCTTTTTCAAATTTTCAATTATAGAATTATAGTCAATTTCAACATCACTTTTTGATTCATAAAATAAATCGGTAATTTTTTTAGAAAGGTTTTTCAATAATAGATTGGTTGGATCACTTTGTACCAAAAGATTAAGTGATGACAATAAAATCATTAGTTCCTCAGGTGTAAATTGAATAGAATTGTCATGATTTTGACTGTCAACTACAGTAATCATTTCCTCTGAAATTTGAATGTCAACTAGATCTCCACCAAACTGACTTGGGCCAACAAAAGTCAGCAAAGTTAAATCCTGAATTGCCTGATCTTTAGTTATTGCAAATGTGCCACAAAATTGATCTAGAGTTATGGATCTTCTACTCGATAACCAAGGCAGTTCTAGAATTAGTCGTTTAAGTCTTTCAGAATTATCCATGGACTGCCTCATAGATTTTTTTTAGTTCAGACACAACCGTTTCTTTTAATTTCTCATCAAATATTTCCTCAATAACTTGTAAAAATGGAAGTAAAAATCTAGCACTTGCTACATAGTTATAAACGAGAATTTCAATTGTGTCTTTTGAAACTCTAACTCCTTTGAGAATATTCTCGTAGTACTCTGTATTATTTTTTAATTTAATTTTTACTACCTTGGGAGATTCTTCAGTTGTTTCATCATTTAGTAATTTTGAGAATTTTTGTTCTAGGACAACTAAATCAGTAATATTTTCAATTCTATAAGTTTTAATTTTTTTCTCCTTGAGGTCAAAAGCTTTCAAGAAAATTTCTCGATTTTGATTCAATATTTGAATTGGTTGAATTCTTCTCCATATCGGCTCATCCTGGTGAGCGCTTAAATAGAAAATTTCTATCTCTTGTCTTGAGATTATTGCTTTCAATACTTTTTGATGAATATCTAATAATGAAGACTGTATTTTTAATTCAACAAGTTCTTCAAAATCCGTATTTGAGATTCCGATCTTTCTAAATATATTATCTTTATTTGAAATTATATTATTTTCATTCCATAGACTTAAGGAATATTTTAAAGTTAGTCTCTCCTCGTCACTTAACTCAATTTTTTTTGAGATAAAGGTTTCTTTATCTATCAAATATCCAATTTCATCATCAAAGAGAGCATCTGTATTAACTGCACTAATTCTTATACCATTTTTCCGTAGGTCGTCTTTATCGCGTTCAAACATTCTCTCGAATGCTTTATCAGATTCATTATTTCTATAATCCAAGATCTTATTCTTTATTTCTTGTCTTGTGACAGGTCGATTTGAGTTCAACAAAATAAAGAAAAGATTTAATTGTCTTTCAATTTTTGAATCGTTCATTCAAAGTATTCCAATTAATTCATTAACTCGTTCATCGACTGACTTAAAAGGATCTTTACACACTACAGTTCTTTGATTCTGATCGTTTATTTTAAGATGCACCCAGTCAACTGTGTAATCTCTTTTCTTCTCCTGAGCTTTCTTGATAAATTCTCCCCTCAGTCGAGCACGTGTATTCTCTGGTGCAAAATCAATTGCGCGATTGATTTTATCTTCACTTACCATTTTGTTGACTAGTCCATTTTTTTCCAAAATAAAGAAGATTCCTCGATCTCTTCTTATATTATGAAAAGAAATATCAATTAGGATCATTCTTGCATCACTATTTCTCAAATTATTCTTGTTTTGGTATTGATCCATAAACTTTTTTTTGATTACCCAATCAATATCTTTATCGACCTGGGTAAAATCATTTTTTCTAGCGCTATCAATAAAAGATTGCCAAAGTTTAAGTGCCTTTAAATAATTAATATTTTCGTTAAATTCTGAGATTAGTGATGAATTCAGTATAGAATTTAGATATATTTCCTGCATATCTAATGCAGAGATTTCTTTACCGCTTGATAGTCGAAATTTCTTCGAAAATGTTAAATCACTTGATATTTCTCTTAAGGCTCTTATTGGGTTTTCTATAGAGTATTCTTCATTTATTTGACCAATCTCAATTAATTGCAGAATCATCTCAGTCGAAGAAATCTTCAGATTGGTTGTAGCTTGACTCATATTTGAATCACCAACTATTACATGTAATCTTCTATATTCTTCTGGATCTGCATGCGGTTCATCCCGTGTATTAATAATCGGTCTAGATCTTGTGGTTGCGCTCGATATAGATTCCCACATGTGATCTGATCTTTGACTTATTTGAAAATTTTGATTTTTGTTATTTGCTAACCACTTTCCAGCTCCTGTATAGATTTGTCTAGTAATGAGAAAAGGGATAATAGATTCTGTAACTTTTTGAAAGTTAAACTTTCTGCTTATTGAATAATTTTCATGACATCCGTAACTATTACCAGCTGCATCTATATTATTTTTAAACAAATGGATTTGACCAAGAATACCTTCGTTATTTAATCTATTTTCTGCTTCAATAGCCAGTTCTTCTACGATTCGATCTCCAGCCTGATCCTGGCAAATTAAATCCAATACATTGTCACATTCAGCAGTTGCATATTCTGGATGAGATCCAACATCTAAATACAATCTTCCACCGTTTGGAAGAAAAACATTAGAAGATCTTCCCCAAGCAACTACTCTGCGAAATAGATAACGGGCAACTTCATCTGGAGATAGCCTTCGTTGGCCATCAACAACACAAGTAACTCCGTATTCTGTTTCAAGACCAAGAATTCTTTTATTAAGCATTTCAAGAAATAATCTGACTTAAATCACTTTGACTTAATCTAACAAATTTTCGACCTTGTTTCATTCTATCTAGAACCGCTACCTCAATCGATTCATTTGTAATTTTTTTATCAGAAGCTGAAGCTTCATTTAATATTTTGAGTGATAACTTAATGGCTTCTTTTGATTCAATATTTTTATTCCAACTTGCCTTGAGTAAATCATTTATTTTTTCACTATCACCACCTATGGCAATGAAATTTTTTTCGTCAACTACAGAACCATCAAATGTTAATCTGTAAATTTCATCACTTTCCATTAATGAACCAATTTCTGCTACTAACAATTCGACCTCTAAAGGTTTTAAAGCGTCAGTGAAAACTGTTCCTAAAGTTTGGGCATAAGCATTCGCAAGACTTCTTGCAGATACATCACTTCTGTCATATGCATATCCTCTAAGATCAGCAAATCTAATTCCAGATACTCTTAAATTCTCAAATTCGTTATATTTACCAACCGCAGCAAATCCAATACGATCATAAATTTCACTTATTTTATGCAAAGCTTTAGAAGGATTCTCAGCAACAAAAACTATTGCGTCTTTGGCTTGAATTAAAACAACACTTTTACCGCGCGCTATACCTTTTCTAGCAAAATCTGCCTTATCTCTTGTGATCTGTTCTGGTGAAACATAAAAAGGAACTGTCATGTCATCCTCGCTATTGGTCCATCAGGTCTATTTTTTCTTTCACCAAAAATTTTAGTTGCAATATTATTCAGTTCATTGTCTGTTATTCTTCTAAAACCTTGCGCATCAACTACAGAAACAATTGGATAAATTTCTCTCGTCAAATCAATTCCTGCAGTCGCCGAATCTTCCTCAGCTGCGTCATATAGAGATTCTAAAGAAATTCTTATTGCCATTTTTTCATCCAATTTGTCTGAATACATTTTTTTCATGGAAGATTTAGCAAAGATTGAACCTGACCCAACAGCGTAATAATCATGTTCTTCGTATCGTCCGCCAGTAACATCGTAAGAAAAAACTCTGCCCTTATTTTGGTCTTTATCGTAAGCAGCAAATAAAGGTATCGCAGCTAATCCTTGAAAAGCTAAACCTAAATTTCCACGTAAGAGAACGCTTAAACGATTAGCCTTTCCCACAACGGAAAGATGAGTACCTTCGATTTTCTCGTAATGCTCCAATTCTATTTGAAATAATTTAACAAGTTCTAAAGCAATTCCAGCGCTTCCTGCAATACCTATTATTGATTCATTATCAGCTGGAAAAACTTTTTCAATATCTTTTTGTGCTACAAGGTTTCCGATAGTTGCTCTTCGATCTCCTGCCATTAAAACGCCATCTTTATAAACAATTGCAACGATAGTTGTAGCTTGAGGTGGCATATCACTTGATTTATTTAACAATTCGTTATTTATGTACTTTTTTTCGTTTAAGTATTCAGAAAAAGAACTAGTAAAGTCTAATGCCACTTATTGTCCGCCTTTTTGAATAAAACCTTTAACAAATTCTTCAGCATTCTTTTCTAAAACGGCATCAATTTCTTCAAGCACAGAATCTATATCTTTAGTATTGGGAGCAGTAAAAACCTGATTTTGATCTGCATCAACAGAGAAACTCGAATCACTACTTTTCCTTATTTGTTCTGACAACTTGACTCCTCTACTCAAATATTACCGATGCGTGCTCATCTTAGTTAGAACACTCACCAAATCTTGTATGTTTTTAGCCTGATCCAAAATTTCAGAGTGAGTATCAAAATTGAAACTATATGGATCTGTTGTAGGTATTCGAATGAGAGAATCATTTGGGTCTAAATCCAGGATGACATTATCCCAAGATGCGGCTGATATGTAGCGGGGATATTTTTTCAACATATTGGCTCTAAAAAATGCTCTCGTTGTCGACGGCGGATTGGTTTCACAAAAATCAATTTCGGATTCATTAAAGAAACTATGGATAATTCCATTATCCTTCAAGATTTTGAAAATATTTTTATCTTTAGAAATTTCTGAATATTGAAAATCAATAGTTTTTACGATATCACTAGAATTTGTTTTTGAATCTTCGCTAATTCTATCCATCAAATACTTCTTTGTTAACCAATCAATTTTTCCAATTAAATTTGATTGATTATTTTTTAGTGCTTCCAAGGACAATTTCCACATATTGATAATCTCTGTGAAATAGTTAGAATTTGCCACTTTAGAATTAAAATCAATAGCTCTAGTTAAAAACATATTTTGTAAATCAAGAGCAGTTAAAGATAATCCAGATGCAAGATTTATTTTTCTATTTAAGGATAAATCTTGAGAGATTGCTTTTAAAGAACCAACAGGATCAACAATCTCACATTCAAAACCATTTAAGAAATCTGCTTCAATCATTGCAAGAACAAGATCAGTTGATCCAATTTTCAATATATTTGCAAATTCACACATATTGGCATCCCCAATAATCAGATGCAAACGACGAAATTTCGTTGAATCTGCGTGTGGCTCATCTCTTGTATTAATTATCGGTCTTCGTAAGGTTGTTTCTAAGCCAACTAAAGTTTCAATATAATCTGCTCTTTGACTTATCTGAAAAGAATTATTTTGAGGAAGCTGACCAACTCCAACTCTGCCAGCTCCTGTAAATATTTGACGAGTTACCAAAAATGGAGTTAGGAAGAATACAATTTTGTTAAATTCAGTTGTTCGCTTCATTAGATAATTTTCATGAGTTCCATAAGATGCACCCTTGTTATCTATATTGTTTTTAAATATCCGAATCGGATCATTTGGAAATATCGATTTATCAAGCTCAATCGCTTTTTTAATGACCTTTTCACCAGCAAGATCCCATTTGACTGCGTCAAATGCATTTGTTGTTTCTGGAGCTGAATACTCTGGATGGGCGTGATCAACGTAAAATCTTGCACCATTATGAATAACAATGTTTGCAATAGTTTGATCTTCGTCAGTTAATAAAGATGGATCAGCTTCAGATCGTGTTAAATCAAAACCTCTTGCATCCCGCAAAGGATTTTCTAAGTCATAATCCCATCTAATGTTTCTTTCAGGATATAAAAATTTGGCATAAGCATTAACTAATCTTGTAGACAAAGTTATAGGGTCAGTCCCTAAAAGACTTGAAATTCCATACTCATTTTCAAGTCCCATGATTCTTCTAAATTCCATGGATTTTAAATTATAAATATTGACCTGTGGAACCTATAGTTTCAATTGACCTACCAGGTTCTTCACCTTGTTTACTTTGAATCAATGTTCTTAAAAATACGATTCGTTCACCTTTTTTACCAGAAATTCGTGCCCAATCATCAGGATTAGTTGAATTAGGTAAATCTTCGTTTTCTCTAAATTCTTCCTGACACGCACTAAGAATATGTTCTACACGAATACCTTTTTTGTTATTTCTCAAAAATTCTTTAATCGCATTTTTCTTGGCTCTTGAAACAATATTTTCAAGCATTGCGCCACTTGCAAAATCTTTAAAATATAATACTTCTTTATCGCCATTTGCATATGTTACTTCAATAAATCTATTTTCATCTGAATCGTTATACATTCTTTCAACAGCTCTTTGAATCATAGATTTAACTGTTAAAGTTTTATCTCCATTGTGTTGTCTTAAATCATCTTCGCTTAAAGGCAAATCAGGCGTCAAATATTTAGAAAGAATCTCCGCTGCACCTTGGGCATCTGGTCTCTCAATTTTAATTTTTACATCTAATCTTCCTGGTCTAAGAATTGCTGGATCAATCATGTCTTCCCTATTTGAAGCTCCAATAACTATGACATTTTCTAATCCTTCAACTCCATCAATCTCACTTAATAATTGAGGAACAATAGTGTTTTCAACATCGCTTGAAACTCCACTTCCTCTAGTTTTAAATAACGAATCCATCTCGTCAAAAAAAACAATAACTGGATATCCCTCACTTGCTTTGTCTCTTGCGCGTTGGAAGATCAACCTGATATGTCTTTCAGTTTCACCGACATATTTATTTAACAATTCAGGACCTTTAATGTTTAGAAAGAAAGATCTTGCACTATTGCTCTGAAAATTTTCTGAGACTTTTTTAGCTAATGAATTAGCAACTGCTTTAGCAATCAAAGTCTTACCACAGCCTGGAGGGCCGTAAAGAAGAATTCCTTTTGGTGCTCTCAATTGATGTTCGGTATATAGATCCTTATGTAAAAAAGGTAACTCAACGGCGTCTCTAATTTGTTCTATTTGACTTCCTAGACCACCGATATCCTCATAGTCGACATCTGGAACTTCTTCTAAAACTAATTCTTCAACTTCACTTTTTGGAATCTTTTCGTAAATAAAACCACTTTTATTATCAAGAATTAAGGAATCGCCAACTTTTATTTCAGTACTATTTAATGATTCGGCAATTCTAACTACTTTTTCTTCATCTGCTCGACCAATTACAACTGCTCTATTTTCATCATCCAAGACACTTTTTAAAGTTACAAGCTCTCCAGCTTTTTCAAATCCATGCACAGAGATTATGTTCATGGAATCGTTAAGTACTACTTCTCGTCCAGGAAGTAGATTTTTTTTATCTATATCTGGAGATACTGTTACACGCATTTTTCTACCATTTATCAAAACGTCAGCGTCTTTTTCATGCATCTCTAAAAAAATTCCAAAACCGGAAGGAGGACTACCTAACTGTTCTACTTGTTCTTTTAGATTAAATAATTGATTTCTTGCTTCTGTTAAAAGATTTGATAATTCTTGATTCTTAAATTTTAAATCATTTACTAATTTTTCAAATTCTTCATGGGTAGGATTATTTTGATTCTCAGACAATTTTTCCTCCATGTTTTACAAACATTCTAACTAAGTATTGAGAAGTCTTTACACGCTTGGTGATTCGTAATCGACTCCGTATGCTCCTTTTGCTGGTTTTTGTCTTTTTACTGGAAATTTAAATCCATCTGCCATTCGTCTTGTGTGAACCAAAAAACCCGTGTGGCCATTCATTTTGTGTTTTGGTCTAACGGACAATCCTTGTAAGTGCCACTCGCGATACATAGTTTCTGATGCAATGGGATCAGTCCACTTTCCACTTAATTTAAGTGTCTCAGCAAGTTTTGACATTTGAGTGGTAGTTGCAACATAGCAAACCAAATGACCACCAGGTTTAAGAATTGAGAATACATTTTCAACCATATCCCAAGGATTTAAAAGATCTAAAATAATTGAGTCATAAACAATATCACTTCTAAAATCTTTAATATCGATCAAAGAAACTTCCCAATATTTAGGAATTTGTTTCATAAACTTTAAGACATTCTTTTTTGCAACATTTATAAAATCTTCATTAATTTCACAAGAATGTAAAGTACCCGACTCTCCTATGGTTTTTAAAATATGCAATGAAAGAGAACCTGAACCGACTCCTGCTTCCAGTACTCTTGAACCGTTTTTAACGTCGGCTAATTCAATAATTTGAGCTGCATCCTTAGGGTAAATAACTGCGGCACCTCTAGGCATATTGACGACATAATCTTGTAATGAAGGTGTAAATATTGTGTACTGCATTCCATTGGTGCTCGCTATTACACTTCCTTCACCTAAATTTTTAACATCGTCGTGATTTATTGAGCCATGCGTTGTAAAAAACTGTTTACCTTGCTCCAAAACAAGAGTGTGATTACGACCTTTTTGGTCTGAAAGAATTACCAAGTTTCCGTAATCAAGTGTCATAATTCATAATTCTAGATAATTATTACTTTGTCAGATCTTTGCCCTAAGGTGTAATCATGGAAACAACAATATTGTCACTCTCGCCATCAAGAATTTCAGATTTTCAACAATGTCCTCAACTTTATAAATATCGAGCCATAGACAAATTACCTGAAAGACCTGGTATAGACGCTTTGAGAGGATCAATTGTTCATTTAATTTTAGAAGACCTATTTAAGCTTGAAAAAAATCAAAGGAGCTTTGAATGGGCAGTAAAAGATATTGATAAATACATAGATAAAATTCTTGAAGAAGATTTTAATTATTATTGTGCTATCGATTCATCTTTAGATTTTCCAATTGATACATCCATTAATGTCGATCAAGATAAGATTCAAAACTTAATATCTGAAATAAAAATTTTATTGGCAAACTATTTTCAAATAGAAGATCCGACAAGAATCGAGCCGAATTCCACAGAAGAATTAATAGAACACATTTTGACAGATAATATTTATCTAAAGGGCTATGTTGATCGAATAGATGTTTCGCCCCAAGGATGGATAAGGATAAATGACTACAAAACCGGTAAGTCTCCAAATGAGAATTTTCAGTCTAAGGTTTTATTTCAGTTAAAATTTTATGCATTTGTAATTTATAAAAAGACCGGAAAACTGGCTAAACAATTACGATTATTATATTTAAAAGATTCCAACATCTTAAGTTATGAACCTTCAGAAACAGATTTAGAAATTACTGAGAAAAAAATTCTTTCAATTGCACAAGATATCAACACTTCAATAGTTGAGAATTCTTTTGCTCCAAAAACATCAAAATTATGTGAATATTGTTATTTCAAAAGCATATGTCCTGCTTTTAATTAAATACTTTGCCATTCTTTAACTAATTCTTGATGAATTACTTTTAAATCTTTTAAACCTAAACCCTGCAGTCCGTTTAAAATTCTCATTCCTCTTCTGGCATCCAGAAGAACTCGATCAGGTACGGCAATGGTGGGAACTCCTGCTCCTAAAGAACTTGTTATTCCCGTATTTGAATCTTCGAAAGCCAAACAATCTAGAACATCTAACCCAAAATGTCGAGCTGCTGCTAAATAAGGTTCGGGATGAGGTTTAGTTTCAGTGACATCATCTGAAGTTATTACTAAATCAAAAAAATCTTGATAAGAATTATTGATTAATAGGGCATCTGCTAACACTCGATTAGAAGCAGTAACTAACGCAATTTTAATTCCCTGTTTTTTAGATTCTTTTATAATATCTTTCCAACCCGGAAGAAGTTCAGACTTATATTTTGAAAAACTATTTAACATTTCTTCAACAATTTGATCAAAAATAATTTCAGATTTTACATTTGCTTTTGCCCCCATGTATTCAACAACTTTGAAAAGTGGCCCACCTATGGCTTGATTTTGATCATCTTCTTCCCAAGTTGAGCCATGCAACTCCATAACTCGTCTCTCGGCAGCCCACCACCTACTTTCGGTTTCAACGAGCGTGCCATCCATATCTATTAATAACGCACGCAATTTGGACAAACTCCTTATTCAATGGGGATACATTGGTCAATTATGCAAATACATCCAACCTTATGTAGATTAGAGATTACTTTGAAATCATGCATTTTGAGCGTATTTAACTCTCAGGAGGAACGTGAATTTAGACATTAAATCTGTAAAAGAATATCTAGGCAAAAATCCAGTTGCCATATGTTCTTTTTTAGGTTGGAACGATGCAGCAGAGACTGCATCTAATGTCATTGACCATCTAATTGAAGTATGGGATGCAACTGAAATAACTTCCATTGATCCAGATCCTTATTACGATTTTCAAGTGGCACGTCCTCGTGTGCGTCTTACAGATGAAGGTAAGCGAGTTATCGATTGGCCTACAACCCGTATTTTTTTAGCAGATCCTCCTGGATCTCCAAATTCAATTCTTCTAGTCCAAGGCATAGAACCAAATTTAAAATGGAAAAATTTTGTAAGTGAACTATTAGATATTTTTGACGACTATGAAGTCTCTCTAATTATTTCTTGTGGTGCATTGTTAGCAGATGCGCCACATACAAGACCTGTTCCAGTTACAACTGTGGCTGCAACACCAGAACTAACTGAGAATTTAGATTTAGAACCATCTGCCTATGAAGGTCCAACAGGAATAATTGGAGTAGTCCAGGACGAGGCTACTGAGCGCGATATTGCTTCGATTTCGTTATGGGCTGCGATACCTCACTATGTTTCTTCACCACCAAATCCCAAAGCAACACTTGCTGTTATTTCAAAATTAGAAGATTTGTTGGATATTTCAATTCCGCTAAATGATTTGATCGATGAATCAAGAGCATGGCAAGAAGGTGTTGACCAACTCTCAGCCGAAGACGATGAAATTAAAGAATATGTAACAAAATTAGAGTCATCTGTGGATGCATCTGATCTACCTGAAGCTAGCGGAGAAGCTATTGCAAGAGAATTTGAACGATATCTAAAACGAAGAACTAAAGACTAACTTTTCCTGTAAATCTTGAGGTTTTCTTCTGTGGACTGATCAAATTTATCTTTACTGTCCCCTTTTATTTTTTTATAAATCTGTTTAGCATTTGATTTACCAAGTTCGACTCCAAATTGATCAAAAGAGTTAATATTTAAAATAAACCCTTGAAGCATAATGCTTATTTCATAGAACGATATTAATTGACCTAAGTTATAAGCATCTAGCTGTTCAAGCCAAACAATATTGGAAGGCCGATTACCAGGCATAACTTTATGTTTAACTAAATCAGGAAGCGTTTTTTCTCTTTTTAACTCTTTCTCATTTTTTCCACTCATCATCGTCATACTTTGAGCAAGAGCATTTGCAACCAATTGATCATTAAATAATTTATCTTTCCCATAATTATTTTTAATTAGAATAAAATCAACGGGAATAACTTGATTACCTTGTTGAATCATTTGGAAGAATGAATGTTGAGAATTAGTACCCGGTTCCCCAAAAATTATGGGTGAGTTAAGTAATTTAGATTTCTTACCATTTAATTGGACGCTTTTTCCATTGCTTTCCATCCAGGTCTGTTGTAGAAATGCTGGAAATTTAGAAAGAAGTGACGAATAAGGGATAATTGCTAAAGAATAAAAATTCATGAAATTTAAATTCCATACACTTACAATCGCATGCCAAAAAGAAGGATTATCTTTTAAATCACATTTGCTCAATACCTTGTCATATTCACCAGCCCCTTTCTTCATTTGGATAAAAGTTTTAGAACCATAACCTAGTGCAATTGAAAGACCAACTGAACTAAATAGCGAATACCTACCCCCTACCCAATCCCAAAACAAGAAAGTGCGATCTTCGTTTATTCCAAATTTTTTACTTTGGGATATATCAGTGGTTATTGCAACTATGTTTTCTGAAACATTTTTTTTTGAATCGTTATTTTGAAGCCATCTTTGAATATATTTTGCATTTTCTAGTGTTTCCAGAGTGGTGAAGGTTTTACTTATTATTAGTAACAAAGTTCTATTTGGGTTTAAACCTTTTAAAACAGTATCTAAATACACTTGATCAATATTGGATACAAAGTGTACATTCACTAATCCATCATGTTCACTTTTTAAAGCCTCATAAATCATGTTGGGACCAAGATCAGATCCGCCAATACCAACACTTATTACATCAGTAAAAGTCTCATTACTAAAACTCTTTATTGCACCTTTTCTAACATCATCTGCATATTTTAAGAATTTTTTCTCTTCAATTCCTATTTGTTTTATATATTCATTTGAATCAGAATCATGGTTTTCTTTCCTTAGCCAGAAGTGACCAACCTGTCTATTTTCAGTGATATTGACTTTGTTTCCATTCAATAAGTCCGTGATCCTTTTTTTAATATCTGTATTAGAAATTAAATTTTGAAATACTTTCTTAGTGGCATTATCAATAAAATTTTTACTGTAATCAAAATTTATACTTGAAAAATCAGCACTAAATTTTTGGTAACGCTTTATGTCTCTTTTGAATAAATTGATTAAATCTGTATTTTTGAGTTTTATAGAAGCTTTTTTTAACTTTACAGAATCTTTAGCTTTAATTATCACTCTAAAAACTCAATCCGAATAGATTATTCATTACTAAATCTAATGATACCAAATCACTATTTTCTTCAAATTTTTCAATATTTAAAACAAATTCTATGGCTGAAGCAAAGTCTAAATTATTCAATATTAAATCAAGTATTGAATCAAGATCTTTAAATCCAATAAACTTTGATTTCAAACTTCTTAATTGATCTAGGACTGCCACTAACTTTTCAATTTCAACGAATTCAAACTCCCAATCTTCATCCCATTTTTTTGAAATGAGCATTAATCTGATTAATAGTGGGTCAATTCCTTTATTTATCAACTGGTGTACAAAAACGAGATTCCCTTTGGATTTACTCATTTTGCTTCCCTCATAAGCAACCATTCCAACGTGACAAAAGATCTGAGCGAAATCTGAATTTTTGGTTATTTTTGTAATTTCATCGCACATTGCATGATGTGGATATATTAAATCTTTACCTCCACCTTGAATATCAAAAGGTAATTTTAAATACTTTTGCGCCAAACTTACACACTGAATATGCCATCCAGGTCTTCCATTCCCAAAATTTGTTTTCCATTCTGGCTCGTCACTTGCAGATGCCCTCCATAAAATCGGATCGAGTGGATTTATTTTTCCTAAAGTTGTGACATCACAACCTCTTTCAGACGCTATTTGAATCAATTCATCATTACTCTTATTGCCTGCCAAGTGAGAGTTAAAATTTGATTGTTTTTTAAAGTATGTTTTGTCATTCAACCTATATGAATGATCCTTGATTTGATCAATTTCCTGAATAATTAAATCAATATTTTCCTCCACACCTACAAAAAAATCTGGAGGAATGACATTTAATGCTCTCATATCATTTCTATAAATTTCTACCTGTTCTTTTACGATTTCTCGCCATGGCTGATTGCTTAATCTTGCTCTTTCAAACAGAGGATCATCTAAATCAGTTACATTCTGAGCATAAATTGTATCTTGGCCAATAAAATTAAGTACTCTAATAATTGAATCAAATGTTACATAGGTAAACGCGTGTCCAAGATGTGCGGAATCGTAAGGAGTAATTCCACAAACATATAATTTTAAAGGTTCTGATTTTCTTAAAATTGAAGTTATTTTTTGATTACTAGATTCATATAGTCTTAATTGTTTTTGTAAGTAATTTTCTTGATTTTGAACCTTATAAAACTTAGGTTTCATCCAACTTTGCATTTATGACACCTTTTATCTCAAAAAATTGGCCAAGGAATTGCCGGCCATTCTTTACTAGGCTCTGGGAATTTACCTAGTTGCAACACTACCTCAATACGATTTAATGCAGCTTGCATTTCTTCAAAACTCAATAAATCGTTTCGATTTTCAATCCAATTTGCTATCTCTTTCTTAGCTTTTTCAAATAGTTGTAAATCCTCTTTTTGGAACTTCTCTCCTATCCAGCCCCACAAAATTGTTCTCAATTTATTTTCCTGATGCCAAGTTAATCCATGGTCAATCATCCAAATTTTTCCATTTCCATCTTTTAAAATATGACCACCTTTTCTATCTGCATTATTAATAATCAGGTCAAATATCGCGATTTTTCTCAGATTCTCTTCGTCCTCATGAGCCAAACATACTAATTTATTAAGTTCATCGTAACCATTTATAACTTTCTTATAGTAGTAAGGAATCTCAGATTCACTTCTTACAATTATTAATTGATTACTAACTTCCTCTATCCATTCTTGTACTAAACACTCCCCGATTTCTGGAATATTTCTAGATACAGATAAAGGAACCAAATTAAGTTCTAAGCTATGGCTTAATTCAAATGTAGCAAGTTCTCTATTATTTAGATCTAATTCTGGAAAATCCCACAATGGTCTAATTAATGCCGCAGGCTTAATAATTACTGAAATTTCAGAATCATTCTTTTTTATCTTTGCTTTTATTGCTCCATTTGAAGATTCTGGAATTAGTCCTTGAATTTCAATGTCACCAGTTAATAATAAATCTCTTTTTTCTTCCACAATTTATCTTTTATACCCATTTGCTCTGGCGCAAATATGTCCTTGTTGGCCTAATGGTTCTTGACAGAAAGGACACGGTTGTCTTCCAGCTGAGACAAGTCTGCGTGCTCGTTCCGAAAAATTACGACCTTGAACTGCAGTTAAATAAACTCTTAATACATCCGGTCCACTGGTTTCATTACTATCAATTTCTGGAACCTGTTCATCACTTTCTGCATGTGCTTCGACAATTAAATTCTTATTTTTAATGTTCCAACCAAGACTCAATACCCCAGTTCTAAATTCTTCACTGATTGGATTATCTAAAGGCTCTAAATCTAAATTCCTTGAATCAAATTTAATTGGAATAGATTCATCATTCGAATCATTTTTTATTTGGTCTAGTAAAATGTCTATTCTTTCAGCAAGTATTGCAACTTGAGATTTTTCGACAACTACGCTATTAATTACATTTTTTGATTTAGCTTGAAGAAAAAATATTCTTTCCCCAGGTTGTCCCACTGTTCCTGGCACAAATCTTTCCGGGTTTGGATGAGCAAATATTTTACGCATTATCCTGCACCCCCACCCAAATCAGACTTTGATTTTGAAATCAAATCAAGTCGATTATTCATGCTTTTGACTAAAACTTGTTTTTTCCAAACATCAACTATTGAGATGGAACTTGGATCTATTATCACTTTTTGAAAATTATCTAAATTTATTCCCAAGCAATCGGCGATAAATAATCTAATCGGATCTCCATGCGAGACAATCAATAAATTGTCATCTTTCTTCATTTTGTTCGCTTCTTTCAGAATGAACTTCTTAAATCGATTTAAAATATTTGTAAATGACTCCCCGCCCGGAAAAGTGACTTTACTTGGTGAATTTTGAACTAACTTCCATAATTTCTCTTTCCTTAAATCTTTCAACTTTTTGTTCTGCCATTTTCCGTAATCACACTCATTTAATTCATTTGATATTTGAATCTTTATCTTATGATTGTTATTTTTACTTATAATTTCTGCTGTTGAGACACATCTTTCCATCGGACTTGAAATGACTTTCTTAAATTTGATGTCGCTCAAGGCGAAAGCGGTTTTTAAAACTTGATTCAAACCTTCACTATCAAGAACTACACCTTTAGTTCTACCTGCGAGTATTCCTTCTTTATTCGCATTGGTTCTTCCGTGTCTTACTAAATAGATTCTGGGCACTTGATAATTCTAGATCGGATTGATAATTTGTGCATTTAGAAGTAGTAAAACAATAATCGCAAGAATTATTCGATAAATCACAAAACTATTTAGAGAATGCTTTCCTAGCCATTTTATCAGCCAAGCGATACTTAAATATCCAACGATGAAAGCAATAGCAGTTGCTAATAATGTGGGTCCCCATCCAACTGGATTGTTTTTCGATATATCTAATAATTCATAAAGCCCCGACAGGACAATGGCGGGAACACTTAGCAAAAATGAAATTCTTGCTGCAGCATCTCTTTTAATTTTTAAAAATCTTGCCGCTGTAATAGTTGCCCCTGATCTTGAGAAACCTGGTATCAATGCAAGTGATTGAGCAATTCCAATTATGAGAATATGCTTGCTGGAAATATCTTGAATTTCTTTTTCCTGTTTATTAAATCGATCTGCCAAGTACATTACGAAGGAGAATCCAAGCAAAATTACTGCCACGAGGTATAGGTTTCTGGCACTAGTTCTAATGAAATCTTGAGCAAAAAAACCAATTAGAGAAATTGGAATCGTAGCGACCAAAATTGAAATTCCAAGCTTAAAATTGAAATCCCTATTTTTTTTATTAAATAATCCTTTAATTAAAGACATTAAGATTTGGTATAAATCTTTTTTAAAATAAATTAATACAGAAAAAATCGTGCCTATTTGAGTTACTGCAGTGAAGGAGGCGCCAAAATCCTTACTGCCAAATAAAGCTGGGACGATTCGCAAATGAGCGCTGGAGGAGATTGGCAAGAATTCGGTTATTCCTTGCACTACCCCTAAAAAGCCAGCTAGCCACCATTCCACGTGATTCTCCCGACTTTTTAGTCAATTTAACTGAAATGAATTTGCTTATTTCAATTATTGCAATAACCTCACAATATGAGACGTAATCTCTTAGCCAACACAGGTGTTGAAGTTTCTTCATTTGCTCTAGGCACTATGACCTGGGGCAATGACACAGATGAACCTGAGGCTAGATCTATTTTCAAATCCTTTATTGATGCTGGTGGAAACTTTATTGATACGGCCGATAGTTATGCAGCTGGAACTTCAGAAGAATTGGTTGGGCAAATTATAGGAGAAGTTGGAAATAGAGACTCAATCTTTCTTGCAACAAAAGCGGTCGTCGTGGATCCCCCTAGAAAATATAACGCCAGTGCCTCTCACATAACTAATGCTTTAAATACCTCGTTAATCAGACTGGGAGTTGATTTTATTGATTTATGGCAAATGCATCATTGGGATGTTCTAACTCCAATAGATGAGACACTTAGAGCAATAGAACTTAATTATCGTCAAGGTAAATTTAGGTACTTTGGAATCTCAAATTATTCAAGTTGGCAAACTGCTTTAATTATTAATGAGTGCAAACATTTAAATATTCCATTCGTAACTGCTCAGCACGAATATTCATTAGTTGAAAGAAATATTGAAAAAGACTTAATTCCACTTTTGATAAATCAAGAAAAAACTTTACTTCCTTGGTCTCCATTAGGACGAGGAATCTTGACTGGAAAATATAAATTTGGAACGCCAGTAGATTCAAGGGCCGCATCTACTCATTTTTCCAAATTCATTCAAAAACATTTAACTGATGAAAAATCTAGAATTGTAGATTCTGTTATTACCGCAGCAGAAGGTATAGGTAGAACACCTGCTGAAGTGTCTCTTGCCTGGTTAAAAGCTCAACCAACTGTGGGATCAATAATTCTTGGAGCTAGAAATCTTGCCCAATTGAAAGTTCTTTTGAAGGTGAGCGATCTTGATTTACCCCAAGAAATAATCAATGCCCTCTCCGACGTTTCTTCTCCAATTTTTTCCTATCCTGAGTCAAGATGGGTTCAATTAAATAAAGAAGGGGGTAAATAGTTGTCCACATCCTGGGAAATTAGAGAAGTTCCACTACCTTCGAAAACTTCCAGACAAGAAGCAAAAACTATTCTTACCGAATTGGCCGAGTATGGAAGATGGGAATTAGTCAGAACTAGAATTTATCCAAATGGAATTAAACGTATGTGGGTTAAAAAAAGAGTTTTGAGAGTTGAAAGAACTTAAATAGTTTTTAAAAATCGATACATTGTTCTTGCACCAAACTTAAGCGAATCTAATGGAATTCTTTCATCGTGACCATGAAATAAACTTGTGAAATCCAAATCATTTGGCAACATCAAAGGCGTGAAGCCATAAGCCTTGATATTAAATTTAGACAACGCTTTAGCATCTGTTCCCCCAGATAACATGTAAGGAACTACTCTTGCTGCAGGATCTTCCTTCTCTAGTGAAGAAATCATTGTTTCGACCAAATCATTTTCAAAAGGTGATTCAAGTGCTACGTCAAAAGTCTCAGCCTCAACATTTACTTCTTCACCTACAATTTCTTTTATTTCTTTCAGAAAAGTATCTTGATTACCAGGCAAAAATCGTCCGTCAACGTATGCACTTGCCTCACCAGGAATTACATTTACTTTGTAACCAGCATTTAGCATCGTTGGATTAGCGGTATTTTTCGTTGTAGCTGAGACTAATTTAGCTAGAGATCCTAATTGAGCAATAATTTTTTCAGGATCTTTTGGATCGAATTCTTGATTAGTAGCTTTGGCTGTTTCTTGAAGTAGTTGAATTACAGCATCTTTTAATGTAATAGGAAATTTATGGTTTGTTAGTGCATCAATAGCTTTCGAAATTTTGCTTATTGCATTATCAGAATTAATCATAGAGCCATGACCTGCAGTTCCTTTGGAAGTTAATTTCATCCAAGCAATACCTTTTTGAGCTGTCTCAATTAAATAAAGTCTGACTCCATTAGAAAGTGTGTGCGAAAAACCTCCCACTTCGCCTACTGCTTCTGTAGCTTTCTCGAAAAATTCAGGATAGTTATTTACTGCATAGTGCGATCCATATTTTCCACCGGCTTCTTCATCGGCAAACATCGCAATAGTGATATTTCGTTTGGGTTTCCATCCATCATTTATCAATTGAGATATCGAACCTAGAATCATGGCGTTTCCATTTTTCATATCAACAGCGCCTCTGCCCCATAACATTTCTTTATCAATTACAGCTGCAAAGGCATCCTTGCTCCATTTATCTCTTTCAACTGGAACAACATCTAAATGCCCGTGTAAAACTAAATCCGGTAAATCTTGGTTTGTGCCTTCAATTCTTGCTAGAACCGAACACCTTTTGTTGTCTGGTCCAATTATTTTATTTTCAATTTTTAGCGAATTAAGAAAATCTGAAACATATTCGGCTGCTAGTTTTTCTCCAACACTTTCATTATTACCAAAATTTGTTGTGTCGATTTTGATTAAATCTCGACAAATCTCTACTACCTTGTCTTCTAAAATTTTGACATCTGTCATACTTCATATCTTGCCTACTAGTCGATAACAAATGTCTATTGCATAGCATTATTAGACGTAAAGCATTCTGGTCCGAATGGCGGAATAGGTAGACGCGCTAGCTTGAGGTGCTAGTCCCTTAACGGGGATGGGGGTTCAAGTCCCCCTTCGGACACTTAAATAAAAAATTCCAAAAATATTGCAGAACCAACGATTAAAAACCAACCGAGTGTTAAAAATCCTGCAAATGGTTCCAGGTATTTGACATTTTTATTGCTTGAAACTTTTATCAAATCTCTCAAAGTTAAGAAGAATATTGGAATAGTCATACCCCAAACCACAATGCAATAAGGACAAAGATTTCCAATTACATAAACACTTTGATAAAAAAGCCAACTAACAAATAAAGTCGCTAGACCACTCACTACTGCAATAACTTGATACATCCATTTTGGTAATACAAAACCCAATAAACCAAGAACACCAACTAGGACCAAAATTGGAAAACTTGAAACACCTATCACGCTATTGGGAAATCCAAAGACGGATGCTTGAGCTGTCTTAACAATATTTCCACAAGCAATGATTGAATTTATATTACAACTTGAAATATAAGTAGGATCTTCAAGTAGTTTAATTTTATCAATCGTTAATATAAATGAAGAGAACCAGCCGATAACTCCACCAACTGTTAGTAACCAATTTAAATTTGTGCTAGCAATTTTTTTATTCATTTAATTAATTACTCCCATATGAGCCAAAGCAAGTTTTAATAGTTTAGATTGACCACCAGTCATTTCGCTCGAGACTTTTTCTGTTTGAGCTTCTTCTGGGCTCAACCAAATTAAATCTAAAGCATTTTGACTCGGTTTACAGTCACCTTTTACTACAACGACAAATGCAAGGCTGACCGCATGTTGTCTTGGATCATGAAAACCACTAACTGAAGGATCTGGAAAATATTCAACAATTGTAAAAGGTGTTGGACTTGGAGATATTTGAGGAAGAGCAGTTGGCCCTAAATCTTTTTCTAAATGTCGAATTAATGCTGATCGAACTCTCTCACCGTATAGAACTCGTCCTGAGACCATTGCTCTGCTAATACTTCCATCAGGCATTCCTCTTAATAACAATCCAATTTGAGTTACATTTCCTAAATCGTCTGTACGTACTGGGATTGCGTCAATATATAAAATTGGTAAACGGTCTCGAATAAATTCAATTTGATCATCAGTAAGCCATGATCCAATATTTTCTGTCTCATTGACCATACTCATGAAAACCCCTTTTATAAAAGTCTAATTCTTCAATTAAATTTAGCAATTTCATGGGTATAAAAGTGTCTAATTTTGTTTTATTAATAGGCATTAGAGTTACAGAATGAGTTATTCTCCAATTTTTGACCGAGTTCCCACAAGTATCTCATTTGCTATTTGGGCAACTGCATTTCTTCAAGGTAGAGAAACACTTGAAAGAGCTGTAGATTGCATCACTGATTCACCTAGGATGGTTAACGTTTTAGGAAAAGTTGAACATCTAACAATTTTTTTATCTGAATTAAGAAAAAGCTCCTGTCTTGGTATTCGATGCCATTTCCCAGTTTCAGGAAACACAGATTCACTCATTGGAAATGATGAATTTGTTGAAAAAGCACTTTCTAGTGGTGAAGGACTTACTACAACTGGAGGAAGTATTTATGGCATTGCACAAAATCAAGATTTTTGGGAAGTTTTTTTACGTCAAAAAGAACCTGTAAAGTCTAAATACAATTGGAAAGATTTAGATCACGAATTTCATCATGCCATTCAAAATGTTAGTCAAGATTTGGAAGCATTTGATCTAATCAGAGATAATCAAGAAGCAAGAGACTTATTAGTAGATTTAGATCACGATATCTCGAAACAAATATTTCCAGATGATCAAGATAGTAGAGTTACATTTCTGATTGGAAGAAGTTTGAGAGTTTTAACAACTTGCCAATTTGTTACTAATCATTGGCTTGAAACTAATAGTGCCACACAATCTAATTTAATTAGAGATAAAATATTAGAACTAGTAAGAATTAGTAGATTGACATTATCTACAACTGTTAATTACGCAATAAATTAGGCACCCATTGAGTGATATCCACCGTCAACGTGAATTATTTCTCCCGTTGTTGCAGGAAACCAATCAGATAAAAGAGCTACAACTGCTTTAGCAGAAGGAACAGGATCTGAAATCTTCCAACCTAATGGTGATCTCTGTGCCCATGCTTCTTCAAATTTTTCAAAACCAGGAATATGTTTTGCAGCAACTGTATTAATTGGACCTGCCGCAATTAAATTAACTCGAATATTTTTTGGACCTAAATGTCTCGCAAGATATCTTGAAGTTGATTCCAGCGCTGCCTTTGCAACTCCCATCCAGTCATATTGTGGCCATGATTTTGTTGCATCAAAATCAAGTCCGACGATGCTTCCACCATTTGGCATTAGATCTACGCATGCCATTGAAAGAGATTTAAATGAGTATGCAGATATTTGTAATGCAGTAGAAACATCTGGCCATTCAGTCTGAAGAAAATTGCCACCTAATGCAGCTTGAGGAGCAAAACCAATTGCATGTACAACCCCATCAATACTTGCAACATGTTTTTTAATCTCTGAACTTAAATTTTTAAGATTTTCTTCGTTTGTTACATCTAGTTCCACTATGGGAGCTTTTTTAGGTAAACGAGCATTAGCCCTTTCAGTTGCACCCATTGCGCGGCCAAATGAACTTAAAACGACATTACCGCCTTCTTCTTGAATTATCTTTGCAACGGAAAACGCTATCGAGTGATCAGTCAGAACACCTGTTACTAAAATATTTTTTCCATCCATCAAACCCATAATTAATGCCCCATTCCTAATCCTCCATCAACAGGAATAACAGCACCTGTGATGAAATCTGAATCTTTGGAGGATAAGAAACTTACTACGCCTGCAATTTCATCAGGACTAGCAGTTCTACCCAAAGGAGTGTTTTGTCTTATAAAATTCTTTCTTTCTTCATCCAAATCATCGGTCATATCAGTATCTACATAGCCTGGTGCAATTACATTGACAGTAATTCCACGTACACCAACTTCTCTTGCAAGAGATCGAGCAGCCCCAACTAGACCTGCTTTTGTACTTGCATAAACCATTTGTCCAGCAGAGCCTAAGAACCCTACAACTGAACCAATAAAAATAATTTTGCCTTTCTTATTTCGTAGCATACTTTTCACAACTCTTCTGGAAACCCTAATAGCTCCTTTTAGATTTGTATCAATAATTTTTTCCATATCACTATCTTCGATCCTCATAGCTAAGGAATCCTTATTAAAACCTGCATTAACGACTAAAATATCGATTGGACCAAGATTTTTTTCAATATCTTCAATTGCTGATTCAATTTCATCCGTCTTTGTTACATCTGCCTTAACCATATAAAAATTTTCATTTGGTTTATTTTCCCTGTAGGTAATAGCAACTTGGAATCCATCTTGTGAAAGTCTTTTAGCGGTTGCAAGGCCAATACCTCTGTTGCCTCCGGTAACAACTGCTATTCCCTTATTAGACATAGAAAGTAACCTACACTCTCTCGTGGGTAATTTTTGAAAAGAGCCACCAATGCTGTTCATCAAATGGCCTGTTTTCGACTTTTGGCGTAGCGTATATAAAGAGGTGAATAAATGACAGAGAAAAATCCAGAGCAGGTTTATGCAATTACATCTGCCGTGACGGGTTTAAGTTATGACCAAAATGCTAGAAAACGCAGATATTTGTTTTCGATGAGTCTTAGAACAATATGCTTTGTTGGCGCTGTTTTTGCACAAGGAAATTTACGTTGGGTTTTAATTGTTGGTGCAATTTTTCTTCCATATATAGCCGTAGTAATTGCAAATGCGGGTCGCGAAAATTTCTTTTCAACTTCTCAAGCGCAGTCACCCACAAGGTCAATTGATCAAAATTAGTATTCTGTACTAAGAATGCTTAAAATATTAAAACAACCAAAATGGATTTTACTCACATTTGCTCTCATTGTTGCTATTTACGCCTTTATCAATTTATCCGAATGGCAATTTAACAGAAATGATCAAAGGAAAAATCTAAACAAAGAAATATCATTAGCACTTAGTAAAGATCCAGTAAATGTTTCAGACGCTACCGATTTCAATCAATTTGTCCAATGGCAGCCTGTGCAAATCAGCGGAGAAATTGATAGACAAAATATAAGATTTGCACGTAATCGCTATCTAGAATCAAACTTGGGCTTTTGGGTAATCGCTCCATTGAAAATAAATGGGGATCAAATGGTACTAATTAATTTAGGATTCATACCTATTAATTTTCAGAATCGATTTAACGAATTATCTTTACCTGCGGGAATCATAAAATATGAAGGCTGGATAAGAAAATTAGAAAAGCATAGAGTGACTCCAAATGATTATCCAGAGTTTCAAATATCATCAATTAGTTATCAAAATTTCACTGGAAACATTAATGAAAACATCTATATTCAAATAAATAATTCTTCTCTGGATCTTAAAGATATTCAATTCTTACCGCAGCCAACACTTTCCAGCGGTCCACACTTTAGCTATGCAATTCAATGGATAATTTTTGCCGTACTACTTCCAATAGGTTGGATTATTCTTTTTAGGGAAGAAAAAACTAAATAGATTTTTCAAATTGCTTATTATATAAATCCGCATAAACGGAGTTAGTCGCTAAAAGATTTTGATGTGTATCAAGAGCTATTAACTCTCCATCTTTAATAACAGCTATTTGATCTGCAGATATGACTGTTGAAAGCCTATGAGCGATGACAACAGAAGTTCTATTTATCAACACTGAGCTAAGTGCCTTTTGAACTTCTGCTTCACTTTCATTGTCTAAATGCGCAGTTGCCTCATCTAGAATAATTATTCGTGGCTGTTTCAAAAAAACTCTTGCTATTGCGATTCTTTGTTTTTCTCCCCCACTTAATCTATATCCTCTGTCACCTACCACCGTATTTAATTTCTCAGGTAATTCAGAAATAAAATCTTTTATTTGAGCACTTTCTAATGCTTGCCACATGTCATCTTCACTGGCCGTTGATTTAGCATAAAGCAAGTTATTTTTAATTGTGTCGTGAAATAAATGTGAATCTTGAGTAACTACACCTATATTGTCACGAATATCAATTCTGCTTATATCTTTTACGTTGGTATCTCCAATCAAAACTTCACCACTTGTTGGATCATAAATTCTAGAAATTAATTGAGAAAGAGTTGTCTTACCACTGCCACTTGGTCCAACTAAAGCCGTCATAGACCCAGGTTTCATGACTAAAGAAATATTTTTTAGCACTTCAGTATTGGACTCTATAAAATTTTCTTGATTTATAAGTTCTAGCGATTCTATTCCAACTTCTTTTCTGGTCGGATAAGTGAAAGTTACATTTTTAAATTCAATCCCAAGTGGACCTTCAGGTAGCTTTTTAGGCGCAACAGGATCTCTAATTAGAGTTTTTAAATCTAATATTTCAAATACTCTTTCAAATGACACTAATGCAGTCATTACATCTACTCTGACATTAGATAAACCAGTTAAAGGTCCATAAAGCCTTCCTAGTAAAGCAGCTAGTGCCAATAATGTTCCAATAGTGAGAGTTTTTTCTACTACTAAAACTCCACCCAGTCCATAAACAATGGCAGTGGCAATTGTTGCAACCGTTGTTAAAGCTACAAAAAAGATTCGATTAGTCATAGCAATTTTTATTCCAATATCTTTAACTCTTGAAGCTTTTTCAAAGAAATTTTTTGATTCTTTTTCTGGAGAACCAAATAATTTTGCTAGTAAAGCACCTGAAACATTAAATTTTTCATTCATAGTTTGACTCATTTGAGAATTCAAATTCATTTGCTCTCTAGATAATGCTTGAACTTTCTTACCCATATATTTTGCTGGAATTAGAAAAATTGGCAATAAAACAAGAGAAGTAAGGGTGATGCTCCAGGAAAGAAAAAACATTGTTCCAAGTACTACAACTAGACTTATTCCATTTGAAACTATGCCGCTTAATGTTGAAGTAAATGCCTGTTGGGCGCCAATGACATCACCATTTACTCGTGAGATTAGAGAACCAGTTTGGGTTCTTGTAAAAAATGCAATTGGTTGAGATTGAACATGATCAAAAACTTGACTTCTTAAAGTAAGGATTAATCCTTCACCTATTCTTGAGCTAAAAAGTCTTTCAATGATGCTTAACCCGGCTGACAATATTGCAAGAACTGCAACTAAAACAGCAGTCGTAATTACAATTTGTTTATTACCTGCTGAAATTCCATCATCAACTATTCTTTTAAACAAAAGTGGTTGAGCCACAACTAGAAATGCATCAACGATAACTATTAATACAAGGTAAGTAATATCTTTATTTAAAGGTTTTGCATATCTAACTATTCGGTTGAACGTATCAGATTTAATTCCCTTGTTTTTGACACTGGAATCTCTTGTCAACGATCTATAGGATTCCCATATCTGCATCTGACTCATATTTATAAGAGTCTAGTTGAGAATGCGTACTTCAACGACTTAAAGATTAAATCCTAGAGCTCTTAACATTTGACGACCTTCATCTGTAATTTTGTCTGGACCCCAAGGTGGCATCCAAACCCAATTGATTGTGAATTCATCAACTATTCCATTTAAAGCTGCTTTTGTTTGATCTTCAATTACATCAGTTAAAGGGCATGCTGCAGAAGTCAAGGTCATATCAATTACAGCTTTATTGTCTTCAGTTACTTCTACTCCGTAGATTAAACCTAAGTCAACGACGTTAATTCCTAATTCTGGATCAACCACATCGTGCAACGCTTCGTAAACATTATCTTTTGCTGCAACAACATCAACTGCCATTTACTTCTCCTTGTGCTCTTATGATTGCATCCTTTGCTGCCATCCAAGACAACAAAGCACATTTTACTCTTGCTGGATACTGAGCAACTCCTATCATAGAAACTCCATCTCCAATCAAGTCTTCATTTCCTTGATAATTGCCTTTTCCTTGCATCATTTTTAAAAAATCATCACTTATTTGATCGAACTCCTCAATTGACTTTTGATTCACTTGTTCAAACATGATGCTTGCCGAGGCTTGACTAATAGAACAGCCCTGACCATCGTATGAAATACTTTCAATTTTTTTCTTATCTTGGGATAGTTTTACCTGAACAGTAATTTCATCACCACAAGTTGGATTAACA
Source organism: Actinomycetota bacterium (assembly GCA_046048135.1). Classification (GTDB taxonomy): domain Bacteria; phylum Actinomycetota; class Actinomycetes; order S36-B12; family UBA5976; genus ATZT02. The sequence goes on from JBJOGR010000009.1 coordinate 60,968, forward strand.
TGATGTGCTTGTCCATCGTATGGATCTTTAAGGCCTTTTCCTCTAGGAGATTTATAATGATCCAAGATAACTTCTTGATACATATTTGAAAGTTGCATCATTTAACTCCAAAGAATTTAAAAACTTTTTCAATTCCATCAAGTAAAGCTAGAATATCGGATTCGTCATTATAAATATAGGTACTTGCTCTTGTGGTGGATTGAACTTTTAATTTATCCATAATTGGTCTTGCGCAATGATTTCCAACTCTTACTGCAATTCCTAAATCATCTAATACTTGACCTACATCGTGTGGGTGCAATCCTTCAAGTGCGAATGAAACTGTGCTACCCCTATCAATATTTGAAGTTGGTCCATAAATTTTTACTTTATCAATACTCATTAATCCATTAATTAATTTAGACGTTAAAAATCTTTCATAATTATGTACATTTTCCATACCTAAATTTTGTAAGTATTCAACAGCAGCACCAAGTGCTACAGCTTCTGCTGCAGGAGGTGTGCCTGCTTCAAATTTTTTGGGAGGTTTTGCAAAAGTTGATTTTTGCATCGTTACTGTTTCAATCATTGATCCACCTGTAATAAACGGTGGCATGATTTCTAAAAGTTCAGCTGTTGCGGCTATTAAACCGATTCCAAGAGGTCCCAGCATTTTATGCCCAGACCAAGCAATTGCATCGGCACCTAGCTTTTGAAAATCAACTGGCATATGAGGAACCGATTGACATGCATCTAGGAAGAAAAATGCATTAACTTTCTTTGCAGCTTTGCCTATTCGCTCTACATCAGTTATTGATCCAAGCACATTACTCATGTGAGAAACAGAAACAATACGTGTTTTATTAGTTATTACTGAATCCAGTTGAGAATAATCTAATAAGCCTTCTTCTGTAATAGGAATCCACTTTAAAACGGTGCCAATCTTTGAGCACAATTCTTGCCAAGGAATTAGATTTGCATGGTGTTCTAATTCAGATACCACAATTTCATCACCTGGATGTAAAACAAGTCGAGGATCAATTAATTTATCATTTTTAGATTTTAATGTTGCATTTAAAAAAGCGTAAGATAATAAATTTAAAGATTCTGTTGCATTTTTTGTAAATACAATTTGTTCAGGTTTGACATTAACAAAACTAGCAATTTTTTCCCTGGCTTTCTCATGGGCATCAGTTGCAAGTTCTGCTAGATAATAGGCTCCCCTATGGACTCCTGAATTAATAGTTTCATAAAAATTATTTTGAGCATCAATTACTATTTGAGGTTTTTGAGATGTTGCTGCACTGTCTAAATAAATTAATTTCTTATCATTTCGAACATGTCTTTCAAGAATAGGAAAATCAAGTTGGATTTTTTTAATATCCAACTTGAAATTCGAATCTATTACTGTCATGCTCCTGTTGTTGCTTTAGAAAACTTAACGTAACCGTTAGCTTCTAGTTCCTCTGCTAATTCTTGACCGCCAGTAGCAGCAATTCGTCCTTCAACGAAAACACTAACTTTGTCTGGTTTTACATACCTTAAAATTCGGGTGTAGTGAGTAATTAGTAGTACCCCGGTGTTATTTTTTGTAACAGTTCTATTAATTCCTTCTGAAACAATTCTTAAAGCATCCACATCAAGACCTGAATCAGTTTCATCCAAGATGGCAATTTTCGGTTTCATTAATTCAAGTTGAAGAATTTCATGTCTCTTCTTTTCTCCACCAGAAAAACCTTCGTTGACATTTCTTTCTGAAAATGATTGATCCATTCCTATTTCTTTCATGGATTCATTCATCTCTTTCAACCAGTCACGTAATTTAGGAGCCTCTCCTCTTAGAGCAGTAATTGAAGAGCGTAAGAAATTGCTGACTGACACACCTGGAATTTCGACCGGATATTGCATTGCTAAAAAGAGTCCTGCTTTTGCTCTTTCATCTACAGACATTTCCAATACATCTGCACCGTCTAAAGTTACTGTTCCTTGGGTAATTGTGTATTTAGGATGTCCTGCAACGGCATATGCCAAAGTTGATTTACCGGATCCATTTGGTCCCATGATGGCATGAGTTTCACCAGACTTAATAGTTAAATCAACACCTCTTAAAATTTCTTTCAATTCACCATCAGTCTCAACACTTACGTGTAAATCTTTGATTACTAATTCAGACATATTTTTTCCTTTTCTATATTCCAACTTTTACGATGCCGTTTTCGCCATCGCCTTCTACCTGTACTTCAAATACTTCTAAAGCTGTTGTTGCAGGTGGAGTTTTTGGCTCTCCAGTTGCCAAATCAAATTCAGATCCATGAAGCCAACATTCAATTCCTGAATCGGTAACAGAACCTTCACTTAATGAAACTGCCCCATGAGTGCAAGCATCACTTACTGCATGGAAACCACTTTTGTTTCTAACTAAACAAATAGTTTCACCATTCAAATCTATGGCTTTTGCACTTCCTACTGCAAAATCTGCAACTTTTCCGACTGTTGTCCAATTTGTCATTTATTAGCTCTTTCAATTGCAGCATTTAGTTTTTCTGTTAATTTTTCTTTCAAATTAACGTCACTAAATTCACCGAAAATTCCTGAAAAGAATCCTTCGATAACAAGTTGTCGTGCGGTGTGTTCATCAATACCACGAGACATTAAGTAAAAAAGTTGATCATCATCTAGACGACCAGTGACACTTGCGTGTCCAGCTTTTTGAACCTCTCCTGTTTCTATTTCAAGATTAGGTACTGAATCAGCTCTTGCCCCATCATCTAATAAAAGATTGCGGTTCATTTCGTAAGTGTCTGTTCCAGTAGCAACTTTACGAATTAGAACATCTCCCACCCAAACGGTATGACTACCTTCGCCTTGAGCTCCACCTCTATATAAAACATTGCTTCGACAATCTTTCATATTGTGATCAACAAATACCCTATTTTCAAAAAATTGACCATTTGTTGCTAAAAACACACCAAATAAATCAATAGATGCATGAGGTCCTGAGAATTTTGCTCTTGGAATGTAGCGAAGTACATCAGAACCCAATTCAACTGACAAAGTTCTTACATTTGCATCCTTTGCCAATATAAATTGCTGTTCACTAATTAGCACTGATTTATTAGATGCATCGAAAATATTTATGACATCGATTTTTGAATTATCTAGTGCTTCGATTTCTGAATTAATGCCACCAATTCCTTCACCGATGTACTCAAGCACTACTGTCGATTTGCTGTGTTGTCCGGCTTCAATTTTTATGTGTGAATATTGAATTCCTGAATTTAAATTGATTTTTACCCAAATCAGTTCATTAGATTCAAATTCCTTAGGAACAGAAATCACCAAAACTTCTTTAGCGCTAGCAAAAGATCTCGCAGTTACGCGATCTGTGGCTAAAAAATTAGATTTAAGTTCTGATTTACTTATTACTTGGTGTTTAACAGAAGGATTGGCTTCTACTTCAAATTTAAAATTTGTTGAAGCAGCAGCATCAACGTGTAAATTACCAACACGTTTTAAAGGCGTATAGCGCCATTCCTCTTCTCTTCCATTTGGAACTGGAAAATCATCAGGGTTAATAGAAGCAATACGATCTGGCCTGGCATCAGTACTTTTAAGTAAAATTTCTCTTTCTTGTAATCCAGTACTCATCCAACAGCACCTTCCATTTGTAATTCAATTAATCGATTCAATTCAATTGCATATTCCATTGGTAATTCTCTTGCAATTGGTTCAACGAAACCACGAACAATCATTGCCATAGCTTCATCTTCATTCAGACCTCTTTGCATCAAATAAAAGAGTTGATCTTCACTAACTTTTGAAACTGTTGCTTCATGTCCCATTGACACATCATCTTCGCGACAATCAATATAAGGATAAGTATCTGAACGAGAAATGTCATCCACTAAAAGTGCATCACATTTAACAGTTGTTTTGGAGTTATATGATCCTTCGTTTACCTGGATTAATCCACGATAAGAAGTTCTACCTCCACCTCTTGCCACTGATTTAGAAATAATTGTGGATGAAGTGTTTGGAGCCGCGTGAACCATTTTTGCTCCAGCATCTTGATGTTGACCTTCGCCAGCAAAAGCGACAGACATTGTTTCACCTTTGGCATGTTCTCCAACTAACCAAACGGCTGGATACTTCATAGTTACTTTTGAACCGATGTTGCCATCAATCCACTCCATAGTTGCACCTTGTTGAGCAACTGCTCTTTTTGTAACTAAGTTATAAACATTGTTAGACCAATTTTGAATCGTGGTGTAACGACATCTAGCATTTTTCTTTACAATAATTTCAACTACAGCACTATGTAATGAATCAGAAGAATAGATAGGTGCAGTACAGCCTTCCACGTAATGCACATATGCATCTTCATCAACAATAATTAGAGTTCTTTCGAACTGACCCATATTTTCTGTATTTATTCTGAAATAAGCTTGTAAAGGAATATCAACTTTTACTCCCTTTGGAACATAAATAAATGATCCACCAGACCAAACTGCAGTGTTCAATGCGGCGAATTTGTTATCACCCGATGGAATAACGGAACCAAAATATTCTTTAAAAATATCTTCATGTTGCTTTAAACCTGTGTCTGTATCAAGAAAAATAACACCCTGTTTTTCTAGATCTTCACGAATTTGGTGATAAACAACTTCTGATTCGTATTGGGCAGCAACTCCTGCAATTAATCTCTTCTTTTCAGCTTCAGGAATTCCTAAACGGTCATAAGTATTTTTAATATCATCAGGTAGTTCTTCCCATGAGGTTGCTTGTTTTTCAGTTGAGCGAACAAAGTATTTAATATTGTCAAAATCGATTCCTCCCAAATAAGCACCCCAATTTGGTAAAGGTTTCTTTTCAAAAAGACTCAAAGCTTTTAATCTAGTTTCTAACATCCAGGCAGGTTCATTTTTCTTAGCACTGATATCTCTTACAACTTCTTCAGTTAAGCCACGTTTAGCATTTTTACCAGCATCATTTTTGTCATGCCATCCATATTCATAATTTCCTAAACCTTCTAATTCAGGACGAGCTATTGTCATTTGTTCTCCTTATATTGTTTGGCTGAACTAACTGCTGATTTTGGCAAAGTACTTATCAAGCTAGTGCAAATATTTCCACCTTTTGCAATAGTTGAAATTCTAGTTACATTAACTCCTAAAATTGAATTAAACATTTCAAGTTCTGCTTCACAGAACTCATGATGCTTTTCCGCAACATGTGCGATAGGGCAATTGTGTTGGCAAAGTTGAATAGTGTGAGTTGGACCTGAACCTTTATCAGATGTGGCTGCAAATCCTTCTTTAGTCAATACTTCAGTTAATTTTTCAACTTTCTTATCTAAAGTTTTAAACTTTTCTAATTCATTAACATATTGTGTGAATATTTTTTTAACTCTTTTTTCTGCAAAGAGTTTTACAGCTTGTTTTCCTTGTAAACCATTTATGAACTCAACTGCATCTTCTGCCAACCCCTGATATTGATTTTCAAAAAAATCTCTTCCTTGCGGGGTCAATGCATAAACTTTGGCAGGTCTTCCTCTTCCTTTTGGTTTTGCAGGACCAAATGGTGCAATTTCGTGACATTCGGCTAAAGATTTTTCTGTCATGTCATCAAGATGTTTTCTAACTGCTACTGCACTAATGCCTAAAGAATCAGCCAAATCACTTGCTGAGATGGGTCCCTTTTTAAGCAGTTCCCGAGCTAAGCGATCTCTACCGACAGTCTTGAATTCCATAACCCTAGTGTTGCCTATTAGCCGATTGCGTGCAAGTTAGAGGCAGTTAGACTCGAAATAAGACATGAAAAAAAGCACTTTAATTAAACGGGCTCGATTAGCAAGCTTGTTAAACCTGATTGCTCAATCAGGGATCATCGTTACCGGAGCAGTAGTCCGACTAACTGGTTCAGGCTTGGGTTGTCCAACTTGGCCTAATTGTGCACCAGGTTCCTTGGTGCCTGTGGCAAGTCAAGTTGAAGGATTTCATAAATATATTGAATTTGGAAATAGATTACTAACTTTTGTGGTCTTGATCGCTTCCATTGCAATTCTTGTAATAGCGCTAATTTCAAAGATCAAAACAATCATTATTTGGTCAAGTTTGCCCTTAATCGGAACTTTGCTTCAAGCTATTTTAGGTGGAATTACTGTTTTGACCGGATTAAATCCATTTACCGTTATGTTTCACTTTTTACTTTCAATAATTTTAGTTGCAATATCTACCATTATTTATAAATTTTGGTCTAAAGATAAGCCCACAAAAGTTGAATCTAACCTTGTAAGAAACTATGTAAAATTTTTTACACTCGTCGGTTTTACAGTAATTCTTCTAGGAACAATCACTACAGGCTCTGGTCCGCATTCAGGTGATGAAATTGCTGCTCGATTTAATATTGACACAAGAACTATTGCATGGATTCACGCAGATTCAGTGTTGCTGTTCATTGGATTATTAATCGGCTTGATTCTTCTAGTGAAAACTAATAAAGATTTGAAATCTCTATCAAAAAGTTTAAATACCCTATTTTTTCTATGTATTATCCAAGGTTTGATTGGCTATACACAGTGGTTTACAAACCTACCTTGGATATTAGTTGGATTTCACGTATTAGGTTCAGTCCTAATATGGATTAATCTAATATTTATCTTTGAAAAATCAATTTATTCGCTTAAGAATCGCATTAAGCAAATCTAAGCTAGATTCTGGTCGATATTTCATAAATAGCCAAGGCTCAGTTAACTCTAACTCCATTAAGACATATGAACCATCTAATTTCACGACATCAATACGTGCATAAAGTAAATCATTCCAATATTTCAACTTAGATTTAACTATTTCAAAAATTTCTTCAATCTTGGAATCAATTTTTGCTAAACCAGCACCATCCCCGTGTCCACCTTGAGTTAATGCAGGAACTTTATTGGCCACATGACTTAATTTCCCATCAATAACAACGATGGCTTTTTCACCTTCTAAATCAACACTTTCTACATAGGGCTGAATCATGGCAATTCTTTTATTATCGAAAATATTTTTTAGTAATATTTGTGCATCATTAATTGACTTAGCCCTTCCAGCTAGACGAGCTCCTGCTCCAATCGAGGGCTTGATTGCAATTGCATCTGACTGTTCAAATGCCCAAGCGATATGTTTATCAGCTTCATTCAAATCAGAACAAAATTCAGTTGGAATGATAGGTATCCCATCTTCTTCTAATTCAAGAAGATATTTTTTATCAGTATTCCATTCAATTATTTCACTTGAGTTATAAAGTTTAGTTTCTCTTTCTACTTTCTTACTCCAAGAAACAAATTCGTCTCTAAATGGAACATAGTTCCAAGTTGAACGTATAACCGCTGCATCAAAATCATTCCATTTTATATCTTTGTCTTGCCAATTTGGAAATGAAAGATCAATTTTTAATTTATTGGCACTTTCTATTACAAAAGGGATATCTAAGTCTGGATCTGGATCTTTTGGGTCATCATCGCCAACCACATATGCGATTTTCATCAGCTAATTAGTGGATCTAATCCGATTATTAGAAATAAAAGTGCAAGATAAGTAATAGAATAATTAAATAATTTCATCGGTAAAATTTCTTTAGCTTTGCTTGTAATTCTGAATCTAAGAGCAAAAGCCTCTTTAATAAATAACCCGTTTAATAAAATGGCAGAAATCCAATAATAGATTGATAATTCAACTGTTAGCGGCAAAATCAGTGTTGTAATAGACATAATAAATGAGTAAATAATTATTTGATTTGCAACTTTTATATTCTCACTAACAACTGGAAGCATAGGAATACCGGCATTTGCATAGTCGTTTTTATACTGCATAGAAAGTGGCCAATAATGAGGTGGAGTCCACCAAAAAACAATTAAAAACAAAACAATTGGTGCAAGATCAATAGAGTTTGTAACCGCTGCCCAACCAATCAAAACAGGAAAACAACCTGCTGCTCCGCCCCAAACGATGTTTGATGAAGTTCTTCTTTTTAATAGCAAGGTGTAAATACATACATAAAATACGATTGCTGATGCAGCCAAGACTGCAGACAAAGTATTGACACTACTTTGAAGCCAAATTACTGAAAGCAATGAAAGTGATATTCCAAGAGCAACTGCTCCCCTGATAGAAACTTTTCCTGTAACTAAGGGTCTATGAGCGGTTCTAGTCATTAATGCATCAATGTCTCGATCAACAACGTTATTGAGTGCATTTGCTCCTCCAGCTGCAAACGCTCCACCGATGAAAGTATTTAAAACTAATAACCAGTTAGGCCAACCTTTAGATGCTAAAAACATCGTTGGAACTGTTGTTACAAGTAAAAGTTCAATGATTCTAGGTTTTGTTAATGCTACATAATTTTTAACCACTTGAAACAAAGATTCTTTTTCTACTCCGATTGAGTTATTTTGGGTGAACAAATCTTTAGATTTCATGACCTAACTTACGTTACCTGAATAGATAATTCGGTGAGTTTGACGGATAGTGTGATTACAGACTCATTAGGCTATTCACTAGAGCGCAATCGAATAGAAGGACTTCAGATTTTGAACTGGACTGAACTAGATACCAAGTCAGCAAACACAGCTCGAGTCTTGGCAATGGATGCAGTGGAAAATGCAGGTCATGGTCATCCAGGCACTGCAATGGCTTTAGCGCCAGTTGCTCATCTTTTGTTTCAAAAAGTTATGAATCACTCCCCTAAGAATTCAGATTGGTTTGCAAGAGATCGATTTATTCTGTCTTGCGGTCACGCCAGCATGTTGCTTTATGCCCAACTGTATTTAACAGGATATGGCTTAGAAATTGAAGATTTAAAAAACTTTAGAAAACATAACAGTTTAACTCCAGGTCATCCTGAATATAGACACACAAATGGCGTAGAAATGACCACCGGACCTTTGGGGCAGGGATTGTCATCTGCAGTTGGCATGGCAATTGCCTCAAGATACTGGAGAAATTATTTTGATCCTAAAACCTCTAAGCATCAAAGTATTTTTGACAACTATATTTATGTGATTGCAAGCGATGGAGATTTACAAGAAGGTGTTACTTCTGAGGCTTCTAGTATTGCTGGACATTTAAATTTGTCAAATTTAATTGTTATTTATGACGATAACAAAATTAGTATTGATGGTCAAACAAATTTAGCTTTTACTGAAGATGTAGAAAAAAGATATGAAGCTTATGGTTGGGACACTCATTGTGTTGAACTTGATTCAAGCGGAAGTGTAAATATTCAAAATCTTATTCAAGCTATAGATAAATCTAAGAAATCTGACAAACCTAGTTTTATCAGACTTAAAACAATTATTGCCTGGCCTTCGCCAAATGCTCAAAATACTGCTGCCTCTCATGGTGCTCCACTTGGTAAAGAAGAAGTAAGTCTTACAAAAAAATCTCTTGGATTTAATTCTGAAGAAAGTTTTACAGTTTCAAAAGAAGTTTTAGACTACACAAGATCCGTTATAGAAACTGGAGAAGAAAAGTACAAGAAATGGTTAGAAGATTTCCAATCATGGTCTTTAAATAATCCAGAGTTAAGTAAAGAATTTAATCGACTTAAAAATAACGAATTACCAAGTGATTTAGAAATTGGTTTACCTACGTTTGAAGCAGGTTCAAGTGTGGCTAGCAGAAAAAGTGGCGGGACAGTTTTGAATTACTTGTCTGAAAAATTGATTGAATTAATCGGTGGTTCAGCAGATCTTGCAGAAAGTAATGGAGTGGCACTTAAAAATGCCGCAGTTATGCAAAAACCAGAATTAAATATTGCGAATTCTTCAATCGGAGGAAAATATCTTCATTTTGGAATAAGAGAACATGCTATGGCATCAATTATGAATGGATTAGCTCTGTACGGTTTTGCAAGACCTTTTGGTGCAACATTTTTAATCTTTAGCGACTACCAAAAACCTGCTATAAGACTTGCAAGTTTAATGCAATTACCAGTTATTTATGTGTGGTCACATGACTCTATTGGATTAGGTGAAGATGGTCCAACTCATCAACCAGTTGAACAATTGTGGTCGTTACGTTCGATACCTGGCTTTAATGTTGTGAGACCTTGTGATGCAAATGAAGTAAGTCAAGCATGGCTAAAAATAATAAAGGATAATAAACCTGCAGGAATTGTTTTAACACGACAAAACATTCCAACACTAGATAGAAAGATTTATTCTTCAGAAAAAGGTGTGTTAAAAGGTGCATATATTTTAAGTGATGCTAAAAATAATAAACCTGAACTGATTCTTATAGCCACAGGTTCTGAAGTTCAATTAGCAATAGATGCTCAAATCCAACTTGAAGATTCTCAAATTTCAACAAGAGTTGTATCTATGCCATGTGTGGAATGGTTTTTAGATCAAGACAAAAAATACCAAGATGAAGTACTTCCAGAAATGATTAAAAATAGAATCGCTATTGAGGCAGGTTCAACAGTTGGTTGGTATCGATTTGTTGGATCTGCTGGTGAAGTAATTGGACTTGATCAATATGGAGCAAGCTCAAAACCAGATATTTTGTTTAAAGAATATGGAATATCTGTTGAAAATATCGTTGCAACTGCAAAAAAGTTAATTAATAAAAATTAATTAACGATCGCCTCGTAATTTCTCAATTGCTTCAGCCAAGATTGCATCCCCGTCTTTGTCATCTCTTCTTTCTTTAACATAAGCAAGGTGAGTTTTATATGGTTCATTTTTTGTAGGTTGCGGAGGATTATCTTGATCTCTTCCTGCCGGCCAACCACATCTTGGACAATCCCATTCATCAGGAATTGGCGCATCTACTGCAAAGGCTGGTCTACTTTCATGACCATGCGCGCAATAAAAAGATAAACGAACTCGTGGTGCTGCATCTCCGCGTTCTGCTTCACCCATTGGGCCTGCACCAACGCGACTTCCTCGAATTGCACTACCACCACTAACCATTTATCTCTCCTTTTGATTAAGCACTTAAAACTAAACCTAAACCAATTACACTTGCTGCCCAAATTATTGCAATCGCAATTGTAAATCTATCTAAATTTCGTTCGGCTAAAGATGATCCTCCTAATGAGGAACTAAAACCTCCACCAAATAAATCAGATAAACCACCACCACGACCTCTATGTAATAAAACTAAAAGGATTAGTAAAAGATTTGAAATAACTAAAATTATTCCTAATGTCCAACTAATTATCGTCACAGAGATTTCTTCCTTTGATTTCTTCTAGGATAAAACAAAACGAGTGTCTTTAAATGATGGGGCATATGCGAGTCCCACAATTTAAGGCTGATCTGGCCACCTTATGATTCTTAAAAATTCTTCAGGGTCCAAAGCTGCCCCTCCAACAAGTGCTCCATCAACATCAGGTTGTTCCATGATGGCCTTGATGTTTCCTGGTTTTACAGAACCACCATAAAGAATTCTTATTTTTTCAGCAGCTTCACCCGAATAAAGTTTGGCGATTTTTTCACGAATTGATTTTGACATTTCTTGAGCATCTTCAGGAGTAGCAACTTCGCCTGTGCCAATTGCCCAAACTGGTTCGTATGCAATAACAATTTGTGGAATGTAGTTAGCTCTAATATCTTTCAATGCAATTTGAAGTTGATTAAGTGTGTGTTCTACTGCATTTCCAGCTTGTCTAATTTCTAAAGTTTCACCAACTGCAATCATGGGAGTTAAATCATGCTTTATGGCAGCTTTTACTTTTGAATTAACTAATTCATCTGTTTCATTATGATATGCACGTCTTTCACTATGGCCAATTAATGCATATTTAACTTTTAATTTGTTCAACATAGGACCACTAATTTCACCGGTGTAGGCACCTGAATCGTGGGCACTAATGTCTTGTGCGCCATAGGTAATCCTTAAATGATCTGCATCTACCACAGTTTGAACCGATCTTAAATCAACAAATGGAGGAAAAATTACTACTTCAGTTCTTTCATAGTCTGCATCAGTTAAAGAAAAACCTAATTTGTTTACATAAGCAATCGACTCTAAATGATTTAAATTCATCTTCCAGTTACCAGCCATTACTGGTTTTCTAATCTCATCAGTCATTTAAACTTCCTCCAATACTTTCAATCCAGGTAATTCCTTACCTTCTAAAAGTTCTAGTGATGCTCCGCCACCTGTTGAGATGTGATCAAATTTTGATTCATCCAGACCTAACAATCTTATGGCGGCAGCAGAATCGCCTCCCCCAACAACTGTGTATGCGCTCAATTCAGAAATCTTTTGAGCTATTTGTTTAGTTCCATTTGAAAATTCTTTCACTTCAAAAACTCCCATTGGACCATTCCAAACCACAGTTTTGGCCTGATTTAATTTGGAACTAAATAATTCAATAGTTTTAGGTCCAATATCTAAACCTTTTTGATCACTTGGAATATTCGAAACTTCAACAATTTTTACCTCAGTTGAACCGTCTAATTCTTTAGAAATTACTACATCTTGAGGTAAAACTATTTCTACATTTTTATCTTGCGCAAATTTCATTAGTTGATTAACTTCATCAATCCTATCTATTTCTAACAAAGACTGACCCACTTCAAAACCTTTTGCTTTCAAAAAGGTGAAAGCCATTCCTCCACCAATAAGTAGTAAATCGACTTTATTTAATAAGTTGTTAATCACCCCTAATTTGTCACTTACTTTTGATCCTCCCAAGACCACAACATAAGGTCTTTGCGGATTTTTAAGAACTTTGTCAAAAGCTTTTTGCTCTGCTTCAACTAATTTTCCAGGTGCACTTGGCAAAAGTCTTGCAATGTCTGTGACCGAGGCTTGTTCTCTGTGAACAACTCCAAATCCATCTATGACAAAGAAATCCGCGAATTGAGCTAATTTTTGAGCAAGTCTATTTCTTTCTGATTGGTCTTTGCTAGTTTCATCTTTTTCGAATCTGATATTTTCTAGCATTAATATCTCACCTGGTTTTAATGAATTGATTTTATTAGCCAATTCAGGATTATTTATATCCTCAACAAATTCAATGTTTTTATTAACTAACTGGCTCAATCTATTTGCAATTGGTTTTAAAGATAACTCAGGTTTTCTTTCTCCCTTTGGTCTTCCAAGATGTGCCAAAATTATGATTTTGGCTTCTTTTTTGATTAATAATTCAATTGTTTCAACGCTGGCTTTTAGTCGACCATCATCAGTTATTTGCATTTGACCATTTTGATCAACTTTTAAAGGCGCATTTAAATCAGCGCGTAGTAAAACGCGCTGATTACTTAAATCAATTTGCTCTAATTGTTTCATCAAAGATTAGAGATTTGAGCCAACAAGTTGAGTTAAATCAACTAGACGACTTGAGTAACCCCATTCGTTGTCATACCAACCAACAACCTTTGCCACACTTCCAGAAACTGAAGTTAATTGTCCATCAATAATGCATGAGTGAGGATCATGAACAATATCTGTTGAGACTAGAGGATCTTCAGAATATGAAAGGATACCTTTCAATGAAGTTTCAGCTGCATTCTTTAACGCTTGGTTAATGTCTTGCACCGTTGCTGTCTTTTTCAGTTGCACAGTTAAGTCTGTTGCTGAACCAACTGGAGTTGGCACGCGCATTGCATAGCCATCTAGTTTTCCTTTTAGTTCTGGAAGGACTAAACCAATTGCTTTAGCTGCTCCAGTAGTTGTTGGGATCATGTTTATTGCAGCTGCTCTTGCTCTTCTTAAATCTTTATGTGGCATATCAAGTGTTGATTGATCATTTGTGTATGCATGAATTGTGGTCATCAAACCCGATTCGATTCCAAAAGTGTCATGAATTACTTTTGCCATTGGACCTAAGCAATTTGTAGTGCAAGACGCATTACTTATCACAATATGTTTTGCATGATCTAATGCTTCGTGATTCACACCTAGAACAATTGTGATGTCTTCTCCTTTGGCAGGAGCAGAAATCAAGACTTTTTTAGGTCCAGATTTCAAATGTGATTTGGCTTTTTCTGCATCTGTAAATACACCAGTAGATTCAATAACAAGATCAACTCCAAAATCGCCCCATGGAATTTCTGCAGGGTCTCTATGTGAAGTGATTTTGATTTCTTTGTTATCAACAAAAATTGAATTTCCTTCAGTTTTAACATTTCCTGGAAATCTTCCTAAAGTTGAGTCGTATTTAAGTAGATGTGCTGAAGTTTTAACATCGGTTAAATCATTAACTGCAACAACTTCGATTGGTTCATTTGATTTAATAATTTGAGCTAAAGCACCCTCTGCTGCTTTGCCTTTTCTATCTTGAATAACTCTTAAGTAATTTCTTCCGATACGACCAAAACCATTGATTCCAACACGAATTGCCACTTTTTTATCAACTCCAGAATTTGAATAGTTTTTATTGAGTTTTATTACATTTTGGCGTCATTGCCAAAATTAATTCTACCCTTCGAGCATTTCTGGTGTGAGAGAGGCTTCTGTTGTTGGAATTCCTAATTCGGTCGCTCTTTTATCTGCCATTGCTAATAATCTTCTGATTCTTCCAGCAATAGCATCTTTTGTAAGTGGTGGATCAGAAAGGGATCCAAGTTCTTCCAAGCTTGCTTGTTTATGTGTAATACGAAGTTGGCCTGCTGCTTTTAAGTGATCTGGAATTTCATCACCAAGAATTTCCATTGCCCTTAAGACTCTTGCCCCGGCTGCAACTGCTGCTTGAGCACTTCTTCTTAAATTGGCATCATCAAAGTTTGCTAATCGATTTGCAGTTGCTCTAACTTCTCGTCGCATTCTTCTTTCTTCCCAAGCAATAACTGCATCATGTGCACCAAGTCGAGTAAGAAGTGAACCGATGGCATCGCCATCTCTAATGACAACTCGATCTACTCCTCTTACTTCTCTTGCTTTTGCTACAACATCCAATCTTCGTGCAGCACCAACTAAAGCTAAAGCAGCTTCAGGTCCGGGTGCAGTTATTTCTAAAGCACTTGATCTTCCAGGTTCAGTTAGAGAACCATGTGCAAGAAATGCACCGCGCCATGCAGATTCAGCATCACAAATTCCACCGCCAACAACTGAAGGTGGCAAACCTCTAATTGGTCTTCCTGCAGCATCTATTAATCCAGTTTGTTTTGCTAATACATCTCCACCCTGAACGACTCTGACAACGTAACGAGCACCTTTTCTAATTCCAGAACCTTGCAATACAGACATTTCTGCATCATGTCCATATAGTTCTATGATGTCTTTTCTTAATCTTCTAGCGATTTGACCTGCATCTAGTTCTGCTTCGACCACTATTTGGCCTGCTACCAAATGAAGTCCCCCTGCAAATCGCAATAAAGCGGAAACTTCAGCTTTTCTACAACAACTTTTATTTAATTCAACTCTTGCTAATTCATCTTTTACTGCCGCAGTCATTGCCATATCTAATATCTTTACATAAGTTAACCGGCGTGTCAGATTGTTTTTAAAAAACTTTGATTTTGTAACTTAAATCATGTCACACGAGTAACATGGGTAACTTTTATTCTTTACCTAAATCTCTGTGCACTACTCTAACTTTGGCACCGTGTTTAGTTAAATTTTTAGAAACTTCTTCACTTAAGCAAACACTTCTATGTTTTCCACCGGTACAGCCGATAGCTACTGTGACATATCTTTTACCTTCGCGAATATATCCTGCTTTTGTGTGATTTATTAGTTGAACTATGTTTTCGCCGAATTCCATAGCGCCTTCTTGTTTTAAGACAAAATCTTTTACTGGCTGATCTAAACCGGTTAATTTTTTAAGCTCTTCTTTCCAAAATGGATTAAATAAAAATCTTGCGTCAAAAACAAAATCTGCGTCTATTGGAATTCCATATTTATATCCAAAAGATAAAACTGTGACTTGAAAGGCTTCAACATCACTTTCAAAAGTTTTTTCAATAATTGTTCTAAGTCCAGGTGTAGACATATCCGATGTGTCAATCACAACATCGGCATTTGCTCTTAAATCACCAAGTAATTCTCGTTCTTTTTGTAAACCATCTAAAACTCTTCCTTCTGCTTGTAAAGGATGTGGCCTTCTACTGCCTTCAAATCTTCTAACTAGAGCAAGATCTGAAGCATCTAAAAATAAAAACCTTATTTGCCAATCTTCTTTTCTAACCTTCTCAAGCGAATTATTCAAAGTTGAAAATAATTTTCCACCACGTACATCAACAACTACTGCAATGTGACTTGCTACCCCTTGGCTTTGAACATCTTTTAAAGCATCTAATAGAACAGATGGCGGTAAATTATCAATTACAAACCAGCCTAAATCTTCTAAAGCTTTAGCTGCAGTTGATCTTCCGGCACCAGACATTCCGGTGACAATTAAAACTTCTGGTTTGTTCATGTTCTTAGTCTGCCCTATCTTTCAATCACGACAAAATTTCGCCTGTTTCAACATCGAATTTAGGTATCTCATCTTGTATACCTTCTAAAATCGCTGTTGCTAGTTTTTCTGTAAAGCCTGGATTTTGAGCCAACTCTTTAACATCTAATTTTCTAATTTTTGAGACTGATCCATACTTATCCAGTAAGAATTTAATCTTTTTTTCACCTAGTCCCGGTATTGCATCTAACTCACTTGCCAAAGACTTTTTGGAATGACGTTGTCTTGTTTTAGTTATAGCGAAGCGATGAGCCTCATCTCTTATTCGTTGAACTAAAAACAACGCTTCACTATTTCTAGGCAAAATTATGGGATCTTTTGCTCCAGGCTTCCATAATTCTTCTAATCTTTTAGCAATACCTACAGTTTCAATTTCAGACAAACCTAATTCATCTAAAGCATTACGCGCTGCATTAACTTGAGCAATTCCTCCATCAATCAAAACTAAACTTGGGCGATATGCAAAACTTTTCTTGTTACCTTCATTTGGATCTTCTCCATCAACCAAGTATCTATATCTTCTACTCACAACTTCAGCTATCGCTCGAGGATCGTCTTGGCCTTCAAAGGATTTAATGTTGAAAGTCCGATAATGCTTTTTTTGCGCAATGCCATCTTCAAATACAACTAGAGAAGCCGTTGTGCTTGTGCCTGCCATATTTGAAATATCAATGCATTCAATTCTTAATGGTGCTTGTTCTAATTCGAGTGATTCGGCAAGTTCCTCGAGAGCTTTTGTTCGTGATAATAAATCGGCTGATCTCTTTAATTTATGGCTAATGAGATTTTGTTCAGCATTTTTCTCACTAGTCTCCATTAACTTTTTCTTATCCCCTCTTTGAGGTTTTCTTATGTCAACATTCTTTTTTGCGTTTTCTGAAATCCACTTGGTTACATTTTCCAAATTTGAAAGATCCAGATTAACTAAAATCTCTCTTGGAATAGCATCTCCTTCTAATTCACCATAAATTTGAGTTAACAAATCTTCGAAATGATCTGGTAATTCTTTATGATCAATGCGATCTGACACAAAAGATCTTTCACCTTTAATTTGACCTTGTCTGACATGGAAAATTTGTATCGATAAATGTAATTCATCTGCAGCAAGTGCGATTAAGTCAGCATCTGTCTCATCATCAAAAACGATTGCATTTAACTCAACAACTTTGTTTAGCGCTTCTAATCGATCTCGATAACGTGCTGCTTTTTCGTACTCTTCATTCTGACTTGCTTTCAACATTTCCTGATTCAAATCATTGAATATTGATTTGGTATTACCATTTAAAAAGTTAAGTACATTTGCAACTATTTTTGAATATTCTTCTTGGTCTACTCTTGCCACACAAGGAGCTGCACATCTTTCTATATCTCCTAAAAGACAAGGTCTCTTCATTAATTGATGTCTTCTAAACACACTATCTTTACAGGAACGAATGGGAAAAACTTTTATAATTTGTTCCATAGTTTGTCTAATTGCCCAAACGTGAGTAAATGGCCCGTAATATTTATTGCCTTTTTTCTTAGCTCCTCTGGTTACTGCAATTTGAGGAAATTCTTCTTTTAAAGTTAAAGTTAAATAAGGATAAGTTTTGTTATCCCTAAAACGAACATTAAATCTTGGGTTAAAAGCTTTGATCCAAGTAAATTCGAGTTGGAGTGCTTCTACTTCATTATGAACTGTTACCCAGTCAACTTTTGCTGCAGTTTTGACCATCATGGCAGTTCTTGGATGTAAATTTGTTATGTCTGTGAAGTAACTATTTAGTCTATTTTTTAAATTTTTTGCTTTACCAACATAAATAACAGAATCATCTTGAGTTCTAAAACGATAAACTCCTGGTAGTTCAGGAACATTCTTTGGTCGATAAAGAGAAGGATCAACCATTACTACCCAACTTTTTTAGAAGTTTTTTTCAACATGGGAGCTAAATATTTACCTGTATAACTATTACTTATTTTTGCAATCTGCTCCGGAGTGCCTTGGGCAACAACGGTGCCCCCGCGAAAACCACCTTCTGGCCCCATATCGATTACCCAATCAGAATTTTTTATCACATCCAAATTGTGTTCAATGACGATAACTGTATTTCCGGTATCTACTAAACGCTCTAAAACCAATAAAAGTTTTCTAACATCTTCAAAATGAAGCCCAGTAGTAGGTTCATCTAATACATAAATTGTTCTTCCGGTACTTCTTCTTTGAAGCTCAGTGGCAAGTTTTACTCTTTGAGCCTCTCCCCCTGAGAGAGTTGGTGCAGATTGACCTAATCTGACATAACCCAGTCCAACATCTACTAATGTTTTTAAATTTCTAGCAATTGCAGGAACTGATTCAAAAAACTGTAAAGCTTCTTCAATTGGCATATTCAAAACATCACTAATTGTTTTGCCTTTGTAATGAACTTCTAAAGTATCTCTGTTATATCTGGCCCCTTCGCAAACTTCACAAGGAACATAAACATCAGGTAAAAAGTTCATCTCAATTTGAATAGTCCCGTCACCTGAACAAGATTCACATCTTCCGCCTTTTACGTTAAAACTAAATCGTCCAGGTTGATACCCCCTAATTTTTGCCTCAGTAGTCTCTGCAAAAAGTTTTCTAATGTTGTCAAAAACACCTGTGTATGTAGCGGGATTACTTCTTGGTGTTCGACCGATAGGACTTTGATCAACATGGACAACTTTGTCCAAGAGTTTTATACCTTCAACTTTTTTATGTTTTCCAGGCACAATCCTTGCTTGATGTAGATCTCTTGCTAGAGATGAATACAAAATGTCATTTACTAATGTTGATTTACCAGATCCACTAACACCTGTAACAGCTACAAAAACTCCTAGCGGAAATTCAACAGTTATTTTCTTTAAGTTATTTTCTTCTGCCTCTACAACTTTAATTATTCTGGAAGGATCAATTTTTCTTCTATTTTTAGGAATAACCACTTCTTTGCGACCGGATATGTAATCACCAGTTATTGATTTATTATTTTTTTCTAAATCTTGAACAGTGCCTGATGAAACTACAAATCCACCATGTTCACCTGCTCCTGGTCCTATATCTACAACCCAGTCTGCAGCTCTAATTGTCTCTTCATCATGTTCGACTACGATTAAAGTGTTTCCAAGATTTCTTAATCTGATTAAAGTGTCAATTAATTTTTTATTGTCTCTTTGATGAAGACCAATACTTGGTTCATCCAGAACATATAAAACTCCTACTAAGCCAGAACCAATTTGAGTCGCTAAACGAATTCTTTGAGCTTCTCCACCAGACAAAGTTCCTGCTGCTCTATCTAGGCTTAAATAATCAAGACCTACATCTAAAAGAAATTGTAATCTTTCCAATACTTCTTTTAAGACTCTTTGAGCAATAGCCATTTCTCTTGCTCCAAGTTTTAATTCTGAAATAAATTTTGTAATTTCACCAATTGACATGGCACTTAATTCCGCAATATTTCTACTACCAATTTTTACCGCTAAAGAAACAGGTTTTAATCTTGCGCCTTTACAGCTTTTACAAGGTTTTTGACGCATGTATCCTTCAAGATGCTCTCTGGCAGCATCTGAGTCAGATTTTTCATGTCTCCATTGAATATTTTCAATTACTCCTTCAAACTCAGTCCAATATGAACGTTGTCTTCCATATGAATTCTTGTATTTAACATTTATGTTGCTTTCATAGCCATATAAAAGTGCATCTTTTACTTTTTCAGATAATTTTCTATATGGAGTATCTAAACTAAACTTCAAATCTTTCGCAACAGCCTCAAGTAATCTTGCCCAATATCCATCAGCGGATGAATTTGCCCAAGGTGCGATAGCCCCTTCTGAAATTGATAAATCTTTATTTGGGATAACTAATTCTTCATCCACTTCTAAATGACTTCCCAAACCACTACATTCAGGACATGCGCCAAAGGGTGAATTAAATGAAAAACTTCTTGGTTCTAATTGGTCAAATGATATTCCACATTTTGTACAAGCAAGATGTTCTGAATAAACTCTTTCTTTATTTTTAGATTTAGTGTCTTCATCGACAAAATGTAAAATAACAGTTCCATTTGCTAGTTTTAAAGCTGTTTCAACAGAATCAGTAATTCTTTGTCTAGATTCAGCTTTAACACTTAATCTATCTACTACAACTTCAATATTATGTTTTTCTTGTTTCTTTAGAGTAGGCACTTCAGTTAAAGGATATGTAGTGCCATCTACTCTTGCTCTTGAAAATCCTTGAGTTTGAAGTTCTTTAAATAAATCTTGATACTCGCCTTTTCGACCAGAAATAACTGGAGCAAGAACTTGAAATTTTGTTCCTGTACTTAATTCCAAAACTTGATCGACGATTTGCTGAGGACTTTGTCGATGAATCACGTCACCACATTTTGGACAATGCGGAGTGCCTGCTCGAGCAAATAAAAGTCTTAGATAATCATGAACTTCAGTTATCGTTCCAACTGTGGATCTTGGATTTCTATTTGTTGATTTTTGATCTATAGAAACAGCAGGTGAAAGTCCTTCAATGAAATCAACATCTGGTTTATCCATTTGACCCAGAAATTGTCTTGCATAGGCAGAAAGACTTTCGACATAACGACGTTGACCTTCAGCAAAAATTGTGTCAAAAGCAAGGGATGATTTACCTGAACCTGATAATCCTGTAAAAACAATTAGTGAATCTCTAGGCAATTCCAGAGAAACATCTTTTAGATTATGCTCTCGAGCACCCCTAACAATCAATTTATCGGCAACTAAAGTGCCGTGGCGCTTAGTTTCTGTTTTGGAATTGGTCGAAGTCACTTAGTAAACACTAATACTGAAATCAAAATCTTGCCTACTCAACTCCAGGATGATCTCTCTTTATATCAGCAATTGCTGAGCCAGAATTATCACTTCCAGGTCGATGAGCAAGTTCTGGATGTAATTTTGTTTGGCGAAGTGATGCAAGCACTGTAATGCCAAGAATCGAAATAATTACTGCTAAGGAGACTGGAGTTGAAATTTCAGGTGCAGTTTTAAATCCATTTTCATGTGCAGCATGAAGAATCAACTTAACTCCAATAAATCCAAGAATTGCAGCAAGTCCGTATGATAAATAAATTAATCTATCTAATAATCCATCAAGCATAAAATAAAGTTGTCTTAGCCCCATTAGAGCAAAAGCATTCGCCGTAAAAACAATGTAAGGATCTTGTGTCAACCCAAAAATGGCTGGTATTGAATCAAGAGCAAACAAAATATCAGTTGTAAAAATTGCAATCATGACTATGAATAACGGAGTAAAGTATTTTTTCCCATTTATCTTCACTCTAAAGGCTCCCTCATGATACTTAGGAGTTACAGGTAAATATTTTTCCGCCAAAATTAATATTTTGTTCTTTGTGGGATCAGTTTCTGTACCTTCGTTAGAAG
This sequence comes from Actinomycetota bacterium, assembly GCA_046048135.1. GTDB lineage: Bacteria > Actinomycetota > Actinomycetes > S36-B12 > UBA5976 > ATZT02. The sequence continues at coordinate 82,745 of JBJOGR010000009.1, forward strand.
TTAATTTGTAGGCTGTATAAATTAGAAATGCGCCGAAAATAAAGAAAATCCAAGAAAATCTTGCAATAGCCGCAGCACCTACGATAATAAATAAAAATCTTAAGACTAGTGCACCAATGATTCCAATTTGAAGAACTTCTTGTTGATAAATTGCTGGAACTGCAAATGCTGACAAAATTATGACGAATACAAATAAGTTATCAACACTTAAACTATATTCTGTAATCCAACCTGCAAAAAATTCAAAACCTGAATCAGGACCTTTAATTGCCCACAGACCTAATCCGAATAAAATCGCTGCGAACACATAAACAATTACCCAAAGCGATGCTTCTTTAAATTTAACTACGTGTGGATGTTTCTTGGCATATAAAAACTCAGCTGTATAAACAGTTAAAAATCCTAGAATCGTGACGACCCAAACCCACAACGGCTCTTCCATATGTTGCTAACTTATCGGATTTAGGCGTGACCAGCTGCAACCATCTGGCGTAATTCTTTTTTAAGTTCGTGGATTTCGTCTCGATATCTTGCCGCTAACTCGAAATTTAATTCTGAGGCAGCTAACTTCATTTGTGCTGTTAATTCTGTGATTAATTCAGCAAGATCTTGAGCAGGTGCCTTACTGGAACCTTTTTCCTTTCTGAGTTTCTTTATATTCAAAGCCTCTTCAATAATTAATTCTGTATCTGAATCTTCCTTAATAATGGAATCATTGATATCTGAGATTTTTTTACGCAATGGTTTTGGATCAATTCCATGTTCTTTGTTATATGCGACTTGTTTTTCTCTTCTTCTATTCGTTTCTTCAATAGCTTTTTTCATGGATTTGGTAATAGTGTCTGCATACATAATTACTTGACCATCTATGTTTCTTGCTGCTCGACCAATTGTTTGAATCAAAGATTTTTCTGACCTCAAAAATCCTTCTTTATCTGCATCAAGAATTGCAACTAAAGAAACTTCGGGCAAATCAAGACCTTCGCGAAGTAAATTGATTCCTACTAAACAATCAAATTCACCACTTCTTAACCCTCTTAAAAGCTCCACTCTTTTTAAAGTATCGATTTCTGAATGCAAGTACCTAACTCGCATATCTTTTTCTAAGAAGTAATCTGTTAAATCCTCAGCCATTTTTTTAGTTAGAGTAGTGACAAGTACTCTTTCATTTTTTTCCGCTCTAATTTTTACTTCGTGTAATAAGTCATCAATTTGACCTTTAGTAGGTTTGACTCTTATTTCAGGATCAACAAGTCCTGTTGGTCTAATAACTTGTTCAACTACTGATTCAACTCTTCCTAGTTCATAGGGTCCTGGTGTTGCAGATAAATAAACAGTTTGACCAATTCTTTCTTGGAATTCATTAAATTTTAAAGGTCTATTATCCAATGCGCTTGGTAGACGAAATCCATATTCAACCAAAGTTCTTTTTCTTGAAGCATCGCCTTCATACATTCCACCAATTTGAGGCACAGTTACATGAGATTCATCAATTACAAGTAAAAAATCTTCTGGAAAATAATCTAATAAGCAATTTGGTGCACTTCCTGCTGGTCGATCATCAAAATATCTTGAATAATTTTCGATTCCGGAGCAAAAACCTAATTCTCTTATCATTTCCAAATCAAAAGCGGTACGCATTTTTATTCTTTGTGCTTCCAATAATTTGTTTTGACTTTCAAGCTCTTGAACTCTATGCATTAACTCAACTTCTATTTGAGATAGCGCTTTTGCTGTTTGTTCAGGACTTGCAACATAATGAGTGGCAGGGAAAATAAATATTTCCTCATCATCTGTCAGTATTTCCCCGGTTACAGGGTGCAAAGTCATGATTCGTTCAATTTCATCGCCAAACATTTCAATTCTGACCGGATGCTCTTCATAAGCTGGATAAATTTCTAGAGTATCTCCTCTAACCCTAAAAGTTCCTCTTTCAAAAGAAAAATCATTTCGGGAGTATTGAATACTGACAAGTTTTCGTAATAAAGCATCTCGAGAAAAATCTTCATTTTTTCTGATTCGAATTGCTTGCTTGACATATTCTTCTGGAGTACCTAAACCGTAAATACAAGAAACTGTTGCCACTACAACTACATCTCGTCTTGTTAAAAGTGATGAGGTCGCAGAGTGACGAAGTCTTTCAACCTCTTCATTAATGCTTGAATCTTTTTCTATAAAGGTATCTGTTTGAGGCACATATGCTTCAGGTTGGTAGTAATCGTAATAAGAGACAAAATACTCAACGGCGTTATTAGGAAGCATTTCTCGTAATTCATTAGTTAATTGAGCTGCAAGAGTTTTATTTGGTTCAATAATTAAAGTCGGTCTTTGCACACGTTCAATAAGCCATGCTGTAGTTGCTGACTTTCCTGTACCAGTTGCCCCAAGTAAAACAATATCTTTTTCACCTTTATTAAGTCTTTTTTCTAATTCATCAATTGCCTGAGGTTGATCTCCTGCCGGAGAAAATTCAGAAATAACTTTAAAAGGTGCAACAGTTCTTATTAGATCACTTTTTGGTCTCATTTATGATTTAAATTTTCTTTCTACAAGTGCTTGCCAAACTTTCGAAACATCTGCTTGCAATTGTTCAAGATTTCCATCATTTGAAATAAGAAAATCTGCAGATGATTTTCTTTGCTCATCACTTACTTGAAGTGCCATTCTTTTTTTGGCTTCTTCTTCGCTCAGTCCCCTTTTGATTAATCTATTAATTCGATTCTTTTCACTAGAAACCACAACGACCAGGAAGTCAAACAAATTCTCCATATTTTTTTCAAGTAATAAAGGTATTTCATTGACCACAATTGTTTCTTGGGTTTGGGCATCAATTATTTCATTAGTTTTACTTCTGACCAATGGGTGAACTATATCTTCTAGATCCTTTAAAGCACTTTTATCGTTAAACACAATTTGGGCAAGTTTTTGTCTATCTATACTTCCATTTTCTTGCAAGATTTGATTTCCGAATCGAGACAAAACTTTTTGAAACCCTGGAGTGTTTGGTTCTATGACTTGTCGTGATAATTCATCAGACCGAATTACCACTGCACCTAATTTTGAAAACATGTCAGCAACGGTGCTTTTTCCAGCACCGATGCCGCCTGTTAATCCAACTTTCATGTTGGCTTAATCTCGATACTTAGTTGTTGGAATCTAACTTGTCGCTTAATTTTGTTAGTTCGGGATTAGCTTTTTTTTGATCTTGCTCTGCTTGCCATTTTGCAAGTGCTTCAGAGTATTGCTTTTCCCATTCCTTCTTTTGATCTTCAAAACCAGATTTCCATTCGCCAGTTTCTGGATTAAATCCTTCTGGTCCAATGTATTTACCAGTCTCATCAAATGCAGGAGCCATTCCGTATTGATATGGATCAAATGCAGCTCTTGCTTCACCTGTTTCACTTGCTTGTTTAACAGACAAAGAAATTCTTCTTCTTTCTAGATCTATATCAATAATTTTGACATTTACATCTTGATTAACTTGCACAACTTGCTCAGGAATTTCAACTTGACTATCTGAAAGTTCAGATATGTGAACTAAACCTTCAATTCCATCGGCAACACGAATGAACGCACCGAATGGAACAAGTTTAGTAACTTTTCCAGGAACAACTTGGTTAATTTTGTGTGATCTTGAAAATTGTTGCCAAGGATCTTCTTGAGTTGATTTAAGAGATAGAGAAACTCTCTCTCTTTCCATATCAACTTCTAAAACCTCAACAGTTACTTCTTGACCAACTTGAACAACTTCAGATGGATGCTCAATATGTTTCCAAGAAAGTTCAGAAACGTGCACAAGTCCATCTACTCCACCCAAATCAACGAAAGCACCGAAATTAACAATGCTTGAAATTTGTCCGGTACGAATTTGACCTTTTTGTAATTGATTCAAGAAAGTTGAACGAACAGCAGATTGCGTTTGCTCTAACCAAGCTCTTCTAGATAAAACAACATTGTTTCGGTTTTTATCTAGTTCGATGATTTTTGCTTCAATATCTTTACCTATATATGGAGAAAGATCTCTGACTCTTCGCATTTCAACCAAAGATGCTGGTAAGAATCCTCTTAATCCAATATCAACAATTAAGCCACCTTTAACAACTTCGATGACATGGCCCTTAACGAAACCATCTTCGTTTTTAATTTTTTCAATGTCGCCCCATGCTCTTTCATATTGAGCACGCTTCTTTGAAAGAATTAATCGACCTTCTTTATCTTCTTTTTGTAAAACTAAAGCTTCAATGCGATCTCCAGGTTTAACAATTTCACCTGGGTCGATGTCATGTTTAATTGATAATTCTCTTGATGGAATTACGCCTTCTGTTTTATAACCAATATCTAATAGAACTTCATCTCTATCAATTTTTACAACAGTTCCTGA
>JBJOGR010000010.1:0-42442 GCA_046048135.1 Actinomycetota bacterium
GATGCAGAGGTTGGTGCATAAATGAATCCAAATGATTTAAGACAAGTTTTGATAGCACCTGTAGTTTCTGAAAAAAGTTATTCACTTTTGGATGAAAACAAATACACATTCTTAGTTAGAAAAGATGCGAACAAAACTCAAATTAGACAAGCTGTTGAAAAATTATTCAACGTAAAAGTTTTAAGTGTTAACACACTTAATAGAAAAGGTAAAACTTACCGCACTCGTTTTGGTGAAGGATCACGTTCTGACACTAAAAGAGCAATTGTTTCTCTTGCGCAAGGGGATCGAATTGACATATTTAATGCGCCAAGTGCTTAAGGGGGAGGTTGAACAAATATGGGTATTAGAAAATTAAAACCAACTACACCATCTAATCGTGGTGCAAGTGTTGCTGACTTTACAGAATTAACCCGTTCAACACCTGAAAAATCTTTAATTAAACCAATTAATTCAAAAGGTGGCAGAAACAATCAAGGAAGAATTACTACACGTCATCAAGGTGGCGGACACAAACGTGCTTATAGATTAATAGATTTCAAACGTTTAGATAAAGACGGAGTTCCTGCAAAAGTTGCTCATATTGAATACGATCCAAATAGAACTGCTCGTATTGCACTTATTCATTTTGCAGATGGAGAAAAAAGATACATTCTTGCTCCAAATAAATTAAAACAAAATGATCCAATTGAAACTGGCCCAAATGCAGATATCAAACCAGGAAATAATTTGCCTATTAGAAATATTCCAGTAGGTACTGTGATTCACGCTGTTGAACTTCGTCCAGGTGGTGGAGCAAAAATGGCTCGTTCAGCTGGAGCTAGTGTGCAATTAGTTGCTAAAGAAGGTCAACTTGCACAACTAAGACTTCCTTCCGGAGAAATCAGAAGTGTTGATGTTAGATGTCGTGCAACTGTTGGAGAAGTTGGTAATGCTGAACAATCAAACATCAGTTGGGGTAAAGCAGGACGTAAACGCTGGAAAGGTGTTAGACCGACTGTGCGTGGTGTTGTAATGAACCCAGTTGATCATCCACACGGTGGCGGTGAAGGTAAAACTTCAGGTGGACGTCATCCTGTTAATCCTTCAGGTAAACCAGAAGGCAGAACTCGCAGACCAAATAAAGCTTCACAAAAATTTATTGTTAGACGTCGTCCAGCAAACAAAGCAAGGAGTGCTAAGTAATGGCTAGAAGTTTGAAAAAAGGTCCATTTGTTGATGCTCACTTGTTAAAAAAAGTGAATGATCAAAATGAAAAGAAAACTAAGAATGTTATTAAATCTTGGTCACGTCGTTCCATGATTATTCCTGACATGCTTGGTCACACTATTGCAGTTCATGATGGTAAAAAACATATTCCAGTTTTTATCACTGAACAAATGGTCGGACATAAACTTGGCGAATTTGCTCCAACAAGAACTTTCCGCGGTCACGTTAAAGGTGACGATAAGAAAGCAACAAACGACTAAGGGATTATGACAATGGAATCTAGAGCATCAGCACGTTTTGTGCGCATCACACCGATGAAAGCACGTCGTGTAGTTAATTTAATTCGTGGACTTTCAGCTAGAGAAGCCCAAGCTGTTTTGAAATATGCTGAACAAGCAGCTAGTGAAACTGTTGGAAAAGTTTTGAATTCTGCAATGGCAAATGCAAAAAATAATTTGAATGTTGATCCTGCGACTTTGTATGTAGCAGAAGCATTTGTTGATGAAGGTCCAACCATGAAAAGAATTAGACCTCGTGCTCAAGGTAGAGCTTATAGAATTGATAAAAGAACTTCACACATTACTTTAATTTTGGAACCACAAGGCTCTAGCCCAAGAAGAAAACCTGGCAGACGCTCTAATAAACCAAAGTCAAAACAAACTATTGAATCAAAAGAAGTTAAAGCAGTAGCAAAAGCAACTCCTGCAAAAGCAGCAGAAACTGTTGAAAAAACTACAAAAGCACCAGCAAAGAAAACTGCGAAAAAAGCTGTAGCGAAAAAAACTACCAAGAAAACAGAAGGAGGCAATAACTAATGGGTCAAAAAGTTAACCCACATGGCTTCCGTTTGGGATATACCTCTGATTACACCAGCAAATGGTTTGCAGACTCAACCAAAAAAGGTGAAAGATATCAAGACTATATAAAGGAAGATATTTTAATCCGTGAAAAATTAACAGCCGGAATGGAAAGAGCTGGAATTAGTCATGTTGATATTGAAAGAACTCGTGAAAGAGTAAGAATTGATATTCACACCGCACGTCCAGGAATTGTTATTGGTCGTCGTGGACAAGAAGCAGATCGAATCAGAATTGATTTAGAAAAACTAACAGGTAAACAAGTTCAATTAAATATTTTGGAAGTAAAAAATCCAGAAGTTGATGCTCAACTTGTTGCTCAAGGTGTTGCCGAACAATTAGCAAGTCGTGTTTCATTCAGACGTGCGATGAGAAAAGGTATGCAAACTGCTCTAAAAGGTGGAGCAAAAGGTATTAGAGTTCAAGTTTCTGGTCGTTTAGGTGGCGCAGAAATGAGTAGATCTGAGTTCTATCGTGAAGGTAGAGTTCCTTTGCACACATTAAGAGCAAATATTGAATTTGGTTTCCATGAAGCACACACCACTTTTGGTCGAATTGGTTGCAAAGTGTGGATCTTTAAGGGCGATGCTCCAGTAACAAAAGCTGAAAAAGAAGCAAAGGCCCAACAAGCAAAACTTCAAGCACAAGCTGCTCAAATTGCTAAGCAAACAAAGCCAGCTAGAAAACCTAAAAAAGAAAAATCTGAAAAAGAAGTTGCAAGTAATGAAACAGGAAGTGGTGAGTAATTTATGTTGATTCCCAAAAGAGTTGCTCATAGAAAACAACATCACCCAAAACGTGCTGGTAAATCAAAGGGTGCAACAAAGATTGAATTTGGTGATTTTGGATTGCAAGCATTAACCAGTTCTTATGTCACAAACCGACAAATTGAAGCTGCACGTATTGCAATGACAAGACATTTAAAACGTGGTGGAAAAGTTTGGATCAATATTTATCCAGATCGTCCTTTAACTAAGAAACCTGCTGAAACACGCATGGGTTCTGGTAAAGGTTCACCTGAATGGTGGGTAGCAAACGTAAAACCAGGCAGAGTGATGTTTGAAGTTACTTTTCCGGATGAAAAAGTTGCTAGAGAAGCTTTAACCAGAGCAATGCACAAATTACCCATGAAATGTCGAATCGTAACTCGTGAAGTGGTGGAGGGATAACAATGGCTAAAGCTACTAAAACACAAGAGTTTCGTGGTCAAACAAATGAAGATTTGAACAAGAAATTAAAAGAAGCGAAAGAAGAATTATTTAATCTTCGTTTCCAATCAGCAACAGGCCAATTGGAAAATCATGGACGTTTAAGAAGTGTGAAAACAGAAATTGCCCGTATTTACACAATTTTACGTGAAAGAGAATTAGGAATTACCCCAGTTGATACAGAAGGTGCAGCATGAGTAACTCTGTAAAACGAAATGCCAGAAAGACTATTGAAGGAATTGTGGTTTCAAACAAAATGGATAAAACCATTGTTGTGAAATTAGAAGAACAATTTACTCACTCTCTTTATGGAAAAGTAATTTCACGTTCTAAAAAATTCAAAGCTCATGATGAAAAAAATGAAGCAGGAATTGGTGATCGTGTTTTGTTAATGGAAACAAGACCACTATCGGCCACAAAACGTTGGCGCATGGTCAGCATTTTGGAAAAAGCGAAGTAAAGGATTAGATAAAAAATGATTCAAGCAGAGTCACGACTTAGAGTCGCTGATAACACAGGAGCAAAAGAGCTGTTGTGTATTCGCGTGCTGGGTGGTTCACAAAGACGTTACGCAAGTATTGGTGATGTAATTGTGTGCTCAGTTAAAGATGCAATTCCAGGTGGAACTGTTAAAAAAGGTGAAGTTGTCAAAGCAGTTGTAGTAAGAATTGTGAAACAACTAAGACGTGCCGATGGTTCATATATTCGCTTTGATGAAAATGCTGCAGTTATTTTGAAAGAAGATAACGAACCACGCGGAACTCGTATTTTTGGTCCAGTGGGAAGAGAATTGCGTGACAAAAAGTTTATGAAAATTATTTCATTAGCACCGGAGGTTTTATAAATGGCTTCGATGCACATTAAAAAAGGCGATTTGGTTCAAGTTATAAGTGGAAAAGATCGTGGTACCACAGGACGTGTTTTAAAAGTTGATCCAATTCAAGGTTTAGTCACAGTTGAAGGAGTAAACCGAGTTAAGAAACACACCAAAGTTGCTCAAGCAGAACGCGGAGCTACTTCAGGAGGAATTTTGACAGTCGAAGCACCACTTGATGCAAGTAATGTCATGGTGGTTGATCCAACAGATAACAAACCAACCAGAGTTAAAAGAAGAAGAGACAAAGTTGAAAAGAAAAGATCAGATGGCACAACTTATGTTTCAACAAGACTAGTTAGAGTTTCTGCTCGCACAGGAAAGGAGCTTTAATCGTGACTGCAACCCAAACACGTGAAAAACCACGTTTAAAACAAAAGTATTTAACTGATATTGCTCCAGCATTGAAACAAGAATTTGGTTTCAAAAACGTTAATCAAGTTCCACGTTTAACAAAAATTGTCGTGAACATGGGTGTTGGCGAAGCTGCAAAAGATTCAAAACTTATTGAAGGTGCGATTAGAGATTTAACTTTGATCACAGGTCAAAAACCATCTGTGGCAAAAGCTAAAAAATCAATTGCAAACTTCAAACTTCGTGAAAACCAACCAATTGGGGCACACGTCACCATGCGTGGAGATCGTATGTGGGAATTTTTAGATCGTTTGCTTTCAGTAGGTTTACCAAGAATTAGAGACTTTAGAGGATTATCTCCAAAGCAATTTGATGGAAATGGTAATTACACATTTGGTTTAACAGAGCAATCAGTCTTTATTGAAGTTCCACAAGATTCAATAGATCGTCCTCGTGGAATGGATATAACTGTTGTGACTACTGCAACTAATAATGAAGAAGGAAGAGCATTACTAAAAATGCTTGGATTTCCTTTCAAGGAGGCATAACTAAATGGCAAAGACTTCTATAAAGCAAAAACAGCAACGCACTCCTAAATTCAAAGTGCGCGCTTACACACGTTGTGGAGCATGTGGAAGACAACGTGCAGTTTATAGAAAATTTAACCTTTGTCGCATTTGTTTTAGAAACAAAGCACACAAAGGTGAACTTCCAGGAATTACCAAAAGCAGTTGGTAGTAAAAAACTAACGTTGCAGGTCCTTTAAGGAAACCACAACGAGAAAGGCTAAAAAGCCAATGACCATGACAGATCCGATCGCGGACATGTTAGCTCGTTTGCGTAATGCAAACACAGCTCATCATGATTCTGTGAGCATGCCATTTTCAAAAATTAAGAAAAATATTGCTGAAATTTTAACTAAAGAAGGCTATATCAAAGGCTACAAAGAAGAACCAGCAAAAGTTGGTCAAGCTTTGGTGCTAGAACTTAAATATGGTCCAAGTAGAGAACGTTCCATATCTGGACTTCGAAGAGTTTCTCGTCCAGGTTTAAGAGTTTATGCAAAAAGTGAAAACTTACCTAAAGTTTTGGGTGGACTTGGTATTGCAATCATTTCCACATCAGGTGGATTACTAACTGATAAAGAGGCATCAAAGAAAGGCGTAGGCGGAGAAGTTCTTGCCTATGTTTGGTAACTAAAAATGTCTAGAGTCGGTAAAAAATTAGTAAGTGTGCCAAACGGGGTAGAAATTAATATCTCTGGCAAAAAAGTTGATGTCAAAGGACCAAAAGGTCAACTAAGTATTGATCTTCCAGAAACTATTTCTATTAAGAAAAATGATGATGGAACATTTCTTTTGGAAAGAGCAAATGATGAAACCAAAAACAAAGCATTACATGGTCTTGCTCGCTCCTTAGTTGCAAACATGGTTAAAGGTGTAACTGATGGTTATTCCAAAACTTTAGAAATTGTAGGAACTGGTTACAAAGTAACTCCAAAAGGTAATGATTTGGAATTTGCTCTAGGTTATTCACATCCAGTTTTATTCAAAGCACCTGAGGGAATTTCTTTCAAAGTTGAATCACCTACAAAGTTTCATATCTTTGGAATTGATAAACAAGCAGTTGGTGAAACTGCTGCCAAGGTGAGAAAACTTCGCAAGCAAGATCCTTATAAAGGAAAAGGTGTGCGTTTTGATACTGAAGTTATTAGACGTAAAGCTGGAAAGGCTGGTAAGTAATTATGAGTAATTTTACTAAGCCAAGTAAGCATTTAAGTAAAAATGCACAATCTAAGAGACGTCGCCATATCAGAGTTAGAAAAAAGATTTCTGGTACAACTTCAAAACCACGTTTAGTTGTAACAAGATCTTTAAGAAATGTCTCTGTACAGGTAATTGATGATTTAACAGGTCAAACACTTGCTTTTGCTTCTTCAATTGAAGAAGGAATTAGTGGAGATAAAACTGCACAAGCAAAACTTGTTGGTAAAAAAGTTGCAGAACGTGCAAGTGCTAAAGGAATAAAAGAAGTGGTTTTTGATCGTGCAGGACGTAAATATCACGGTCGAGTAGCTGCACTAGCTGATGGAGCACGAGAAGGAGGGCTTAATTTCTAATGGCTGCAAAGTTAACAAACCAAGACGGCACAGATGAACGCCCAGGACGTCGTGAACGTAGACAACGCGATGAAGCAGTAAAAGAAAGAGAAAAATCTGCATTCATCGAAAGAGTAGTTTTTGTAAACCGTGTTGCCAAAGTAGTTAAAGGTGGACGACGTTTTGCTTTCACAGCACTAGTTGTGGTGGGAGATGGCAATGGCATGGTTGGAGTTGGCTATGGAAAAGCAAGAGAAGTTCCACAAGCAATCCAAAAAGCTGTTGAAGATGCTAAGAAACATTTCTTCAAAGTTCCTAGAGTTCAAGGCACTATTCCACATCCAATTACCGGAGAAGCTTCAGCTGGAGTTGTAATGCTTCGACCTGCTTCTGCTGGTACAGGTGTAATTGCTGGAGGTCCTGTTCGTGCAGTTCTAGAAGCTGCTGGAATTCATGATGTTTTAACAAAATCTTTAGGTTCAGGAAATGCTATTAACGTGGTTCATGCAACTGTTGATGCATTAAAGAAACTTGAAAGACCAGAACAAGTTGCGGCAAGAAGAGGATTAACAGTTGAACATGTTGTTCCTGCTGCAATTTTGAAAGCACAAGCTGCAGAAAAAGCAGGTGTTTAATGTCAAATATAAAAATTAAACAAGTTAAGTCTTCAATTGGTGGCACCAAGATTCAACATGACACTTTGAAAACTTTAGGACTTGGAAAAATTGGATCAGAATCAGTCAAACCTGATCGTCCAGAATTTCGAGGCATGCTCAGAACTGTTTCACATTTAGTAACTGTTGAGGAGGTTAAATAAAAGATGAGTATTAAAGTCCATCATCTTCGCCCAGCACCAGGTGCTAAGAAAGATAAAACCCGTAAAGGTAGAGGTGAAGCAAGTAAAGGTAAAACTGCAGGTAGAGGAACTAAAGGTTCAGGAGCAAGAAGAAGTTATTCTGCTGCTTTTGAAGGTGGTCAAATGCCTTTGCATATGCGTTTACCAAAATTACGTGGTTTTACTCCACCTAACAAAATTAAATATCAAGTTGTGAACGTTTCTGATATTGCAAGACTATTTCCACAAGGTGGGGAAGTTACCCCTGCAAGTTTGGTTAAAGTTGGTGCAATTAGAAAAGGTCAACCTGTAAAAGTACTTGGACATGGAGAAATTTCAGTCAAAGTTACTGTTGTGGCTGACAAATTCAGTGAATCTGCCTCAAGCAAAATATCTGCTGCTGGTGGATCAATTAAAGCTCTTTAGAAGGTTTTAAATTGAACCTTAATTTTGCTTGGTTAACAGATGCTTTTCGCACCCCTGATTTACGACGCAAATTATTGTTCACTTTAGGCATGATTGCCCTTTATCGTCTTGGGGCTACCGTGCCGACTCCTGGTGTTGATTATCCAGCAATTCAACAATGCGTTGAATTAGTTGAAGGAGACACTTTGTATGGAGTTATTAACTTATTTTCTGGTGGAGCACTTTTACAATTAAGTATTTTTGCTCTAGGAATAATGCCCTACATCACTGCTTCAATCATTATTCAACTTTTAACAGTGGTAATTCCAAGATTAGAAATGCTTAAAAAAGAAGGTCAATCAGGTCAAGCAATGATTACTCAATACACACGTTATGTAACTATTGCTCTTGGTTTATTACAAGCAACTTCTATTTTGGCTTTGGCTAGAACTCCTGGACAATTATTAAGAGGTTGTCCAAATGATTTAATTCCAAACGAATCAATCCCTGTAATGCTTTCCATGGTCTTAACAATGACTGCAGGAACTGCACTTGTGATGTGGTTGGGTGAATTGATTACTCAACGTGGCGTTGGAAATGGAATGTCCTTATTGATTTTTGCATCAATTATTTCTTCAGTTCCTTCACAATTTGCAGCTATTTTGACAGTTAATGGTTTGTTTACTTTTATTGCGACTGCTTCAATTGGAATTTTGATTATTGCAGGAGTTGTTTTTGTGGAACAAGCACAACGAAGAATTCCTGTGCAATATGCCAAGCGAATGGTAGGCAGACAAAGTTATGGCGGAACATCTACTTATATTCCTTTAAAAGTTAACATGGCTGGAGTAATTCCAGTAATTTTTGCTTCTTCTTTGCTTTACATACCTTCCTTGTTTGTGCAACTTTCAAACTCACAAGGTGCTTTTGCTCAATGGGTATCTAGAAACTTTTCAAATGGCACAGAAGTTCCATATGTTGTGACTTATGCGATTTTAATTGTGTTTTTTGCTTACTTTTATTCCTCAATTACTTTTGATCCAGTTGAAGTGGCCGACAATATGAAAAAATACGGTGGTTTTATTCCAGGAATTCGTGCAGGAAAACCAACTTCAGAGTATTTGAAATATGTCTTATCTAGATTGATGGCAGCTGGTTCTACTTATTTAACAATTGTGGCCGTAATTCCTTTTATTGCATTTGGCGCCCTTGGAGTGGGCGATAGATTCCTATTTGGTGGTACAAGTTTATTAATCATGGTTGGAGTTGGCTTGGATACTGTCAAGCAAATTGAAAGCCAATTACAACAAAGAAGTTATGAAGGTTTTACTAAACAAAATCCAACATTGTAGTTAAAAATGCGTTTATTAATTATGGGACCACCAGGTGCTGGTAAAGGTACGCAAGCTTTAAATATTGCTAAAGAATTTAACATAGCTCATATCTCTACTGGCGATATTTTTCGAGAAAATTTAAAAAAAGAAACTCCACTTGGAAAAGAAGTAAAAACTTATTACGACAAAGGAATATATGTTCCAGATGAAGTCACAAATAGAATTGTTGAAGATAGATTAACTTGGAATGATGTTTCAAATGGTTTCTTGCTAGATGGGTATCCTCGAACATTAGATCAAGTTAATTTCCTAGATCAACTTTTGGCCAAAAAAAATCAAAAACTAGATAAAGTTATTGAACTAGTTGTTGATACAAAAGTTGTAATAGAAAGGCTAGTTAAAAGAGCTAAAGAACAAAATCGAGTAGATGATACTGAAGAAGTAATTGCAAAACGTTTGGAAGTTTATAAGTCAGAAACTGCACCTTTATTAGCAGAGTTTGAAAAACGTGGGATTTTAGAAAAAATTGATGGCATGTCTAGTGTGAACGAAGTTAGTGAAAAGATTTTTTCTAGATTAAAGCTTAGTTAATATTTCAGGACCATTTTCAGTAATGGCAATGGTATTTTCCCAATGACTGGCAAAATGTCCATGGCTTGAAACTACTGTCCATTCATCTTCCAAAACGTGAACTTTATTGCTTCCTAATACCAACATTGGTTCAATGGCTATAGCCATGCCAACTTTAATTTCCAAACCAGTTCCAGCTTTTCCATAATTTGGCACACTCGGTGGCATATGCATTTGAGTGCCAATGCCATGACCTACATAATCTTCTAGAATTCCAATTTTTAGTTCACTAAAAGATTTAACAAATTTTTCAATTGCAAACCCGATGTCGCCAATTCTTTTCCCCGCAACTGCTGCATCAATTCCTACTTGTAATGCTTTTTCGGTGATTTCACTTAATTTTTTGTGTTCTGGTTTTACATTTCCTACACAGATTGTTATGGCTGCATCACCATGCCATCCATCAATTATGGCGCCGCAATCAACACTTACTAAATCTCCGTCTTGAATAATTTTATTTTCTCGAGGTATTCCATGAACTACTTCTTCATTTACAGATACACAAATTACTGCAGGATAACCGTGATAACCAAGAAAAGAAGGTTTGGCATTTTCTTTTTCCATGACTGAAAAAGCAATTTTGTCTAAATCTTTGGTTGACATGCCAGGTTTAATTTCATTCTTTATTTCTTCTAAACAAAGGGCTACTACGCGACCTGCTTTGCGCATGATGGCAAATTCTTCTTTTGTTTTTAATTGAATGTCATTTTTGTTAAACATGTCTTGTCTTAATCTACTTTAATTCTTGTGATACTTTCTAGTCGTGGTTCAATTCCTATTAATATCGCATGTTTTTGCAGGAACAACTGCTTTAGTTAGCGCTTTTTCTGCGATTTCAACTAAAAAAGGTTCCAAAAAACATATTATTTTAGGCAAAATTTATTCATTGGCAATGCTTTATGTGGTGATCGGCGCAATCGCGCTTTCGATATTACGACCAAATCCTTTCTTATTGGCCATCGCATTATTTAGTGGATATTTAGTCTGGACTGGATTTAGACGAGCCAGGTATAAAAAAGCACAGTTAAATAAAATTGATAAATTTACCGTTTTAGTAGGATTCTTAATTGTTATTATTCTTTTTAGCTATGGCACATTAATACTAATCGCAGGAAAATCTATAGGAATAGTTCTTCTATTTTTTGGTTTGGGTTTATTTATTTTTACTATTGAAGATTTTATAGCTATAAGAAAAGAAACTTACACATCTAAATTTAGGATTGCTAATCATTTACAAAGAATGCTAGGTGGAACAATTGCAACAATCACTGCAGTTTTGGTGCAACAATTAGTGCCTCGAATTCAAAATACTCAAATTCCAGAATTAGTAATCTGGCTTGGTCCTACTTTAGTTTTAACTCCCTTAATTACTTATTGGTCTAAAAAAATTCTTGAATAATTACCAGGGTTCTTTTGGTTCATTCACTCTCCAGCAATACCAAGCTGCAATAGATCTATATGGGCTAAATGGATTTCCTAATGGTTGTAACTGTTTCTCATTAGGCATTTCTTTTAAGCCATGACTTACTTGCCATCCTCTTCTAACTGCTAAGTCTCCAACGGGCCAAATATTTAGTCGACCCAAAGTAAACATTAAAAACATTTCTGCTGTCCACCGACCAATTCCATATTGAGTACTAAGGATTTTTATAGCTTCTGCATCGCTTAATTCTTTTAAGGACCCTAAATCAATTTCTTTTTCTAGTTGTGCAATTGCTAAACCTTTAATAGCTTTAATTTTTGATTTAGTTAAGCCAATTTCTGCAAGTTGTTTATTTGTTTTATTAAAAATAACTCTGGGAGTTATATTGTTACGAGACAATTTTTTGAGTCGATTACTAATTGTAAGTGCTGCTTGAGTTGAAATTTGTTGAGCAACAATTGATATAACCAGAGATTCATAATATGCATTAACCGAGTGTTTTTTAGGCTTTAAATTACAGCGATCACTAATGTCTACATATTTGGCTAAATGGGGGCATGTTTCTTTAAGAAGATCGATGCCATTTTTTAGGTGTGTTGAATGTGCGACCATCGTAAAAACTAATCTATTTGATGTCAAAATGTATAAATGCTCAAGAACTGGAATTTACGCTCAAAGATTTATTTACTTTTAAGTATTGCTGGTCTTATTGGCACATGGTATTTCAACATTTTGGCTATTCAACAAGGTCGTGATTTTTTCGCAGATTGGTCCAGCAGTCCTGCGGTCTCATCTGCCACCACAGATTTATTTATTGCTGCAAGTGCGGCAAGTATTTTTATGTTTTTTGAAGGAAAAAGACTAAAAATGAAATATGTCTGGATTTATATACTTGGTTCTTTTGTAACTGCAATTGCTTTTACTTTCCCTTTATTTTTAGCAATGCGGGAAAGAAAAATCAAATAAGATTTTTTCTTTGCAAATCAACAAAGGCAAACCAACCCGGTAAAACTCTTATATAAAAAGTGACAATTCGATAAAGCAATACACCTGACAATGCTAAAGCTGATGGAACACCAGTTGCAGTAAGTCCTGCAACAAGAGTTGCTTCTACTGCACCAATTCCTCCCGGAGTTGGAGCTGCTTGTCCAATGGTTGCTCCTGCTAAATAAACAAAAGCAATTGTAAAAAACGAAACATCTGCATTAAATGCCTTTAAGGATGCATAGAAAGAAATTATGTACAAAATATTAAGTAAGACAGAGGAAATTAAGCTAACCAACAATCTTTTGGGTTGTTGAAATATGACTGCTAATGTCGGTCCGACTTGTGAATAAATAGGTTTTGTTTTTGAAAGTACCCAATTTCTAATCCGAGTAAAAGATAAAGCCAAAATAATAATTGCAAATAAAACTACAAAAACAAATAATGTGATTCGAGGTGGTCTAAAGGATAAATCAGTTTGGGCTCCTGCAATAACTCCTGTTACAACAAGAAAAATTACGTGAATAAAAAACATAATTACTTGAGAAACGCCAACTGCAGTGGCTGAAGATGTGGTGGTAACTCCAGATTTATTTAAGAATCTAATATTCACAGCCACAGATCCCAAAGTTGGTGGAGTAACTAGAGTCGCAAAAGAAGCTGCAAGTTGGGCCTGCAATGTTTTTAACCAATTCACTCTTTGAATTACAAAAGCTAACAATAAAGAAGTTGAAGCAATGTAGGTTAAAGTTGAACTAATTAATGCGATTGCGGCCCATTGCCATTGAGCTTTGGATAACAATTCAGTGAAATTAACTTGGCTAAATTGTGGAACTAAAATATATAAAGCAAAAACTGAGAAAAATGCCAAGAACACATTTCGCCAATTAACTCTTTGAAATTGAATTGGTTCTATCTCGGATGTCGAGGCAAGTTCTCCAAATCCTTTTCTTAATTCCAACAGTAGTTTTTTGTTATTTTTTAAATAATTTCGAGTTTTCCTGCTCATGGCAACTTTTTGTAGAGCAGGAATTACTGAAGTAAGTTCATTGGTTCTAAAAACCTTTTTCGCGATTTGAATACATTTTTGAATAGAAGTGACTCTAGCTATTGTCACTAATGATTCAGCTAGATCAATTCTTTGTTGAACTTCTGTTGCAGCAATTGCACCCGAGTGAACTGCCGTAAGTGCGATGTTATTTGAATCTGTAATAAAAATATTTTCAGCAGATAAAGCTCGATGCACAATATCAGCATTATGAAGTTTTTGAACACTATGAAAAAATTGTTCAATTATTTCATCACTTAATTCAAATTTATTGTTAGATAATTCCGCTAAATTTTTTCCAGAAATATTTTCAAGTGCTATAAAAATAGAATCAGGTTCTAATTCTCTGACCATTTCTACTTCCGGCACTTTTACCCCAGCTGCAGAAATTGCATGAGCTATTAATGCCGTTCTTTCAACTCTTTTTCTAATGCCCATACCGCGAAAATCTCCAGAAGTCTTTAAAAACAAACCTCGAAGCCAAGAACTAATTACTCCTGAGCCTTGTAATTCCCAGTCAAAAACCCAAACGTTTAATTCTTTGCCGGTTGAAAGTTTTACTTTAAAAATTCTTGCTTCTGTAGTTTCCATTAAAAAATCCATACTTAAAATTTTTATTCCATCTGCTTCTATACCTTCTCTAATTTGAGCTTCACTAGCTCGATTTATAGGAGTACCCAATACATAACGAACAGCAAGTCCTACTGACCAGCCAAGTAAAATATTTACGATTTGTGCAACTATTGTTGTTTGACCAGCAACCGAAGATACAAAAACTAAAGAAAAAACAGAAAATATTGCAATAAATCCAAGTCGACCTCTATCGAAAACTCTTGCAATTACTAAAAAAGAAATTAATCCAGCAATTAAAGGATCTAAAGGTGAAACTCCTTGAGTTTGCAGACCTCCTGTTAAAGCAAGAATTAAACGTGGTGAATTACTTTGAATAATAATTATTGATAATCCAAGTAGTAATAGAACAGAAATACCTGAAGCAAGTAAAGAATCAATTAACTGTCGAGTTCTATTTCTTGAAAGTAAGGAAAAAGAAACTAATACAGGCACAAAAATTATTGCTGTTGCACCAATCGTATTAAGAACAAAAATCACAAAACCGGGAAGTTCTCTGGAAACAATGGTCAAGTCTTGATCTAACCCAGCAGTTGTACGTGCAGCCAAAGTTCCTATTACAACTACTGCAATGGTTGTACCAAGAGAAATGAGTAGGTTTATTATGTCTCTAGGGCGCCTAGCAACAGGGCGTTTGCTGTGTTTATTGAAAAAGTTCATTGAATCTATCGTCCCATTAACTTGAATACTTTGGCCGAACGGACACATGTCATAGGTAACTGGTGAAGTAGGAGTATGTTGCCCGAAGTTTTACCTGATATTTCCTTAGACAATTCTGCACTTGAAGTCATTGAAACTCCCAAATTTGATGCAGAACAGCTCAAGGCTGTTTCATTAAAAACTGGAAAAAATTTGATAACCGGCATTCCAGGTACCGGAAAAACTTTAGTTTTGGCAGAAAATGTAATTCAGCAAATAAATAGTGGCATTTCTTCAGACAAAATTCTAATTTTTTGCTTCTCCAGAGATCAAGTCAGATCAATGAGAAAATATTTATCACGAAGGTTATTTGAAAAATCAATTCCTCAAGTTTCTACTTTTCATTCATTCACCCATGCGCTGATGCAATCTGCTATGAATCAAGGAATATTAAGTGAAAACTATTCATTATCACCACTGAGATTACTTTCTGGTCCAGAACAAGAAGTGATGATAAGCGAGTTAATAAAAGGAACTATTGAAGATAATTCTATTGACTGGCCACAGTATCTAAAACCGTCTTTGCAAACCAGAGGTTTCGTTAGACAAGTTAGAAATTTGCTCGCAAGAATGCGAAGTTTGGGAATGGATCCAGATCAATTAATTGAAACTGGGCAAAAATATGACAATAAGAACTGGATAGCTTTAGGTCATTTTGCAGAAATGTATCTAGATAATCTTGATGCTTCAGAATCTATTGATTATGGTGAACTTTTACACAGAGTTAATTTGCTTCTTCATCAGATTAAAGATTTGAAAGAGTTAAATATTAATTTCACACATTTTTATGTTGATGAATATCAAGATATAGATTCTTCGCAAATTAGATTATTGAAAAAATTAGTTTCACCAAACAAATTTTTATTTTGTGTTGGCGATAAAAGTGAAAGTATCTACCAGTTTAGAGGCGCAGATATTCAAGCCATTGATAGATTTGATGATGACTTTGGGTTAAACGAAATTATAGATTTAAAATACAATTACAGATCAAAAATTAAAATTGAACCTGAAGTATTAACATTCGATAATTTTAGTGCGCAAAGTAGTTACATTGCAAACGAGGTAAGTAAATTCAAATATGAAAATAATTCAACTAAATGGTCAGATATTTTAATTATAATTAGAAACTCAAATTCCTTAAAAAATATACAAAGATCTTTAAGCACTTTTGGAATTCCAGTTGAAATTGACGCTGAGGACTTACCACTAATGAAAGAACCAGCGGCTCGTATTTTGATTGATTGCTTAACCTTTGCAGGTGAATTAGCTATTGGAAAATCAAATCCTTTAAATCCAACTATTATTAAAGATTTATTAAAAGGCCCATTAATACAAGCATCAACCTTTGAATTAAGAGAAGCTGCAAGGTTAATTAGAAAAAAAATAAAGGAATTAGAAAAACCACAAATTAGTTCAGATCAGGCTATATATTTAGCGGTGTTAGATCACAATAATTTATATGATCTTCCACTCGAGATTACTAAAAGTATTAGAACTCTTGGCGCACTTTTACACACAGCTAAAGATTTAATTATTGATAAAAAAAGAGTAGAAGTTGTTTTATGGGCTGTGTGGAATTATGAAATAAGCCAAAAATATAAGGATCTATATAAGGCTATAGATGTTAAAGAAAAATGGAGTACAAATCTACAAAAAGATGCCCTCTTATTTGGTATGGAAGGAAGAATTGCAGATAAAGACCTAGATGCCATTTTGTCACTTTTTGATTTAGCCTCAAGAGAAGATGAAAGGACTTTGGGAACCAGAGGAGTTCTCAACTTCATAAATGATTTGGGTAAACAAAATTTTCAAGCCGAAACTATAGAACAAAAGTCATTAGTTGATGAAAAAGTCAAAATAGTTACTGCGCATAAAGTAAAAGGACTAGAAGCAAAATATGTGATAATTCCTGATTTACAAAATGATATTTGGCCTTCTATAAAACTTAGAAACACTCTTCTTGAAGTGGAAAGACTTGATTATGAAAATGTTGTAAGGCCACCTAGTAAAAAAGAAATACTAGATGAAGAAAAAAGATTGTTTGAAGTTGCTAAAAGTCGTGCAACCCAGAAACTATTAATAAGTGCAGTAAAAAATGATTATGAAAATCATGCTGAACCATCTAGCTTTTTGCATTATTTTTTTGAAGAAAAACCTAAACATATAAGTGGGTTTTTAAATAAGAATTTATCTATAAATTCGATAGTGACTAATTTAAGACTTTTAGCTGAAAATGAGATTGGTAATTCTGAATTCAAAAAAGCCCTTGCCCAAAGACTTAATAAAATAAATCAAACCAAAGATATTTTTAATCGTCCAGTTAGTCTGAATAGTAATCCACATAATTGGTGGGCAACTTATTCAAGTAATGACAATTTTTACGACATAATTAAAGAAAAATCCTTTATTAAATTATCTGCATCAAGTCTTGCTACTTTAAAAGCTTGTAGTTTGAAATGGTTTCTAGAAAGAAAAGCTGGAGCCACATTATTACGGCAAAATTCAGCAAGTATTGGTTCCATAATCCACGCGATTGCTCAAGGACTAACCAATGACGAAATAAAACCTAATTTAGAAAGCTTAAAAAAAGAACTTGACAAAGTTTGGTTTCAATTAAATTTTGAGTCTTTGTGGCTGGAAAAGAGAGAGTATGAAAATACTATTGAAATTTTACAAAATTTACTCAATTGGCATCTTAAAAGAAGTGACAAGAAAATTTTAGGAGCTGAAGTTTATTTTAATTTTGAAATGGATTTTGAAGATATTCAAACCACAGCACAAGTTAGTGGATTTATTGACAGATTAGAAGCAGATTTAGATGAGGAATCTAATATTCACATTATAGATTTCAAAACCTCAAAAAATAATTTGACAAAGGATGAAGCGGGTCAAGATCCACAATTAGCAGTTTATCGATTAGCTGTTAAAGAAAAATCAATAAAATTAGAACTTGATCCCAATGCAACAGACAAAAGTGCTGATTTAGTTTATCTTCGACTTCAAAATAAATCTGGAGTAATTGAGCGCGAAAGTCTCGATATTGAAAAAAGTAAAATTAAAGAAGTAATTAAAAACGCTTTAGTAGTTATAAAAGAAGAAAATTACAAAGCAACCCCTAATCCAATGTGTCGAACATGTGGGTTTAAAAGAATGTGTCCTGCCCAGCCTGAAGGCAGAGGTGTTATGGAATGAAAATGACTTTTACAAAAGAACAGTTACTGGCGATTAGAGCCCCATT
Organism: Actinomycetota bacterium; assembly: GCA_046048135.1. GTDB lineage: Bacteria > Actinomycetota > Actinomycetes > S36-B12 > UBA5976 > ATZT02. Next base: position 17,827 of record JBJOGR010000010.1, read on the forward strand.
AGAGCCTTCATTAGTTTTAGCAGGAGCTGGCACTGGGAAAACCAGTGTCATGTCCGAAAGAGCTATTTGGTTAATTGAAAATGAAAAAATTTCGCCAAATGAAATTCTGGGCTTAACTTTTACCAATAAAGCTGCATTGGAATTGAAAAATAGAATAAAAAATAAATTATTGAATAAAGATGAATTTATGGAACCAACTGTGTCTACGTATCATTCATTTGCTCTTGATATTTTGAGAGATTATGGATTAAGTATTGGGATTGACTCAGACCTTCAAATGATAAGTGAAACTTCAAGAATTTCACTTGCTTATCAAACTTTATTGAATACAAATTTTGAAATTAAATATTTAGAAAATAGTCCTCGAAGAATAGCGCAACAAATAATTCAATTAGATAACCAGATGTCAGAACATAATCTAGATAAATCACAGATAATAGATTATTCAAATAAACTTTTTACCGAAATAAGTCAAACTAAACCAAGAGTCGATTTAATTAATCTAGATAAAACATTGAAACAAAGAATTGAGCTTGCTAATTTAGTTGAAGAATTTAGATCAAACAAACTTGAGTCAGGATTTATTGATTTTTCTGATCAAATGAGATTTGTTTATCAACTGGTTAGAAATAACTTAATAATCAAAGAAGATTTACGAAACAATTTTAAAGCAGTTTTGCTTGATGAATATCAAGACACTTCTGTTATCCAAAGAATGATTTTAGTTGAAATTTTTGGCAATGCTCATCCTGTAATGGCAGTCGGTGACCCCTTACAGGCTATTTATGGATGGAGAGGCGCATCAGTTTCAAATATTGATAACTTCACTAATCACTTTCCGCTAAAGACAGGTAATGCATCTAAAGTTTTTAATTTAACTTCAAATTTTAGAAGTGGTTTAAAGATTCTTGAGCACGCAAATAGTATTTCAAAAAGCTTAAGAGATGTTCATAAAGCAATTGATATTTTAGTTGCCGATAAAGAGGAATCAGGTGAAGTAAAAATTGGTTTATATGAAACTAGTGAAGAAGAGGCTCTAGAAATTGTCAAGCAAATTAAAAGTTTAATTAGTGAAAATAAAGTAAATTATCAAGACATCGTAATTTTAAGTAGGAATACAAAAGAATTACTACCAATTTATGATCAACTTATCAAGAATGAAATACCTGCTGCTTTTTCTGGAAAGCAAGACTTAGCTGATGTTCCAGAAGTAAGTGAAGTTTTATCGTATTTAAGAATTTTAGAAGATCCAACACATAATCCTTCTTTGGTAAAAATTTTATCTGGTCCAAGATTTGAAGTAAGTCCTAGAGATTTAACTTTATTAGCAGAACAAGCAAGAACATTAGTGAAAGATTTTTCAAATAGAAAAAGTAAGAGCAACTTTGAAGAAAGTTTAAAGGAATCCATATCAGGAATAGATGTAGCAGAGTTAGCAGTTTTATCCGATGCCCTGAAAGAACCAGGAAATTTACCCTACAGTAGTTGGGCAAAAGAAGTCTTTAAAAAACTACATGAAGAATTAGAACTTTTAAGAAAATTTATTACTGAACCTTTATCTGATTATCTATATCGAATAATGACGAAAACTGGTTTATTAAATGAAGTTTTATGTAGCAATAATTTTATGACCCAAACAAGATATGAAGCATTGATGCAATTACAAAAGATTGCTCAAGTATTCCAAGAATCAACAACTCACGCTGTGGTACGTCAATTTATTGAGTTATTAGATGATGCAGATGAATTAAATACTGGAATAGAGTTCGAAAGTACTAATAAGAATAATTCAGTATCACTGATGACTATTCATAGTGCAAAAGGTCTAGAATTTCCCTACGTTTTTATTACTTCTTTAACTGAGAAAATTTTTCCTAGCAATAAAGGTTCAAATTGGATAACGAATCCATCTTTAATTCCATTTGAAATTAGACAAGACAAAGATGTCTTGGTTCAAAACTTTAAAACTACTAGTAAGGAATTTAAAATATATGAAGAAAAATGTAGACAATTACAAGAATTAGAAGAAAGAAGATTAATGTATGTTGCACTCACAAGAGCAGAAAAACAGTTAGTCGTCACAGGTCACTGGTGGGGTCCAACTCAAAAGAAAGTCCAAGGTCCTTCTATTTTCTTGAAAGAATTACATCAAGTTTTACTAAATGGGCATGGAAAAATCTTAAAATGGCACACTGAAATAACTGAAGAGAATCCAAATATAGAAAATAGATTAAGTTTTACTTGGCCTAAGCGCCTTGATGAAAGAAAAAGACTAGCCAGAAGAGAACTTGCAAATTTAGTAATAAATCCTGAAATTATTGATGAATCAAAATTAACAGAAGAAGAAAATAAAATTTTAAATCAAATAGACCAAGAAATTGAAGTTTTAATTAAAAGTCTGCAAGATGAAAATTTAAAACTATGGAAAGTATCTATTCCTGAATATTTGAATGTGACCAAATCCATCAAATTAATTAGAAATTCAAAAGATTTTGCAGCCAATCTAATTCGCCCAATGCCTCATAAACCTATTGACCAATCCAGAAGAGGAACTCAATTTCATTATTGGGTGGAAAAGTTTTATGCTAAACCTGTGCTTTTTGATGCACTTGATATTGAAGGATCTGCCGATCAAAGCTACATTGATGATCAAGCTTTAGAAAATATGAAGCAAGCTTTTATAAATTCATCTTGGTCCAAATTAGAACCTCTGGCTTTAGAGTGGCCTTTTGAAATTTCAATTGAGGGAAGATCTTTGCGTGGAAGAATAGATGCTGTATTCAAAAATGGTGAAGATATTTTATTAATTGACTGGAAAACAGGCCAAATTGATAAATCCGATAATTTACAACTGGGTTGGTACAGGCATGCTTGGTGGAAATCGCATGGCACCGATCCAAAAAAACTCAAAGCAGGTTTTGTCTATGTTCCAAGTATGGAATTTAAACCAGAAGTAAACCCATTTGCTGTTGATGACGAGGTTTTCAAGTTCAAGAAATTAGATTTGAAGTAGGCAAAATTTTAGAATTTAAATCATATGAAAGGATATATTCATGGCAAAACTAACAATGTATTCAACTCAGTGGTGCGGATATTGTCAAAGATTAAAAGCACAACTGAAAAGAGAAAATATAGAATTTAACGAAGTCGATATCGAGCAAGATGAAAATGCAGCAAATTTAGTGGAGAAAGTAAATGGCGGAAACAGAACTGTGCCAACTGTGGTTTTTGAAGATGGTTCAGCTGTAACTAATCCATCAATAATTCAAGTAAAGGAAAAGCTAGGACTTTAAATGCCTAGCAAAAAATTATCATTTGAAGAATTAGATGATGCTCAACAAGCAATCGTTAATACTTTAAATGGTCCAGTTGTAATTTATGCTGGCGCAGGTAGTGGTAAAACTCGAGCGCTAACTCATCGAATAGCAAATGGAGTTTCAAATAATATTTATGATCCAGAAAAGGTATTAGCACTTTCGTTTACAACAAGAGCTGCCGATGAAATGGCATTACGTCTAAGCGCAATGGGAATCAGAAACGTTGCTACTAGAACTTTTCACTCCGCGGCCTTAAGGCAGCTTAAATATTTTTGGCCAGATGCTATTGGTGGACAAATGCCAGTAATTGTGGAAAATAAATATAAAGTCTTGAATTTAGCTTTACCTGAATCAAGAAATAGAAATAAAGAGTTTATTTCAGTTATTGAAAATGCTAAAACTAATAGATTAAATCCTGATTCATTAACTAACTTAGATCACGCTCATGCCTATCAAAGTTACATAGATTATTTAGATAAAAATAATTTGATTGATTTTGAAGATGTATTAATGCTTTTAGTGGCAATACTTGAAGATAGACCAGATTTATTAGCAGAGGTACACAGAGCCTACGAGTGGTTTAGCGTTGATGAGTATCAAGACGTTAACCCTTTACAGCAGGCATTGCTTGATTTGTGGTTAGGAGAAAATGACAATATTTGCGTAGTCGGAGATTTGTGTCAAACAATATATTCGTTTGCTGGAGCTAATAATAAGTACTTACAAGAATTTACTGATAAATTTCCTGAAGCTTCAGTTTTTAAACTCAATAGAAACTACAGATCAAGTGCAGAAATAGTCGAATTTGCCAATAATTTATTGGTCCAAATGCCAAATCAAAAATCAAATGTGGGGCAGTTGTTTGCTACTAGAGATCAAGTTGAAAAAGTAAAAGTAACTTCTTTCCCAAGTGAAAATGAGGAAGCCCAATCAATAGTTGATGAAATATCTAAATTGATTGACGATGGAATTAAATTAAAAGATATAGCTGTCCTTTCAAGAACTAATATTCAATTAGAAAAAGTAGCAATCAAATTAGAAGAAAAAAATATTAATTATTCAATTCAAACCTCGGAAAAATACAGTCTTAGAACTCGATTAGAAGAAAAAATAACTCTGGCAAGTATTCACGCTACAAAAGGATTGGAGTGGAATAATTTATTTTTGATGGGAGTAAGCGATGATCTCATCCCATTTATTCAAGCTGATAGTCAAGAAGAAATATTGGAAGAGCTAAGACTTTTTTATGTAGCTGTAACAAGAGCAAAAGATAAATTGTTTATTTCTTGGCCAAAAATTAGAGATTCAGATGGAAAAGAAAGAATAATTTCAAGATTTATGACTAATTTTCAACGAAATGAAAAAAATGTTTCAGATAACACAAATTATTCAATTAAAAAAATAATTGAACCTGCGAAACGAGATTTAATTAAATGCAAAATATGTAAAAAACCGTTAGTTACAGGTTCTGAAGTTATTCTTAAACGTTGCAAGAATTGTCCTGGAATTCTTCCTGAAGAATATCTTGAAGCGGCTTTTAATTGGCGTAAAGATATGTCAATTCAAGAATCTGTTCCAGAATTTCTAGTGTTTAGTAACGCAACTTTAGAAGCCTTTACCGAATGTATTTATGAGGCAAAAGTTGATGAGGAATTCTTATCAATTCCAGGAGTAGATTTAGAGAAATTTAATAAATACTTTGATGAATTGAGCACAATTCTTGCCCAAGTAGAACCACGAAAAGAAAAACTAGTTGTTGTGGATAAAAATTCATCTGTGGATAAATAAAACAAAGATTTTATAAAAATGTTTTAATACCTAAAACTTAAGTTTTAGGAGTGAATTTGAGATTAGCAATCAACCCCGAAATAGATGTTATTTGGCTTAGCAATAGTTCTGTTCAAATTAGTAATGCAGCAGGTCAATCGTTTCAAATAAAAGATCTACCATTTGAAATTAAAGATATTTATTCAGAAATTGATGGTGTAAAACAATTATCAGATATTTTCATCAAACTTGGAATAGATGAAAGAATTCACAATGATGTGAATGAGTCAATCATTTTATTAATTAATCAAAAAGTTTTTATAAATCAAACTCATTTACATCAAAAGTATGAATATTTAAAAGGCAGTTATGTACTAATAAAAGGTTTAAATACAGCGGTTTATCAGATAGCACATCTATTAGCTGCTAATGGAGTTGGAAGAATTGTTATTGAAGATTTAATAAAAACTCCTAATTCAGTTTCTCTAGCTGATATAAATGTTTTTAGTCCAAGGGCAAAAGAAATAGGAACTTCGCTTTCAAAAAGTGTCAAAAATTCTTTAAATTATTTTGATGTTAAATTGGATAAACCTGATAGAAGTACTTCTCCTGATCTAATAATTATTTGTGATGAAATATCTGACTTTGATTTGAATGAAATTATCATAAAACAGATTCCGCATTTATATTTAAGAAAAACAAATGATTTTATACATGTAGGACCATTTAATATTCCAGATGCTCAACTTTGTCTAAAATGTCAGCAAATAGTAAAAATAAAACAAAAACTCTCATTCTTTAATTTCAATAAAAAAAGAATAAGACAAATTGACAATAATCCAGCTTTAACTACTCTGGCTAGTTCTCTTGCCGTAACTTCTGTAGTTTCTTATCTTTCAAAAGAATTAAATGATAAGTTTCCAATTCTGACCAATGTAGTTTGTGAATTAGATCCAATTGGTCCAACTATAAGTTTCAAACAAGTAAAGCAAAATCAAAACTGTGAATGTAAATGGCTTGCTGCTTAAAAAGCAAATTGCCCTTGAACCTTAAAGATTCAAGGGCAATGAAGACGTGAACTGTCTTTAGGCTTTGCCGAGGATGCGGGTCACTTTGGTGCCGCAGGTTGGGCAAATTCCTTTGGCCATGCGGCGGCCATTGGTTTCATGAACTTCTCCAGTGAACTGGCGCTTGGCTTTGCACTTCACGCAGTACGCTTCGCCTGTGTATGACTCTCCGGCCATGTAAATCCTCCTTGCGAACGTGGGGGATGAAATTCCCTCACCCTTTAACCCTAAGCGCATGAAGGTAGTTATGAGGCTCTTTTGAGCGTGCCACGCCGTAATTTTGAGCACAAATTCCTCACGATTGGGTATTTAGTGTCCCAGGAGATTAAAAGAGAGGTAGATCAAAAATTGAAACCGCTGGGCCACATCTTGTTTATAAAGCTCTATGCACTTTCCCCAGATACACAAAACTTAGAAAGAAGTTATCCCAGCGGTGTCAGTAAAACTGAATTTAGGCACTTTCCACATAGGCGTCAACTGAGCTTGTAGATGAATTTGTGGATTACTTGTTAATTATCTGTTTAAAGTAGTGAATAAATTGGGGATAAAAGTGTTAACTTTTTACTATTTATTGGAAAAACAAGCCTTTGAACTGGACTTTTATACAAGAGTGTTTGTGGATAAAAAATAGTTTTACCAATTAGCGTTGAATTTATGAAAAAAGTCCTAAATTTGCCAGACCACGTTGAGATCAGAAGATCCAGAAAGAGAAAACGGACTATTTCGGCTGCTCGCGAAGGTAATAAAACCATTCTTAACGTCCCATATCGAATGAGTCTAAAAGATATAGAAGATTTAGCAAAAGACTTAATTAACAAAATTGATAAAAAAGATCCAAGAGCTCATTTATCTGATTCTGAATTATTTGAAAGAAGTAAAGAACTCTCAGCAAAATATTTATTTTCAAAAGCTGAAGCAAAATCAGTTACTTGGTCAAATCGACTAACTTCTACTTGGGGAATATGTACCCCACTTCATGCTGAAATAAAAATTACCTCAAGACTTATTGGAATGCCTCAATATGTTTTGGATTATGTTTTATTACATGAATTAGTGCATTTAATAGTAAACGATCATGGAAAAGAATTTAATTCATTTATGAAGACTTATGAATTTAAAGAAAAAGCAGAAGGCTATTTAGATGCATTAGATGAATTACCTTCATCATTTTGGTCATCAAATTCTTTAGGTGCTTCACCTAATGAATCAAGCGAAGAAATATCTAAAGGTTTTTGAATATTATTAAAAAATTCAGGATTTTGTAAATCTTCAATACTTGGTAATAAATCAGGATGATTCCACAAATTATCTCTTTGTTCAATTCCATTTATTTCAGTTTGTTTATTCCAAAAAGTGAATGCTTCTCTCATCAATTTAGGTCTTAACTCCAAACCAATTAGTGCTCCAAAAGTCTTTTCAGCAGGACCACCTTCTGCTCTTCTTCTATTCATCGCTTCTTGTAAAGAAGTTAAACTTGGCAATCGATTAGAACTTGCTTTGTTTACAACTTCCAATATCCAACCTTCAATAAGTGCTAATAATCTTTCAGTTCTTTTAAGTGCTGCGAGTTGAGATTCATTCAATTCTGGCTCAAAAACTCCCTGAGAAATAATTTCTTGTATTGATTCAGGATTACTTGGATCTATTTGAGACATTAAGTCATTTATTTTATTGTTACTAACATTTATTTGGGAGGAATATTCTTCAACTGCATTTAATAATGTAGGGGTTAGCCAAGTTGCACTTGAAAAAAGTCTACTTGCAGCAGATTCTCTTAATGCAATATAAACAAAAAAATCAGATTCAGAAACTGAAAGTCCTTTGGCAAAATCTTTTATATTTCTAGGTAACAATGATGGAGTAGAAGTATCACCTAAAGGTAAACCGATATCGGTTAAACATAAAACTTCACTAGATAAGGCAGATAGACCATTACTTACTTGCATTGAAAACATTGCTGCAGACATTGGTTTTAATGACTCAAGTAATGGTTTAAGCATTGCTTGTTGTGATTCATCCATTCCGGGAATACTTGGTAAAACATTAATCATGCTTGCTTGAACGCGTTGAGCAACTGGTTCAACTATTTTTTTCCAAGTCGGAACTGTAGCTTGTATCCATTCGCTTCGACACCATGCATTTGCATTGGTTGATTTGGCGGAAAAATTACAAACTGAATCTAACCAATTTTGAGCTAGTTCTATATTGCTAGTAACTTCTTTTTTTTCTGATTCGCTAACACTGGGATCTCCTGCTTGGACAACATTTGTCCTAGCCATATTTACAGCAGCATCCCAACCCACTGGGGCGTTTCCGGAATTTTGCAACATTTGACCAAGTTGGCTAAGTATTTTTCCTATTTCGGACGGATCTATTGGAAACCTCACAATATAAATAGTTAACTACTTAATCAATTATCTCGCTACAGGTCGTAATGTTGAACTATGCAGGTACTTTTATGGTTATTAATTCCAGTATTCGTAGGTTTTGTCACGACTATTTATTTAGCTATCAAGTATCGACCTTCAAGGCCAGCAAATGCTCATAAAGGCATGTCAGGACTTCTTGAATTCAGAAGAGCCATGAATAGACCTTTGCCAAGTCCAAAAAAGAAAAATAAGTGAAAATTAAAAACACATTTCGTTTTCAAATTATTTTTATTGCGCTAATAACTTTACTTTTACTAATTCCTGTTCCGTTTATAAGAATTGCTCCTGGCCCACTTTTTAATACCATTGGAACTGAAAGAGATAAAGATGTAATAACAATAATCGGAACTAAAACTTACGAATCTAAGGGAGAAATAAATTTCACGACGGTTTCTGAAACTGGAGGACCATTTGGTCGACTTGTTTTAATAAATGCAATTTCATCTTGGATAGATCCAACAGAAGCAGTTGTTCCAGCATCTGATTTATATCCTGAGAATGAAGATCCAGAAATAGTTAAAAAAAGAAATGAGAAAGCTTTTTCTAATTCTCAATCCGATGCCATAGCAGCAGCATTGACTTATTTAAAAATACCCGTTCCAATAAAAGTTGTGGTTGACAGTGTTGTAGTCAATTCACCAAGTGATGGAAAAATTGAACCAGGAGATGTTGTAGTAAGTGTTAATGGAAAGAAAGTTCAAACTGCTTCAGATGTAGTTAAATTTGTTCAAGAAAATAAACCAAAAGACTTAATTAAAGTAAAAGTAATAAGACAAACAACTGAAAAAGAAGTTGAAATCATTGCTCAAGAATTAAAAACAGATAAGTCAAAAGCTTCGATTGGAATTTCTATTGGACCAGGAATTGATCCTCCTTACAAATTTAATTTTGGAATTTCAGAAGTAGGTGGTCCAAGTGCTGGGTTAATGCTCTCTCTTGGAATTGTTGATGAATTAACCCCGGATGATTTAACTAAAGGTTTTAATATCTCTGGGACTGGAACAATTAATTATTTAGGCCAAGTAGGTCCAATTGGTGGAATTAGGCAAAAGCTAGAGGGAGCAGCATCTGGTGGTAGTCAATTATTTTTAGCTCCTAAAGAAAATTGTGATGAGGTACTTTCAAAAAATTATAAAAATATGCCGGTTGTAGCTGTTACGGACTTAAAAGGTGCAATTGAGGCAATAAATAGGTTTACCAAGCAATCAAATGCTCAAGGATTGCCTAATTGCGAATTAGTCAAATAGTTTTGACAAATTTCCTGGGGAAATTTAACCCCAATTGGACGAATGATTACTTATTTCGTATTGTCGAAATATGACATTTTCTCGACCAGACTTTACATTCAATAGGCCAAGAGGGAAAAGTTCATATTTATTGATTTCATTAGGTGCACTTTTTGTTGCACTTTTATCTATTTCAGGTTATTACACTGATTGGCTTTGGTACAGATCCGTTAATGCATCACAAGTTTATTTGTCAGTAATTGCTTGGCGAATTGGATTATTTTTTGTATTTGCTGCAATCACAGGATTGGTAATTTGGCTAAATGTATTTCTTGCTTACAAGTATCGCCCAATGTATGCATCAGTTACTGCAGATCAATTATCACTTCAAAGGTATCGAGAAGCATTAGACCCAATTAGAAAAACTGTATTCACAATTGGCCCAATTCTTTTAGGGTTCTTAGCTGGAGCATCTGCATCTGCAGATTGGAGAAATTGGTTTCAATGGATTAATTCAACCGAATTTGGAACAAAGGATCCGCATTTTGGATTGGATATAAGTTTTTATGTTTTTGATTATCCACTTTTAAGAAGTTTAGTAACTTTTGGAATTTCAACAATTATTATTTCTGGATTAGCAAGTGGAATAATTCATTACATTTACGGTGGTGTGACTTTACAATCTCCAACCCAAAAAGCAACTAAATTTGCACAATCGCAAATTTCAATACTGGTTGCATTACTTTTTGTTATGAAAGCTTATGCATATTGGCTAGATAGATACGGACTTGCAATAAAACAAGACACTTTATTAGTGGGCTTGAAATACGTTGATGTAAATGCCATTTTGCCTGCGAAGAATTTAATGATGTATTTATCCCTGATTGTGGCAATTCTGTTTTTGATTAATGCTTTTAGAAGAAAATGGTTTGTTCCTAATATTGGAATTGGCGCTTTGTTAGTAACTGGCGTTCTAATAGGTGGAATTTATCCAACAGTTATTCAACAATTTGTAGTTCGACCAAGTGAAGCTGATAGAGAAGCTCCCTACATTCAAAGATCAATTGAAGCAACAAGAGCAGCTTATGGATTATCAGGAGTTGAAATAATCGACTATCCAGCAAGCACTGAACCAAATAAAGAAATTTTAAACAATCAAATTGGGACCATAGAAAAAATTAGATTGATGGATCCAGCATTACTTTCTCCAACATTTAATCAGTTGCAACAAATAAGAGGTTTTTATTCATTTGCTGACACACTTGATATTGATCGATATGACGTAAATGGTGATAAGCAAGGAACTGTTATTGCTGCAAGAGAAATTAATTTAGCGGGAATTCCAAGTGCGCAACGAAATTGGATTAACTCTCATTTGGTTTATACCCACGGTTTTGGAGTTGTAAGCGCTAAAGATAATTCAGTAAAGGTTGATGGACAACCACAATTTACAACTTCGGATATTCCAACAAAAGGTGATTTAAAAATTGATCAACCAAGAATTTATTTTGGTGAAAATTCACCAAGTTATTCCATAGTTGGAGGAGCACAAGGTAGTGAACCTCGAGAATTAGATTATCCAGATGATACAAGTCCAAATGGACAGAAAAACAATACTTATTCTGGAAATGGTGGAGTTCCAATTGGAAATTTCTTTAACAAAGCTCTCTATGCATTGAAGTATCAGGAAATAAATATTTTGCTATCCAATTTAGTAAATAATGATTCAAAAATTTTGTATTACAGAGATCCAGCGGAAAGAGTACAAAGAATTGCACCTTGGCTTACCTTAGATGGAGATCCTTATCCTGCAGTCATTGATGGAAAAATTGTTTGGTTACTTGATGGCTACACTTCAACAAATTTTTATCCATATGCCTCAAGAAGTAGTTTAGATACCGCAACTGCTGATTCTGTTAATCAAACATCTACCGCTTTAAGAGCACAAGCTGCACGACAAATTAACTACATCAGAAATTCTGTGAAAGCAACTGTGGATGCTTACAACGGCACAATAACAATTTATGCATGGGATGAATCTGATCCAATCTTAAAAGCCTGGGCTAAAGCTTTTCCAAATATAGTTAAATCAAAATCTGAAATGCCAGACGAAGTTGTTAATCATGTTAGATATCCAGAAGATTTATTTAAGATCCAAAGAGTAATTTTAAGTAAATATCATGTTAAAGATGCTGCAGCTTTTTATGGTGGTCAAGATTTCTGGATAATTCCAAATGATCCGACAAGGCCTGGAGTTCAGGGTGCGCAACCGCCTTATTATTTACAATTGCAAATGCCTGGGGATGAAAAACCAATATTTTCTTTAACTACAACTTTTGCGCCAACAAGAAGACAAACTTTGGCATCTTTTATGTCAGTTTCAAGTGATCCAAATCAAGATTATGGAAAAATTCGGGTATTACAGTTACCAAGAAATACAACAATTCCTGGACCAACTCAAGTACAAAATAATTTTGAATCCGATCCAGATGTAGGAGCACTTCTTTCTCTACTTAGAAGAGGTGGATCAGATGTTGAATTAGGAAATCTACTTTCACTTCCTATCGGTGGCGGACTTTTATATGTTGAACCAGTTTATGTTCGAGCAACAGCTGGGGAAAGTTATCCATTGTTAAGAAAAGTATTAGCTTCATTTGGACAAAAAGTAGTTTTTGAAGACAATATTCAAGATGCAATCAATGCGTTGTTTGGAGAAACTTCTATTCCTACTACTCAAACTCCAGAAGATGGAACTGAAGAAACTCCACAACCAAATGTGCCATCACCAACTGGAGATCCAGCAATTGATTTAGCCAATGCGATTAGTGATATGCAAAAAGCAATTAGTGATGGTAAAGATGCATTAGCAAACGGCGACTTTACTGCTTATGGAAAAGCACAAAAAGATTTAGAGGATGCTCTTGATCGAGCATTGGATGCTCAGAGACGATTAAATATAACTGCTCAACCAGAAACAAATGTTGAAGTAACACCTGCTAATTTTTCTTCTATAGTTAACTTGAATTAGTTCAATAAATCCCTCTGCATTAGCATTAAGAGATACGACGCGGGGTGGAGCAGCTCGGTAGCTCGCTGGGCTCATAACCCAGAGGTCATAGGTTCAAATCCTGTCCCCGCTACCAATAAAGAAGACCGGTAAAAATCACACCGGTCTTCTTTTTTATTTGGGTTTACTTCAGCCTAGAGTGGGAATATGGAGCCAAAAAATGTAATTTTTGAAAAGAAGAAATTAGGAAAAATCTTCTTAACCGCTCCAGGTCCTTCAACTAGAAAAATGTTTTCATATCTTTTGAGAGCAAGAAAAGATCCTGCTGGATTTTTAGTTGAAATGCGAAAAAAATATGGAAATGTTGTGCAATTTCCATTACCAATTTTGCCAGTTTATTTAGTTTCACATCCTCAAGATGTTGATCGGGTGATGAGAGTTAATGCAAGAAACTATGGAAAAAAAACAATTCAATACGAAAATTTGGCGCTAGTAACTGGAGATGGATTACTTGCAGCAAATACACCAAGTTGGAAGAGGCAAAGAAAACTTATTCAACCTGCTTTTCATCACGAAGCTATTTTAAGAGTTGGTCCAGATACCGTTCTAGTAACAGATCGATTATTAAATAAATGGAATAAATTAAATGATAATTCAATAGTTGATATTGATGATGACATGATGCATGCTGCATTAGAAATTGTTGGTAGATCATTATTTGGCACAGATCTTGCTGGAGATGTTGAAAAAACAGCTAAAGCAACATTGGATGCATTAGATATTATTGTGGCAAGAGCAAGAACTCCAATTACATTTCCTAAATGGATACCAACTCCAAACAACAGAAAATTAGCTAAAGCTTTAAAACAACTTAATTCTGCTGTCGAGCGAATCCTTGAAGAAAGAAAAAAAATAAGTGCAAAACCAGGTGTTGATAGAGATGTTGACATGTTGGATTTATTACTTGCAGCGCATGATGATGAAGGTGCATTAAATAGTAAAGAATTAAGAGATCAAATAGTTACATTCATTGTTGCAGGGCATGAAACTGTAGCAAGTTCTTTAACGTGGACTTGGTGGCTGTTGGGTACTCATTTAGATGTGCAAAGAAAAGTTCAAATGGAAGTAGATCAAGTTTTGAATGGAAGAGAACCTTCGGTTAAAGATATTGAAAGTTTGCCTTATACAAAAGCTGTAGTTGATGAAGCATTAAGAGTTTATCCTCCAGGTTGGGTAGTGAGTAGAAGATCTCTAGAAAAAGATGAACTTGGTGGCTATGAAATTCCAGAAAATTCAGTAATTATTATTTCACCTTGGACAACTCATCGGCATCCAGAAGCTTGGCAAGATGCTGAAAAATTTAATCCAGATAGATTTTTACCAAATTCTCCAACTCCAGAAAAAGGAACATATTTACCTTTTGGAATTGGACCAAGAATGTGTATCGGAAAAGATTTTGCACTTTTAGAAAGTGTTTTACTAATTGCAAGAATTTCCCAAAAATGGAATATCACAGCCGCGGGACCACAACCATTTCCAAGAGCTTTAGTGATGGTAAGACCTGCTGGTGGTTTACCAATGCATATTTCTAGAAGAAGTTAATTTATATTTTTTAAAACTTCGTTGTGAAGTAAACCATTTGTAGTAACAAGACTTTTATCTTCTAATGGATCTCCACCTTCAAGAGATGTTGTTTTTCCACCTGCTTCAGAAATAATTGGAATTAAAGCAGCCATGTCCCAGACTGCTAATTTTGGTTCCATTGAGAAATCAATTGAACCTTCTGCAACCATCATGTGAATAATAAAATCTCCAAAACCTCTAGCACGCCAAACTTTTTTTAAAAGATTTTCAAAGTTTTCCTCTTGATTTCTTTTTGCCCACCTTTCTTGACTTGAGTAACCAAAGTAGGCATCTTCAATTTTAGAAACTTTTGAGACTTGAAGTTTTCTTTCATTTTTAAAATTATTTGTATGAGTTCTTAAATAAGATCCATGACCTATTGATCCAAACCATCTTCTGCCAAGTGCAGGTGCTGAAACCATTCCAACTTGCATTTTGTTATCAATTCTTAAACCAATTAAAGTTCCCCAAAAAGGAACTCCTCGAACAAAATTTTTAGTTCCATCAATCGGGTCAAGAATCCATTCTCGATTACTTTTCCCATCAACTCCAAATTCTTCCCCAATTATTGAATCAGTAGGGGAATAATCCAAGATTAATTTTCTAAGTTCTTCTTCTACTTTTTTATCGGCATCACTTACTGGAGTTAAATCTGGTTTAGTTTCAATCACCAGATCAAGGGCACCAAAGCGAGCCATAGAAATTTCATCGGCCAAATCTGCAAGTTTATGGCAGAAATCTAAGTCTTTTTGGCTCATAAATTTATCTTAATCGATGTTTTGTTCTGAAGATAAAAGAAGTCTGCGAAGTGAATCTAATCTTGTGAGCAATTGTGGATTATTTTCACAGTTTTTTTCTATTTCACAACTTGAATCTAAATGGTTACAATTTTTTTGACATTTCAAGGAAAATTCAAGTAACTCAGGAAAACCTGCAAGAATTTGTTCAATATCAACATGAGCTAATCCAAAAGTGCGTATTCCAGGTGTATCAATTATCCAAGTAGTTTCATTTAATGAAAGCGCATATGCCGAAGTAGAAGTGTGCTTACCTCTACCTGTAACTTCGTTAACATCTCCTGTTCTTCTATTTGCTTCTGGAACGATTCGGTTTACAAGTGAAGATTTACCAACACCAGAAGGCCCTACAAAAACTGTTGTTTTATTTGATAATTTGACATTCAATTCATCCAGATTTGAAGTCTTATTTATCGCAATAACTTTAATATTCAATGGTTCATAAAATTTTACTAATTCAGCTTCGGTTTTTAAATCAGTTTTAGTTGCGATAATAAATGGTTCAGCTCCTGCTAATTTACTGGCAACAATCGTTCTATCTATTAGTCGTGTATTTGGCTCTGGATTTGTTGTCGATGTAACGATTGCCACATTATCAACGTTTGAAACTAATATTTTTTCAATGGATTCTGTATCATCGGAACTTTTTGAAAGTGCATTTTTTCTTTCATTTACTTTTATAATTCGAGCCATATTTTCTGGATTATTTTCATCAACTCCAACTAATTCAACTGAGTCGCCAACAACTACTCCTTTTCTTCCAAGATCTCTAGCCTTTATGGCATAAATATAAGTATTTGAGTTCTTTAAATTAACTGTAAATCTGCCCCGATCTACAGTTATAACAATTCCTGTAGTTGAATTTTTGTGAGTTGGGCGATCTTTAGTTCTAGGTCGAGATTTATGTTTTCCAGGTCTTTGACGAATGTCATCTTCATCATAGTCTTGGAATTTACTCACAAATTCACCATTTTATTCCACATTTTTTCAAAGTTTGGCAATGTTTTTGAAGTAGTTGCAATGTCGTCAACATAAATATCATTTACTCGCAATCCAATGACAGCACCTGCAGTAGCCATGCGATGATCATCAAAAGATTTCCAAATTCCACCATGTAAATTTTTTGGATTTATTATTAAACCATCTTCAGTTTCTTTTGCATCTCCACCAATTGCAGTTATATTTTCAACAAGAGCAGCTAAACGATCTGTTTCGTGTCCTCTTAAATGAGAAATACCGCTAAATTCTGATTTTGAATTTGCAAACAATGAGATTGCCACTAAAACTGGAGTTAGTTCTCCAACATCTTTAAGATTGTAATTAATACCTTTTATTTCTGAATTGTTCTTTAAAATTAGTTGATTTTGATTTAATTCAATTTTTGCTCCCATTAATGAAAGTATTTCAACCCAAGAATTTCCAGCTTGTGTTGTATGTAACGGCCAATCATTAATTTTAATTTCTCCATTGGTAACCATAGCGGCAGCCAAAAACGGTCCAGCATTTGAAAGATCAGGCTCTATATGCCAATCTTTAGATTGAATGACTTGATTTTCAATTCTCCAAGTTGATTGATCAATTTGATTTGTTTGAACTCCAACTTCCTTTAACATTTCAATAGTCATTTGAATATGAGGCAAGCTTGGTAAATTTTTACCAACATGTTTAATTGTTAAGCCTTCTTTAAATTTAGCTCCTACCAACATCAAAGCACTAATAAATTGACTCGATTCAGATGCATCAATTTCTATTTCACCTCCGATAATTTCTCCTTCAGAAATGATGGAAAATGGTAATTTGCCGGTATTTTTTTCAATTACATTTACATTTAAATTTTTCAAGGACTCTATTAAAGTTTTCATTGGTCTATTTCTTGCTCGTTCATCACCATCAAAGTGAGTAGTACCGACAGCTAACGCGGCAAGGGGCGGAACAAATCTCATTACAGTTCCCGCTAATCCAACATCGATTGATATTTCATTGTGACTTTTGTTCATAGGAGAAATTTCAACTGAATTAGATTTTTTTAGAATTTTGCAACCTAATTTTTCTAAAGCATCAAGCATTAAATTAGTGTCTCTTGCAAAAAGGGCATTTGTAATTACAGAAGTCCTATTACCCAAAGCAGCTAAAACAAATGCTCGATTAGTTGCAGATTTTGAACCAGGAATATCTAAAGTCGAATTAATAGCAAAATTTATGGTTGGGGCATGCCAATCATGCTTGGAATTAATACTCATTGCAACTAAGACTACCTTGAACACATAAAATTCACTTGTTATGTGTGGAAGATATGCAGCGAATCGAGATACAGGCACTCTTACTGAAGTTTTTAACATTAAAAAACTTCCCGAAAAATTACTTGAACCAAATTATAATATTTCTCCAACTACAAATTCATACGTAGTAACACAAGATGAAAACGAACAAAGAATTCTTAAAGTAATGAGTTGGGGATTAGTTCCTTCTTGGGCTAAAGATAATTCGATGATGGCAAAAATGATTAATGCAAGGTATGAAACAGTTGAAGAAAAACCATCTTTTAAAAACGCTTTTGTTAAAAGGCGTTGCATAATTCCTATGGATGGTTACTATGAATGGTTTAGACCAGAAGATCCTAAGGAAAAAAAACAACCATATTTTATTAAGGCAAAAGATAAACCAATATTAGCGGTCGCTGGTATCTATGAAAAATGGAAAAATCCAATTAAAGAAAATGAAATTCTTGAAACTTTTTCTGTAATCACAACAGATGCAAAATTAGGTTTAGAAACTATACATGACCGAATGCCTGTTGTAGTACCTGACAAAAATTGGACTGCATGGCTTGATCCTGATTTTCAAAATAAAGATGAAATCAAAAAGTTAATTGTCACGCCTCCACAAGGATACTTTGATTACTTCAAAGTTGGGTTTGAAGTTAATAATGCAAGAAATAACGGTCCTCAATTAATGAAAGCAATTTAAATTGAGTATTAGTTTTATAGAAACTTCGCAAGGAAACGCTCGAATTACAAGTCATCATCATTTCAAAAAAATTGTTGCGTTTATAACTCATGGAGCCGGAAAAGGACTGGATGCACCTGATTTAAGTTCAACAATTCATTTATTAGATTACAACGGAATTAGTGTCGTTGGGATTGAAATGCCATGGTTAGTAGCAGGGAAAAAAATTGCGAGTCCATCTAATCAACTAGATATCGCTTTTGAAGAAATATTTAGAGAACTTGAACCAAGATATTTTGATTATAAAAAAATTTTTATCGGCAGAAGCACAGGAGCAAGAGTTATATGTAGAACTTCGCATACTACAAATCCAGATCTAATCATTTGTTTGGCTTTTCCTTTAAATTCTTTGAGTGGTAAATCAAGAAAACAAGAATTAGAAAAAATTTCAAATGAAAATAGGAAAGCTGTAATTATTCAAGGAGAAAAAGATAAATTTGGTAGTCCTGATATTTTGAGCAAAGAGATAGGGAATCAAGCAAATATTGAAATAATTAGTGCCGGGAATTTGGCTCACAAATTAAGTAGTTCTGTGGGGGAGTTAGTCATTAATTCGATCAAAAAAAATGGGTTGTTAGATAGGCACGGTAGCGTTTAGATATGGCTTTTTTAACTTCAGTCGTTAAAGAAAAAACAGAACTTGAAGATAAAGATATTGAGCATCTTCAAGCACTTTTAGCTGACTGGACATTGCTGGCTGATTTAAGTTTGAGTGATTTAGTTTTATGGATTCCTACTTGGCACGGCAAAGGTTTTTTTGCTTCAGCACAAGTTAGACCAGCAACTAGCCCTACGAATGTTCCACAAGATTTAGTGGGAGAATTTATTGCCTCTGGTAGACGACTTGATTTAGACAAAGCATTAAGTACAAGAAAAATAATCGCGGAATCTGGAAATGAAAAAGTAAAAACAGAAGCGATTCCAGTAATTCTTGAAGATCGCGTTATAGCTGTAATTTCTCGACACACAAATGCTGATGGTCGAGGAGGAAGATTAGAAGAAGTTTATTTAAAAGCAGCAGATGATTTATTCCAAATGGTTACTGCAGGAACATTTCCTGCAAAAGGTGAAATAAGTAAAGCAAGTCAAGCTCCACGAGTTGGAGATGGAATTATTCGCTTAAATAAACAAGGCATTATTGAATATGCCAGTCCAAACGCTTCTTCAGCTTTTAGGCGATTAGGTTTAGCTACAGATTTAATTAATCAAGATTTTGCAAAAATTGTCTCTAAAATCCAACATAATCCAGGTCCTGTTGATGAAGCAGTTATGTTAATTTCTTCTGGCAGGGCAAGTGGTGAAGTTGAAATTGAAAATTCAAATTCTGTAGTTATTTTACGTTCAGTTCCACTATCAAAGAATGAAGAGAGAATAGGTTCTTTGATTTTAGTTAGAGAAATAGCAGATTTGAAAAGAAAAGAAAAAGCATTATTAACTAAAGATGCAACTATTAGAGAGGTGCACCATAGAGTTAAAAATAATTTACAAACTGTAGCTGCCCTTCTTCGATTACAAGCTAGAAGAGCAAAAAGTGAAGAAACAAAGGATTCACTAGAAGAAGCCCAACGAAGAGTTAGTGCTATTGCAGTTGTTCATGAAGCTCTTTCTAAAACTCCTGGAGAAGTTGTTCCATTTGATGAAGTTATAAGTCAAGTTATTGCTCTAGTGAAAGATGCGGCTACTGCCTTAGAAAATGTCAGTCCTATTGAAATTCATCAAATAGGTGAATTTGGAGAATTACCTACGGAAATTGCTACACCACTTGCAATGGCAGTTGTTGAAATATTGCAAAACTCAATTGAACATGGCCGACCAACAAGTGAACCTGTTGAATTGCAAGTAGAAAAAAGTGGTGGACAAATCAGAATCACGATTTCAGACGGAGGCCCCGGTATTGCCAAAGACTTTGATGTGTTTAATACAGATCAATTAGGTCTACAAATAGTTAGAACTTTAATTGTGGATGAATTGGGTGGGAAATTAACAGTCAGTGCCAACACACCTACGGGGCTAAAAGTAGAAGTAGTCGCCCCGATTGTGGTTAAAAAGATTTAGAAGTAGTTAATTGAAGCCGCAGGAGCACTGTGTCCCATTGCTCTGCGTTCTTCTTCACTTAAGCCACCCCAGACACCTGAATCTTGTCCAGTTTCTAAAGCCCATTGAAGGCAAGGCTCAATAACCGCACAGGAACGGCATACCTTTTTGGCTGCCTCGATTTGGAAAACAGCGGGTCCAGTGTTACCAATGGGGAAAAACAACTCAGGATCTTCGTCACGGCAAGCTGATTTGTGTCGCCAGTCCATGCGTAAACCTCCTAAAAAAGTGCCAACTACTATCGTGACACGTTGTGACGATTTGCACAACCGATAATTCCTAAATTCTTTAATTAACTGGTGTCACTTTGGTCACATAACGAATAATTCGGACATTTATTAAGTATTACTTGCAATTGCAACTAATTTGCATTAAGGTTAGGTTTGTGCATATTCCTGATGGATTCATAGATATCCCAACTTCATTAGTTTTTACCACTGCATCAGTTGCTGCAGTTGGAGTTGCTTTAAAGCAAGCAAAAAATGAATTAAGTGAAAAGACAGCGCCCCTTGCTGGACTTACCGCAGTTTTTATATTTGCAGTTCAAATGTTAAATTTTCCAGTCGCAGCAGGAACCAGTGGGCATTTACTAGGTGGAGCTCTCGCTGCAATTTTGGTAGGACCATGGGTAGCAACTCTTGCTCTAACTATCGTTTTGTTATTACAAGCATTGCTTTTTGCAGATGGTGGATTGACCGCTCTTGGCTTAAACGTTTTTAATATGTCAGTATTGGCAGTTTGGGTCGCATACTTTATATTCGTTGGTTTAAAAAGAGTCCTGCCAAAAACCAAAACATCCTTGATCGTTGCAAGTGCAATTGCTGCATTGATATCTGTTCCAGTTTCAGCATTTGGATTTTGGGTGCAATATGCAATTGGTGGAAATGGAACTTTTCCGTTGGAAACTGTTTTAACCGCAATGATCAGCACTCATATATTAATAGGTATTGGTGAAGCAATTATTACTGTTTTAACTATTTCTGCAATTATGGCAAGTAGAAGCGATTTAGTATTTGGATGGAAAAGTTCTAGACCAAAATTGAGAACCAGTTAATATGAACAAATCGCTAAAAAACTTCTATTTAAGTTTCTTTTTTGTAGCACTTTTTCTAGCCGGGGTAATTTCTTTTTACGCCTCTGGTAGCCCAGATGGACTTGAAAAAGTTGCTGAAGAAATAGGTTTTATTGGCACAGCTAAAGATTCTGCAGTCGCAGGTTCTCCTTTGGCCGATTACGGAGTTGTAGGTATAGCAAACGAACGCTTATCAGTTGGAATTAGTGGAATTATTGGAGTACTTGTGACAGCTGTAGTAGCAATTTATTTATTTAAATATTTATCAAAAAGCAAAAACTAAACCGGAGTTAGAATTAAAATAGAAAATACCAAACATGGCCATGGCCATGATTTTGGTGAAAAACTCTATATACATAAGCATTCTTTGGTTCACGATATTCCAGCAAATTACAAAATTGGTGCAATTCTTCTCTTTCTTTTTGTAGTTGTTTCAACACCGCTTTCAAACTGGTATTCATTTGTTTTTTATTTTTTAATCATTTTTTCTTTAACGATTCTTGCAAAAATTTCAATATTGATACTACTTAAAAGATCAACTATTGAAATTCCTTTTATTTTATTTGCTTTTTTGATGCCTTTTTTTGGTACTGGAGAAACCATAAAATGGGGAATTTTTACACTTTATGAAAGTGGCTTAATTGCAGGTTTAACATTAATTCTTAAAGGCACAATTGGTGTAATGATGGCAATTTTACTTTCAACTACAACAACTGCTAGAGAAATTTTGTCTGGTTTAGAAAAACTTAAACTTCCAAAATTATTAGTCCAAATAGCTACTTTTATGCTTCGATATGTAAACGTAGTTTCAGATGAAATGTACAGAATGAAAATTGCTAGGACATCAAGAGGCTTTGATGCCAAAGGCTTAAAGGATTGGAAAGTTTTGGGTCACTCAGCAGGAAGTTTATTTATTCGATCATACGAGCGAGGCGAGCGAGTTCACTTAGCAATGCTATCTAGAGGTTATGTTGGTACTCTTCCAAAAGTTCACCAAATGCAACCAGAGAGAAAATATTTAGTAATTTCTATGCTTGTACCACTACTTGCCTTATTATTCACTTTGGTTGATAGATATATTAATTCTTAGATGTTTCCAAGTTTAGAGATAAAAAATTTAGCTTTTGCCTATCCTGATGGTAATCAAGCATTATTTGGAGTTAATTTAACAATTCAAAAAGGTGAAAGAGTTGCATTGCTTGGACCAAATGGTGCAGGTAAAACAACTTTGGTCCTTCATTTAAATGGCATTCATGAAACACAGCAAGGCGAAGTTCTAATTGCGGGAACAAAAGTTGATAATGAAAATAAAGAAACCTTAAAGTTCATTAGAAGTAAGGTGGGAATAGTTTTTCAAGACCCAGATGATCAATTATTTATGCCAACTGTTGAAGAAGATGTGGCTTTTGGTCCATACAACATGGGTTTAAGAGAAAAAGATTTAGAAAATGTTGTTGATGAATCATTAAAAGCCGTGGGAATGTTGGAGTATAAAGATAGACCTCCGCACCATTTATCTTTTGGGCAAAGACGAAGAGTAGCGGTTGCAACAGTCTTGGCGATGAAACCAGAAATATTGATTCTTGATGAGCCATCTTCAAATTTAGATCCGGCAAGTAGAAGAGAGTTAGCTGAAATTCTTGAAAAATTAAACATAACTGTTCTTATGGTTACCCATGACTTGCCATATGCCTATGAACTTTGTGAAAGATCAGTTATTTTGTCTCAAGGAAAAATTGTCGCCGATGATTTGACAAAAAATATTTTAGGAAATGAGCAATTGTTGAAAGGTAATCGTTTAGAACTTCCTAAAGGTTTTAGAATTTAGATTAAAGTAATGGATAAATTTTTAAATTTAAAAATTGTAAGTTTTATCGCTTTATTTGAAGCGTTTGGTTTCACAAGTTTTGGAATTTGGACTTTGTGGCAAGGATTGGCTTCAAACGATATTGAAAGAATGAGCACTCTGATAACAGAAGTAATCGTTTATTTGATTCTTGGGTTATTTATTTTTTTAACTTTTTTAGGTGTAAATAAAAGAAAAAGAATCGCATTTTCACCATTTGTGTTGACTCAACTTTTTGTAGTAATTATTGGTTGGCCGTTATTCGAGGATGATAATTTAGTGACTCAAATCTCAGGAATTTTTGTGATATTTATTGCATTGTTAGGCTTAATTACGATATTTGTGCCTAAAAATAGATCTCAATTCTTGTGATTTAATAGACAACTTCTTAACCCCTTTTTCTATTTTTCAAAAAAAATAGCAAGCGTAGCGTTTTAATTGTTTGAAATTCTTTGATAAGGGTCAAAGAAATTAAAGGGAGGGAAAAATGAAAAATCTAAAAATTCAAAGAGCTATAGCAATAATTGGTATAGTTCTTGGAGCAGTTTTCGTTGTGTCTGGAGCAACAACATATTTATTGGTGCAAAATAAGTTAGCTGCAGAAAACATTACAGTTTCTGAAGATTCACCTAAATATGCAGGAAAACCAGTTGCTGGACCGTTTACCGCTTATCAAGAAGCAGCAATGATTTCAGAACATGCATTGAAAGCAACAGGTGGAAAAACTTACGCCCAATTAGATCGTGAAGATCCATTGCGTGTGGTTGCTATGAACGGTTCTTTTTTGAGAGCATCACTATTTACTTCAGTCGTTTCATTTGGCTTAGCAGCTTTCGTAGCTGGAGTTGGCGTGATGTTCATTTTGTTTTGTTGGTTAATTCTTGGGCTTGAAACCCGCGAAATAGCACGCCGCAAATAAGTTCTCTCCCGAGAACAAATAAAGCCCCGGAATAATTCCGGGGCTTTATTTTTAAAGAAATAAATTTAGGCTTTTTTGGTTTCCCAAAAAATAGAATCAATTTCTTTAATTTTTGCAAGTAATGAATCTGCAACTGCAACGTCATTTGTGCCTTTAGTTCCTGCAGCACCTGCAAGTTTTGTTGCTTCGTTAAATAAAACATGTAGTTGTGGATATTTTTCAAAATGTGCTGGTTTGAAATAATCAGTCCATAAAACCCACAAATGTTCTTTAACCATATTTGATCTTTGTTCTTTAATTGCAACCGCACGATTCTTAAAATCTGCATCTTTTGAATCGTTGTATTTAACCATACAAGCTTTTACCGATTCTGCTTCAATTCTTGCTTGCGCAGGATCATAAACACCACATGGCAAATCGCAGTGTGCATAAACGGTTGTCTTTGG
>JBJOGR010000011.1:0-4580 GCA_046048135.1 Actinomycetota bacterium
AAAGAAGATGGAACAAGGCAATTACTTGTACCAAATATTAAAAATGCGGATACTTTAGATTTTGCACAATTTTGGGCAATTTACGATGATTTAGTTAGAAGAGCAAGAAATGGAAAACTAGTAGTTGAAGATTTCCAAGGAACCACAATAAGTGTGACAAATCCTGGAACAATTGGAACCCAACATTCAGTACCACGTTTAATGGAAAATCAAGGTGCCATTATTGGAGTAGGAGCACTTGATTATCCAACAGAATGGCAAGGTGCAGCACCTGAAACTTTAGCAAGACAAGCTATTAGCAAAGTTATAACTTTAACTTCCACTTATGACCACAGAATTATTCAAGGAGCACAAAGTGGAGAATTCTTAAGAACCATTAGTGATTTACTTTTAGGAAAACATAATTTCTATGAAGAAATTTTCACCTCACTAGAAGTTCCATATAAACCATATGTTTGGGCAGTTGATATTGATACCACTCACGATGAAGATATTAATAAAGTAGCTCGCGTTCAAGAGTTAATTCATTATTACCGTTGGCGTGGGCATTTAATAGCTGACACAAATCCACTTGAATATGCCCAAAGAACTCATCCAGATTTAAGAATGGCTAATCACGGTTTAAGCGTTTGGGATTTGGAAAGAGAATTTGCAACTGGTGGCTTTGGTGGAGTGCCATTTATGAAACTAAGAGATATTCTCATGCGTTTACAAGATTCTTACACCAGAAGTATTGGAATTGAATACATGAATATTCAATTACCTGAAGAAAGAAAATGGATTCAAGAGCGCGTTGAAAAACCTCACGAAAAGATGGATCATTTAGAGCAATTAAGAATTCTAAGAAGATTGAATGCTGCAGAAGCATTTGAAAAGTTTTTACACACTAAATACATAGGTCAAAAAAGATTTTCACTTGAAGGAAGTGAATCTGCCATTGTGGCTCTAGATTCAATTTTGGTTGAAGCTGCAAACGACAATCTTGTTGAAGTAGACATTGCGATGCCCCATCGTGGGAGATTAAATGTTTTGGCAAATATAGCTGGAAAATCTTACGAAAAAATATTTAAAGAATTCGAAGATGTTTCCTCTCCTGGTTTTGTACAAGGTTCAGGAGATGTCAAATACCACTTGGGTACCTATGGAAAATTCACAACAGAAGAAGGTACTAGTGTTCCAGTTTATTTGGCTGCAAATCCTTCACATTTAGAAGCAGTCAATCCTGTTCTAGAAGGAATAGTTAGAGCAAAACAAGACAAACTTGGCAAAGGACATGATTATCCAATCTTGCCAATTCTGTTACACGGTGATGCCTCATTTGCTGGTCAAGGTGTAGTTCTAGAAACTTTGAACCTGTCACAACTTCGTGCATACAAAACTGGTGGAACGATTCACTTAATTGTTAATAACCAAGTTGGTTTTACAACTTCTCCGCAAGATGGAAGAAGTTCAACCTATGCAAGTGATATGGCAAAAACCATTCAAGCTCCAATTTTTCACGTAAATGGTGATGATCCAGAAGCAGTTTCCTTAGTAGCAAGACTTGCCTATCAATACAGAAAAGAATTCAAAAAAGACGTAGTAATAGACATGATTACTTATAGGCGCCGCGGACACAACGAAGCAGATGATCCTTCATTAACTCAACCATTGATGTATCAAATAATTGACGAAAAAAGAAGTGTTAGAAAACTTTATACCGAATCACTTATTGGTAGAGGTGATATTTCCGTTGAAGAAGCAGAAAGTGCTTTAGTTGATTATCAAAACCAATTAGAGAAAGTTTTTGCAGAAACAAAAGATGAATTAAAGAAACCTGAACCAATACCTGTAGATAATAAACCTGTATTTCCTGCAGAAGTTAATACTGCAATTTCACTTGAATTAGTTCAAGAAATTGCAAATACTCAGATTAATTTACGTGATGGATTCACACCTCATCCAAGACTTTGGCCGCAATTAGAACGTCGTGCACAAATGATTAAAGATGACAATATTGATTGGGCTATGGGTGAAACTTTGGCAATTGGATCATTATTAGCTGAAGGTCATTGGGTAAGACTTGTTGGACAAGATTCACGTCGAGGAACTTTTGGACAAAGACATGGCGTAATTGTTGATTACAAAACAGGTAAAGGTTACAAACCATTAAAAACAATGGCAAAAAAAGATGCCAGATTATTTATTTTTGATTCTGCCCTAACAGAATTTGCTGGCATGGGTTTTGAATATGGATATTCAATTGCTCAACCTAAGTCTCTTGTTATGTGGGAAGGCCAATTTGGAGATTTTGCAAATGGTGCTCAAACCATAATTGATGAATTTATTGCTTCTGGTGAACAGAAATGGCAACAAGAATCTGGACTAGTTTTACTTTTACCTCACGGCATGGAAGGTCAAGGTCCTGATCATTCTTCAGGAAGAATTGAAAGATTCTTAAGTTTGGCAGCTCAAGACAACATGACCATTGCGCAACCTTCGACTTCTAGTTCGTATTTTCATTTACTCAGATGGCAAGTTTTAAATCCACACAATAAACCTTTAATCATATTCACACCTAAATCAATGTTACGTGCAAAACCTGCAACTAGTGCAACTGCTGAATTTACTAATGGAAAATTTAATCCAATAATTGAAGATTTAAAATCTGACAGAAGTAAAATCAAAAAGATTGTGATGTGTTCTGGAAAAATTGCCCATGAAATAGCTGGTGCAAGAGATGCTGCTAATAAAGATGATATTTCAATTATTAGATTTGAAAGACTTTATCCACTTCCAGTAAGAGAAGTTCAATATATTTTGAATCAATATTCTCATGATGCAAAAATCATATGGGCCCAAGATGAACCAGCAAACCAAGGTGCATTTACTTTCATAATTACTGAACTTGCTCCTCAGATTGGAAAAGTTATTACTAGAATTTCAAGGGCATCCTCAACAGCTCCAGCTGTTGGTTCACATACCAAACATGATGAAGAGCAAGCAGAACTAATCAAATCTGTTCTTGAAAACTAAGTTATTCAATCATCCAATTAGCCTCATGAGAGAATTAAAACCATGAAATCTTTTGCCAGCGATAATTACGCTCCCGTTCATCCCCAAGTATTAGAAGAAATAGCAAAAGTAAATTCTGAACACATGAGAGCCTATGGCGCTGATGAAGTTACTGAAAAAGCAATTGATTTAATAAAGAATTTTTTGGAATCTAAAAACGCACAAATTGACTTTGTTTTTAATGGAACTGGTGCAAATGTCACGGGTTTACAAACTGTAACTAATTCTTGGAACTCAATTATTTGTGCTAAAACTTCTCATATAAATGTTGATGAAGGTGGAGCACCTGAAAAATTATTAGGTGTAAAACTCTTAGATATAGACACTCCTGATGGAAAAATTACTCCAGATTTGATTAAAAACTTGTGGGTAAGAATGGGAGATCAACATACTTCTCAACCAAATGTTGTTTCAATAACTCAATCAACTGAAATGGGCACAGTTTATACACCAGAAGAAATCAAAGAATTAGCTGATTTGGCTCACAAAAACAATTCTTATTTGCATATGGATGGAGCAAGAATTAGTAATGCGGCTGTCAGTCTAAATAAATCAATTGCTGAAATAACCACAAAAGTTGGCGTGGATATTTTTTCATTTGGTGGAACTAAAAATGGATTGATGGGTGCTGAAGCTGTTGTGCTTTTTAATCCTGAATTAGGTAAAAAATATCCCTGGATTAGAAAATCTTCTATGCAACTTGCAAGTAAACATAGATATGTCTCAGCACAATTTATTGCACTGTTATCAAATGATTTATGGAAAATAAACGCAACTCAGGCAAACCAAATGGCTCAATTATTAAGAAGTAAATTAGAAAATAATCCAACGATTAAAATAACCCAAAAAACTCAAAGTAATGCAGTATTTGCAATTTTAAAACCAGAACACACTAAAAAGTTACAAGAAAAACATAATTTTTATGTCTGGAACGATAACACTGGAGAAGTAAGATTAATGTGCTCTTGGGATACCACAAAAGAAGACGTAGAAAAATTTGCCCAAGACGTTGAATTAATTTGTAAATAAAGGCCAGTATTTAAAAATATATTTTCCTAAAATTAATTCCTTTTCTACTTCTCCAAAGATTCTTGAATCATCACTTGCTGTTTGGTTGTCTCCTTCTAACCAGTATCCATTTTTTGTAATAGCTTTAACTCTTTTTATGACGAGTAAATTAGGGCGATCTGGTCTTTTAGCAATTGCGATTTGACCAACTTTTAATTTTTGGGTTTTCAGTAACAAAATCAGATCCCCAGCCCTTAGCTGAGGTAGCATCGATGAGCCTTCAATTTTGGCCACCATGAATCCGTATCTACCCATAATCTCATTGTGCTAAGTCTTTAATTTCAAGGTAATCTCAAGGTTAGTGAAACTGAAAGGATTACTTATGAGTATCTGGTCACCAAAGACAACCGTTTATGCACACTGCGATTTGCCATGTGGTGTTTATGATCCTGCGCAAGCAAGAATTGAAGCAGAATCGGTAAAAGCTTGTATGGTTAAATACAACGATTCAAAAGATG
>JBJOGR010000012.1:0-6417 GCA_046048135.1 Actinomycetota bacterium
GAAAGATTAGGTTTTACTTTAAAACCAGTTAACTTCTTTAGACGAAGTCCTGCGATGGATGTTGCTCCTAATGAAGCAAAATGTCATTGTGGCTCAAATTGCCAATGTAACCACTAATAAATTAATAAATATTAAATAATAGACACATTTGCTATTTATTTAACGCCTTGTTTTAGCTGGCTTTTTATTAGCCAATCTCCAATGCACTAAAAATAGTGGAATAACCACAATCAATGCTGTTAAATTACCAATTAGACCAGTTATGCCATTTCTAAATTCAGTTTGTGCTTGTTGTTCTTTTAATAATTCAAGATCAACTTTTATTGGTTGACTCATATAAGGATCAATATAGGCAGGAACTGGATAAACAAGTCTCATGATGTTATCCACCAAAGAAAAGGTAGTAAAGATTATGGTGACAATACAGATTAAACAAACTGCATATAAATAAAGGGATCGCCAATCAGCCAAAGTTGGTTTTTGCATATTTTTATTTTAGCAGACATTAACTCAACAAAGATTGTTTAAAATCATTTTAATTCAAGTCAAATACAATAAGAAGTGAGCAGTCTTATAAACATTTTGAAAATCAATGAAAATTATTAATTTTTTCAAAAGCGAGTCCAAATAAAGAGCCTCGCCAAGGCGGTTACCCGGCTGGCGAGGATTTAAACTTTAAAATTATGACATTTTTGTAATTAGCTGTCTATTTAATCAAAAGCACAACATATTATGCACTGATATTTAAATTAGGCTTAGCAAAAAATAATTAATTTGTTAATAACTTTTGCTTGTGGAAATCGTTTTTGTAATACTTTTAGATTACAAATTATGAGTTTTTTTACACTCATCAATCATTTCTTTTTGATGTGGGTGTAATTTTTGATCTTTTCGTGTGGAAGCTTCACTTGCCTCTGCTAAATAATCAGGTACTCCTGATGATTTATTCAAAAAAGCTTCTAAAACTGCCACTCCACAAAATGGCACATAAACTTCTGAATAACCACCTTCGTGAGTTGCAACGACTCTGCCATTTGCATGTTTATCAGCTAATTTCAAAGTTTCTTCTGCCATCCATTTAAAGGTGTAAGCATGAAGCGCCATACGAGAAAGTTGATCGTAATATGAAGCATCAAAACCTGAAGCAATAAAAATAAATTCTGGTTTGAATCTATCAATGGCAGGTTTTACCACATTTTCAAATGCATATCTATAAGCACCATCACCACTTCCTGCAGGAATTGGAATATTTATATTAAATCCTTTTCCTTCCCCTTCCCCAGTTTCAATAATTTTTCCTTCATGTCTTGGATAAAGCTCATCTTGATGTAATGAAATTGTTAACACATTTGGATCATCATAAAAAACTGCTTGAGTTCCATTACCATGATGAACATCCCAATCAATTACAGCAAATTTAGTTAAGCTTGTAGTTTTTCTTAAGTGCTCTATGGCAACTCCAATGTTGTTAAACATGCAATAACCCATGCCACGCTCTTTAACAGCGTGATGTCCTGGTGGCCTAATTAGCGCATAGGCCACATCAACTTCTTTTTTATAAACCGCATCTGCAGCTGCTATTGCTCCTCCAGCTGAAAGACAACCGATTTCATAGCCATATGGACCAAAGGTTGATTCTTCATCACCCATTAAACCTCCGCCATTATCGGAGAGTTCTTTCATGTTTTTAATATGTTTTAAGTCATGAATTCGTTCTAATTCTTCAACTGTTGCCATTCTTGGCTCAATATGGGTAACTTCATTTTTTAAGTCTGATACATCGACCAAGCTTTTAAATCTTCTTTTTGATTCAGGTGATTCCCAGTGTTTACCAGCTTGCATGTGCTTACTTGGCTTATAGCTTCCTGCATAAGTGCCTGTGTCATGCCAAAAGTAATACTCGTGGGTAACAAATCCAACTTTTCTATTTACGCCCATAATTCTGCCAATCCTATAACTAATACTCAAACAAAATCAATAGGATAAGAAAATGGAAGAAATTGAGATAATAAGTAGCGTTGAAAAAGTATTTGATTCTCCAGCTAGAAAAAAACCAAAATCGAGAAATTCATTCAGAGTAGCTCTCACTCAAGATAAATGGCATGGAAATATTCAAGATCAAAAAAAAGCATTAATAGAACTTGTTGAAAAAATAAAACCATTTAAGCCAAATTTAATAGTTTTTCAAGAACTAACTCTTAATCCCTATGCTTGTAGTATTCCCAGGGATAAAAATAAAGAATGGCAACCTGAAGATCTTCAAAGTGGTGAAACTTTTAATTTTGCCAAACAAATTGCTCAAGAAACAAATTCTCATGTTTTAATTTCACTTTATGAAAAAATTGAAAGTAATTCTGAAAAAGGTTACAACACCGCAATTATTGTTTCACCTGAAAGTAAAATTGTTTTAAAAACTAGAAAAACTCATCTTCCAGTAACAGCTGGATATTACGAAGATACTTATTTTTTAAATGGCGAAGATAAAACACCTGTGTTAGAAATACAAGATACAAAAATTGGAACACCAACATGCTGGGATCAATGGTTTCCAGAATTAGCCAGACTTTATGGATTGAAGAAAACTGATTTAATTTGTTATCCAACAGCCATTGGATCTGAACCTGATCATCCAAACTTTGACACAAAATATTTATGGCAACACATGATGGTTTCACATGGTATTGCTAATGGCATGTTTGTTGCCGCGAGCAATCGAATAGGTGAAGAAAATGGCATAACTTTTTATGGATCATCTTTCATTTCCGATCCTTACGGAAGAATTTTAGTTCAAGCTTCAAGAGATAAGAGAAGTGTTTTGGTAGCCGATTTAGACCTAGATCAAAAAAGGGATTGGTTAGAACTATTCCCCTTCTTTGAAACGAGGAAGCCTTCTATGTATGAGGAAATTGTAAAAAAAGACTATTAATATAGTGCAATTTATTTTTAAGAATTGTGCTCCAAACCACAAAAATCGGGTGTATCCTTTAACCCAATTGGAGTTAAACACTTCATTTAGGGAGGGATTAAATGGCTAGAAATGTTGGCGATCCAACGTCAGTAGAGCAACGCTCAGTTGATTGGATACCTCATTCAGAACGTCACGGCAAGGTTCGCGATCTAGGAAACGTCTGGTTCGTGGGCAATGTGAATTTAACAGCAATGGCAACAGGTGTTGTTGCACTATCAATTGGTGCAAATCTAATTTGGACACTAATTGCAATTGTTCTAGGTTCATTGTTTGGAACGTTTTTTATGGCGTTTCACTCAGCTCAAGGTCCACAACTTGGACTTCCACAATTAGTTCAATCAAGAGCACAGTTTGGTTACATTGGTGCAGCAATTACTGTTTGGATTTTCGCACTTATTAACTACTGGGCCTACAACACCGCAGATGCTATTTTGTCTGGTGGAGCAATCAATGCTTTAATTCCAAGCATTCCTGCAAGCATTGGATTTATTATTGCTGCAGTTGTAGCTTCTGTTATTGCAATTTATGGATATGACCAAATACATGCTGTTAATAAGTATTTGTTATGGCCATCAATTGTGATCATGGCATTGTTAACTGTTGGTGTATTAACTAGAGGTTCATTTCCTGCAGGTGCATTTGATTTAGGTAATTTTCAATTAGCACCATTCATGACAGTCTTTGTGATCATCGCAGGATTCCAATTAGGTTGGGCACCTTATGTTTCTGACTATTCAAGATATTTACCAGGAAACATTGGTGTAGGACCAACATTCAAATGGACTTATCTACCAAGTGCACTAAGTGGTGTTTGGGTATTTGGTATGGGTGCTTTTGCATCCAGCCCAGATGGAACCTTAACTCCTATTGCTGCATTTAAAGCAGTTGGTGATTCCATATTTAATGGCTTTGGACTAATTGCAGTGTTAATTCTGCTTTTTGGTTTATTAGCTGTTATGGCAATCAATGCTTATGGTGGTTCATTAGCTTTGATTTCAATTCTTGATTCCTTCAAACCTGTTAAACCAACCAAAACACTACGTATGACAGCAGTGATTTTGATGGGTGTGACAGTTTGGGCAACAGCAGCAATAGTTGGTGAAGCACGATTTAACACCTTCTATGGCAATGCTTTGGTGTTCTTGGCTTATCTATTTACACCTTGGACAGCTATTAACTTGATTGATTATTTCTTTGTCAGAAAAGGCTCTTACGTAATTAAAGAAATTTTCAAAAAAGATGGCATTTATGGAAGTTGGGGATGGCGTGGAAACTTGGCCTATTTAATAGGAATTTTGGTCATGATTCCATTCTTTGTTACCGGACCATATGTCGGACCAATTGCCCAAAGCTTAGGAAGTGTTGACTACTCAATATTTGTTGGCCTTCCAGTTTCTGCAATTGTTTATCTACTTCTAGCAAAAGGCATTGATTTAAAGAAAGAAGAATCAATGGCAAGAGCTGAAGGAAACTTAACTACTAAACACTAATTAATTTGGTCAAAGTAGCACTTGCCCAGGCACATCTTCAAGTTGGAGATGTGCCTGGCAACATTTTAGAAACAAAAAAATTAATTAATGAAGCATCAAATCAAGGTGCACAAATTATTGTTCTTCCAGAATTAGCAAATACTGGTTATGTTTTTGAATCAAAAGAAGAATTATCAAAAATGCTTGAAAATGATAATTGTTTAGAAGTATGGCAAAAAGAATCTAAAGAAAAAAAATTAATTATTGTGGCTGGTTTTGCTCAAAAAATTAATAATGAATTTTTTAATTGCAGTGTAATAATTATTGATGGTGAAATAAAAACAATTCAGCCAAAAAATCATTTATGGCAAAATGAAAAAAAATTCTTTACCCCTGGAACTAAAATTCCAGAAATTATTGAAACAAAATATGGAAAAATTTCTACCATGATTTGTTATGACGCAGAATTTCCTGAATATGTTAGAAATGTTGCAGAAAAAGGTTGTGAACTTTTATGTGTGCCACTTAATTGGCCCACAGGTGCCTATAACAAACCAAGTAATGAAAAAAGACCAATGGAATTATTAAAAATGATGTCAATGGCAGCTAATAATAAAATCTGGATAGCAATTTGTGATCGAACTGGATCTGAAAGAAATGTGGATTGGTTGCAATCTTCTGCTCTTATAAATCCTGATGGCTGGCCTATTGCCGAAGTTGGACCAAAATCAGGCATTGTTATAGCCGATATTGAATTAAATCTTGCCCAAGATAAAAAAATTAGTCCCTATAACGATGTTTTCAAAGATAGAAGACCTGAACTATATTCATTTTGAATTACTATTAAATTAAGCATTTTTTACAACTAACTGAATAGACTTTTGCTATGAATATAAAACAGTCAAAAATTATCCAAATTTTTATTAAACGCAAAGCTTGGATAAGACAAGTTTTAGTTGCCTCCATTGCTGCAAGTTTTGCTTGGTTCATAGGTGATTTACTGGTTGAAAATGGTGGGCTTGTAGCAGCAATTATTTGTAGTTTAAGTATTCGCATTTCTATGTATAAATCAGTTAGAGAAGGTTTTGGACAAATAATTGGTACTGCAATTGGAGCAGGTGTTGCTTTAGCTACTGTTTACTTTTTTGATTTTGGATCTCTTGCTATTGGAACTACTGTTTTATTTTGCGCCGTAGTTGCAAGAGCTTTAAGACTTGGTGAAGTTGCATCTGTGAACGTGCCAGTAACTGCCTTAATTGTTATAGGACCTGGTCTTGATCAAAACCTAGCAATTCACAGATTAGGTTCCACACTAATTGGAGCAGGTGTAGCAATTGCTTTTTCATACTTTTCTCATGCTAAAACTCCTGCAGGAAGAACTCTTGATCAATTAACTAACCTAGGAAAAAAAATCTCTGCACTATTTATAACCATGTCAAATGAATTAAATCAAGGATTAAATCAAACAAATGCTAGTCAATGGTTAACTCAAGCAAGATTACTTGTTGAAGAAATTCCTAAATTAAAAGCACAAGCCTTAGAAGCAAAAGCTTATGCAAGATGGTCACCTTTAGAAGAAGTTGATGAAGCAGAAGATTTATATTTAAAAGCCGTTGCCTTAGAACATATAGTCGTGCAAATAAGAACTATTGCCAGAACTTTATTTGATTTAAGTGTAGAAAATACATTACTTACTTCATCCCAACAAGAAATATCTAAAGCACTTTTAGTTGCAGGAAATAATATGAAAAGAAAAGTTGAAGTTATCAAAACAGAAGACTTATTTTCTGCCACCCATGAAATCGCAGATGAATTAAGAAACGCAGCAAGTAGTCTTGCAACAGCTCTTATTAGAAATAAAGAATTAAATCAAGATGATTTAGTCAGAAGTATTTCAATCGTTTCAAATCTTGAAATAATGGCAGACTCTTTAGATGAATCAAGCCCAGCTTTAAGACAAGTAATGACTCCTGATGAAGC
>JBJOGR010000013.1:0-5815 GCA_046048135.1 Actinomycetota bacterium
TGAAATTAACATCATTATCTGGATCTTTATCAGAACCAGCATGATTTCTGTAATCTGTATGTAAAACTACATATCCTCGTTCTGCTAAATATTTTTGTTCTCTTGCTAAACCTCTACCAGTCGTATAAATTTCTGGATCAATATAACCGTGAGCTAAAACTAAAGTTGGAAATGGTCCTTCACCTTTTGGCACATTCATAATTCCTGAAATTAATAAACCATTTGATTTATAAGTTATGTAATGGCGAGTAAATTTAGAATTTTCTCCCAACACTTTTTCAAGTTTTAAATCTGTGCCAATAAATTCTTGCTCGCTTAAAGCATCTAATGAAATAGGGTGAAAATCTTTAGTAGGACTTGTAGTTGGAGAACTGATCACTTGACTTTGTGCTTGATTTTCTTCAGGGGCACTTGAACAAGATGACAAAATGAGTGCAGAAACAATGCTAAGTAGCGCTAGCATCTTCTTCATGAGATCAATCTCCCGTTTTGCATTCGGTGTTAATTCCATAGTGGCATGGCTTGGCGCACTTGGCTCGTTGACCATAGATGCCTTCGGCATTGTCATCACACCTCAAGAAGGACCTACATTTTTTGGAGGACATCCTGAAGGAATGGCAGGAGCCATTCCTCGCATCATCGATAATTTAAGTTACTTCACCATTTGGAGCAATATTTTAGTTGGTATAACAACTTATGCTTTATATAAAAATCCAAGCAATAATAAAAATTGGTTAAAAGTTTTAAGACTTTCTAGTTTGATGATGATTACCGTAACTGCAATTGTTTACATTTTAATTCTTGCACCAGATGCAAATCCTGAAAGTTGGAATATTTACACAAATTACTTATTACATTACATAACTCCACCTGTAACAATTTTAGTTTGGTTATTATTTGGACCAAGAAAATGGTTTAGTTGGAAAAATATTGGTAAAGCTTTAGTTATTCCAGTTATTTATATTGGTTATACATTTATAAGAGGTTATTTTATAAACCAATATCCATATGGATTTATAAATGCTGCAGATCTTGGTTATGCCGGAGCATTAACTGGAACAGCTTTTACTTTAGTTTTTGGATTAGTAATTTTTATCGTATATTTTGCAATAGACAAAATATTGCCAGGCAAAAGAAGATAATTTATTCGCAGTATCCACCATCGCAACACGGTTGGATATAAAAACATTTCGGACACATATCTTTACCGCCACGTCTTTCTAAATCACTTGCTTCACATGCAGGACATGGTCCAGGATCACCCATCATGAAATCTATTAGACTAAAAATTAAGTGGTCTTAGCAAATTTGACTCGCACAATTTGAAATGAGGATTTATGAGTGAAAATAAAGTGATTATGTATGGTGCGGAATGGTGTGGAGATTGCAGACGTTCAAAAAGATTTCTAGATCAAAATAATGTCAATTACACATATGTAGATGTTGAAAATGATGATGCTGGTAAAGAAAAAGCTATACAAATAAGTGGAAAACAATCAATTCCAGTGATTACTTTTCCTGATAATTCATACTTAGTTGAACCTTCAGATAATGATTTGAAGAAAAAACTAGAAGAGTTTTCTATTTTTTAATTTGGATAAGGACAATGTCTGCAATTTGATTTGCAGCAAAAACCTTTTGATTTTAAAAAAGGTTCTGTCATAACTGAAAATCCGGATTTAGGGTCCTTATATTCAGTTAATCCTGCAGCAACTGCAGCATCATGTGCTGCCATAATTTTGTCATACATAGGATCTGAGTTATCAAATTTTGTAGGCATTAACTTAACGCTCCAATTACTAGTCCCATCAAAACAAAATTTAAAACATCGTTTCCAACTTCTAACGCCCAAACTTTAAATCCATGTCCACCCATTAATCGATGACTCAAAGGTGTTGCTGCCACAATTCCCACACCAACTATTAAGCCAGCAAGAGCGCCACTTAAAGCAGTTAAGCTTCCATTACTTGCAGCAAACCAACTTAAAATTATTGAAAGAAATAAAGCTTGCACAAAAAGTGCTACAACAATTGTTCCAAAAACTACTGCCATGTTTTGATGTGAACCTGGTTCCTCTTTGTCAGATTTACCCATTGCTTTCCACCAGACAGGATAAAAAGTTTTTGGTCCAAACCAAATAAATCCACTAATAAAGCTAACTAATGTTGCTAATAACACTGCGATCCAATTTATATTTGAAAGCAAAATATCTCCTAAATTAAAATTTATTTTTCTTGGCTTTATTTCTGTTAACTCATCTTAATCGCTAATGGGCGATTTTCTTAGAAAGACAGTTAAATAAGTGTTTTTAGAATCTAAAAAGCCCGCAAAAAACTTTGCGGGCTTTTTATTTTTCTAATTTTTAATTAGAAGTCCATTCCTCCACCATCTGGCATTGCTGGAGCTGCTGGAGTTTTCTCAGGTTTGTCAGCAACTACTGCTTCTGTGGTTAAGAACAATGCAGCAATTGAAGCAGCATTTTGTAGTGCTGATCTAGTTACTTTGGCAGGATCAATAATTCCTGCTTTAACCATGTCAACATATTCACCACTTGCAGCATCTAAGCCCTCGCCTGCTTTAAGGTTTGCAACTTTTTCAGCTACAACTCCACCTTCAAGGCCTGCGTTAACTGCGATTTGTTTCAATGGAGCTTCAATTGCTACGCGAACAATATTTACTCCAGTTGCTTCATCACCTGTAAGTTTTACATCTTTTAATGCTTCTTTACCTGCTTGAATCAAAGCAACGCCACCACCGGCGACAATTCCTTCTTCCACAGCAGCTTTAGCATTACGCACTGCATCTTCAATGCGATGTTTACGTTCTTTTAGTTCAACTTCAGTTGCAGCGCCCACTTTAATTACGGCAACGCCACCTGCAAGTTTTGCTAAACGTTCTTGTAGTTTTTCACGATCATAATC
The DNA here is from genome assembly GCA_046048135.1 of Actinomycetota bacterium. GTDB lineage: Bacteria > Actinomycetota > Actinomycetes > S36-B12 > UBA5976 > ATZT02. The sequence continues at coordinate 2,922 of JBJOGR010000013.1, forward strand.
AGAATCGCTGTTTTCAATTTCGGTACGAATTTGAGCAACTCTTCCTGCGATTTGATCTGCAGATCCTGCACCTTCAACAATTGTGGTTTCATCTTTTGTAGAAACTACTTTGCGTGCTTTACCAAGCATGTCAAGACCAGTGTTTTCAAGTTTCAAACCAACTTCTTCACTGATAACTTGAGCACCTGTCAAAATTGCAATGTCTTGCAACATTGCTTTTCTGCGATCGCCAAATCCAGGAGCTTTCACTGCTACTGAGCGGAAAGTTCCTTTGATTTTATTAACAATCAAAGTAGCTAAAGCTTCACCTTCAACATCTTCAGCAAGAATTACTAGTGGTTTTCCACTTTGCATTACTTTTTCCAAAATTGGTAATACATCTTTAACTGCACTGATTTTTGAATTTGCAATTAAAATGTATGGATCTTCAATTACAGTTTCCATTCTTTCTGGATCTGTTACAAAGTATGGAGAAATGTAACCTTTATCAAAACGCATACCTTCAGTTAGTTCTAGTTCTAATCCGAAAGTATTGCTTTCTTCAACTGTGATTACACCTTCTTTACCAACTTTGTCCATTGCTTCTGCAATGATGCCGCCAACTTCAGAGTCTCCACCAGCAGAAATAGATGCAGTTGAAGCAATCTGTTCTTTGGTTTCAACATCTTTTGCCATGTCTAATAACTTGGCAACAATTTTTTCAACAGCAGATTCAATGCCACGTTTTAATGCCATTGGGTTTGCACCAGCTGCTACGTTTCTTAAACCTTCGCGAACTAAAGCTTGAGCTAAAACTGTTGCTGTAGTTGTGCCATCACCTGCGACATCGTCTGTTTTCTTAGCAACTTCTTTAACTAAGTCAGCGCCAATTTTTTCGTATGGATCTTCTAAATCAATTTCTTTAGCGATAGAAACACCATCATTAGTAATGGTTGGTGCTCCCCATTTCTTTTCCAAAACGACGTTACGTCCCTTTGGTCCAAGGGTGACTCGAACTGCGTCAGCCAAAATATTCATGCCACGTTCCATGGAACGTCTTGCGTCTTCGTCAAAAGCGATCATTTTCGCCATTGTTAATTTCCTTCTTTATAGGTTTATAGGCTTTGTCACTCTCATCAATCGAGTGCTAAATCAATTTTGGCACTCAAGAACTTGGAGTGCAAATTGGGGGTCATCAGGCTTGTTTTTGCCTCAACAGGACCCAATATGAGATTTCTTACATTCGGCTCCTCACAAAAGTACGAAATTTGATTGATTTTTATCTTGGTAAATCCTAAATTTTGGATTAAGTTGAAAATCTCAAAGCCATTAGGCAATGGTCCACTTCTGGACTTAAAAATATCCCAACTAGTAACGAAAGGAAAAAATAAATATTTTGTTGAGTCAAAGTGACTCATGACTATTGAAAGGAGCGCCATGAAGTTCGAATTCAAACGCGCTACACCTCGTCTTAGATTTCAAACGCGCCTAAAAAGAATAAGAAATAAATTTAATCGAAGTGAACAAAAGATTTCTAAATGGTCATATAACGACTTCACTGCCAAGCGTATGAAAGATGTTGTACGTCCAACAATTTCTGCATGTGTACTTACAAAAGAGTGCGCATCAACAATTGAGAAGACTGCAAAAATTTTAATTGATTTAAAGAATCAAAAACTAATTGATCAAGTAGTAGTTATTGATGCAAATAGTGGCGATGGCACTGCCGAAATAGCAAAAACTCTTGGTGCCGATGTCATAAATGAAAATACAATTTTAGAACAATTTGGACCTGTATTAGGAAAAGGTGATGCCATGTGGCGATCACAAAAAATATTAACAGGAGAAATAATTGTTTTTCTTGATGGAGATTTAGAGGATTTCAGTGAAAGACATATTCTTGGAGTCATCGGACCACTTTTACTTGATAAAAATATTCACTTTGCAAAAGGTACCTATAGACGTCACTTAAAATTAAAATCAGGAGTTGTTAAGGATGGTGGTGGAAGAGTATCAACTCTTTTAGCGCGTCCATTATTAACGGCGTTTTATCAAAAACTTTCTGACTTTAAACAACCATTATCAGGTGAGTGCGCAATCAGAAAAGAACTTTTAGCTTCTATACCAATTGTTACTGGTTATGGAGTTGAAATAGGTATGTTGATAGATGTTTTTAACAAAACTGGCATAACTTCAATGGCTGAAGTTGATTTACTTGAAAGAGCTAATAAACATCAACCATTGGTAAAACTTGGAGATATGGCTGATGAAATTACAAAAACTTTATTATTTCGCGTTAAACAAGAAGGAAGATACTCAGATAACGTTGAGCCAATTATTGAAAGGCCACCGTTTATTTCGATTTCACAAGAAGTTTAACTAACTAAAGAAACCATTTCATAAATTAAATGTGATGCTGCTATTCCAGTAATTTCAGCATGGTCATAAGAAGGTGCAACTTCTACTACATCGCCACCAACAATGTGGCAATCTTTTAAGCCTCTTAAAACTGCTAAAAGCTCTCTTGAACTTAATCCTCCCATTTCAGGAGTTCCAGTCCCTGGTGCAAATCCTGGATCTAATACGTCAATATCGATTGAAACATAAACTGGAGCATTTCCAACTCTTTGTTTTACTTTATTTATAATTTCTTCCAATGAAAACTTATTAAAGTCAATTGAAGAAACTATTCCAAATCCAAATTTTTTGTCATTTTCTAAATCACTCTTGTCATATAAAGGTCCGCGAATTCCAACATGCATGCATTTTTCTTCTGCTAATAATTTTTCTTCCCAAGCTCTTCGAAATGGTGTGCCATGAGTAAAAGATGCATTCATGTAGGTATCCCAAGTATCTAAATGTGCATCAAAATGGACTAAAGCAATTTTTCCATAAACTTTATTTAAACTTCTTAA
>JBJOGR010000014.1:0-3473 GCA_046048135.1 Actinomycetota bacterium
CAGCTGCACCAATAATTAATCCAACTAAGTTTCTTGGATTTGAAATATCTAGTACACCTGCATATTCACCAATATTTGTTGCAGCAATTCCAGCTTGTGCTGCAGCTTCAGTAATTGCATCACGATATGAACCAAACAATGCAGTTGCAGCTAATACTGCTGTTGCAATTGCAATACCTTTAGTAATTGCTTTTGTAGTGTTACCAACTGCATCAAGAGAAGTAAGAATTACTGCACCGTTGCCATGAACATCACCGCTCATTTCAGCAATACCTTGAGCATTATCTGAAACTGGTCCGAATGTATCCATTGCCACAATTACTCCAACTGTGGTTAATAAACCAGTGCCCGCTAAAGCGATTGCAAAAAGTGAAAGAGTAATTGAACCTGCACCTAATGAATAAGCACCAAATACTGCTGCACCAATTAACAGAGCAGAATAAACTGCTGATTCCAAACCAACAGAAATACCTGACAAAATTACTGTTGCAGGTCCTGTTAGAGCAGTGGCAGCAACTGTGTCAACTGGTTTTCTATTAGTTTCTGTGAAATAACCAGTTAGTAACTGAATTAAAGCTGCTAACACAATTCCAATAATTACTACTCCAATTGCCATGGTGCGAGGATTAAATGCGGCCATTTGGCTTGCATCCAAACCAAGTTTTGCAGCAACTAAATCAGCATCTGCTAATTCTGCTAATGATGCAGGTAAGAATTGATATGAAGCAATTGCTACCAAAATTGCAGAAGCAAGTGCAGAGATAAAGAATCCTCTATTAATTGCAGACATGGCAGATTTGTCACCACTTCTTGGTGCGACTGCAAAAATTCCAATCACTGCAGTTAATACACCAATTGCAGGAATGATTAATGGGAAAGCTAAACCTAAAGATCCAAGTGCGGCTTTTCCTAAAATAAGTGCTGCAACAAGTGTTACTGCATATGATTCAAATAAATCTGCAGCCATGCCTGCGCAATCACCAACGTTGTCTCCAACGTTGTCAGCAATTGTTGCTGCATTTCTTGCATCATCTTCTGGAATTCCTTGTTCAACTTTTCCAACAAGATCTGCACCGACATCTGCAGCTTTAGTAAAGATTCCGCCACCAACGCGCATAAACATCGCGAGCAATGCTGCCCCAAATCCAAAACCTTCTAAAACTCTTGGTGCTTCACCTGAATAAACCAAAACAACAATTGATGCGCCAAGTAATCCCAAACCAATAGTGGTCATACCCACAACGCCACCGGTTCTAAATGCAATTCTGGTTGCAAACTTTTCATTTCCTTCTCGTGCAGCATTAGCAACGCGAACGTTTCCTCTAACTGCAAGCCACATTCCAAAGTAACCAGTTAAAGCAGAAAATGCTGCTCCAACTAAAAAGAAAATTGAACGACCTAAACGTTCACTACCTGAGTTTGCAGGAAGTGCAAACAAAACAAAGAAAACTAAAACAACGAAAATACTTAAAGTTTTAAATTGTCTATTTAAATATGCAGATGCTCCTTCTTGCACAGCTGCAGCAATTGTTTTCATGCTGTCTGTACCTTCGGATGCTGCTAAGACTTCTCTAACTAAATAACCAGCAACTAGCAATGCTGCTACTGCAATGATTGCAACTATTGTGACGAGGCTTTGACCTGATGAGCTCAAAGCGACGTCGCTGGCGCCTGATGCGATTAGTGTGTGGGACACGTTTTCTCCTTGTTTTTCTTCCTTCGCGCGAGTTTAGACACATATTTGCCTAATAAATATGTATAGCCCTCCCCTTGGGGTCTAATTCACGCATAAATAAAGAGTATTTAAGGGTGCAATACTCTTTATTCTGTGGGGAATTCAAAGTCTCGTTTCAAAACTTTTAATAAAGACGATGCCCGAAAACTCGTTGAACCATTTGCGCGTGTCGAGGGTCCAGTTTTAATCGCTTTGCAAAAAATTCAAGATGAATTTGGATTTGTTGATAGAGACGCGGTTGAAATAATTGCAGAAGTTTGCAATGTTTCTATCGCTGAAGTTCATGGAGTTCTTACCTATTACACAGATTTTAGAACGACACCTTCAGCACTAATTGATGTGAAAGTTTGCGTTGCAGAAGCTTGTCAATCTTTAGGTTCCAGGAAATTAGTTAATGATGTGTCTCAAGCATTAAATACAAAAATGCATTCTCAATCAGTAGATGAATCAGTTCAATTGAATCAAGTTTTTTGTTTAGGAAATTGTGCATTAGCACCAGCTGCCATGGTGGATCAAAAATTAATTGGTAGAGCAACTGGAGAAAAAGTATTAAAGGAAGTAGAAAAGAAAAAGAAAGAATACTTATGAAAAGTAATTCTTGTGACTTTCTAGTAATAGGTGCAGGAATAATTGGATTAAGTATTGCCAGAGAAATTTTACTGAATAATAAAAATGCTTCAGTAATTGTTATTGATAAAGAAAAAGAAGTAGGACTTCATGCTTCGGGAAGAAATAGTGGAGTATTACATGCAGGTTTTTATTACTCACCTGACTCTTTGAAAGCAAAACTAACTAGGGATGGAAATAAATTACTAAGAGATTTTTGTCAAGCAAATGATGTTGAAGTTAAAAATGTAGGAAAAGTAGTGGTAACAAAAAATGAATTAGAAGAAGATAGATTAAAAGATTTATATGAACGCGGTATTAAAAATGGCGTTGAAATAGAAATCATTGATAAAAATCAATTAAAAGAATTAGAACCTAGAGCAAAAACTTTTAATAAAGCTTTATGGTCACCAAATACAGGATCTGCCAGTCCTTTCAAGGTAATAAAAGCCATGGAAAAAGCATTTATTTCACTGGGTGGACAAATATTGTTAAAACAAAGTTTTGTCAAAGTAGAAAACGGGGAAGTCTTTTTACAAAACCAAAAAATTACTGCAAATCACATAATTAATACAGCAGGCCTTTATGCAGATAAAGTTGCACACAAATTTGGTTTTGGATATAAATATCGAATGCTTCCATTTAAAGGTCTTTATTGGTATGCCCCAAATCAAACAAATAAATTAACAAGACATATTTATCCAGTTCCGAATCCAAAAAACCCATTCTTGGGAGTACATCTAACTGTTACTGATGAAGGAAAAGTCAAAGTAGGCCCAACTGCAATACCTGCATTATGGCGAGAAAATTATCGATTGTTGAAAAATTTTCGAATTCAAGAATTAGTGCAAGTTACAAAAGATTTACCAAAAATGGCATTTTCTCCGCACCATGATTTTTTTGAACTTATTAAACAAGAACTACCGAAGTATTCAAGAAGTTATTTAATTAAGCAAGCTGCTCTTTTAGCTGAAGGAATAAATGTGAATGATTTTGATGTGCGTGGCAAAGCTGGAATAAGAGCTCAACTTTTTGATACTGAACAAAACAAACTTGAGATGGATTTTGTGCTGGAGGGTGATAAAAATTCCACCCATGTTTTGAATGCAGTTTCACCAGCATGGACATGTTC
>JBJOGR010000015.1:0-6809 GCA_046048135.1 Actinomycetota bacterium
AGGAACTGCAACTTGAACTTGCATAACAATATCTTCACCAGTTAAAACCGTATTAGAAACTGCTGAAATTGATTCCAAAGTTATTGCATCACTAGAAGTAGCTTTGGCAGGAATTTCTTTAAAAAGTGCAATAAAAATAGGAATTACTAAAAATAGATAATATTTATTTTTCTTCCTCATAATCGTCCCTCGAGTAATAGATACTCGTGGGACGAATTAGTTATTAATAATTTTTCCTTGCTTGTTCCTTATTTGGTACAAGTTATTTTGTTTTTAAAATTAATTCTTTCGAAGAGTCTGCTGCATCAAAAGTAATAGAGTCTCCATCTTTTACTTCTCCACCCAAAATTGCTTTTGATAAACGATCCCCAATAGCAGTTTGAATTAATCTTCTTAATGGTCTTGCCCCATATAGAGGGTCATAGCCATTTACCACTAGCCAAGATTGAGCTTTTTCAGTTACTTCTAATGTGATTCTTCGATCTTTTAATCTATTGTTTAATAATTCAAGTTGAATTTTAACAATGCTTGCTAGTTGATCTCTGTCCAGTGAATCAAACATGACAATGTCATCAAGTCTATTTAAAAATTCTGGTTTAAACATTTGACGAACCACACCTAATACTGCTTCTTCTTTTTGTTTTTTATCAAGTAGTGGATCTACTAAAAAGTTAGAACCAAGATTAGAAGTCATAATTAAGATTGTGTTTCTAAAATCAACAGTTCTTCCTTGACCATCTGTAAGTCTTCCATCATCAAATACTTGCAATAACACATCAAAGACTTCAGGATGTGCTTTTTCAACTTCATCAAGTAAAACAACTGAGTAAGGTCTTCTTCTAATACTTTCAGTAAGTTGACCACCTTGGTCATAGCCGACATAACCTGGAGGAGCGCCAACTAAACGAGAAACAGAATGTTTTTCTTGATATTCACTCATATCAATTCTCACAATTGCTTTTTCATCGTCAAATAAAAATTCGGCCAATGCTTTGGCTAATTCAGTTTTTCCAACACCAGTTGGTCCTAAGAATAAGAAAGATCCAGTTGGTCTATTTGGATCAGAAATTCCTGCGCGAGATCTTCTGATTGCATCAGAAACTACTGTTAATGCTTTTTCTTGACCTACAACTCTTTTACCTAATTCATTTTCTAAGTTAAGTAACTTGGCACTTTCACCTTCCAGTAATTTTCCAACAGGAATTCCAGTCCAATTTGCCACCACTTCAGCAACTTCTGCGGCTGTTACTTCTTCTGCAACCATTTGGGAAGATTTGGTGGCATCTTCTCTAGCTTTTGCTAATTGGTTTTCTAATTCGCGCATTTGGCCATACATTAATTTTGAAGCTTTTTCTAAATCACCTTCACGTTGTGCTTTTTCAATTTCAGTTCTTGTTGCATCTATTTGTTTTGTTAATTCTCCAACGCGATCTAATGAGCTTCTTTCTTGTTGCCACTTTGTTCTTAACTCTTGCAGTTTCTTTTTATTTTCTGTTAATTCTTCACGTAATTTTCCTAAACGATCTTTACTTGCAGCATCTTCTTCATTTGCAAGAGCAAATTCTTCCATCATTAATCGATCAACTTGTCTTTGTAGTTGATCTAGTTCTTCTGGACTTGAATCAATCTCCATACGTAACCTTGATGCAGATTCATCTATCAAATCAATTGCTTTATCGGGAAGAAATCTTGAAGTTATATATCGGTTAGACAAAGTTGCTGCTGCCACAATCGCGTTATCAGCAATGGAAACTTTGTGATGAGCTTCGTATCTTTCTTTTAACCCACGAAGAATAGAAATAGTGTCTTCTACGCTTGGTTCACCAACAAATACTTGTTGGAATCTTCTTTCTAATGCAGGATCTTTTTCAATACGTTCTCTAAATTCATCCAGAGTTGTGGCACCAATCATGCGTAACTCTCCACGAGCAAGCATTGGTTTTAACATGTTGCCAGCATCCATGGCTCCTTCACCAGTTGCACCTGCTCCAACAACAGTGTGCATTTCATCTATGAAGGTAATAATTTGTCCACCAGAATTTTTTATTTCTTCCAAAACAGATTTCAATCTTTCTTCAAATTCACCACGATATTTTGCTCCAGCAATCATTCCTGCTAAATCCAAAGAAATTAATTTTTTACCCTTTAATTGATCTGGCACATCTCCTGCCACAATTCGTTGGGCCAATCCTTCAACCACAGCAGTTTTTCCAACACCTGGTTCTCCAATTAATACAGGATTATTTTTTGTTCTTCTAGATAAAACTTGAATTACGCGTCTGATTTCTTGATCGCGACCAATAACTGGATCTAGTTTTCCTTCTCTTGCTCTATTAGTTAAATCAACTCCAAATTTTTCTAGAGCTTGAAATGTGTCTTCTGGGTTTTGAGAAGTTATTTTTTTATCACCCATTATTAAATTTAATTGTTCTTCTAACTTAGTACTAGTGATTTCTATTTCAGTCAATAAATTACTTGCGTCGTTTTTAGATTTACTTAAAGCAATCAATAAAGATTCAGTTGATAAGAATTCATCACCTCTATTTGTCGCAATTTGTTCTGCATCTTGCAAGATTTGATAAGTACTTCTTGAAAGTTGTGGTGTAGAGACACTAGATCCTGTTGCTTGCGGTAATTTATTTAAAGAAGAAATTACATTACTTCTTAATTTATTTAAATCTACATTTAAATTTTTTAATAAATTAATATGAATACTTTCTTCATTATTTTCTAAAAGTGCATTTAGTAAATGAATTGGTTCCACATTTGGATTACCTAATGTGGCAGCTTTTTTAACGCTATTGCCTAATATTTCGTTGGTTTTATTGGTGTATTGCACTTTCTTAACCTCTTTGTACTCTTCTTGATTTCCATAACTCGACATCAGTTGTGTTAACTGGTCTAATTCCGCTTGCAAGTTTTGCTTCTAATGCTCTTATGTGATTTTCTAAAAGAAGAATTCTTTTTACTCCTTCTAAATTAACTCCTTCGGCAGTTAATTGAGCAACATATTTTAATTTCGCAATATCAATACGAGAATAAAGTCTTCTAGAACCACCTTGTCGAGATGGAGAAACTATTCCTAATTTGTCGTATTGGCGAAGTGTTTGAGGATGAAGTCCACTTAATTCAGCTGCAATTGATATTGCAAAAACTGGAACATGATCTTCGACACCTCGATAATTTTTCTTTTGAGTCATAATTATCGTTTCCTTCTTGCATTAAGGGCAATAATTTCTGCTCGAGGATTATCGTGTGTAACGTCTTTGGCATATTCCTCTAAAAGTTCTTTAGCTTTTCCTTGAATGTTTTGTGGCACGACTACTTCAACTTTTACTAATAAATCTCCCTTGCCACCTGTTGCTTTAGGCATGCCTTCATTTTTAACTCTAAAAATTCGACCATTTTGAGTGTTAGCAGGAATTTTTAAAGTAACTGTTGTGCCAGTTGGAACTGGAATAGCAATTTGGGAACCAAAAACTGCCTCGTCGTAGCGAACAGGAATTGTGATTCGAACATTGTCTTGATCTCTTTCAAATATTTCATCATTTTTCACAAAAACATGAACGATTAAGTCTCCTGCTTCTCCGCCTCTTTCTCCAGGTTCACCTTTTCCTTTAAGTCTTAATTTGGAACTATTTTTTATTCCTGCAGGAATTCTTGCAGTTATAGTTCTGGTTTCATTTACAATTCCAGTTCCTTTGCAATTTGGATCTTTTTGTTCCACGATTCGACCACTGCCATAACAAACAGAACAAGTGTCAGCAAATCCAAATCCTCCAGCATTTCTCATAGTTTGGCCAGTGCCGTTACACGATGCACATTTTTTAGGAGTTGTTCCAGGTTTTGCTCCAGTACCTTTACAAACAGAACAAGTAGTTTCGCCCCTTAAAGTAATTGGCAAAGTTGTGCCTTCAAGACAATCATTAAAAGAAATTGTTACTTCAGTTTCTAAATCAGATCCTCTTCTAGATCTTTGACGGCGATTATTTCCACCAAATAAATCTCCTAAATTAAAGCCACCTAAAACATCATCTAAATTAATGTTGAAACCTTGAGCATTTCCCATATTTCTTGGATCAAATCCACCAAAACCACCAGCACTTGCACCATAGGTTCTTATTTGGTCATACTCTGCACGTTTCTTGGGATCAGATAAGACGTCATATGCTTCAGAAACTTCTTTGAATTTTTCTTCAGCATTTTTTTCTTTATTTGTGTCAGGGTGAAGTTCGCGAGCAAGTTTTCTGTATTTCTTTTTTAATGTTGCATCATCCACATCTTTACTCACGCCAAGAATTGAATAGTAATCTTTTTCTAAATAATCTTTTGCACTCAATTACTATTCACCTCTTTTCTTTTTCTTAAGCTTTTGGTTGTTTAACTACAACTCGAGCCGGACGAAGAATTCTTTCACCAACTTTGTAACCAACTTGGGCAACAGTTGCTATTTTTTGTTCAGTAACACTTTCATCTTCCATTGTGGAAAGTGCTTCATGAATACTTGGATCAAAATTTTCTTCAACTTGGCCAAATTGAACCAGTCCTAATTTTTTAACAGCTGTGCTTAATGCATCTGCAACTGTAGAAAAAGTTCCAGTTAAATCACCGAATTCTCTGGCACGAGAAATGTCATCCAATATTGGAATCAATTGCTCTAACACATTTGCAGTTGATAGTTCGCGAAATAATTCTTTGTCACGATCTACTCTTTTTCGATAATTTGCATACTCTGCAGTTATTCGTTGTAGATCAGAAGTTAACTCAGCAATTTTTTCCGAAGTTTTATCAAGGCTTTGATCAGCTGACTCGTTTGCTGAATTGTCAGCCCCGGTTTCAACTCGAGGCTGACCAGTTTCAGGATCAATTCGACGTTTGTCGCTGATCTTTACGCCTTCGCTTGACTCTTCGTTTAGCTCAGACGCATTGCTCACTTGTTATTAGCTCCTTCGTCAACAATTTCTGCATCAACAATGTCTTCGTTGTTGTTTTCAGAAGTTGTTCCATCTTGATTTGCATTTGCAGCTTGTGCTTGTTCTTGATACATCGCAGCACCTACTGCTTGTGAAGCTTGGGCAACTGTTTCCATTGCAGTTTTAATTGCAGCAATATCTGTTCCTTCCAATGCTTTTTTCAAAGTATTTAAAGGTTCTTCCACATTTGCTTTGGCTTCAGCAGGAATTTTTTCTGCGTTATCTTTTAGGAATTTTTCAGTTTGGTAAACAAGACTTTCTGCACCATTTCTGACATCTAGCTCTTCTTTACGCTTCTTATCTTCTTCAGCGTGAGCTTCGGCATCTTTCATCATGCGATCAATTTCTTCTTTACTTAATCCTGAACCACCAGTAATGGTCATGGATTGTTCTTTACCGGTACCAAGATCTTTTGCACTTACATGCACAATTCCGTTGGCATCAATATCGAAAGCAACTTCAATTTGAGGAACTCCGCGTGGAGCAGGTGGTAAACCGGTTAAATCAAATGTTCCCAAGTTTTTGTTGTAAGCAGCAATTTCTCGTTCTCCTTGGAAAACTTTGATTTGCACACTTGGTTGATTATCTTCAGCGGTAGTAAAGATTTCTGAACGTTTAGTTGGGATTGTGGTGTTACGTTCAATTAACTTGGTCATAACTCCACCTTTAGTTTCAATACCTAAAGAAAGAGGAGTTACATCAAGTAACAAAACATCTTTAACTTCACCTTTTAATACACCAGCTTGCAATGCGGCCCCAATTGATACAACTTCATCTGGGTTAACAGATTTATTTGGTTCTTTGCCAGTTAATTTCTTAACTAAATCTGTAACTTGTGGCATACGAGTTGAACCACCAACAAGAACAACTTGATTTATTTTTTCTTTCGCAATTCCTGAATCTTTAATAACTTGTTCAACAGGATTTTTTGTGCGCTCTAATAAATCTTGTGTCATTGATTCAAATTGTGCACGGGTAAGTGTTTCATCTAAATGCAATGGACCAGCTTGTGATGCTGTTATATATGGCAAATTTATATTTGTTGAAGTTGAAGATGACAATTCAATTTTTGCTTTTTCTGCAGCTTCTTTCAAACGTTGTAATGCCATATTGTCTTTTGAAAGATCAACACCATTTTTATTTTTAAATTCTGTGACCATCCAATTGATGATTTTTTCATCCCAATCATCGCCACCTAATTTGTTATCACCAGCTGTTGCTTTTACTTCAACAACACCTTCACCGATTTCTAGTAATGAAACGTCAAATGTTCCACCACCAAGATCGTAAACAAGAATTAATTCTTCTTTGTTTCCTTTATCTAAACCGTATGCAAGGGCAGCAGCTGTTGGTTCGTTAATAATTCTTAAAACATTTAAACCAGCAATTTCGCCTGCTTCTTTTGTTGCTTGACGTTGTGCGTCATTGAAATATGCAGGAACAGTAATTACTGCATCTGTAACAGAATCACCTAAATAACTTTCTGCATCTCTTTTTAATTTCATTAAAGTTCTGGCTGAAATTTCTTGAGGGGTGTATTTTTTGCCATCGATGTCTACAGACCAGGAAGTTCCCATATGTCTTTTAACAGAGCGAATAGTTCTATCTGGGTTTGTTACAGCTTGACGTTTTGCTACTTCTCCAACCAGTACTTCGCCATTTTTGGCAAAAGCTACAACTGATGGGGTGGTTCGTGAACCTTCAGCATTGGCAATAACTGTTGGGTCGCCGCCTTCTAGGACCGTAACCACTGAGTTTGTGGTTCCAAGGTCAATACCGACCGCACGTGCCATATTTGATACTCCTTTGATACTTGATATAGCCACTTTTGGGCTA
>JBJOGR010000016.1:0-8484 GCA_046048135.1 Actinomycetota bacterium
CCAGAGTTCAACTTGTTGGAAGAGGTGAAGTTGGTCCAGGAGGTGGCGAGGCTGGAGATTTATATTTAGAAATAATCGTTAAACCTCATAAAACTTTTCATAGAGAAGCAGATGATTTACATAGTTTAATCAATATTCCAATGACCGCGGCTGCATTAGGAACTAATTTCATTTTTAAAACTTTTGATTCTGAAGAAAATATAACTATTAAACCCGGCACTCAATCTGGAACAGTTATAACTTTAAGAGGTAAAGGAATGCCAAGACTTCGAAGAGAAGGAAAAGGCGACTTGCATCTGGAAGTAAATGTAGAAACTCCAACGGCGGTAAATGAAGAGCAAAAGGGGTTGTTGAAAAAATTGGCTGAATTAAGAAAAGAAGATAAATTAAATATTGAACCTGAAAAAATAAATGACACTGGATTATTTTCAAAAATTAGAGATGTGTTTTCTAGATAAAAATGCAACCCGCATATTTTATAGCTTCTACTGAAGATTTAAACGAACAAGTCATCACTTTGAAAGATGACGAAGCACATCATGCGATAAAGGTAAGAAGGACTCAAATCGGTGAAAATATTTTTGTTACAGACACTAAAGGCTTAGTTATCGAAGCAAAGGTTACGGAGATAGGACCGGGCAAAATACTTAAAGCAGAAATTATTAACAAGGAAACACATGTCATAGAAAATCCGATTGTATGCGTAGCTCAAGCTATTGCTAAAGGAGATAGAGCCGATCTATCAATAGAACTTTTGACTGAGGTTGGAGTTGATAAAATTTTTCCTTGGCAAGCAAACAGAAGTGTATCGAAGATAGAAAATAAATCAGATAAATTGATACTTAAATGGCAAAATATTGCTAAAGAATCAACTAAACAGGCAAGACGTCCCTTCATGCCTGAAATTTTGAATTGTGTTAATACGAAAGAGTTAGTTAATCAATTTAGCAACTTTGAAAAGGTAATAATCTTAGATCCAGATTCACCCAACAATTTTTTAGAAGAAATTAAAAAAATTTCTAATAATATTTTGTTGGTAATTGGACCTGAAGGTGGAATAGATCAAACTGAAATTTCATTATTCAAAAATGCGGGGGTAAATTTTGCAAGTCTTGGCGAATCAATTCTTAGAACATCTTCTGCTGGGGCAATAAGTTCCGCAATTTTACTTGCCCAAACAAAGTGGATAAAATAATCAAATGACTAATTGTTTGTTTTGCAAAATTGCGTTGGGAGAAATTCCTTCAAGTAAAGTTTTTGAAAACGATGATTTTTTAGCTTTTAATGATATTGACCCCAAAGCGCCAATTCATATTTTGGTTATTCCAAAAAAACATTATGAAAATATTTCGGAACTAAGTTCAAAAGACGAAAAACTTACTGCAGGATTAATGCATACAGCATCAAAAATCGCTGAACAAGAACAGTTAACAAAGGGATTTAGAATTGTGATAAATACTGGTTCAGAGGGTGGTCAATCGGTTTTTCACGTACACGCCCACGTTTTAGGTGGCCGTAGCCTAACTTGGCCACCAGGTTAATTGTCCAAAATATTTGAGCAAATATTATAAAAATAGATGACTAGTTTGAGTAGCGATTTTCAATCTCGCATAATAGTTCCAAATTCAATTTCGATGATTTCTCTACTTGGTACTAACGATGAGAATTTGAAAACAGTTGAAAAATCATTCCCAGATGTTAATTTGCATGTACGAGGAAATGAAATTAATCTCAATGGAAATGTAAATTCAGTTAAACTTGTCAATCAACTTTTTTCTGAATTAATTTCTTTGATTAGAACAGGACAATCTCTAAGTTCAGATGTAATAGAAAGATCTATTTCAATGTTGAACGCAGATGATCAAATAAGTCCAAGCAAAGTCTTAACAGTAGATATTTTGACTTCTAGGGGCAAATCTATTCGTCCAAAGACTTTTAATCAAAAAAAATATGTGGATGCAATTGATAAAAAAACTGTTGTATTTGGAATTGGACCAGCAGGTTCTGGAAAAACATATTTGGCAGTTGCCAAAGCAGTTCAGGCCTTACAAGCCAAACAAGTTAATAGAATAGTTTTGACAAGACCAGCAGTAGAAGCTGGTGAGCATCTTGGATTTTTACCAGGAACATTGTCGGAAAAAATTGATCCATATTTAAGACCACTTTATGATGCTTTGCAAGACATGATTGATCCAGAAAAAATACCAAAACTTATGACCAATGGATCAATTGAAGTTGCCCCACTTGCATATATGAGAGGTAGAACTCTCAATGATTCATTCATAATTCTTGATGAAGCTCAGAATACTTCGCCAGAACAGATGAAAATGTTTCTCACTAGACTTGGCTTCGGTTCTAAAATGGTAGTAACAGGAGATGTCACGCAAATTGATTTACCTTCAGGAACAAAATCAGGTTTAAAAGTTGTTCAAGATATTCTAGGCACAGTTGAGGATTTAGAATTTATAAATTTAACCGCTGAGGATGTTGTTAGACATAAATTAGTCAGTCGAATAGTCGAAGCTTATGAAACATGGGATCAAAAATTGGATAAAGGAAATTATCGAAAATGATTGAAATTGAGAATAAAAGTTCATTTGGAATCGATGAAAAAAAGTTAAAATTTTTTATAAGTAAAATATATTCTGAATTAAATATCCCAGATCATTTTGATTTATCAATTCTTTATGTAGATGTTAAAGAAATGCAAGAAATGCATTTAAAGTGGATGAAATTAAATACCCCAACAGATGTAATGAGTTTTCCCATGGATGATATTAATAATTCTGGCAGGACGAAAGACAAAGTACTAGGTGACGTAATAATTTGTCCAAGTGTCTCTTGGAGTGAAGCCACATTTAGAAGAGAAAATCCTGCTAGATATTTTGTTTTCTTACACGTTCATGCAATTTTGCATCTCTTGGGACATGATCACCAAAAACTTAGACAAAGAAAAATCATGAAAAGACTTGAAAAACAAGTTATGGATTTGATTGAGAAAGTTAAATAATTGACCAATCTTACAAGTCTGATCTTTATTGCTATTGTTATTGAAATTTTAGCTGCAGTTTTTATTGCAACAAAAACCGCTATTTCAAGAACTTCAGAGTCACGAGTTGGTGTTTTTGCTAAGGAAAGCGGAAAAAATACGATAAAACTTGAAAAAGTAATTGCGGATAAAACAAAACATGTCGCATCGCTACAACTTTTAGCTCTGGCTTTAACATCTGCTGGAGGAGTGTTTCTTACTTTTGTAATTATCAAAATCTATTCTGCGAATTCATTTTCGATATTTTTATCAACAGTAATTGTGTCATTACTAGGTTTTATTGTTTTAGGTGTGGCTCCAGAAACCTTGGGACGTCAAAAATCAGATGCAATTGCCTATTACATGTCACCAATGTCTTTATTAATTAAACCTGTCCTTTGGCCAATTGCAAAAATACTTGTTTCAATTGGAAACGCTTTAACTCCTGGAAAAGGTTTTAAAGACGGTCCATTTGCGACTGCAGAGGATTTACGTGACTTAGTTGATCAAGCTGAAGAAGCAGACGTTATCGAAGACGAAGAACGTCAAATGATTCACTCAGTTTTTGAACTTGGTTCAACCGTTGCTCGAGAGGTTATGGTGCCAAGAACAGAAATGGTCTGGATTGAAAAGGGAAAGACGCTTCGCCAGGCAATCTCTTTAGCACTTCGCTCAGGGTATTCAAGAATTCCAGTAATTGGTCAAGATTCAGATGACATTATTGGAGTAGTTTATTTGAAAGATATTTCGCGAAGAATATTTGAAAATGCTGAGTCAGAGCGAAATGAATTAGTTGAACAACTCATGAGAAATGCATATTTCGTACCTGATAGTAAACCCGCGGATGAATTACTCAGAGAAATGCAAGCAGCAAGAGTTCATTTAGCCGTTGTAGTTGATGAATATGGTGGAACAGCAGGTTTGGTAACGATTGAAGACATATTAGAAGAAATTGTTGGAGAAATTACGGATGAATATGACACTCATATTCAGGAAGTCAATGAACTTGGTCCAAATGTTTTCAGAGTAAGTTCTCGAATTCATCTTGATGATGTTGCTGAATTAATTAAAGTCGATTTATCAAGTGATGATGAAGGCGTTGATACATTATCCGGATTCTTAGCCAAAAAAATTGACCGCGTACCTATTCCAGGAACTTCTGTAGAAATTGATGGATGGGAATTCGTGGCAGAAAGAGCGGCAGGTCGTAGAAATAAAGTTGGAACAATTCTCATTCGAAAAATTGAAAATTCTGAAACAGAATAATTTAACTTTGAATATCATTAAATTAAACTCTTCAGGCAAACTATATTTATGAGTGAATTCAGAAGTGGTTTTGCTTGTATTGTAGGTAGGCCAAATGTTGGTAAGTCTACTTTGACAAACCAATTAGTAGGTCAAAAAATATCCATAATTTCAAAACAACCTCAAACGACACGTCATGCTATTAGAGGAATTGTTCATAATGCAAAAGGACAAATAGTTCTAGTTGATACACCTGGTGTTCATAAGCCAAAAACTTTATTGGGATCGAAATTAAATGAACTTGTCAAGCAAACCTGGTCTGAAGTAGATGTGATTGTTTTTTGCATTCCTGCAGATCAAAAAATTGGTCCGGGGGACAAATTTATCGCTCAAGAAATAATGAATTTAACTAGAAAACCAAAGATTGGTGTTTTAACAAAAATCGATAATGTTAAGCAAAATGTAATTGCTGAAAGACTTGTTGAGTTAGATAAATTAGCAAAAGAATTAAACTTCGAATGGGAAGAAATTATTCCAATTAGTTCTCAAACTGGTGAAAATTTAGACAAATTAGTTGAGTTGATAATCAAGTATTTACCTCTGGGGCCTGAACTTTATCCGCAAGAAGTAATTACTGATGAATCAGTTGAAACTATGATTTCTGAATATATAAGAGAAGCTGCTTTAGAAGATTTAAGAGAGGAGTTACCTCATTCACTTGCAGTAGTTGTTCAAAAAATTGAAACAGATGAAGATAGGCCAGTTGATAAGCCATTAATGAAAATATATGCAGAAATTTATGTTGAGCGTGATAGCCAAAAAGGAATCATTATCGGAAATAAAGGTTCAAAATTGAAAGAAATTGGTTCAATTTCAAGAAAACAAATAGAGAAATTAGTGGGTATGAAGGTCTACTTAGATTTACAAGTCAAAGTTGCCCTTAATTGGCAAACAGATCCAAATCAGCTAACTAAATTGGGATTTTAGAAAGAATCTTTATTTTCTTGAATATGTAGTTCATCAATTATTTCATAACGTTTTCCATATGTTTGAACTAAAGCAATTATTGCTGCTGCAATTGGAACTCCAATTAATGCTCCGATTGGTCCAAAAAAACTTGCAAAAATGATTACAGATGCAAAAGCTACTGCAGGATGAATGTTCATGGTCATTGATGAAACTCTTGGAGTCAATAAATAGTTTTCAATTTGTTGATAAATTGTCACAAAAATTACTACAAATAATCCATCAATTGGTTCATTTACTACTGCCACAATCGCAGGAATTATTCCCCCTAAATATGAACCTATTGTTGGTATGAATTGACTAATAATTCCAGTAAATAAACCCAGAGGTAACCAGTATGGAACTTCAATAATAAGTAAGAATACTGAAGTAATCACCGAATTTATTGTGGCTAAAATTACTCGACTTATAACAAATCCACCTGTTTTTTCAGTAGCAACTTTCCAAACTGTGGTAAAAACTACTTGCTGTTTAGCAGGTAACCAGCTTGCAATAGATCTTCTTATTTTTGGTGTCTCTGAAGCAAAATAAAAAGCAAAAAGTAGCAATGTAAATATATTAAATAAAAATCCAGCAATACTTGTTACTACTCCAAAAATTCCACCCGCAATATTTTGAGCAAATGTTGCAATTTGTGTGTTTGAAATATTTAAAGATTCTTCAATGTTTGCAGGACTTAAGTTCAAATCAAAACTGTTGTTTAGCCAAGTTGAAAAACCTTCTATCAAACTTGGAATTTGAGTTATCAAACTTGCTAATTGTGAAGCTAAAAGTTGACCAAAAGAAGCAATAAAAGCAACTACTAATGCAACTAGGGAAAGTAGCACAATAAAAGTACTTAAGCCTCGTTTAATTCCTGACTTGGTAAGTTTTTCAACTAAAGGAGTAATTGCAATACCAATTAGCCAAGCAAGAAGTATCAGAAATAAAAAGTCTTTACTTTTATTAAATGCCCATTCCACTAATTGAAAAAAAATAACAATTATTAGAACAGTGATTATGCTTCTTTGAATAAATCTTCTATTAACTGAAAACTCCCAATTAGCTCCAGATCCACTTTTGCCTGAAATATCTGGTTGGGAATCCTGATTAGATGGATGTGCCAATTTCACTCCTAGTTCTACTTGATAACTCTACTTAACTTCAATCACTTAAGGAGTGTTGTGGTGAGAACAAAATAGGAATTTCCAGCAGAATAAGTGATATGCCTCAATACCGTGATGAAGGAATTGTGCTTCGAACCCAAAGATTAGGGGAAGCAGATCGGATAGTCACGGTTTTAACAAAAAATAATGGCCGCGTTCGTGCAGTTGCCAAAGGGGTTAGAAAAACTACTTCACGCTTTGGAGCACGTGTTGAACCTTTTGGGCATATTGATGCTCATTTTCATTTGGGTAAAAGTTTAGATATTTTAAGTCAAGTTGAATCTTTATTTTCCTATGGTTCAATTTTGTCCCAAGATTACGCAAAGTGGACAGCTGGTCAAGCAATGCTTGAAACTACTGAACATTTAACTCCGGAAGAAAAAGAACCAGCTACTCAACAATACCTATTACTAATTGGGGCTTTGCGATCTTTAGTAAAAGGTGAACACGATCCAAATTTAATTTTAGATTCATTTTTATTGCGCTCTTTGGCTATCTCTGGTTATGCACCGTCTTTCTATGATTGTGCAAGATGCGACAAACCAGGTCCGCATAAAGCATTTTCCGTTGCCACCGGTGGATCAGTATGCGACGAATGTAAACCTTCAGGTTCAGTCGCTCCATCTTCAGTAACAATTCAATTAATGTCTGCTTTACTAATTGGAGATTGGGTAGTTGCAGATGCTTCAGAGCCAAAAGCCAGACGAGAAGCAAGTGGCATAATCGCTGCATATTTACAATGGCATATTGAAAGAGGAGTCAGGTCATTAAGAATGGTGGAGAGGAAATAGTTGGTTAAAAGTAGAAAAAAATTTCCACCAGTTCCAAAACATAAAACAGGTGTTAAGCCACCTGCAATTTCTTCAACATTTATTCCAAATCATGTGGCAATTGTTATGGATGGAAATGGCAGATGGGCTAAAGAAAGAGGTTTACCTAGAACTGCAGGACATGAAGCAGGCGAGTTAGCTTTATTAGATGCGGTTTATGGAGCCTTAGAAATTGGTGTTAAGTATTTAACAGTTTATGCATTCTCTACAGAAAATTGGAAACGAAGTCCTGATGAAGTTAAATTCTTGATGAATTTTAATCGCGAAGTGATTCATCGAAGAGTAGAAGAAATGAATCAATTTGGAATTAAAGTTAGATGGGCAGGTAGAGAAGCTCGTCTTTGGAAGAGTGTAGTTGATGAATTAAAAAAAGCTGAAAGAAAAACTTCTAAAAATGATCAATTAACATTAACTATGTGTGTTAATTACGGAGGAAGAGCAGAAATTGTTGATGCAGTAACTGAGATTGCTCGTGATGTAAAAGCAAGAAAATTAAGACCCGATTCTATTTCAGAGAAAAAACTTAAAAAATATCTATATGAACCAAACATGCCAGACGTTGATTTATTTTTAAGAACATCTGGTGAGCAACGAACCAGTAACTTTTTATTGTGGCAATCTGCTTATGCAGAAATGGTATTTATGGATGTGTTATGGCCTGATTTTGATAGAAGACATTTATGGCAAGCAATCGAAATATATGCTAAACGCGAACGTCGTTTTGGAGATGCAAAACCTAATTAACGACAATTCTTACAAAGACCAAATATTTCAACAACATGTCCTGATATTTGATAATTGTTATCTTGAGCTATTTTTTGCATCAAGTTTTCGATTTCAGAAGCATTAAATTCGCTAGTGGTAGCGCATTTGGTACAAACTAGATGATGATGGTGATTTTTACTACAAACTTTATATAAAGTCTCACCATTTTCATTTTTTAAACTATCAACTAACCCAGTCTCAGATAAAGCCTGCAGGGTTCTATAAACAGTTGCCAGACCAATTTTTTCTCCTCTAGAAACCAGTAATTTATGAACTTCTTGAGCAGAACTAAATTTAGTTATTGATAGTAATAAATCAGAAATTGCTTTTCTTTGCTTAGTGTTTTTACTTAAAACATTATTCAAAGTTATTCTCCTAGATTTCCAACTATTAACCACATTGCAAGAACACCAATAACTGTTGAAAGCATTGTTAGTTTAGAAGG
>JBJOGR010000017.1:0-4004 GCA_046048135.1 Actinomycetota bacterium
ACTCTTTAACAGATCTTGAATCCTTAAAAGTAGAAGAAGAATCAACTACCACTTATCAAAGATCTTTATTTAAACACTGGATAGATAGTGACAAAGACTGCTTTGACACAAGAGTAGAAGTACTAATTGAAGAATCTTCTATATGGCCAAGTTTTAAATCACGCTGCAAAGTATCAAAAGGTGAATGGTTTTCTAAATATGACAACAAAACCATCACAGATCCTTCAAAACTAGACATTGATCATCTAGTTCCTTTACAAGAAGCTTGGCAATCAGGAGCTTTCTCTTGGACTAGTAAACAGCGTCAAGATTATGCAAATGAATTAAAAGCATCAAACACTTTAATTGCAGTAACAAGTTCCACAAATAGATCAAAGGGCAGTAAAGAACCACAAGCTTGGCTTCCTACCAGTAGTTATGTGTGCCAATACTTAAACGACTGGGTTGATGTTAAAAAACGTTGGGGTCTAAGTGTTGATAACACAGAAAAAACATTCCTAAAAACCTCTTTAACTAATTGCCTAAACGGTATTACCCCACAAACTACATCTAAACAAACAAACCCAACTGCCAATCCAACTAGCACAAAAACTAGTGGTCCTGTGGTTTCAGAAACTGGAGCACCAGCTGGTGCTACTGCTAAATGTAAAGATGGAACTTACTCTTTTTCTAAAACCAGAAGTGGCACATGTTCCAGACATGGTGGAGTTGCCCAATGGTTAACAAATTAATTTTGTAATCCAAAAGATTTACAAAACTTGCAAATTAAAATTAATTAATTTATATTTTCTTTAAGCAATTAAAGATTGTCAGAAATGACAAAAAGCCGCTTTGTTAAAGAAGGGGACCAAGAAATTGGTCCCCTTTAAATTAAAATCACTAATTCTTAAACAGCACAACTCATATCTTGTCCACAACACATTGGAGATTTAATCTTTCCCTTGCAAGTTGGACAACTTGAAATTTGTACTACATTGCCATTTCCTAGATCTAGATTTCCATTAACTAAGGCTTCATTACATTTTGCACATGTGGCATTAACAGACATTCCACACTTATTACAAGAATATGTTGCTCCCATAATTACTCCTAAAAAATCATTGAACAATAAACATAGTCTTTCACTACCCAGACTTGCTTGTCTATGTTTATTTTCTAATCATTGAGCCCCTGACGGGATTCGAACCCGCAACCCTTTTGGTCGTAATCAAAATGCTCGATCCAATTGAGCTACAGGGGCTGCTTATAAGAATGACAAAATATGAAGTTGCTGACTTTAAAAGTTTTCTTTTTTGTTAACAACTAAATCTTGTGGATATTAATACTTTTGATTTACAAAACTTGACATATTGAGATAAATATTTTAAATTTTAAATACGTAATCAAATGTTGTCAGAAATGACAATTTACCTTTTTGGTGTAAAAGGGGACCAATAAATTGGTCCCCTTTTAATTTAAATAATAGAAAGTTTTAATTAATATATTCGTTGGTAACTTAATTTTGTATATTTTAATACTTTTGGATTACAAAAACTTGACTTTGAAGTTACATAGTTTTACATTTTTAAATACGCAAACATTAGTTGCCATAAATGGTAATCAGCCTCTATGTTAAAGAAGGGGACCAAGAAATTGGTCCCCATATAAATTCCTATGTATTACTGTCAGTTAATTAATTTAAAACTTTTACCTTTAATCCGAGCATATATTTCTAAAGTTCCACCCAATCCTTCAACGTAGGCTTGTAAAGTTCCAATTTCAGTTTTACTTAATTTTCCATTCTCTATTCTTGAAATATATGACTGATCTATACCTAAATCATCTGCTAATGCATTTTGAGTAATTCCTTCATTTTTTCTAAGTTCAGCCAATCTGTATGCGTTTGAAATAGCCATCATCAAATCAGCAATTTTTTTTGCTTTAACTTGATCTAATTTAAACTTCTTTTCTAATTCTTTAAAATTAGTAAAATTTTTAGTCATTTTCATTTTTCATTTCTAATAGGTATTGGTTATATCTCCACGAACCTAATCGTGAGAGAAGATCTCCTATCTTCCTTTATAATATATGAGTCAAAACTCATATATTGTTGTTGGCATATAATTAAAAGAAAAGGGGTCAAATATGCCTGAGGTAACTAATAAATTTGTACTTTTAACCATTACTAGAGATGAAGCAAAACTATGGGCTACAGGATTAGAAAAAGCCACAAAGCCAGAAAAAATAAAAGCTTTAGATGACAAAGGTAAACACCATCACGTAAAACAGGCTCAACATCATAAAGGTCATGGAGTAGATCCTGATGAAAAAGTATTTTTTGAATCCATTACCAAAGCCATAAGACCTGCTCGTGAAGTCTTAGTGATGGGTCATGGCAGTGGTAAGTCAAATACTGCTCATAATTTTGTGAAATTTTTAAATGAAAAACATAAAGATGTAGCTAAAAAGATTGTGGCAGAACTTGATTTAGATATAGATCGAATGAGTGAAAACGAAGTTCTAGCACAAGCTAGAAAATGGTTTGATGCTCACCACAAGACAGGTTTATAAAAATAGTTAAACAGGTTATATTCCTAATTAATTTCATGTTTATACTTGATTACCCAACCAAGGCGAACCTTTTTTAAGTGAGCTAACCAGTAGGATTTAAACATCCAACTTAAGGAAAATTATGCATCCTCTAGATCCATTAAGTGAACTAGAACTTATACAAGTAGTGAAAAATGCTAAAAAAGCTTGGACATTAACAGATAAGCACTTATTTGCCATGGTTCAACTAAATGAACCAGACAAAGAGTCTTTAATAAATAACAAACCTGTTGAAAGAAGTGCAAAAGTAACAATATTAGATACCACAACAGCTCTTGTTTATGAAGGAATTATCACAATTGAAGGCACTAGTTTAAGTTGGAAAGAAATAGAAAATGCAAAATCTCCAGTTTTAAGTACTGAATCAAGAAAAGCCATCAAAGCAGTATTAGAAAATTCTGAAGTTGTTGAAGCATTAAAAGAACGTGGAATAAAGGAACCTCAAACCCAAGTTCATATTGAAACTTGGCCAATAGGTGCCCAAATTCCAGAATTTTTAAATGATGGCAGAAGATTAATTTGGACACCAATGTGGTTTAAACCAAACAAAGATTCAAATATGTACGCTCATCCAATTAATGGACTTTATGCCATTGTTGATTTAAAAACTTATGAAGTAGTAAGTATTGAAAATAGTGAGAAAACTCCAATTCCTGAAACTCCAGGTGATTATCGCTTAAATAAAACCGGTGGAGACGTTAAATTAAACAGTTTAGAAATTATTCAAAAAGATGGTCCATCTTTCAAATTAGATGGCTGGAAATTAACTTGGGAAAGATGGAATTTACGAATCGGTTTTGACCAAAGAGAAGGACTAATAATTCATGATGTTAATTTTCTAGATAATAAGAATTCAAGAAAAATTGCTCATCGAATGTCAATCTCAGAACTTGTAATCCCCTATGGAGATCCAAGTCAAGGAACCTATAGAAAAAATGCTTTCGATACAGGTGAATATGGGCTAGGAAATTACACTAATTCACTTCTTTTAGGTTGTGATTGTTTAGGTGAAATTGTTTATCTAGATGTGTCAATAGTCGAGCCTGAAGGAAATGTCAGAACCATAAAAAACGCTATCTGTTTACATGAAGAAGACTTTGGAATTCTTTGGAAACATGTTGATACTGATGGTCATGTTGAAGTAAGAAGAAGTAGAAGAATGGTTATTTCTTCAATTGTCACAATCAATAATTATGAATATGGCTACTACTGGTATTTCTATCAAGATGGCTCAATTGAATTTGAAGCTAAACTAACAGGAATTGTCTTAACAATTGCTGATACTCCAGGAAAAAATCATCCTTCCGCAACTGAAATTGAAAAAGGATTATGGGCTCCCTATCATCAACACACTTTTTGTGCCCGTCTTGATTTAGATATTGATGGTAATCAAAACACGGTATTAGAAGTAGATT
>JBJOGR010000018.1:0-12253 GCA_046048135.1 Actinomycetota bacterium
CACCAACTACGAGAACATCAACTGTGTTTACATGATTTGGAACAGTCCAAGTACAAGTTCCAGTATTGGTAAATGAAACTATTGTGTAATCACCAGAAGTTGTAGAACTTGTTGTGCAACCTGTGGCAAATGCATTATTTGCAATTGAAAAAGCGACTGAAACAAATAATGCTAATAAAAAAGTTAAAACAATTATGGGTGTCCAGGGTAATTTTGAATGCTTAGGGCGCTTGAAATAATTAATTCTTAACCCCAAACATTAAACTGAATTCAATTCCAATTAAAAATCTAATAAAATCACTGCAATTTGATTTACTTTGCATGTTTATTTAAATACGTTAATTTAAACTAGCTTTAGAACTGTTCCTAAAAAAGGAATTACTAGTCGTACTTTTCCTTTCACATTTGGGTTTGGAATTTCATATTGGATTCCATTAGCTTGTAAAACTGCTTTACTGCTAGTTAATTCGGTCACTTTTGCTAGCAAGTTTGTTGGCTGACCTGTTGAGGGTAACTCGATTATTACTACATCTCCAGAATTGATTTCAGAAGTTTTTTGAGTAATTGCAAGAATTGATTCGGGTCCACCAAGACTTGTGGTTATTCCCATTTCAACTGTTTGAAAATTAATTACTCCATTGCTTGCAATCAAAACGAAAAACGTTGCCACACTTGCTGCAGTAAGAGAAATTCTTGTGAACGTTTTTTTCAATGTTTGTTTAGGAGCTACTCCGTGTCTTCCTTTAACTAACTCTTTTTTTACAACAGGAATTTCTCCAGTAATTTCCGAGGCAATTTCGGCATGAGATTTTCTGGGTGCAAAAACTGAATAATTATTTTCTTCAACATTTTTTTCAGGCGCTCTAACGGCTTTTGGTTTATTTTCTTCGTTAACAGATGTTCCAAGAAGTAATCTTGTAGTTCTTGAATCAGGTCTTCCAGTTCCTCTCCAAGTAGCTACTTCGATAATGGTGCCTGGTTCAATTTGACCAAGAATTAATTTTTGTCCATCTGGTAAATCCACTACTAATGCAGGATCTCCTGGATTTGTTGGAAGTGAATTTTCTTCTATCACTTTTGGAGTGGGATCTTTTTCATTTTTATTTAGACCAAACATTTAACCAGCCACCTCCAATGTAACCGAATATATCTGATTTGAGCGCAAAATTTGTGAGTTTGGCCAGCCAGCGCCCGTGCAATAACCGGAAGAATTAGGTGTGCAACTAAATAAAAGAGAATTTGATGAAATTGTTAAGACATTTGATGTTTCTAGAACACTAGCGTCTTGTTTAAGTAAAAGCACTGTCACACTTTTCCCATTACAAGCAGTGGCATCGATACTAGAAATTGTTAAATAATCTAATACCCAGTTATTGGACGCAGTTGCAGAATATGGAACATATTTAGAATTCATCGTGACTCTAATATCATCATCACAAGTTCCAAGTGAAACAGTTCCTGTGCCACTTCCCGAACCAGATACTCCTGTTCCTGCAGGACCTGTTGCACCTGTTGCTCCAGTATTTCCTTGCGAACCTTGAGATCCTGGTTCACCTTTTTCTCCGGGTAAACCTTGTGAACCTCTACTACCTCTTGCTCCAGGTTCGCCTGGCAAACCTTGTTCACCTTGTGGACCTGGGGCTCCAGGAATTCCTGGTTCTCCTTTTGGACCAACACCTGAAGTAATTAATCTTGAATTTTTTGGAATGATCCATCCAAAATATTGATTAGCAAATAAAAATAAAACTAATAAAAACAATAGAAAAAAGATTAGATTCTTAGAATTTTGCTTGTCTGCTCTCTTGTATTTTTCATCAACACTTGTTGGCTCAAGTGCTGTGATTAGAGGTGAATTTGGAGAAACTAAATCTTCCTCAAGATTTTTTTCAGTCATTGAATAGTTTCAACAATTCACGAGTGATTGTGATACTCACAATCAAAATAACTAAAAATAAGAGATTCGTAAGAGTTAATAAGTTACCGATGAATGGAATTACAAATACAACAACACCAGTAATATCCTCTAGATTTGATTTTTGAACATCAGGTGAAAGATTTGCATCACCTTTTGTGATAAAGCCAGAGCTGGAGTCTCCATCAATGATTCTGTGGGCAAAAGATGCGACTTTAGTTCCATCAATTCTTTTGGCATCATAAATTACAACATCTTGTAATTTAGGTTCTCTAAATTCATCATTTACGATAAGTAAAACATCACCAATCATGATACTTGGCTCCATCGAACCGGTTAGTACAACTTTTGCATCAGCAAATCCTAGAAATTTTGAAACTGTGAATAAGCCTAATATGACTACAAGGATAGAAAATAAAATATTTGAAATGAAATTAATAAAATGTCGTTTATTTATAGTTTCTTTATTTAATGATTTTTCTGTCAAAAATTCGGGAAAAGGTGAAACGATTTGGCTTTGAGGAGAAATTGCTGCAGAACTTATTTCGCCATTTTTCTTTTTAACTGTAATTAAAATTGAATCTTGAGCTTGCTTTCTATTTATTTTTAAATCTATACCAAGTTGTTGTCTAAGATCCATTTCAAATTAGTTTGTTGTTTCAAGTGTAATTCTGACAACATCACCAGCGGTTGCAGTAGGAGCTGGTGTCACAGTGAAATCACTAGTTGCGGCCGCTGTAGGAATTGTAACTGTGGCTGATGCAATTGGTGTTGTACTATTATGAACCTTAACAACAATATTTTGAGCACCACAACCAGTATCTTGAGTTGTGCCCGCTCTTTGATCAACATCTGTTAACACGACTGAAGTTAATAAAAAAGTTGTTCCATTAAACGTTGAATTAGGAGTCACGGTTATGTCATCATCACAAGCAATTGTGTCTGCAACACCTTGACCAAATTCAATAGCACCAGATGCGATTGTAATGTTTGCAGCTAGAACACGACCTAAAAGAGTAACAAGTCCTACCAAAAGTAGAATTATGAAAATTAACTTTGTCCTATTTTTCTTCTCTCCACCAAAGATACTTGCATTTTCAAGATTTGATTTCATAATTGTTCTCCTAGTTGCTTTCTAACAAAATTTTTGTTAACACAGAAGCCGTTACCGTTGGTGTTGGAACAACTGTGATGTCAACACTTGCTGCACCTGATGGAACGACTGTAGAAACAGTTCCTAAAGTTGCACTTGAAGAAATTGCTTTAATAGTTAAAGTTTTACCATTACAGCCTGAGTTAGAAGAATCAACTCCTCGAAGCTCAACACTTGAAACCATAAACTGAGCTCCATCGAAAGTGGAATTAGGAACAACAGTAATTGTGTTGTCACAAGCAGTAGCTGAAGCTACGCCTTGACCAAATTCAATTGCACCAGTTGCGATTGCGATATTTGCTGCAAAAACGCCGGCACCAGCTATAAGTGCAACTCCGAATCCAGCTATTGAAAACAATTTAATTTTTTTACTTTTATTACGACTGGAAAAAGAACCATCTAATGGTGATTTGGACATTTTCCCCTCATTTAAGTTGAATTGAATTCATTTTAATTGAATATTCTCTTTTAGCAACTACCCCCCCCCTTTTTTTTTATTGCGTCTGAATTAAAACCTTTGTGATGAGCGAAGCTGTAACTGATGGGCTGGGAGTCAATGTGTAGGTCCCATTAGCCACAGAAGCCGTAGGTGTCACAACTGCTGTTGCTAAACCAGTTGAATTAGATGCGGGTGACACCGTAATTGATTTGTTGTAGCAACCCGCTGCTGTTCCATCGACGTTACTTAGAACGATTGTGCTGAGCATGAATGTCGTACCGTTGTACGAAGTATTTAATGCAGTGGTTATTGAGGTATCGCAGGCAGTAGCTGAAGCCGAACCTTGTCCAAACTCCACTACGTTGGCCGTTCCATCAGCACCAGTGATTGTTACATTTGCTGCCAGAACCGCGCCAAATAATGGTATTGGGGTTAAAGATAGAAGTATAAGTATCCATTTACGAGCTCTTTTTCGATCCTTTTTTGCCCCATTAATTGAACTTCCAAGAGGCGTACTCAAGAAAAATCACTTCCTCTACCAAAAACTTGTACATACCCATTAGTATAATTTGAATTGAATTCAAATTAGAATATATTTTCATGATACTGGAGGTGGCTCTCGATGTCGATTTCAACGACACCCTTAAATAAAGGAACAGTCACCGCTCAAGAAATCATCGAAATTGCTGAAGTTGAGCTTGGTAAATATGGGCAAACAAACTTTCAAGTGGCCCCAATCTGTAAACAGTTAAATATCTCCCCTGGTGTTGTGAATTATCACTTTAAAGGTAGAGATGAATTAATTGTTCGAGCAGCATTGAGTTCATATTCCAAATATGTGGATTTTGCCTGGCAAGAATCTATGAAAGTTAAACCAGATACTGAATTAGCACTTAGAACTTGGGTGAGCTGCCAAATAACATGGGCAAGTGAAAATCCTGGCGTCGCAGCACTTATAAATTTCCCATCGATAACAGGCCATGTAAGTGAACTAATTAAAACTCAAATGTCAAAAGACTTTCAAGTAAAAGGAATTGAAAGTTTAATTAACATGTCAACTTTGATAAGAAATGCTAAAAGTAATTCCTGGAATGAAGAAAAAATTAAACCTGAAGAAGTTTATAGCAACCAAAAACTTATGCTTATTATTGCAAAATACGGTTGGACCGTATTAGGAATTTCTACATGGATGGCTGGCCGACATCTTCCTTCCTCTCAAATAATTGGCACAGATGAATTAGTACCTGTTGCTTTAGAACATGTTTTAAATGAAATGTATAAAGAAATAAAAGAATTAAATTAAAATTGCGATTAAAGTCTTTTGGTTACCAAGTAATTGGTGTTACAATTGTATTACTTTTAAGTTATTGGACACTTGATTTTTCATTATTTGAATTAAATTCTCCTTGGGTAATTCAAGGGGATATGGTTCATGTATACACTTTTGCCCAAAATGTAAAAGATCACCATTCAGCAGTAATTTTTCCTAATTTAGGCTGGCCATACATAAGTGATTTGAGTAATTGGGGAATCCCAAGTATTTTTGACTTTCTATATTTTTCGTTAACTACATTGTTTTTTTCAGCAATTGCATCGAGTAATTTGTTAATATTTTTTGGATTTGTTTTAGTTCAAGTAATTAATTTTATACTTTTTAGATTTTTAAAATTTTCATTAAATTCTTCACTTATTATAAGCGTTATTTTGACGCTTATTCCTTGGCATTTCCAAAGAGCCTTATGGCATGTGACACTTGCAAATTATTTCACAATTCCACTGACTTTAGTCTTAATAATTATAATTTTTAAACAATCAGTAAAATTTAATAAAAATAATTTACTTTTAATAATTTCGTCTTTGATTTTGATATCTTTCACCCATCCATATTTTTGGTTTTACACTGAAATCTTAATATTCTTAACTCTAATTTTTATAACTTTTCAAAAATCAATTAATTACAAAAATTTTAAACTTTATTTAATTTTACTTGTAATACCAATTTCAGTTTTGATTCAGAAATTTATCGTAAATCAGGGTAATTTATACCTAGTACTACAAAATCCAGTTGAAAGAAGTTATGAATTTATTGAAAGATATAGTGGATCTTTTATTGCAATTTTCATGCCCAATCCAAACTCTGGATTTGAATTTTTAGCCAAGTTAAGAAATAGTTTTGATCGAGTCAGTCAATTAAGTGTTGGTGAATCAGGTCCATGGAACTCAATATTTGGGGTAACTATGTTTTCAGTAGCTATTTTGTTTTTTGCTTTTACTTTAATAAATAGAGGATTTCTTGCAGATAAAAACCAAGATGCAAATCTATTCATTAATCTATTTATATTTTTATTTATAATAACTTTATTTTTTTATTGGACAACAGGTTTTGGGGCTCTATTTTCTTTCTTCATCACTGACTGGATTAGATCATGGGGCAGATTATTTATTTATTTACTCTATTTGGCTACATTAATCAGTGTTTTATTAATAAGAAAATTAGAAATTGTCCGGAATTTAAAACAGCCACAAAAACTCGCGGCAATACTAATAATTACCGTGATTGCATTGATTGACCAAACTTACAAAAAAATCCCCAATGACTTTGAAAATACCAAAAACATTTACTACGAAATACAATCATTTTCGCAAGATATAGACAAAAAACTTGATAAAGATTGCCCAATTTTGCAACTTCCAGTACTTCGCTATCCAGAAGGTGGAGCCATAAATTCTTTTTCTGATTATGATCACTTTTGGCTTTATTTAACGAATCCTGAAAGAAAATATTCTTATGGAGCAGTAAAGGGCACTCAACAAGGAAATTGGCAAGAAAAAATAGAGAAAAACGATGCTAAAAAAATAATCCAACAAGCAGCAAGCGTTGGATATTGCGCCATAGTAGTAGATCTTCGAGCCTACAAAGATTTAGTCGAAACAGGTAATTCTTGGATAAAAGTTGCAGGAAAACCAATTGCAGTTTCAAAAAATACTAGACTGGCAGCTTTTAAAGTACCACCGCAAAGTTACACCCCTTCTACACTTCAATCTTTAATCACTTTAACTTGGCAAGCAAGTGCAGACGCTGGCCAAATCCAAGGATCTAAACAAATTGATATTTATGATAAAACTTTTGAACTATTTGTGTTAAATCCTACAAAAGAAAAAATAAAAGGAAGTATTAATTTTGGAGCAAGAAGCGGAAATTGCACACCTAAACAAAGGCTAACGATTTATGACAAAGATATGAATATAGTTATATCTGAAGAAATTAATAAAGTTACTAAACAATTTAAACTAAATCTGACTCTCAATCCCAGAGAACAAACAAGTTATAAGTATCATCTTGGTTCAAAAGAATGTAATATCGAATGGTATTCAGATGCTTTACTTTCTGTCAGAAATGAAAGATTTGTGCTTAATTAATCGACGTTAATGTCTATCTTTCTGGTCGTTTCAAGTACCACAGGTCTGAGTTCGATGACCTTACTTTGATCAGTACTTGAACCGTTTGTGCAGTTGTCTGCACTTAAATCATCGTCGCCAGAGACTCTTACCCGTAAATACTTTGATGTGTTGGAATCCAATACCGCTCCCCCATTTGAATTTGTGATCCTTATAGAACTAGAACTGGTTTCAACATTGGCAATTGTTCCGTTGATGCTTACTTCAGAAGTTGAGGCATCATTAGAAATGGTGTTAGAACTAGTCGTTCTTACTGTTGTAACCAAACTGTGTCCGCTAGATAAGTCCGTTCCATTGCTTTGACTTTGCCTGTAACACAATAAAGCTTTAGAAACACTAGATCCTAAAATATCTATTTGCGGTAAATCTACAAATGGGGCGCGAGGATCAACTGGAATTATGGTTGGGGCAGTTTGAGTTAAATCATCAACTATATTGAAGGTTGCATCTGCATCAGAAGTGTCTCCAAAAGTATTAGTAATTCTAAATCTAACGACACTTGTTCCTGTGGAATTTGGGGCAGTAAATTGCATGGATCTATCTGAATTTACTCTTGTAATTGATCCCGACCCACTTGTTATTGAAATTGTTGAACCAATAGTTGAATCTGTTGCACCTAGAGATTCTTCTGCATCAGTTAAATTCTCATCACCAAAAACATTGAGTGTTGCCGTCCTACCCTTAATTATGGTTTTCGTAAATGGACATGCGACGTTAGGAGTGAAGGAAATATTGTCAAGTAAATTACCTACACCTATCGAATGCAAACCTGAAATTGCAGAAAAAGCAAATCTTGTGGTTGTTTGCCCTGACGGAACCTGATAGACACCGCGTACTCGATACCACCCGTCGCTTCTTTCCGACTTTATTGTTGTTCCTGAAATTGATCCACTTGTTCCAGTTGCATCTACATCAAAACCACTTTCAGGTGTCTGATCTATTGCACTTTGTGCACTTGCACTCCCATAACCAGTTGCACTTGTTGAGCCAATTTGTACTTTCATTTCATCACCATCATTTGCTGTGGCAGTGTATTTCCTTCCTCTATGGAAAATCTCCCACCTCAATATGGATCCAGGAAGTGTCGAAATGTCTTGATAGAGAGCTGAGGTTTGTGTAGCGTTCAATTCCGCCATATAAATTCCATCATGTGGTGAAAAATTTGTTGAATCAAAATCCTGAGTTCCTGCTGTATCAATTGAGCCAGATACTGCTCTCTGAATTTCGATAATTTTATTTGAAGCAGTTGTATTCCATGGATCAACATTTTGATTTAAGTTTGCATCTATATCGAGAAACAGAATTTGGGCTGGCCCACCTGCGTATCCGTGCCAAGAGCCCGTTGGGTTGTTATTTCCACCTCCCACAGTTCCAGCAGTTCCTAAACTAAACGTTTCGAAAGAACCATTTTCTAGCTGACCAATTCCTGTGCAAGAAGTGTTGACACCCGAAAAAATAGGACCAAAATTGGAAGTAAAAGATTGAGAAACTGAAGTAGCCGCGTTATAGGAATCGTTTCCCGATTGTGAAGCTGTAATGGTGCAAGTACCTCTGGAAACCAAGGTCACAACTGCTGATGAATTCACTGTGCAAATATTTGAATCATTAGAAGCGTAGGAAATTGTCAAATTTGAAGTTGTAGTTGCGGCAGTTAAATTCACATTTTCGGTGTTATAGGAACTTGAAGCCCCGGTAAAAGTTATGGTTTGATCTATTCTTAAACGAGTTGATGCAACTGCAGCACCAGGTGGAGTGCATGGACTGTTAGGCGCACAGAATTCAGCGATATAAAAATTGTGTGTATCTGTTTTATTTCTTGCGTCAGATCTTTCATTATTATCTGAAACACCTGCGTCATCCCAGCCAACATTTCCACCAGATGAATAACCTGTATAAAAGTAATCTCCCGAACTGTTTGGTTCATCCACTCTGGAACCACTAATGTGCCAAGCGTGGTACAAACCCCAGCCATTAGTTGTGGTGTTTGTTGAATTGAAATTTATGGTTGCAGTGGCAGTAACTCCTCCTGAACAAGAAGCAGAATTTTGCCAAACATTTGAGCACAATGACCAATCATCGTTTTGAAAAGCGCTCGCATCCCAATTCCAATATGGTGCCGGAACTCGGGTACACCAACTATCTGGACCGAGCCATCGAATATTTGCTTCAAATGTGTTACACGTACTAGGCGAAGGTGCCGTTCCCCATGCTGTTGTGTCCCAATTCCATGTGTAACTGGTTGAGCCATCAACCGGTCCTCCAAAATCGGTTAAACCAATCATCGGAGCGTATCCAGTTCCTAGTCGATCTGCTAACTCAATTTCATCTCTTTCAGTTAGGGTTGCTACCCATCCATATCTAGTTTGTCCTGAATTAGCATTTCCATCCACAGAAATAGTTCTAGCTTTTGCGTCATCCCATAGTTGTTTTAATCGATCAGTCGTATTGCTATCTGTGGTAATTGTCGTTTCTCTTTGAAATCTGTAATATCGCTGTGTTGAAAACAAATAGTAAAGTGAAGAATTAATGGTTACGTTTTCGGCATTATTTTGAAAACTGATGGGAGACTCACTAGGAACAACTCCGAGTCGAACATATCTTCCAACAAAATTACCGGATGTACAAGATATTCTGATGTTTGCTAAGACACTTAAAATATTTGCATATGTACCATTAATGGTAACTGAAGGTGTTCTGTCACCAATTATGACAATTGCTTCACTATTTACCGTCAACGTTGTTTGTGCGGTTTCACCATAATTCGTTCCAGGGGTGGAACTGGCAGCATCAGAAGCACTTCCAATATTAACTCGGCACAAAGGATTGTTTGATCCATCTACGTTTCGATATACAGGTGCATTATCCAATTGTGCCTCTGAAGGATTGGATACAGGATTAGTCACAGACACTTCTACTGCAATGTATTGACTTGAAGTCCAACCGCTAGGTAATTCGATTGGATCTGTTCCTGCAGTATTAGCTGAAAAATTAAAATCTTGTTCTGTGGCATTTGCTGCTATGGAAGTCGAACTAGGCAAAGTGACTTCTATTGTTGAACCAGAAGCAGCGGCTAATACTTTTGAAATTCCTATCACAATTAAAGCACCTATAAATAAAGCTGGAAACATCCAAATTGGATTTGGGATATTACTGTGTTGTGCTTTTTTACTTTTTTTTAATTTTGACGGCATAAGTATTGTAAGTTATGAAGTGAAATTTGATAATTATAAATTGATATTATTTTTCTTTACAAATTGATCTTCTAGCGATGGTGAACTTCTAAAATCAAATTTTTTTCTCATTTCGCTGAGTTCTTGATTAAATTCACGAGAAGCTAACGAATCTTGTACTGACCAATCACTATCATTTCTTAAGATATTAATGGCTGATTCACTTTTCGTAGACGCAGCTACTAATACTCGAACCCGAGAATCAGCATCTTTAGCTAGTTTCACACTTAACCAATCCGAAAATTTATTTGAATTTGATGCTAATTGTATTCTAATCGGAATTGATTTATTAACCAAGATTTTTAAAGCATCATCGTTTAAGTCTTCCCTACAAGATATTTCTTTACAAACATTTTCAGATCTATCATTTGCTAATTTCAAAATACTTTCTTGATCTAAATCACTTCTTGCTGCTATTTCTGCTCTGACCATTGAATTTTGATCATTCAAAAGTAATATCCAAACACCCTTTGGTGTTTTAGGATTTCCTGCAACTCCTAGTCTTACTTCTTCTACAGGATCTGCCGCAAGTGCGCCTAAAATAGTAGGTGGCGTATTCAAATCTCTAGCTGCAAGTAAACGGGCATGTAAACGCTTAGGGAAAAAATATATACCAATCATGCTGAATCTCTATTATTAAAATCGTTTTTAAAAATTTCATTTGATAAAATTCTCATCCATCTATCTCTGTCAATTTTTGATTGTTTCCTTAATGAATGATCGAGTTTTTGCCATTTGACATCTTGAGAATTATAATTTCCTTTTCTTTTAGCAACAATTTTTTGTACCTCATAATTCTTATCATTTTCTAACTGCGTCAGGATTTGCTCAAATGGCGTCATTGCGGCAAGTATGACTCGCACTCTTGGGTCTTCGTCATTGGATAATTTGACAGCGACACTAAATTCTAAATCTTTTCTAATAGCCAATTTTTGTTTAACACGTGATCCACTATTGGACAATATTGTTTGTTGATCAAAAGATAATTTTTCTCGAAGAGCTACTGCTATCAAAACATCTTCTGATTCATCGAGTGATAATTTGTCAACAAATTTTTCATTTAAATCAAATCTTTTAGCGATTATGGTACGCACCATCGAATTTACGTCATGGGCTAGTAATTTAATGACCTCACTATTTATCGAGGAATTACCCGCAACTACTTGCCTAACTTGAGGAGATCTATCTTTTGCTAATTCAAATAGCAAATCTGGATTGGTAAAAGGACTTTTCGCTACTCCGATTCTCTCAGGCAGACCTAGTTCTTTCACGCGTTTAACTTTTTTGTTATGGGAGAATTTTCGCCATTGTTCGTTTAGTCCCACGAATCTCCTCTATTTAAAGAGTTAAATTGAATTCAATTCTATAAGGGCCAATTTACTCCAGGTCGAATATGACTTCAGTAACAGGGTTAGGCCACATGCCATATCATTAAATAGTAAGAAACGTCATCGAATCCAGAGACCCTAAAGAGGCTTTGAGAAATATGGTGCTAATTGAACAAAAGAATTACTATTTCTGACCTTGCTGATTATAAAAGTTCACGAAAAAAATGGTTAATGTTTACGAGTTATGACTCTTTAACTTCTGCCCTATTCGATGAACTTGAAATTCCAGTAATACTTGTTGGCGATTCTGCTGGTCAATTAGTTTTCGGGCATAATTCAACAGTTCCAGTAACCATGGAAGAAATGCTTCCAATTGTTGGTGGCGTGGCAAGATCTAATAAACATTCTTTAATAGTTGCTGATATGCCTTTTGGAAGTTATCAACCATCAAGTGAATTAGCCATTGAAAATGCGACTAAGTTTTTAAAAGTTGGAGCACATGCTGTAAAACTTGAAGGTGGCCAAAGAGTTGCGAGCACAATTTCTGTTTTAGTTGAAGCAGGAATTCCTGTAATGGGTCATATTGGATTGACGCCACAATCTGTAAATGTATTTGGTGGATACAAAGTTCAAGGTAAAGGTGAACAAGCGCAAAGTCTGTTACAAGATGCCAAAGCAATTGAAGCAGCTGGTGCATTTTCTGTAGTGCTTGAAGCAATTCCTAGAAATCTT
>JBJOGR010000019.1:0-9370 GCA_046048135.1 Actinomycetota bacterium
CTAGGGACTTTTTAGTTCCAGTTAGATTGCAACCTGGTTCTTGGTATGCATTGCCTCAATCGCCACAACTTTTTAAACAACTTTTAATGGTTGGTGGATTAGAAAAATATTTTCAAATTGCGCGTTGTTATAGAGATGAAGACTTTAGAGCAGATCGCCAACCTGAGTTCACCCAACTTGATATCGAAATGTCTTTTGCTGACCAAGAAGATGTAATCGCAGTTGGAGAAATGGTTATCAAAACTTTGTGGAGAGAAATTTTAGGTTATGAAATTGGTGATATACCAAGAATTACTTATCACGAAGCTATGAATAAATATGGTTCCGATAAACCAGATTTAAGATTTGATCTTGCACTTGTTGATTTAACTCAGTACTTTAAAAACACCCCTTTCAGAGTTTTCCAAGCTCAACATGTTGGTGCAGTAGTAATGCCTGGGGGTGCTTCAACTCCTAGAAAACAATTTGATGCATGGCAAGAATGGGCAAAGCAACGTGGTGCCAAAGGACTTGCTTATGCAGTTTTTAATACAGACGGTGAAATTGCAGGACCAGTTGCTAAAAATTTAAGTGAAGAAGAAAGAAATGGATTATTAGCTGCAACCGGAGCAAAACTTGGTGATGCAGTATTTTTTGCAGCTGGAACAAAAAATGAAAGTCTTTCACTGCTTGGTGCCGCACGCATTGAAATTGCACAAAAATTAAACCTTATTGACGAAAAAGAATGGAATTTTGTTTGGGTTGTTGATGCTCCAATGTTTGAACAAGTACAGAACGAAAAAGGAGAAAATGTCTGGACTGCAGTTCATCACCCATTTACTTCGCCAAATTCTGAATCGTTAAAAACTTTCGCTCAAGATCCAGGTAATGCTTTAGCTTGGGCATACGATCTAGTTTTAAATGGAAATGAAATTGGTGGTGGCTCTGTGCGTATCCATCAAGCAGATATTCAAAAAGAAGTTTTCAAAATCCTTGGCATAACTGAACAAGAAGCGCAAGAAAAATTTGGTTTCCTACTCGAGGCATTTAAATATGGACCACCGCCTCATGCTGGTATTGCATTTGGCTGGGATCGGGTAGTAATGCTTTTAACTAATTCATTAAGTATTAGAGATGTAATTGCATTTCCAAAAAGTGGTGGAGGTCAAGACCCACTTACTGGTGCACCAACTCCAATAACACCTGCACAAAGAAAAGAAGCTGGTGTTGACTTCAAACCGGAAAAATAATCATGGACGATGCGCTCTTTGACGCAGAACCCATTGAGATACCTGCGAATAATAAACAAGTAAAAGCTCCACTTGCCGCAAGAATGCGACCAAGAAATTTAGATGAAGTAGTTGGGCAATCTCAAATCACTAAAAAAGATTCTCCATTAAGAGCATTACTCAATCCAAGTGATGAAAATAAATTGGCAGCAACTTCATTAATTTTATGGGGACCACCAGGAAGTGGTAAAACAACTTTGGCTCATGTGGTTTCTCATTCAACTGGTAGATCTTTTATTGAACTTTCTGCAACCTCAAGCGGGGTAAAGGAAGTAAGAGAAGTAATCGATTTAGCAAGAAGAAGATTTTCTAGAGGGGTTGGAACTGTTTTATTTATTGATGAAATTCATAGATTTTCAAAATCCCAACAAGATTCACTTTTAGCAGGGGTAGAAGAAGGTTGGGTGACTTTAGTTGCTGCTACAACAGAAAATCCTTCAGTTTCAATAAATTCTGCATTAATGAGTAGATCTTTAGTTTTACCACTAAATCCACTTACGAATGAAGACATTAAAGAATTAATAAGTAGAGCTATTTTAAGTGACAGAGGTTTGGCAGATAAATATCAAATTGAAGATTTAGCAGTTGAGCATTTATCCAATTCAAGTGGTGGAGATGCAAGAAGAGCTCTAATTTCATTAGAAACAGCCGCTTTAGTAGCAGATAGTGAAAATCGAAATGTAATTACTATTAAAGATGCTGAAACTGCTGTACAAAGAGCAGCTCTTAGATATGACAAATCAGGAGATGAGCATTACAACGTAATAAGTGCTTTTATTAAAAGCGTTCGAGGAAGCGATGTTGATGCAGCAATTCATTACCTTGCACGAATGGTCGAATCTGGTGAAGATCCTAAATTTATTGCAAGACGATTAGTAATACTTGCAAGTGAAGATATTGGTATGGCCGATCCAAATGCTTTAACAGTTGCAGTTTCAGCAATGCAAGCAAGTCAATTAGTTGGTTGGCCTG
The DNA here is from genome assembly GCA_046048135.1 of Actinomycetota bacterium. Classification (GTDB taxonomy): domain Bacteria; phylum Actinomycetota; class Actinomycetes; order S36-B12; family UBA5976; genus ATZT02. The sequence continues at coordinate 2,241 of JBJOGR010000019.1, forward strand.
AAGCGAGAATAATTCTTGCCCAAGCGGCCACGTATTTATCTCTTGCGCCGAAATCAAATTCTGTTTATAACGCAATAAATGAGGCGATAGAAGATGTGAGAAAAGGTGATTTTGGTCAAGTTCCATCTCACTTAAAAGATGGTTCCTTGAGTGCATCTCGCCAAACTGGTGCAGGAATTGGCTATAAATATGCGCATGATTTTGAAGAAGGTGTGGCAAGTCAGCAATTTTTGCCAGATAACTTGAAGAATAAGACTTACTACAAACCAGGAAATCGTGGAGCAGAACTACGCTTTAGCGAATTATGGGAAAGAATTCGACAAGTACTAAGGTCAGTTAAGTAACTAAAACAAGTAGAGGAAAGAAAATGGATTCGGCAGAAATTAGACGCAGATTCTTAGATTTCTTTGAAAAAAATGGGCACACAGTTGTGCCATCTGCTTCTTTAATTGCAAATGATCCGACTTTGCTTTTAGTTAACGCAGGTATGGTTCCATTTAAACCATACTTTTTAGGTGAAGCACCAGCTCCTTATAAAAGAGCAACCTCTGTTCAAAAATGTGTCAGAACTTTAGACATTGAAGAAGTTGGAAAAACCACAAGACATGGCTCTTTTTTTCAAATGGCAGGAAATTTTTCTTTCGGAGATTATTTCAAAGAAGGCGCTATCACTCTTGCCTGGAAATTATTAACTTCTTCTGTAAACGATGGTGGTTATGGATTTGATCCAGAAAGATTATGGGTCACAATTTATTTGGATGATGAAGAAGCATTTGAGATATGGAAAAACAAAGTAGGGCTTCCAGAAAATAAAATCCAAAGAAGAGGCATGGCAGATAACTACTGGTCAATGGGAGTTCCTGGACCATGTGGCCCATGTTCAGAAATTTATTTTGATCGAGGACCATCTTATGGAAAAGAAGGTGGACCAATTGCTGATGAAGAAAGATATTTAGAAGTTTGGAATTTAGTTTTCATGCAATATAACCGAGGCGAAGGCGGAACTAAAGAAAAATTTCCAATTTTAGGAGAGTTGCCAGCAAAAAATATTGACACAGGAATGGGTCTTGAAAGAATGGCAGCCATTTTGCAAGGGGTAGAAAATATTTATGAAATTGATACCACAAAAATTATTTTGGATAAGGCTTCAGAAATTGTAGGAATTAATTACGGTAAAGATTTAAGTTCTGATGTTCGTTTAAGAGTTGTAGCTGATCACACTAGAACAGCAGCGTTTTTAATAGCTGATGGTGTTATTCCTGGAAATGAAGGAAGAGGATACGTGCTTCGCCGCATGATGCGAAGAGTTATAAGAAATATGCGCATTTTAGGAGCAGAAAAACCTGTCATAAAAGATTTAATTGAAGCAAGTATTAAAGCTATGGGACCACAATATCCTGAGTTAAATAGCGACAAGTCAAGAATTTTAGAAATAGCAATTGGTGAGGAATCCACTTTTAGTCAAACTTTAAAAACAGGCACGCAATTATTTGAAGAATCATTAAATGAACTAAAGAAGTCTAAATCAAACACACTTTCTGGGGATAAAGTTTTTGAATTGCACGATACTTACGGTTTTCCATTTGATTTAACTTTGGAAATGGCAGCAGAAAATAATGTTGAAATTGATGCTGATGGATTTAAAAAACTAATGCAGGAACAAAAAAATAGAGCCAAACAAGATGCCAAAGAAAGGAAACAAGGTTTAGCAGATGCACAACAATATAGAGTCCTAGCAGATTTAGCTGGTGTTACGGATTTTATTGGTTATAGCCAAACTAGTAGCGAAGTAACTTTAAAAGGTTTATTAAATAATGGTGAAGTTTCAAAAGTTGCGAATGAAGGATCAAGTATTGAATTTGTTTTGGATAGAACTCCTTTTTATGCAGAGGGGGGTGGTCAGTTAGCAGATGCTGGAAAATTAGTCCTTACTAATGGTTGCGAGATTCATGTTGAAGATGTGCAACAACCTGTACCTGGATTATTTGTCCATCGAGGTGTTGTAAAAAAAGGTGAAGCTGTCACTGGTTCTAAAGCAATTGGAGAAGTTGATTTATTAAGAAGAAAAGCGATTTCAAGAGCACATACTGCAACACATTTAATTCATAAAGCTTTTCGTGAATTCTTAGGCGAAACAGCTACACAACTAGGAAGTGAGAACTCACCTGGAAGATTACGTTTTGATTTTCCATCCCCAAAACCAGTTGATCAAAAAGTATTGCAAGATGTGGAACAAAGAGTAAATGAAGTTTTGCTCAATGATTTGTCTGTTAGTGCAAATTTGATGAGTCAAAACGAAGCCAAAGCAATGGGAGCTATGGCTTTATTTGGAGAAAAATATGGCGATGTTGTACGCGTAATCAGTGTTGGAGATTGGGCTCACGAATTATGCGGCGGAACTCATGCCAGAAGATCTGCTCAACTTGGCCTAGTTAAATTTTTAAGTGAATCAAGTATTGGTGCTGGAACAAGAAGAGTGGAAGCATTAGTTGGAGCAGATGCTTATCAATTTTTAGCAAGAGAACATTTAATGGTTTCAAATTTACAAGAAATGTTAAAAGGAAGATCAGAAGAGCTTCCAGAAAAAATATCAACTTTAATGCAAAAACTTAAAGAGACAGAAAAAGAAATAGAAAAATATAGAAAAAATCAAATACTTGCAAATGTTTCAAAATATTTACAAAAAAGCCATGATTTAAATGGGTTAAAAGTAATTAACTTCTTTGTTGCAGAAGAACTAAATGCTAGTGATTTAAGGGATTTAGTATCAAATGTTAAAGGTCAAGCTGGAACTAACCCAACAGTGGTAGTCGCTGGATCTGTATTAGATGAAAAAGTAAATGTAGTGATAGCTGTTAATGAAGCAGGGCAAAGCCAAAACTTAAATGCCGGAAACATTTTGAAAGAAGTTTTATCTAAACTTGATGGCAAAGGCGGAGGAAAGGCAGATCTTGCGCAAGGAGCAGGAACAAAAATATCGGATGCTAAATCTGTAATCGAAAATATTGATGGGTTTATTAAATAACTATTGTGAGAAAAGGTATTAGATTAGCTTTAGATTATGGCGACAAAAGAATTGGCGTTGCAAAATCTGATGTGGATGGAATTCTAAGTTTTCCTGTAGCAACTTTAAAAAATTCAAAAGAGGTTTTTTTTGAAATCTCAAATCTAATCTCTGAAACTAACTGTATAGAAATTTATATAGGTTTTCCTAAGCTTTTATCCGGTAATAAAGGAAGAAGTGTTTCAAAAGTTTTAAGTTTTGCCTATGAACTATTTTCAACTACTGGATTTTCAGATATTAGGTTCATTGACGAAAGACTCACCACCACCACAGCCGCATCGGCATTGCGTGAGAGTGGCTTGAAGGCAAAAGAACAAAAAGGTGTTATTGATCAACAAGCTGCAGTAGAAATATTAGAAATTGCGCTAGATTTTGAAAAGAGAAATAATAAGGTTCCAGGCGTAAATTTTAAGGAGGTTTAAAGTGCCTTCTATTTTAGATGAATTTAAACGAGAAGAAGAAACTTACAAATCTGAATTGCAACCTGCTCCTTATTTAAAAATTGGCCTAATTATTTTTACCGTACTTTTAGGAATTGTGATTTATTCATTCATTCCCAGTGGGAGTGTAAAAATTCTTGATGGTCCTGGTGGGACAGGTCCTGTTCAAGTCACTATTAATCCGGGAGCATCTTTAACTGAAATTGGAAGAGTTTTAGCAGATGCAGGTGTTGTAAAAAATTATGTTGAATTTGTAAGCGCTGCAGAAGATATTCCTCAATCAAGTGCAATTGGTCCAGGAAAATATAACCTTGTAAAAAGTATGGGTGCAAAAGAGGCGATCTTTGCATTACTTGATCCCGAGAGCAAAGTAAGTATAAAAATAGTTATTCCTGAAGGTTCAAGATCAAGTTATGTATTTGCAGCTGCAGCTCAAGCTTTAGGGGTTTCTGTTGGTGATTTTGAAAGTATTGCAAAAGATCCTAAAGACTTAGGACTTCCTGAATATGCGAACAATAATGTTGAAGGATTTTTATATCCTGCAACCTATCGTTTTGATGAAGGTATTACACCTAAACAAGTACTGCAAGAAATGGTAAAAAGATTCCTTCAAGCAGCAGAAGAGCAACAACTAGAAGCAACAGCAAAAGCAAATGGTTTAAAACCATATGACGTAATAATTATTGCCAGCATTATTGAAAAAGAAGTTGCGCCAATAGATCAACCAAAAGCCGCTCAAACAATTCTAAATCGATTAGCAAAACCTATGAGACTTCAACTTGATAGCACATTAAATTATGAACTAAATTCAAACACAATTATTTTATCTTCCGAACAATTACAACAAGATTCTCCTTACAATACTTATACAAATGATGGTTTACCGCCAGGTCCTATTTCTAATCCTTCAGAAGCAGCAATTAATGCGGTATTAAATCCAGAAGAAGGAGATTGGATTTATTGGGTGACGGTAAATCTTGATACCAAGGAAACAAAGTTTTCAAATAATAACGAACAATTCTTAAGAGATAAACAAGAATTTTTACGCTGGTATAACCAGAATCAATAAATTATGAAACATGCAGGAGTAGCTGGATATCCAATAGAACACTCTTTATCGCCACTAATACATAAAGCAGGTTATAAAGCGCTAGGTCTTGATTGGAATTATGAAAAGTATTTACTTAAAGAAGATGAATTATTTAATTTTGTAAATAACCGAGATAAAAATCTTGTGGGATTGTCCTTAACTATGCCGCTAAAGGAAAAAGCAATTGAAATTTCAGATGTGGTAACCGAATTAGCAAAAAAGGCAAAAAGTGCAAATACTTTAATTTTTAAAGACGGAAAAATATATTCAGGTAATACCGATATATATGGAATTGTGCAAGCTTTAAAAACTAATAAAAAATTAGATTTATCAAATCCCGCAATAATTGGTAGTGGAGCAACAGCACGATCTGCGGTTTTAGCATTAAAAAATCTTCAGGCAAAAAGTGTTATGGTATGTGCCAGAAATGAATCAACATTAACTGAAATAAGTGATCTAGCTAATTCTCTAGAAATTACTTGTCAAATTATTAATTGGAATGACCTAGCTAAAGCAATGAATGCTTCAACCTTAATTTCAACCTTGCCAAGTCAAGCCATGGATAAGTTCGCAGCACTAGGTCCTGAAAATCCTGGAACGCTTTTAGATATTGCATATGACCCTTGGCCATCAAAAGTTGCCATGGAATGGATCTTTCGACGAGGTTTTGTCGTCTCAGGTTTAGAGATGCTCTTGCATCAAGCTTGTATGCAATTTGAATTAATGACGGGTTTTAAAGCCCCCATAACCCAAATGAGGCAGGCTTTATTTAAGAATTGAGGATCAAATTGATTTGGCAATATTTGATCCTTTTCAACACTTTAATTTTTGCTTTAATACTTGCCATCATTGATTACAAAACTCAACTTCTACCTAATAAATTAATTTTAACTTTACTATTAAGTAATTTATTTTTAATTATTTTTACTGACAATTTTTCTATCTCTCGATTGATTCTGGCAATATTTCAATCCTTTTTAGTTTTTCTCTTTTATTTGCTCATTTACTTTCTCTCTAAAAAAACATTTGGTTTAGGCGATGTTAAATATAGTTTTGCTTTAAGCTTGCCTCTTTTATATTTTTATAACTTTTTTCAAGTAATTACTCTTCATCTGTGGGCTTTTATCTTAGGGGGCATTTTTTCAATTTATTTAATTATTTTTAGATCATTTAAGTCAAATCACACAATTGCTTTTGGACCCTTTATGACACTTGCATATTTTTTATTTCTTGTGCTTAATTTGTAGGGGGATGTCAAACCAATATTTACATTAATGAAACAATAAAAGTATGCTTCGTTGGTTAACTGCAGGTGAATCACATGGCCCTGCACTGATTGCCACTATTGATGGGCTTCCTGCAGGTATTGAAATAACTTCTCTAGAAATTCAAGATGAACTTGCAAGAAGACGACTTGGCGTTGGAAGGGGAGCAAGACAAAAGTTTGAAAAAGATGAATTAGAAATTTTGGGTGGTATCAGGCATGGAGTTTCAATTGGAGCCCCAATTGCAATAAAAATTAATAATTCTGAATGGCCTAAATGGCAAGAAGTAATGTCGGCAGATCCTGTGGACGAAGAAATTTTAAAAGATTTAGCAAGAAATGCACCTTTAACAAAACCAAGACCAGGTCATGCAGATTTAGTCGGAATGCAAAAGTATGACTTTGAAGATGCACGACCAGTTTTAGAAAGAGCAAGCGCAAGAGAAACAGCAGCAAGAGTTGCTCTTGGCTCTGTTGCTAAAAAATTTCTTAAGCAAATTTCAAATGTTGAAATATTAAGCCATGTAGTTCAACTTGGTTTAGTTAAAACACCAGAGGATTTATATCCACAACCAGGTAGTTTAAATAAAATTGACGAAGATCCAGCTCGTTGTTTTGATTCCGAAACAAGTAAAAAAATGCAAGCAGAAGTTGAATCTGCACATAAAGACGGAGACACCCTAGGTGGAGTTGTAGAAGTTTTGGTTTACAACTTGCCACCAGGACTTGGTTCATATGTACAACATGATCGAAAAATTGATGCCAAACTTGCTCAAGCTCTAATGAGTATTCAAGCTATAAAAGGTGTGGAAATTGGAGATGGATTTACAACTGCTTCAAGACGTGGTTCAAAAGCCCATGACGAAATAGTAAAAACTGAAAATGGAATTAAACGATTAACTCATCGTGCTGGTGGTACAGAAGGTGGTATGACAACTGGCGAATTGTTAAGAGTAAGGGCTGCAATGAAACCAATTTCAACAGTTCCAAAAGCTTTACAAACAATTGATACCAAAACAGGTGAAGTAGCCAAAGCACATAATCAACGCTCTGATGTTTGTGCAGTTCCTGCAGCAGGTGTTATTGCTGAATCAATGGTTGCTCTAGTTTTAGCTGAGGCTTTCTTAGATAAGTTTGGTGGAGATAGCGTTAATGAAACAAAAAGAAATATTAAAACTTATTTAGAAAATTTAAAGGTCTACTAAATATGTCTCCCCAGTTAATTTTTGTGGGAGCTCCCGGTTCAGGGAAAACAACCATAGGTAAAAAAGT
>JBJOGR010000020.1:0-6041 GCA_046048135.1 Actinomycetota bacterium
TGCTTTTCTAAAAACTCATAATATTCATCTTTTGTTATTTCTCTGATTAGTAATGACAAGTTAGGAAACCATTTTCTTTAAATATTTAATATCGTTTTCTATACCTTCATCACTTGTTTCAATAATGACATTACATTTGGCATCTTTTACAACTTTAGCAATTAAATCTTTAGGTAAAATTGATTCATCAAAATTTGCATGTCTATCTCTACTTGAATTAAATTCATCTCGAGAGCCATTGGCATGAATTAAATCAATTCTTTTTGTTATTTTCTTTATATCTTTAACGACAGTTTCTAATTTAATTCCAGCAGCCCAGGCATGACAGGTATCCAAACAAAAACCAATTTCGGTATGTCCAACAAATTCCCATAAGTTTGTAATGTTTTCTAAAGTTCTTGCCATGGCATGACTTCCACCCGCTGTATTTTCAATTAAGACTGGAACATGCATTTCTGTTTGCTCTGCTGCTTTTCTCCAGTTATCAAAACCTTTTTTAGGATCATCATCTTTAGTGACATGACCTGCATGAACAATTACTCCTTGGGCATTTAATTCTTTAGCTAAATCAACTGTTTGTTGTAATAATTTTCTACTTGGAATTCGGATTCGATTATTAGTACTTGCCACATTAATTACATAAGCTGCGTGAATATAAACAGTTAATTTTTTTTCCTTTATTAAACTTGCTAATTCTTTTGTTCCACCTGCAAAATCAACTTCAGGTTTTTTCCAACCTTGAGGATCTCCTGCTTGAATCTGAAAAGATTTAACCCCTAAATCTTGGGCATGAGAAATAGGATCTGGATCAAGTCCAAAAGCAACACCGATTAATTGGCTCATTTGCATCTAAGGCTAATGACCTCAAAACCACTGACCTAATACCTCACGGGTAATCTTTAAACCTGTCACAAAATCTTTTAAAAAAAGAGGTTTTGTAACTTTTTAGCCTCCTGTCGAAGCAAAGGGCTTTGACCGAATGAGACCAGAGGGGGAAGGCAAAAGTTATGCGCAATTATGAAGTCATGGTCATTCTTGACCCTGATCTAGAAGAAAAAACCGTTTCTCCAAGTTTGGAAACTTTTCTTAATGTTGTTCGCCAAGATGGCGGCAAAGTAGACAAGGTTGATATTTGGGGACGTCGCCGTTTGGCATATGAAATCAATAAGAAACACGAAGGCATTTATGCAGTGTTATCCATAACCTCATCTGCATTTGCTGTTTCTGAACTTGATCGTCAATTAAATTTGAATGAATCAGTGATGCGTACCAAAGTAATGCGTCCTGTTGCAAGATCGGCTAAGTAAATGGCACAAGGCGATATCAACGTCACCATTGTTGGAAATCTAGTAAGAGATCCAGAATTACGTTTTACTAAAAACGGTCAAGCTGTGGCATCTTTTACAGTTGTTTCATCTTCTCGTTACATGGATAGAACTACTAATGAATGGAAAGATTCAGATCCTGTTTATATGAATTGCAACGTTTGGCGTGAACACGCAGAAAACGTAACTAATTCATTAACTAAAGGAACCAGAGTTTTGGTAACTGGAAAACTAAAGCAACGTTCATACACAACTAAAGAAGGACAAGAAAGACAAGTTGTGGAATTAGAAGTTGAAGACGTAGGGCCAGCGTTACGTTATGCAACTGCCAAAGTTTCCAAAGTAAGTCGTGAAGGTGCAAGTGCTGGAAATAATTCAGCAGCAACTTCTTCACAACCTGCTACTAATGAAGATCCATGGGCCACACCAGATTCTGGTTGGGGCACAAATGACGAAGCACCATTTTAAGAAATAAAGATTAGGAAAAAATAAATGCCAAGAAAACAGGTTAAACAATCTAAAACTGGAAAGAGTTCACCAAAGAACTTAAAACCAATCAAAATGAAAGCTTGTCCTTTCTGCAAAAAGGAAGTTGCATATATTGATTACAAAGATTTAAATTTACTTCGTAAATTTATTTCAGATCGCGGTAAAATTAGAGCAAGACGTGTTACAGGTAACTGCACCCGTCATCAAAGAGATGTGGCGATTGCAGTTAAAAATGCTCGCGAAATGGCCCTTCTTCCTTACACCTCAACTACTAGATAGGAATTAATTAAATGAAACTTATTCTTACTCAAGTTGTAGATGGATTAGGAAATCCAGGAGACATCGTTACCGTTAAAGACGGTTTTGGTAGAAACTATTTAATTGCCAGAAGATTAGGTGTTGCTTGGACTAAAGGTGGTCAAAAACAAGTTGATCAAATTAAAAGAGCAAGATCTGCTCGTGCAGTTAGAGATTTGGATCATGCTAAAGAAATTGCAAATGCTTTAAATAATTTAAACGTTGTTGTTAAAGCCCAAGTTGGGGAAACCAATAGATTATTTGGTTCAGTAACAACTTCAGACATTGTTAAAGCTGTGCAAGAAGCGGGTGGTCCAAAATTGGATCGTCGTAGCCTTAATTTGAAACATCCAATTAAAATTGCTGGAAAACATAAAATTCCAGTTAAATTACATCAAAGTGTTTCAACTGCTATAACAATTAATATTGTTAATAGATAATTAGTAACTAAAAAAGGCCCAGCTATTGCTGGGCCTTTTTTAATTCTTCAACTAAACCACTTGAAGCTTTTTCTAACATGTCTAAAACTTCATAAAATGCATCAATTGGTTCATAATATGGATCTGGAACAACTAAATCTTCTAGATTATTTTTATCAAATTCTCTAAAGTATTTGATTTTTGATTTATGTTCAATCGGTGCAATACTTTCAAGATCTTTTTTATTTTGGTGATCCATTACTAAAATTAAGTCTTTTTCTATAAACCAGTTTTTCTTAAATTGTTTGGCCACATGTTTTATTTCATAACCTTTTTCAGTTAACACTTTTATACTTTTTGCATTCGCATTTTCACCTTCATGCCAGTTACCAGTACCAGCAGAATTTACTTCTATTTCAAGTCCTGATTCATTTAACTTTTGTTGTAAAACAACTTCACCTATGGGAGATCTACAAATATTTCCTGCACAAACCACAGTTATTGATTTAATATTTTTTAAATTCATTTATAGAAGTTTCTCATGTTTTCATTGTGATTTATGTTGTTGGGTGAACAAAATATATTTTTTACCCACAACTACTTTTCTATATTTGTGCAGGTCAAAGGCGATTTGTAGTTCAAAATAATTTTGTTCTCCCCACTCTTTCCACAGGAAGGCAAAAGTTCACCCACACAAAAAATCACTTTTCCCCGTTTTTTCCACAAGTTCATCCACAAGGGTTTTTGTGCGCTAGGCCCAATTGGGCCTAGGTTGTTTGTGGGGGATTTAGTTCATAATTAAAAATGTCAGAGGTTGCTGGCACATTTATTTGTGGTGACTAATGCCCAAAAACTATTTATCGAAGAAGGAGCGAAATGAGCGTATCTGAATTACCTCTTCCTCCCCAAGATCCAACTAGAACTCCTCCGCAAGATGTAGCTGCAGAACAAAGCGTTTTAGGTGCAATGTTGTTGTCTAAAGATGCAATTGCAGATGTAGTCGAACAAGTTAGAGAACATGATTTTTACAGACCAAATCATCAAACAATTTTTTCAACAGTAATTGATTTATATTCTCGGGGCGAACCTGCAGATGCAGTAACTGTTGCTGCTGAATTAACTAGAAGTGGTGAGTTAGCAAAAATTGGTGGAGCAGCATATTTGCACACATTAGTTGCATCTGTTCCAACTGCAGCAAATGCTGGTTATTACGCGCGAATTGTAAAAGAAAAAGCAATCTTAAGAAGACTTGTTGAAGCAGGCACTCGAATTGTGCAAATGAGTTATGACGAAACTGGTGAAGTAGATAATTTAGTAGATCGTGCTCAAGCAGAAATTTATGATGTTACAGATAGAAGAACTGCAGATGATTATCAAAAATTAGATAAATTAATGAATGATGCGTTAGAAGAAATGAATGCCATTGCACAACACGGAGATAAACTTGTTGGTATTCCAACTGGATTTAATGACCTTGATAAATTATTAAATGGTTTACAACCTGGACAATTAATTATGTTGGCAGCTCGTCCTGGTATGGGTAAATCAACTTTAGGTTTAGATTTTGCAAGAGCAGCATCAATTAAAAATAATGCAACTGCAGCTGTGTTTTCTTTAGAAATGGGTAGAAACGAAATTGTCATGCGTTTACTTTCAGCAGAATCTGGAATTGGTTTAACTGCCATGAGAAGCGGCAAGATGAATGAAAATGATTGGCAAAAACTTGCTAGAAAAATGAGCGGAGTTTCAAATGCTCCTCTTTTTATTGATGATTCACCAAATTTAACTATTACTGAAATTAGAGCTAAATGTAGAAGATTAAAACAAAGACATGATTTGAAATTAATAATTGTGGACTATTTACAGTTGATGACTAGCGGAAGACGTGTTGAATCTAGACAGCAAGAAGTTTCAGAATTTTCTAGATCATTAAAACTATTAGCAAAAGAATTAGATGTTCCAGTAGTTGCAATTTCTCAGTTAAATAGAGGTCCAGAACAAAGAACAGATAAAAGACCTATGTTGGCAGATTTACGTGAATCAGGATCTTTGGAACAAGATTCAGATGTGGTGATTTTGATTCATAGAGATGATCATTACAACCGTGAATCTGAAAGACAAGGCGAAGCAGATTTAATAGTGGCAAAACACAGAAACGGCCCAACTGGAGTTATTGAAGTTAGCTTCCAAGGACATTATTCTCGTTTTGCTGAGATGCCTAATAATTTGAACAATCTTGCACCTAATGTAAATTAACTAGCATGACAAGTGCTAATCGAGAAAAATTAAAAGCTGCACTAATTAATGAGCGCTCTCTATATAAAGAGAGAAATCCTAAGTCTTTTGAATTTTTTAATAATGCAAATAATTTATTTGGCAAAGTTCCCATGACTTGGATGAATAAGTGGGCTGGTGGTTTTCCAATTTATTTAGATTATGCAAAAGGAAACACCATAGTTTCAGTTGATGGACATTCTTATATTGATTTTGCTTTAGGCGATACTGCAGCAATGGCAGGGCATTCACCAGATGCCGTAAGTGATGCAATAAATAATCGTTACACAAAAAAAGGTGGAGCAACCACCATGCTTCCTACAGAAGATGCTCAATGGGTTGCAAGTGAATTAAAAAACAGATTCAAAGTTCCGCTATGGTCTTTTTCTTTATCTGCAACAGATGCAAATAGATGGGCATTGCGTTTGGCAAGAATGGTAACTAAAAGACCAAAAGTTTTAGCAGTGTCTTACGGTTATCACGGCACAGTTGATGAAACTTTTGTAGTTAGCGGCAAAAATGGTGAAACACTTTTAAGACCAGGAAATGTTGGATCTCCAATACATGTTTCAGAAACAACCAGGGTTGCAGAATTTAATGATTTAGAAAGTGTGGAAAAAGCTTTAGCAAATGGTGATGTGGCAGTAATTATTACCGAACCTGCATTAACCAATATTGGAATTGTGCTTCCAGAACCAGGATTTTTAGAAGGATTAAGAGAACTTGCCACAAAATATGGCTCTCTTTTATTGATTGATGAAACCCATACTTTTTCTGCAGGTTATGGCGGAATGACTTTGGCAAATAATTTAAATCCAGACATCGTCACAATTGGTAAATCCATTGGAGGAGGAATTCCATCTGGTGCTTATGGCATAACCCAAGAATTAGCAGAAAAAGCATTAAATCAACCAGGAGTTGATTTAGTTGATGTTGGTGGAGTAGGTGGAACATTATCTGGAAATGCTTTATCAGTCGCTGCGATGAGAGCAACATTGGAAAAAGTTTTAACAAAAGAAAATTTTGAGCATATGATTAAATTAGCGACAAAATTTACTAACGAAGTCCAACAAATTCTTGATGAAACAGATATTGATTGGTCAATAAGTCAATTAGGGGCAAGAGCTGAATATAGATTTACTAAACCTGCACCAAAAAATGGTACAGATTCAGCAAAAGCAAGCGATGATGAGTTAGATGAATTTATGCATCTTTACACCATTAACAGAAATATTTT
>JBJOGR010000021.1:0-13251 GCA_046048135.1 Actinomycetota bacterium
TGCGCATGTGAATCTCCAAATAATGAATTCTTCCAACCACCGAATGAGTAATAGGCAACTGGAACTGGAATTGGAACATTTACTCCCACCATTCCAACTTCTATTTCATTTTGGAATCTTCGAGCAGCTCCTCCATCATTTGTAAAAATTGCTGTGCCATTTCCATAAGGATGATCATTAACAAGTTTCAAGGCTTCTTCATAACTTTTAACTCTGACTATGCTTAAAACTGGTCCAAAAATTTCATCAGTATAAATTGTCATATTAGTTTTTACGTGATCAAATAAAGTTGGTCCAAGCCAGTAGCCATCTTTTGCACCATCTGCCTGAACATTTCTGCCATCAACTACAGCAGTAGCGCCTTGTTGTATTCCTGCTTCGATATAAGAAGCAACTTTGTCGCGATGTTGTTTCGTAACTAATGGACCCATATCTGAATTCTTAGTTCCATCACCTGTTACTAATTTACCCATACGATCGACAATTCTTTTTATTAATTCATCTGCAACAGGTTCCACTGCAACCACCACAGAAATTGCCATGCAACGCTCACCTGCGGAACCAAATCCAGCATTAATTGCAGCATCTGCCGTTAAATCTAAATCAGCATCAGGTAAAACCACCATGTGGTTTTTTGCTCCACCTAATGCTTGAACACGTTTACCATTTTTTGTTCCGTTTTCATAAACGTATTTTGCAATCGGAGTTGAACCAACAAATGAAACAGCTTTAACTTTTGGATGTTCCAATATGCGATCTACTGCTACTTTGTCACCGTTTATTACGTTGAATACTCCGTCTGGCAATCCTGCTTCTTTCCACAATTTTGCTAACCAAATTGCAGCACTTGGATCTTTTTCACTTGGTTTCAATACAAATGTGTTTCCAGCAGCAATTGCCACTGGGAAAAACCACATAGGAACCATGGCAGGAAAATTAAAGGGAGTTATTCCAGCAACTACACCCAAAGGTTGGCGAATTGAGTAAACATCCACTCCACTACTTACGCCTTCACTAAAACCACCTTTTAACAAATGAGGTATTCCGCAAGCAAATTCAACGACTTCTTGACCTCTGGTTACTTCACCAAGGGCGTCAGAAATAACTTTTCCGTGTTCACTTGTAATAATTTTTGCTAATTCATCTTTTTTTTCGTTTAGTAATTCTCTAAATTTAAAAATAATTTGGGCACGTTTTGTTAATGAAGTATCTCGCCAATTTGGAAATGCATTATGAGCAGAATTGATTGCTTCATCGATAGTGGAAACATCTGCGAAATCAACTTCGCCTGTTTTTAAACCAGTTGCTGGATTAAAGACATCACCTTTTTTGTCAGTTTTGCCTGTCCAAGATTTTCCATTAATCCAGTGGGTAATTTGGTTGGTCATTTTTACTCCTCAAATGTCTGATTCAAGACTAATCAAGAGTCAAAACCAAGGCCTAGCCAGTCAAGCAATTTAAGCCAAAGATTTCTTTTCCCACCATTTTTATCTGCTCGATCTAATGACCATCTGGTTAAACCAATAACCAAACTCTTGAATGGTTCAGGAGGAAAAGGCATTGGTTTAGTTCTTACCATGGCTAATTTTGTTCGATTAGTTTTTCTGCCATAAACCAAATCCAAAAGAGTCAAAGCCGCAAATCTTGAAGAACCAACTCCTAAACCAGTAAAACCTGCCGCATAAGCAACTCTTCCTCTAAAAGCTGTTCCCCAGAAAGGAGCAAATCTAGAACAAGTATCAATTGCTCCTCCCCATTTATGGGAAAAACCAATTCCTCGCAATGAAGGAAATGTTCGATAAAGATGTTCTGCAAGCATTGCAAAAGATTCATCAGACTGTTCTAGTTCTTTACTTACTTCATTTCCATAATGATAAACCGCATCATAGCCACCCCAAAGCATTCTTCCATCTTTTGTCATTCGAAAATAATGAAATTGATTAAAGGCGTCACTACAACCAAATGGTTCATCCCAACCAATAGCTTCTTTTTGTTCTGCACTTAATGGTTCGGTGACTAAAACATAATCATAAACAGGAGCAATCATTCTATTTACTTTTTTAATTAATGAAGGAAATGCCCCTGTTGCTAACACGACTTTTTTTGCTTTTACACTTCCCAAAGCTGTTTTGACTTTTACAAAACTTACAGATGGATCTAGTTCAATAACCGGAGAATTTTCATAGATTTTAACTCCTAATTTTAGTGCGACTTTTCTTAAACCCCAAGCAAGTTTTGCTGGATTTACTAAAGCGCAATCAGCATCAAGCATGGCCCCTTTATAAAGTGGGGATTGAACATATTTTGAAAATTCTTGTTGGTTGAAATATGTAAAATCTTCACCATATCTTTTTGCAGTATCAACCATTTCTCTAAGTTCATCAGCATGTTCTTGTGTTATAGCAACATCAAATTCACCAAACCATTCAAAGTCTGCATCAATCGAATGCTGTTTTATAAATTGTTCAATTTCATCCAAGTTTTCATGACCTAGAGCAACAAGTTCTTTTAACTCTGATTCCCATCTAGAAAATCCATTTGGAAATCCATGAGTTAACGATGCTGAAACAAATCCACCATTTCTACCGGCTGCGCCATCGCCAATTCTTAAAGAATCGATTAAAACTATGTCTAAATTTGGTTGTTGAAGTTTTGCATTTATTGCAGTCCATAATCCAGTAAAACCACCACCGACAACTACTAGCGCTGCAGAAATATCTTGGGCAAGTGCTGGTGCTGCTTTAGGTCTTGATCTTGAATCTAACCAAAAAGATTTTGGTTTTGCTTTAGCTACTGCTTCTTTTGCTTCTTGGGAGGTTACTTTTCCATAAGGAAAATTATCTCCAACAAATGCGACTGCGGTTGCAGTCATAATAAAACACCTCGCGTGAAATTTAAATTATTTTAAATAGAACCATTTAGCTCTATTTTTTTGTCGAGTTATATTAAGAAGTTTTACTTCTTTAGATAAATCGGCGTGATTACGGATCGCCTACGGCACAACATGGCCGTGCTTCGCGTCCGGATCTCACCCCTAACTTTTAACTGTTAACCAAGTGCGATTAGCACTACTTAAGACTATAAACCTTGCTATTCGGTGATAGTCAAATTGAACATACCTTTTGTGAATAAACGAGTTGATCTATAAGCCGGGTTCTGTCCTTATTTCTAAGGGACAATCATCCATCTAGCACTTGAATTGCTTCAAATGTCATGCGATCTACCTGTGAACTTGGACGAGCAGTCCTCAAACGTCCACACAATTGCAATTTCTTGCAATCTCTTGATCTTGCTCCAAAGTGGGGTTTACCTAGCCACTGCAATCACTTGCAATGCTGGTGGTCTCTTACACCACCGTTTCATCCTTACCAAAATTTCTTTTGGCGGTTTACTTTCTGTTGCACTTTCCCTCGGGTCACCCCGGGTGGATGTTATCCACCACTTTGCTCTTCGGAGCCCGGACTTTCCTCTATCAAAAGATAGCGATTGCCCAATCAACTCGTTTAATTCTTAATTCTACCTAACATGTAATAGATTGAATAATTATGAGTCATCCACCTAAATCCCTTTGGTGGGATTCGTTATCTCAACCGCTAAAAATTAGAGAATCAGTTGATTCAAATCTAGAACTTGATGTAGCAATTATTGGTGCAGGCTACACAGGACTTTGGTCTGCTTATTATTTAAAGCAAAATGAACCTAATTTAAAAATTGGTGTAATTGAAGCAAATGTTGCAGGTTTTGGTGCAAGCGGCAGAAATGGTGGATGGTGTTCTGCATTATTTCCTGTGGGGCTTGAAAAATTAGCTAAACAAACTGATAGACAAACTGCAATTCGTATGCAAAAAACAATGTTTGAAACTGTGGATGAAGTTGGTCGAGTAATTGAAAAAGTAAATATTGATGCTGAATGGCAAAAAGGTGGTAGCTATTCAATTGCTCGTGATGAAATTCAGTTAAAAAGAGCCAAAGAAGAAGCTGCTCATTTTAAAGAATGGGGCTTTAGTGATGATGATTTCACGTTTTTTGATAAAACTGAAGCAACAAATAGAATTAACGCTGCAAATATCTTGGGAACAACTTTTACCCCACATTGTGCTTCAATAAATCCTACAAAACTAGTCAGACAACTTTCAGATGTAGTAGAAAGGATGGGAGTAAAAATATATGAAAATTCAAAAGTCACTAGTTTTTTAAAAAATAAAGTATTTGTTAACAATTATCAAATTAATGCTAATTTCATAATTAATGCCACTGAAGCATATAGGTCAAACTTTAAACAATATAAACGTGCAAGTATTCCAGTTTATTCTTTAATGATTGCTACAGAACCTTTAAGCCAAGATATTTGGAATGAAATAGGACTTAAAAATAGAGAAACGTTTGCAGATTATCGAAATGTAATTATTTATGGTCAAAGAACAAAAGATAATAGATTTGCTTTTGGTGGAAGAGGTGCTCCTTATCATTACGGTTCAAAAATAAATCCTGTTTTTGATCAACATGCAAGAACTCACCATGATTTATTAGAAACATTAACTGATATTTTTCCTGTAATAAAAGGTGTGAAAGTTACACACACTTGGGGTGGCCCATTAGCAATCGCTAGAGATTGGGCAGCACATGTCACGATTGATAAAAATACAAATATTTTAAGTGCCGGAAGTTATGTTGGAGATGGAGTTGGAACTTCAAATCTTGCTGGAAGAACAATCTCAGATTTAATTTTAAATAAAGAAACAAATCTTACAAATCTTCCATGGGTACAACATAAATCTAGAAAATGGGAAATTGAACCATTTAGATGGATTGGGGTTAATTCAACTTTGCAAATGGCAAAAATAGCTGATGTTGTGGAAAAGAAATTTAAAAAAGAAACATTTGTAACAAAACTGTTAAGTAAATTGCGAGGGCATTAATTAATTTCTGAATCTAGCGCCTGATTTAAAAGTAAATCGGCGATTAAATTTCCTTCTCTAGGTATCCATTGATAACTAACATTACTTTCCGGAAATGCTTTCTTTGCTTTTTCAACTAGTATCTTCATATTTTCATGCTTAATTTTCCAATTACCACTCATCTGTTCGACGACTAATTTACTATCCATAAATACTTGAATTTTTGCATTGGAATCTAATTCAAAACATTTTTCTAGCGCTCTAATTAATCCTGAATATTCCGCAAAATTATTTGTTTGAATTCCTATGAACTTTCCTTCTTGAAATATTATTTCTTTAGATTCACCATCTCTTATTAAACATCCATATGCTGCAGGTCCAGGATTACCTCTAGATCCACCGTCTGCTTCGATTATAAATTTCAACTTCTCACCAGAATACATCGACAATTTTCACACCTAACAATTTCGACTGGATCTGTATTTTTAATTTGTTCAAATTCTGCAGGTGACATAGTAATTTGACATGCCCCACACTTATTGTGTTCAAGAATTGCTGCCCCAATTCCATGGTCAAGCCTTATTTTTTCATATAACTTTATTAAATCTTGCTCAAAGTTCAACAAAATTTGATCACGAGATTTACTAACTGAAGATTTTTCTTCAATTAACTTATTAATTTCAATATCTAAATTATTTTTTTGTATTTTTAATTCAGAAGAAACTTCTTCTACGATTTTTATGAAGTTTTTTTGAGTAATGCTTAATTCATCTAAAAAACTTAAAAGTTCTAATTCAAGGTTTTCAATTTCTGAAAGTTTTCCAGTCATAGTCTGAATTTCATGTTGAATTTGAGGCAATTGCTTTGCATTAGTCCCGCTTGAATTCAAACGAGCAGTGTCATTTTCAATTCTTTTTTTTACATTTTCTGCATCAATCTCAACACGATTTATTTGTTTTTTAAGTTCTTCAATTTTTGACTCATTTTCTACTTTTGTAGCCTCGATTCCTGGAATTCTATTTTCTAATTCAGTCACCCTAAGTTTTAGTGGATGGTTTTTTATTTTTGAATCGATGTTAGATAATTGAGAATCAAGAAAAGCTAAGTCAATTAATTTTCTTTGAATTTCTGGTTGAACTTTCATTAATTTGATCCTACGCTGAGGTCCCAAGGATCTGTAGTTCTTGTTGTGATTAATACTTCAGAATTTAGGTTTGATTTTTGTAGATCTTTTGTTAATTGAATCAAAAAATCATCTAACCAGATTCTCTCACTTGCCCAGTGAGAAAGACTTATTAAGGCTGGACCAGATAATTCTTTATTGTCTAAAACAGAATGATGTTTAAGATCTGCACTAATAAATAAATCAATGTTTAAATTTCTAACTTGTTCAAGTAAAAATGAACCTGAACCGCCACATACTGCAATTGAGTTTATTTGTTTATTTAAATTACCACTTACTAATATCGCATTCTGGCTTGATGGAAATATTCTTTTTAATGATTGAATAATTCTCTCTAATTTTTCTGATTTTTCTAGTTGGCCATACCGACCAATATTATTTGGACCAAACGATTTAACATTCTTAAGATTCAAAATTTTTGCCAATGAATCATTGACACCCCCTTTTGCTGCATCAGCGTTAGTATGAGCAACATATAGAGATAAATTTTTTTCAATCATCAATTCTTTAATATTTTCTTTATATTTTCTTACGTCTTCAACTTCCACTGGTTCAAGCATTAGTGGATGGTGAGAAATAATCAGATCAATACCATTTTCTAATGCCTCATTAACAATATCTTTAGTGATATCTACTGTTAGTAGAATTTTTTTAATCACATTTTTTTGTTTACCAATAATTAAACCGATTGAGTCCCAATCGCTAGCTAGAGATTTTGGGTAAGGTTTTTCAATAATTTTTGCCAACTGAGCAAGAGTTGGATTAGTCACGTGGGCCCAGAGGGACTTGAACCCCCGACATCCGCCTTGTAAGGGCGGCGCTCTAGCCAACTGAGCTATAGGCCCGAAATTATTTAATTTTTGAAATTAAATAAATCTTTAATTAGTTCAATCTACCTAAAGAGTAGAAAGGGCTTTTCGATAGTCCGAGGTATCTCGCACTTCACCAGGACTTGTCACTATTTTCCACCTGATAATTCCAGTTTTATCGATTACAAAAGTTCCTCTGTTTGCAAAACCCAAATCTTCTAGAAATACTCCGTATTCTTTGCTTACTTTTCCATGCGGCCAGAAGTCACTCAACAATGGTGTTGAAAGATTTTGGGCTTCTGCAAATACTTTCAAACTTGCAACTGGATCACAAGAAATTGAAAGAATTTGAGTATCTTCATTTACAAAATCATTTCTTTCATCCCTAATCGTACACATCTCTTGAGTGCATTTACCGGTAAATGCAAATGGATAAAACATCAAGATCACATTCTTTTTTCCATGAAAATCACTTAGAGTAACGGTTTCTCCAAATTGATTCTTTAAAGAAAAATCAGGTGCTTTAGAACCGATTTCTAAATTCAATTTTTACACCTTTACTTTTCGACTTTTACTAATCAAACTTGCCACCAAAACTAATGCAAGTGAGCCTAAGAACATTAAAGAAGCTATCACATTTACTTGAGGTGGAATGCCTCTTTGAGCTGCACCCCAAATATAGATTGGAAAAGTAACTATACGACCTGAGTTAAAACTTGTCACAATAAAATCATCAAATGACAAGGAGAATGACAAAAGCGCTGCAGCCAAAATTCCAGGCAGTGCAATTGGAAGTGTTACTAGTCTAAAGGTTTGAAAAGGAGTTGCGTATAAATCCATCGCAGCTTGTTCTAATCTTGGATCCATTCCTGCAAGACGAGCATTTACTACAACTACTACAAAGCTGATCGTGAAAGTAATTTGCGCCAATAAAATAGTCCAAAAACCTAGTGGTATAAAAATATTCAAAAATAAAGCTAATAAAGAAGCACCAAGAATTACTTCAGGGGTAGCAAGAGGTAAAAATACGAACAAGCTTGTGGTTCCTCTACCTTTATATCTGTGTCTGATTAATGCAAAGGAAATCATGGCTCCCAAAATTGTAGAAATTATGGTGACTAGAAGACCGATCTGAATACTTGTTGAAAAAGATCGACAAATTGTTTGATCTCGACAAATATTGGTCCAGGCATCTAGCGAAAACTCATTCCACGAAGTATTTTGTCTTCCCTTTGGTTTGTTAAAAGAAAGTAAAATAATCACAGCAAGTGGAAGCATTAAATAAACAAGAATCAAAATAGAAAAAACTTGAAGAGTTCTTTCTCTGATTAGTTTTATAACAGTATTCATTAGACTAATTTCTCAGTTCCAGCTTTTCGGATGTATAAATAAATCATCACTAAAATTATGGCCATGAAAGTAAACGACAAAGCAGAAGCCGTTGGATAATCTCTTAAATCAATGAATTGTGACTGAATCACATTTCCAATCATTTTATTATTAATACTTCCCAATAATTCAGCATTTATATAATCACCTGATGCTGGAATAAAAGTAAGTAAAGTTCCACTTACTACCCCGGGTAATGAAAGTGGCCAAACTACTTTCCAAAAACTTTGAGAAGGTGGTGAATAAAGATCGCCTGCTGCTTCTATTAAACGAGAATCAATTTTTTCTAAAGAAGTATAAAGCGGCAAAATCATAAACGGTAAAAAGTTATAAACTAATCCTGCGATTACTGCAATTGAGGTATTCAATATTCTTCCTTGAGGTAACAAATTAAAAGAATTCAAAAAAGTTACAACAAAACCATCACCTGAAAGTATTGTTTTCCAAGCATTTGTTCTTAAGAGAAAAGATGCAAAAAATGGTGCAACAATTAAAACCAACATTAAATTTCGATATTTTCTTGCTCTAAATGCCATGTAGTAAGCAATTGGATAAGCAAGAAGCAAACAAACAACTGTTGCAATTGCAGAATAAGTAAATGCTCTTATAAATTGTGGATAATATTCAACCAAAGCAAGAGAATAATTAGAAACTTTAAATGCAGGTAAAAATCCGTCGTCAGGACTTGCACCTGCTGGTTTTTGTAAAGAAGTTGCCAGAAGAGTAGAAAGTGGAAATAGAAAAAAGAAAAATAACCAGCCAATACCTGGAATTAACAATAAATATGGAGTTCTAGATTTTCTATTTTTTAGAGATTGAATTATTCCTAAATTTTGAACTTCAGACATCTATTCAGTCCAAGTTGGATCTAAGCCTGCAGTTAAATCTTCATCTGGATCAAGCACAAAAGAGTGTCTTGGCTCCCAAGCAATTGTTACTGCCTGACCCGGTCTTCCTAAATCGGATGGATCAACATTTTGCTCAAATGCAGAAATTTCTAATCCCCAATTTGTATCAACTTCATATTGAGTTGATACACCGACAAAAGCGGTATTTTTAATAGAACCATTAATTTGATTTTTTGGTAATCCAGTTTTTCCTTGGTCAACAATTTTTACTTTTTCAGGTCTAACACCAACTACGATTCGTCCACTTCTAATTTCTGTGGCAGAAATTGGTACATAAATTGTTGCATCAGGAAGTTTTACTGCAATCTCATCTTTTTCAACACCTGCAACTGTTCCTTCAAAAAGATTTGATTGGCCTAAAAAGTTAGCGACAAATGCAGTTCTTGGGTGTTCATAAATTTGAACTGGTGAGCCCATTTGTTCAATTCGTCCTTCGTTCATTACTGCAACTGTGTCAGCCATAGTCATGGCTTCTTCTTGATCATGTGTTACGTGTACGAATGTGATACCGACTTCAGTTTGAATTCTTTTTAATTCAAGTTGCATTTGTCTTCTAAGTTTTAAATCCAAAGCACCTAATGGTTCATCTAGTAATAAAACATCTGGTTCATTTATTAATGCTCTTGCAACCGCAACTCTTTGCTGTTGACCACCTGATAACTGTTGAGGTTTTCGTTGGGCCAAATTTGTTAATTCCACAAGTTCAAGCATTCTTTTTACTTGCTCATCAATATTTGAAGCTTTTTGTCTTCTTAAACCAAATGCAACATTTTCATAAATTGTTAAATGTGGAAATAAAGCATAACTTTGAAAAACTGTGTTTACCCATCTTTTATAAGGGGGTAAAGCTGTTATGTCATCATTGCCTAGTTTTATTTGACCTGAAGTTGGTTCTTCTAAACCGGCAACCATTCTTAATGTTGTAGTTTTGCCACAACCCGACGGACCCAGTAATGCAAAGAATGAGCCCGCCGGAATTGTAAGCGTTAAATTATCGACTGCTTTAAAATCACCAAATGATTTGGTGAGATTAACTAAATGTAAATCTTCTACTTTAGGTCGACTATTTACCACGCGATTTAGTTACCGATCAGTTTTGCCCAAATTTCGTTATATTTGGCAGATTGTTCGGAGTTAAATGGCATAGCAGAATAAGCGCGTTTCAATAAATCTGCTGGTGGGAAAATTAATGGATTTTCAGCTAAAGCTGGATCTGTCTTCATTAATTCTTCAGCAGCACCATCTACAGGTGAGATGTATTGAACGTATGCAGCAACTCTTGCGGCCACAACTGGATCAAAGAAATAGTTCATCAATTTCTCAGCTCCTGCTTTGTTCTCTGCACCTGCCGGAATGATCATGTTGTCCACAAATATTGAGCCACCTGATTCTGGTAAATCAAATCCATAATCTTCACCAAGTTGTCCAAGATCTCCTGACCAACCAATGACTGCAATTACGTCACCATTTTCTAGTGCAGTTGCATATTCATTTCCTGTGAAAGCTTGAATATGACCATCATCAACTTTGGTTTGCAAATAATCTATTGCTTTTTGAAATTCTGCATCACCAAAGTTTGTTGGATCGTTTCCTTGCCAAGCCAAAACCAAAGGAATTGTGTCTCTTAATTCACTAAGCACCACCACTTGACCTTTTAATTTTGGATCAAAGAATTGATCCATTGAAGTTAATTTGTCTGTGCCAAGGGCATCTTTTAGTTTTGCTTTATTCCAACCAAATCCTGCAAAACCTGATTGCCAAGGAAGTGAAAATTTTCTACCTGGATCCCATGCAGGGTTTTGATATGCAGCATTCAGATTAGAAATATTTGGGATGTTTGCCTTATCAAGTTCTAAAGCAAAACCATTTTGAATCCAAATATTTGCCATCCAGTCAGTAGGAGTAACGATGTCTCTACCTGTTGGCTCCCCTTTATCCAATAAAGGTTTTTGTTTTGCATAAAATTCGTTATTGTCGTTGTAATCTTCAATGTACTCAACTTCAATTCCTGTTTGTTCGGTGAAAGCTTTAATTTCTGTGAATTCTTTTGTATCTTCATCAACTGGCATGTATAAAGGCCAGTTTGACCAAACGACTTTGTTTGAAGAACTACCAGAATCACTTGATTCAGATCCCGTTTCGGTTGAAGACGATGAATTTGAACCTGCACCGCATGCGGCAGCAAATGCAGCAGCTCCTCCGATGGCACCTGCCTGTAGAACTCTTCTTCTATTTAGTAAGTTCTTTACTTCTTTCGGCAAATCATTTCCTTTTTCTTGTTTACTCACTTGCGTTTTCCTTTCGTGTTGCTTTTTATCTTGTCAGAATTAGTTGTCTATTTTGAACATTACGTGCTTGATTCTTGTGTAATCTTCAAAACCATACATGGAAAGATCTTTTCCATATCCCGAGTGTTTGAAACCTCCATGAGGCATTTCAGAAACCATAGGAATATGGGTATTAACCCACACAGCACCAAAATCAAGTCCTTTTGCCATTCTCATTGACCTTGCTACATCTTTTGTCCAAACACTTGATGCCAATCCATATGGAACACCATTTGCCATTTTTAATGCTTCTTGCTCATCAGCAAATTTTTGAACAGTAATAACTGGTCCAAAAATTTCATTTTGAATCATTTCATCATCTTGTTTTAAATCTGAAACAACTGTTGGTTCAACAAAATAACCTTTGTCACCTTGTCTGTTTCCTCCTGCCATTACTTTGGCATGACTTGGAGTTCTACTCAAAAATCCTGTGACACGATCTAATTGATTTGCATTGTTTACAGGTGGAACAAATGAATCAGGATGTTCTGGACCTTTGCCAAAGCTAGTTTGAGTTTTCTTTGCTTGCTCGGCTAGAGCCGCAACAAAATCTGCATAAACTTTTTGATGCGCAATAACTCTTGTAGCTGCAGTGCAATCTTGACCTGCGTTGAAATAACCAGCAATGGCAATCCATTCTGCTGCTGCTTGAATATCAGCGTCATCAAAAACAACAACGGGTGCTTTACCGCCAAGTTCTAAATGAACTCGTTTTAAATCTGCAGATGCAGCTTGAGCAACTTGCATACCTGCTCTTACAGATCCTGTAATCGCAACCATTTGTGGAATTTTATGTTCAATCATTGCTTTACCAGTGTCTCGATCACCTGTGACAACATTTAAGACTCCTGGTGGAAGAATTCCAGCTTCAGTTATTAATTCAGCCATACGCACTGCTGTAACTGGAGTTGTATCACTTGGTTTTAAAACAGTGGTGTTTCCAGCTGCAATTGCTGGTGCATATTTCCAAACCGCCATCATCATTGGATAGTTCCAAGGTGTTACTTGTCCAATAACACCAATTGGTTCGCGGCGAATCATTGAAGTGTGACCCTTCATGTATTCACCTGCTGATTTTCCTTCTAAATTTCTTGCAGCAGTTGCAAAGTATCTAATTTGATCAAGCATTGGTCCAACTTCTTCTGCCATTGTTATAGAAATTGGCTTGCCGGTATTTTCTGATTCAAGTTTTACTATTTCTTCAATATTTTTTTCTAAAACATCAGCAATTTTCCAAAGTGCCATTGATCTTTCACTTGGAGTTGTATTTTTCCAACTTTCAAATGCTTTTGCTGCTGCTTGATAAGCAAGATCAATATCTTTTTCATTTGAAAGTGCAGCCATGGCAAAAACTTCACCAGTAGTTGGATTTATTAAATCGGTAAATTGTCCAGAGACAGAATCTTGAAGTTTTCCATTTATGTAATTTTTTACAACTTTTTTCTCGGCCACTCAGGCACTCTCCTTTATTGCGAAAAAGGTCTAAAACTCTAAACAAAACAATATCTGCCTAAACCCCTAGTTGAAAACCCAGGATTTGGTAACAATTTGACAAATTTGGACCCAAAAACCGAATATCTGTGAGGAAAATTGACCCAGTCCCATTTGAGTTAAACCTTGCTAAAACTAGAGTTAAAGTTGAATAAGATAAACAATTCATTCTGGGGTGAGAACTTGCTAAGTTCAGATCTGCTAAACGGCTCCCCTCACGCTCTTCAAACAGCAGCAAAAAATCAT
>JBJOGR010000022.1:0-42044 GCA_046048135.1 Actinomycetota bacterium
AGATAACAGATGGCTTTCCTTTGATCTTGACTATCACCTGGAAAGGCTAGAAAAAATAAAGATAAAACTAAAGCAAAGTTATAAACAGTCAAAAAATCCAGATCTAGAAAGATTAACTAGAAACATTTCCTTAGGAAATATTTATCTAAAATCCTTAACCAAACTAATAAATCAAATTAGAAAAGAATACCTTTATGACTTTAACTATTTTTCAAAAGGCGCAAAAGTTGGCTTTAGTAAAAAACTCACTAAAACCCATCTTTTTAACTTGGAATTAAAAGCAGAAGAATATTTAGAGATAAGAAGAATGGTCATAGAAAAATTTGGTTCACTAGAACAAACCCAAATGGTGATATTTGATCTTCAGGAATATTTGTTTGATTATTGAAGTAAAATACTAGAAAAAAGGAATAAATTTGAAATTCTTACTCCAAGTCATCTTTGATAAATATGATTTAGCCACCGAAAAAGAAATGCAAGATATCACTGAATTTAATAAAAAATTAAAAGCAAATAATCACTTTATTTATGCTGCAGGACTAGCTAATCCTGATTCCTCAATAGTTATCGATAATAGAGAAAATAGAAACATTGTTAAAAATGAATCAATCTTGGATAGAGAAGAATTCTATATTGGCTTTTGGATCATAGAAGCAAAAGATCAATTAGAAGCACAAACCTTAGCTTTAGAAGCATCTTTAAGTTGTAATAGAAAAGTTGAATTAAGACAGATTTTGTAAGTTTTATAAAAAAATTTATTTAACCCAAAGTTAATTACTTTGGGTTAAATAAATAATTTAATTAACTAGGTCTTGCTGGTTTAACTGGTTTTGAACCAAGGGCTGCTAATGCTGCATCTCTAGTTGCTTTGGCAGATGCCATTGCTTCTTTAAATGCTGTTTTTGCTGCCAATCTTTGTTCATCAGTTGTAGCACTTGCTAGTGCTGCATTCTTAGTAGAAACAGCAGCTGCTTTAGCACTTGCAAAAGTAGCTTTGATGCTTTCTCTACTTGATTTATAAGTTGCAATCTCTGCTTTATAAGCAGTAATTGCAGTTCTATAAGCAGCTTTTGCTTCAGCAGAAGTTGTATCAGCTAGGGAGGCTGATGCACCAAATCCTGAAATCAAAACAGATGCCAATACTGCTGAAGTAAGTCTTTTCTTACTCAACATCAGTTTTCCTTTTCCTGCTTCTTTATTCAAAAAGCATTAATTGAAAGAACTTACAGTTATAAGTAAAGGGGGCGATCCTTTAAAAAGACCCCAATAATCCTTAAAAGTGCCTGAGAAAAAAGAGACGAAAACTATTTGACAAACACGTCAAATGATAACATAATGATAGCATGAGTGATTTATTAACCAGAAATGTTTCCCCAAAACTGCATGAAAAAATCAAAAAGATTGCAAACAAAAAGGGGCTTTCAGTCCAACAATTAACAATCAAAGCTCTGGAAGATTTAGTTCAAAATTCAGAAACTGAAGAACGTTTAGAACAAATACTTAATCGTCAAGGAATTTCAATAGACCCAGCACAAATCTCTGAAATAATCAAAGATGAAAGAAGTATAAGGCCCTAGTTGAAAATAGTAGCTGATGCTTCAGTCTTGGTTGATTTTCTAATTGGCAATATGACTTCAACCTTGGATCGTAATGAATTTAAAAGTAGTGTTATTTATGCACCGGATTTGATAATCAATGAAGCAATTTATTGTTTATCAAGATTGCGCAGGAATGAAATAATTTCAAATTCTTTATATCAAGATTCTATTGAAGATTTAACTTTGATTCCTAAAAATATTATTTCAAGTAGAACTTTGATTAATTCAATTCCAGAAAAACTTGGAAATATTTCTACTTACGATGCAGCTTATGTTTGTTTAGCTGAGACTTTACAAATTCCTCTTTATACCACTGATGAAAAATTATCTAAATCTGCCCAAAAATATTGTGAAGTGAAATTAATTCAAAGAAAAAATTAATCAATGAAGTTAATTAGGTCTAGACGAAGGGTCTTTTAAAAACTTTGTGGAGAATTTACTTCTTATAAAGCCTTTTGAAGGATAGCCATTGGCAGAAAAGATTCAACAAAAACAGAATTAGGAATGCCTCCCAAACATCTGACATTAAAGAAAAAAGTAAAAGCCCCAAAAGCACCACATTAGAAATAGTCCAAACCCACCAAAGACTTTTACGCAACTAAATCTCCTTACAGATTCGTCTTTGGATAGAATTTAAACAAATGAAATCAATGACTTGTAGCCAACTTGGTGGAGCTTGCGAATTAGAGCTTTTTGGAGAAACTTTCACAGAAATAGCTCAACAAAGCCAATCCCATGGCAAAGAAATGTTTGCCCAAAATGACCAACCACATATTGAAGCTATGAATAAAATGATGGAAATCATGAATAGCGGTCAAATGAATAATTGGATGCAAGAAAAAGAAAATCTTTTTAACTCTTTATAAACTTAAATAATTTCTTTCAATAGATTTTCAACTCTTATTTTAATTTCATCTCTTATTCTTCTAACAGTTTCTAGATCTTTTCCGGCAGGATCTTCTAATTGCCAATCTTCATATCTTTTACCAGGAAATATTGGGCAAGCATCCCCACAGCCCATGGTGATTACAACATCTGATTCTTTAACAGTTTCTGTGGTTAAAACTTTTGGTTGATTATTAGAAATATCAATGCCTACTTCTTTCATCACTTCAACTGCTACCGGATTTATTTGATCTTTTGGCATAGAACCTGCTGAGAAAACTTTTACTTTGTCTTTACCTAAACTTTCCATAAATCCAGCAGCTATTTGAGATCTTCCTGCATTATGCACACAAACAAAAAGAACTGTTTTCATTTGCTTGTTACCTGAAACTTGTAACCTAAGCCTCTAATAGTCTGGATAATTTCTGGGTTATTAGGATTCTTTTCAATTTTTGCTCTAATTCTTTTTATATGCACATCTAAAGTTTTAGTGTCACCAAAGTAGTCACTGCCCCAAACTCGATCAATTAGTTGACTTCTCGTTAAAACTCTTCCTGGGTTTTGGGATAAATAAAGAAGTAAATCAAATTCCTTTAGAGGTAGTCTTACTTCGTTTCCACGTACTACAACTTTATGTTGTACTGGATCAATTTTTACTTCGCCAGAATCAGTGGGGGAGGAATCTGGCAAAGGTTCATTTACACGTCTTAGTATTGCTTTAACTCGAGCAATCAATTCTCTTCCTGAAAATGGTTTAGTTATATAGTCATCTGCACCAAGTTCTAAACCTAAAACTTTATCTAATTCTGTGTCTTTTGCGGTAAGCATTATTAATGGCACATTACTAATTTTTCTAACTTGTTTACATATTTCAAGTCCATCCATTCCTGGAAGCATTAGATCTAGCAAGATTAAATCAGCAGAATTAGCTTCAAAATATTTAAATCCTTCATTGCCATCTTCTTCTTGAATTACTTCAAAGCCTTCTTTTTCTAATAAAAAGGCAACAGATTCTCTGATAGATGACTCATCTTCAATAAGTAAAATCTTGGTCATTTAAATCTCACTTAAAGTTTGATTTATTGGCAATTGCATTGTGAAGGTCGCACCATTTCCTAATTTTGACTCAACCATTGCTCGACCACCATGGTTATTGCAAATATGTTTTACTAAAGATAATCCTATTCCAGATCCACCTTCATTTCTTGATCTTGCAGAATCAACGCGATAAAAACGTTCAAAGATTCTCAATTGATCTTCTAGACTTATTCCTTCTCCAGAGTCTTTAACATCGATGTCAACAAAGTATTCACTTTCTGTAGCTGTAACGACAACTAAATTGTCATCACCTGTGTGATAAATCGCATTTACCAATAAATTCTTTAAAGCAGTTGTTAATTGTTTTTCATTACCCATAACGGTAGCTTTTATTCCATTATTAACCTTAATTTCAACACTATGTTTATTTGCAATACTTTCAACAGCATCAAGGGCAGATGAAATTAAATTTGAAACGGAAACTATTTCTGGTTCTTCCAAAGGATTATCTGATTGAATTCTTGATAAATCGATGATATCTCTGATGAGATTTGCTAATCGTTTTGTTTCTTTTGGAATTTTTTCAGCAAATTTTTTTATGGAAGAAATATCATCATCTGATTCTCTGATTGCCTCACTAAGTAATTCCAGGGCACTGACTGGAGTTTTTAATTCATGGGAAATATTTGCAATAAAATCTCGTCTAGTTTGTTCAATTCTTAAGGCAAAAGTTTGATCTGTGATGAGTAATAAAATAAATCCCTGCTCTATTTGGATTGCATCAATATCTAATTGTTGAGTTATTTTATTTCCTTTATTGTAGTGATTTACTAAAGTGTTTGATTTAATAAAACTTGGTTTCAAAGATTTAACATATTTATTTAATTCTTTTAAGGTGATTTCTCTATCTCTAACTAAACCATGAATAGCTGCATCAGCTGAGAAATAAACAACGTCCCTATTTTCATTTAATAAAATAACGATGCCTGGAAGTAAATTTATGAGATTTCTTAAACCAGAATTCTCTAACTCCGCCATATCCATAGCGTATGAAGTGGTCACCTTCACACCCTTTTCTAGACTCTTAGGCTTTGCTCACTTTGCCCAAAGTCCTTATTCGATTCTTAACTTTTAACGACTTCAGACTAAAAATGCAAAGTGAACAATTGGTTAACTAAATCAAGCCCGAGGGTTAATTTTAGACAATTTGTGGGGAAATCAATTTTGTTAAAAAGAATTAATCTTGAATATCAATAATTGTGGATAAATCGTTTACTTTTTGTTTACCCCTTTAAGTCATACTTTCCAGATGCTACTGACGACTAAGGCTCGGTTTATTGACCGGGAACTCAGCTGGCTGGATTTCAATAAGAGAGTACTTGAACTTGCAGAAGATCCAAATACTCTCTTATTGGAACGAATCAGATTTTTAGCAATTTTTTCTTCTAATTTAGATGAATTCTTTATGGTCAGAGTTGCGAACTTAAGAACCGCACTTGAAACAAATACAGAATTTCATAACCCTTCACAATTAAAACCCAAAGAATTAATGAAAGAAATCTCTATGAGAAGTAGAGAGTTAGTTAAAAGACAATCAGAATTATTTCACAATGAACTTTTGCCAGAATTACAAAAAAACGGGATTGAATTTGTCAATTGGAATGAGTTATCAGATTTTGAAAAAGAATACCTAACAGATATTTTTCACTCAAAGATTTTTCCAATTTTGACTCCCTTAGCGGTTGACCCAACGCATCCTTTTCCATACATTTCAGGACTTTCTTTAAATTTGGCAGTCAACTTGAAAGGGCATAAAAAGAAAGAGAAGTTTTTTGCCAGAATCAAAATTCCACCAAATATTCCAAGATTTATTTCAACATCTCCTGAACAAAATGTTCGATTTATTGCCTTAGAAAAATTAATTGTTGAACATTTATCTGAACTTTTTCCTGGGGTAAAAATAAAAAATTATTACACATTCAGATTAACAAGAAATCAAGATTTAGATCTTGATGATGATACGCAAGATTTACTTGAATCACTAGAGCAAGAACTACATAAAAGAAGATTTGGACCACCCGTTCGTTTAGAAGTAGATGAAGAAATTGAACCAGAACTACTAAAAACACTTGCCTATGAATTAGAAATTCCAGAAGATGAGGTAATCAAATATAAAGAACCACTTGATCTAACTTCTCTTTATCAAATAGCTGATTTAAAGATTCCAGAGTTGAAATATCCGCCTTATAAAAGTTTTATTCCTAAACCATTTAAGGATTCGCAAGATGGAAAACACGATATTTTCCAAGTCTTGAAAGAAAAAGAACTAGGACTGCATCATCCTTATGACACCTTTTCTTCTTCTGTGGTCTCGTTTTTACAAAAAGCAGCAAGAGATCCAAAAGTTCTTGCTATTAAACAAACTCTGTATAGAACTTCAGGTGATTCTCCAATTGTTCATGCCTTGATTGAAGCTGCTGAACTTGGAAAACAAGTCGTGGCAGTGGTGGAGTTAAGAGCTCGCTTTGATGAGTTAGCAAATGTTCGATGGGCTAGAAAATTGGAAGACGCAGGGGTCCATGTCGTTTATGGACTTATGGGATTCAAAACGCATGCAAAATTATCTTTAGTAGTCAGAGAAGAAGATTCAAATATCATTCGTTATTGCCATGTAGGAACAGGCAATTACAATCCCAAAACCGCAAGAATTTATGAAGATTTAGGAATCTTAAGTGCTGATCAAGAACTAGCAGAAGATGTAACAAAACTTTTTAATCAGTTATCTGGTTTTGCTCCTGATGCAACCTATAAAAGACTTTTAGTAGCACCACAATCTTTAAGAAAAGGTTTACTTGAAAGAATTGATCGAGAAATTGCAAATCATCGAAACGGAAAAGTAAGTGGCATTAGATTCAAACTTAATTCATTGATTGATGAAGAAATAATTGAAAATCTATATCTAGCTGCGAATGCTGGAGTAAAAGTAGAAGTTTTAGTCAGAGGAATTTGTGGTATTGATTTGAGCCAAGTAGAAGAAAAAGAAAATTTAAAAGTTAGATCAATTTTAGGAAGATTCTTAGAGCATTCCAGAATTTATCATTTTAAAAATGAAGAAAATGATGAATATTTCATTGGTAGTGCAGATTTAATGAATAGAAATCTAAATAGAAGAGTTGAAAGTTTAGTATCTATAAAAGATAAAAAACACAGAAAATATTTAAATAGAATCCTTAACTTGGCATTTGATGAAGATACTTCATCTTGGCATTTACTTGAAGGTGGTAAATGGCAAAGATCTTATTTAAATTCTGAAGGAAAACCTTTGAATGATTATCAACAAGAGCTACTAAATATCAGAAAAGAGAAAATGCTATGAACTTATTAAGTGATTTCTTTCGCTACATCGCAACTGGGAAAGATCAAAATATTCCAATAATTTTATTAAGACATGCCAAAGCAATAAAAAGACATGATTTCATCGGAGATGACACTGATAGACCACTAAGTGAAATAGGGCAAAAACAAGCAGAAAAAATAGTTGATTTATATCAATATTTTGGTTTAAAAGAAATTCACACTTCAGATGCTTTAAGGTGCTTAAAAACGGTTGAGAATTTAGCCCAAAAATTAGAGATAACACCAATTGTGGCAACTGAATTAAGTGAATATGTTTTTCATAAAAATAAACACAAAGCAATTGATTATGTGTTACATCAATTTAGTCAAAATAAACCAGTCTTAATCTGTGGTCACAATCCATTTTTGAGTAAATATTTCAAAAAATTGGTCGGTAAAAAATGGGCCAAGAAATTTAAAGAAGCATTAGAACCAGGTGAAGCTTGGGTGATTTATCGATTTAATAGCAAAGTAATTCGAATAAATCTCATGCAAGCACCTGAATTTTAATTTTGTGCTAAATCTTCTGGATTAAAACTTGGAGTTGGTAATTTCTCTCCGATTTTTCCAGCAACTTTGACTCGAAGAGGTTCTGTTAAAGGAAAATATCCATAGGTTTCTAATTGACCTTGGGCATCTAATCTAGATAAGAACCGCATGAAAGTTCTTGCAGAATTATTTTCATCATCTTTGCATAGTCCAAATTCAAAATATGAAATTCCATGCCAAGAATTTGAGGTTTCTGATGTTCCGATATCTGTTGCAGGTTGTACTTCAGGATCTAGAGATCCTAAGACATTTCCATCTTCTTCTTTTATAAATACTTGGGAAGATGCAGAGGCAAATGAAGAAGAATCAAATAGGAAGTCCAAATCGTTAATCTTTAAGTTTGCATATGTCAAGGCATTGTCATAAATGACATTGCTAGGTAGAACTGAAATAACTCCATTTAAAGTGCCAAAATCTTGTAACAGAGTTTGAAAATCCGGCACTATTTTGTTTGGTTTAATTTCAATAGGACTTCCGGTTATCGTTGAAATCCAGTCAAGAAATGCTTGATCACTTGTGTGCAGTTTTTCAACTTCCACAAATGTCACAGGGATATTTGGTAATTCAAATTCTGGGTTAGATTCAGCGATAAGTGGATCATTCCAGTTAGTTATTTCTCCATTTATTAAGCCTGCAACTGCTTTGGGACTTAGCACAATTCCATCTAAACCTTCACCGTAATAAACTACGGTAGAAAATTGATTCATTAATGAAGTCTTAAACTCAAATGCATTGCACATTTCAGGTTCAGCCGCAGAATTATCTGTCAAAACAATATTTGGCTCACTTGATTGATTATCTATTGTTACTAGAGCTTCTGGGCAAGAAACTAAGTAAAGATCAATTCCAGCTTGTAAAATGTTAGTTGTATTTTCAGATCCTTTAACAACTACTTCTCCATTGGCACATTGCACTTCTTGTTCGGCATAACTTGCTAAAACATCAGGTGGAATAGGTGGGGTACAAGCAGTAGAAATAAACGCCAAACTTACTAAAGAAACTAGAACAGATTTTTTGATCATGTACCTATCATCTCCTATAAATGATTTTCCCGAGTAGAGGTAAGACATCAAACCTCTACTCGGGAAAAATTTCCCATAACTAAATGGTCGAGATCTAGTT
The DNA here is from genome assembly GCA_046048135.1 of Actinomycetota bacterium. Classification (GTDB taxonomy): domain Bacteria; phylum Actinomycetota; class Actinomycetes; order S36-B12; family UBA5976; genus ATZT02. The sequence goes on from JBJOGR010000022.1 coordinate 8,589, forward strand.
AGAGAATTTTTCTATTTGTGACTTGGCTAGTGCAAGGACTTTTCCTTGAAGGGGGATATAACCAAGTTTTCCAGCTTGTTTTGGTGCACAGGTGTTGATTAGGTATTTCGCATAATCTTCAACTGCTCTTGATTTTGAATCAGTTTGTTGATTTGGTCCAATTAGGTAGGTAATAGCAACTAAGTTGTATGCACCTTTAACTTTTGAACTCCAATCAAGTCCAACTAATCCTGAAGGTTGAACGTCGTTTTGTTTTGAAACAAATTTTGCAGCAGAAGCTGTAGTTGGTAGAACATATTCTCCAGCTGGATTCTTCAAGCTTGCAAAAGATTTCACACCTTGAGCTCTTAAGTCAGCAAGATCTGCATAACCAATTGAGTTAGCAGTTGACTTTAAAGCGGTTGTTAATTGTTGGTTTGATACAAACCCAAGAGATCCTGCAGGTGCACCTTTACCGTTGGCGGAAGTAAATACACCGTTTTTCTTCCAAGGAGCAACTTTTCTGTTAACTAAGTAACCTGAAAAGTTATCTGTTGTACCTGAGTTTGAAGAACGATAAATAACGGTGATATTTGCGTTTGGCAATTTTGCACCTTTATTTAGTTTTGCAATTGCTGGATCGTTCCATTTGGTGATAGTTCCTGCGAATATTCCACCTAGTGTTGGATCATCAAGTTTTAGGCTTGTTAAACCTTTAACGTTGTAAGCAACAACTATTGGAGCAGCAACCATTGGTGCAAAGTTAAATCCACCAGGACGACCTGTGTATTCCTTGCTTCCATAAGCTGCATCTGATCCTGCAAAGTCAAAATTTCCTACCGCGAATTGATTACGGCCAGTTCCTGAAGAACTTGATACATAAGCAACTGTGTGATCACTGTATGAAGCAATACATGCGGCTTGAAAAGTTCCTGCGAAGGAAGCTCCACCACCTGTAATGCTTTCAGCATTTGCTGATACTGCACCTGTTGCAACTACCCCGAGTGCAACTGCGATGCTTAAAAGTGCACGTTTGGTACGCGACATATTTTCTTTTCTCCCTTATTAATAAGTGAGAGTTTTTCTCACTTAAGCCTGACACTTAACAATGTAAGTACGCCTTGTTAACAACAGATTGACAATTACCAATCTTTTTCCTGACATTTAAGTTAATTTTTGGTGAACGCATGTCTCATTTGTTTCTTATTAACCAAACAAGCCATTCACATAATCGTGAGTTCTAGAATCTTTTGCATTTTTAAATACTTGTTGCGTTAAACCTGCTTCAACAATTTGACCAGGATTTCCATCTAAAGCTAAGAAAAATGCTGTGTAATCCGAAACTCTCAAAGCTTGTTGCATATTGTGAGTAACAATTACCACAGTCATATCTTTACTAATTTCTCGAATTGTTTCTTCAATATGTCTTGTTGAGCCTGGATCAAGTGCTGAGCATGGTTCATCCATTAAAAGAACTTTTGGATTAACAGCTAAAGCTCTTGCTATACATAATCTTTGTTGTTGTCCACCTGATAAAGATTGTGCAGAAGCATTTAAACGATCTTTGGTTTCGTTCCACAAACTTGCCTTCATTAAGCAAGATTCCACGATTTCATCAGGGTTTGTAAATGGAATTTGTGCCAGACGCAATCCTGACAAAACATTATCTTTAATGCTCATTGTTGGGAAAGGATTTGGTTTTTGAAACACCATTCCAACTTGAGTTCTGATATCTACAGGATCTACATCTTTGTCGTAAATATCTCTTCCTTCATAGAAAACTTTTCCAGCTAAAGCAGCTCCTGGAATAAATTCGTGCATGCGATTTAAAACTCTGATAAATGTTGACTTTCCACAACCGGATGGACCAATCAATGCTGTTACAGAATTTTCTGGGAAAGCTAAATTGATGTCTGCAAGAATCATTCGGTTACCAAACCAAACATAAAGACCTTGCGTCTCAAGATGAGCTATGGAATCAACCAACTTTAATCTTTGATGATCCTCAACTACCATTGCATTCATTTTCATACCTTTCGTTGGATTGATGTCGTGTAACGCTGTCATTTATCTGGCCTTTCCTTTTGGTGATAAAACTCTTGCTAAACCAAACAAAATTCCCACTACAAGCATGAGAACAAATGCTGCTCCCCAAGCTCTTTGAATACTTGATTCATAACCTGAACCTAAGAATTGAAAAATATAAACAGGGATTGTAGAAACAGGATCTTTAAATGGATTTAAGTTTGTGCCATTGGTATTTGAAGTAGTTAAGAGAAGTGGAGCAGTTTCACCTACAACTCTTGCTACACCAAGAATTACTGCTGTAATAATTCCAGCTTTTGCAGTTGGCAAAACAATTCTCATGATTACTCTTGCTCTACTTGAGCCAAGCGCTGTCGCTGCATCTCTTAATTCTTTTGGTACAAGTTTTAAAACTTCTTCACTAGTTCTAGCAACTGTTGGAAGCATCAAGATTGCATAAGCAAGTCCACCAGTAAGAGCAGAGAATCCAACTAAGTCAGTCAAAATAAATGCTGCCAAAATAAATAAGCCTGCAACTATTGATGGCACTCCGCTCATTGCTTGCACAATGAAGCGAACAAATCCTGCTAAACGACCTTTCATGTCAGTTATATAAATTGCACTTGCAATTCCAAGTGGTACTGCTAGTACAGTTCCAATTGCAACCACAGTTAATGTGCCTAGAAGTGCGTGTCCCACTCCACCGTAGGTAAGTTCAGTTGTTGGAGAAATATAAATATTGTTTTGTGTTAAAAACGAAAATCTCATTGCAGGTAAACCTCTTGCTGCAACTGATAACAAAACAGATCCAAGTAGTGCTAAAACTAAAGAAAATGCAGTCACAGAAAGTACAGATAAAACGGCATCTCCAACTCTTCTTTTGCCTAAAGCAACAATTGTCATGATCACTGCCATTGCAATTTGAATTGGTAAAAAGATTGCAATAAATATTAAAGCTCCTGGAAGATCTGTAAAGAAGAAGAAAAAGGCATAAACACTCATAGGTATAACAACTATTAAAGAATTTGCAATAACTACAGTTGGTTTAGATTTTTTCCAAGGGTATTGAGGTTTCATTGTTGAAGTATCTAAAACTTGTGAAGTCATGCTATTTTCTCTCTCACACTTCTTGCCACGATCCAGTTAGCAATCAAATTCACAACTAATGTCATTAAGAACAAAATAAGTCCAGCGCCAAGTAACGCTCTAATTTCATCAGGTGTTGCTTCACCGAATTTAGCAACAATCATCGATGCAATTGCTCCACCTTGTGGATTTAATATTTGGAAATAATTTACTTTTTCAAAAATCAAATTAAGTACGAAATAAATTGCAATTGTTTCACCTAATGCTCTTCCTAAACCAAGCATTACTCCACCAACAATTCCACCTCGAGCATGTGGAAGAGCAACAAATTTCACAGCGCCCCATAAAGATCCACCTAAACCACGAGCTGCATCTAATAGCTCTTGTGGAGTTTGGGATAGAACTTCTCTTGCAACAACAGTAATAATTGGAGTGATCATGATCGCTAAAACCCAACCGGCAATAAATGGAGATCTGGCAAATTGATCTTGATCATTTCTAAAAAATGGAATTAAAAAGAAATATTGATTTAGTAGTTTTGACCAACCTTCAGCAACCGGAGTAAAAACTAAAAAGCCCCACAAACCAATAATTCCTGATGGAATTGCAGCTAAAATATCAACTAAGACTGTGAGAGTTCTAGATAATCGATCTGGCGCAATAAAGACAATAAATATTGCTAACAATATTGATACTGGAACTGCAATAATTAATGCCAATATTGAATTTAAAAAAGTTCCATAAAGCATGGGCCAAATTTGAAATGTTTGTTCTTCAGGATTTGCTGAACTATTTACCCAAGTGCTTCCAGTTATGAAATCAAGTCCTTCTTTTTGTAACACTGGCCAAGAAGAAGATGCTAAATAAATTAGTATTGCCACTAAAATCGCTAGGGACGATAAAGCGGCAATGACTATGGTTCCTGAGAAAGCTTTATCCGAAGGGGTACGACTTTTTTCCCTGCCTAGTCTTATAGGTTCAGGGTGAGATTTATTAGTAATTTCTTGTGTCTCGACCACGTTCTTATCATTTAGGAAACGGATTACCTTGGTTTGACTAAACGGTTTAATCCTTAAGAACTCTTGGTTAACAATAGGTAAACAACCCAAATATTTGTTAAAGATGTTAAAAGAGTAAAACTATCGTTCTTCTTGAATTGAGTTTCCGCCATCAACAGCAATAACTTGACCTGTTAAATAACCTGCTTCATCACTTGCTAAATAGCCAACAAGGGAAGCTATTTCTTCTGGTTTGGCAGATCTTTTTAATGGTGTATTTAAACCAGCTTGTTTTTCATTTTCAGTTTGAGATTCTGTTTGAATCCATCCTGGAGCAATAGCATTTACCAAAATATTGTCTTTTGCAAAATCTAGAGCTAAAGATCTGGTTAAGCCAGCTAAACCAGCTTTACTAGATGCATAACTTACTTCATTTTTCATAGCCATAACTGGACCAGTAATTGATGTAATCATTATTACTCTTGGGCTTTTTGATTTCTTTAACAAATCAAGTGATTCTTTTGTCACTAAGAATGCTGAAACTAAATTTCTTTCAACTGAAGAAATAAATTTATCAAGGCTAGTGTTTTCTATATTTCCAGATTCAGCACCTGGAGAATCTATAACTGAAGTCATTCCAGCATTATTTACAAGCACATCTAGTGTTCCAAATTCCTTTTTTACTTCATTTATTAAGTTTTTAACTTCTTCTTCATTAGTTAAATCTGCAATAAAAAATGGACAATTTAATTCTTTTGCTCTTTCTTTTATGCGTTCACTTTTTCCTGTGATAAAAACTTTTGAACCCATGGATTGTAAAAATTTTGCTGAGGCAAAACCAATTCCATTACTAGAGCCTGCTCCAGTAATAAGGGAAGTTTTATGACTTAGATTAAAAACCATATGTAAATAGTTTAGCCCTAAAGATTAACAATTAACATAGTTTTCTATAGGGCTAATAATTTTAAAGTTTTACAGGCTTTGGACCAAATCTATTTGGACCAGAATCACCCACAGTTGCCAAAAGATAAATATTTATCAAAGGAACAATTAAATACCAGCCTGATTTATTTCGATCATGCATTCTTCTAACTCCTACTGCAATATATGGAAGAAGAAGAGCAAGTGAAACTATAGTTCCTAAAACATCAGAAATTAAATTTCCTAGAAAATTTGCTACATAGAAAAACAACAAAAAATACCAGAATTCAGCTCTTGATGCTCGACCTGTAAAAGTTGTGTAATTTTGTAATCCTCTTAAAACTGCCTTTTGAATATCAGAAAATATTTGATTCAAGTTAACAATCTCCTTTTAGATTCTGTGTGTAACTCTAACCAAAAGGATTACAAAACTTTGACATTTCAACTAATTAGATTGAAAATGATTAGACCTTATGGACAATTTTGAAGAAATAGATTTAAAACAAGCACTTCTTAATATTGAACAAGGACTACCTCAAAAGCCAATTTTGCTTAAAAGAAATGGTAAAAATATTGCTGTAGTTATGTCTTTTAATGACTATCAGGGTCTAATTGAAGACAACCAATCATAAAATTGCAAGGTACTTGATAATCTATTTTTCATGCCATTAAGTAATTCAAGTGATATTCAAAAATTTAATTCAGAGAAATTTCAAGATGTATTAGAAAATAATGAAGAATTTGTTAATAGTTTCAAATATGAAGATTTAACAGGGGTTGCTAAAAAAGGTATTGCCATAGTTACTTGTATGGACTCAAGAATTTCTCCGCTTTCTGTAGTGGGCATGAAAGCAGGAGATGCAAAAATTTTAAGAAACGCAGGTGCTCGTGTCACAGAAGATGTGATCAGAACTTTAGTTTTAGCAACATATCTTTTAGGCGTTAATCGAATTTTGATCATGCCTCATACAGATTGTCGTATGGCAAGTGGGGCAGAAGCAGAAATTCATAAGCAGATTAAAGAAGAACATGGAGTAGACACTCGATCTTTAGAATTTAGAACAGTGATTGATCAGAAAAAAGCATTAATCACAGATGTCTTAAGAATTAGAACTTATCCTTTATTGCCTAAGGAAGTAATAGTAAGTGGGGCAATCTATAACGTAAAAACTGGAAAACTTGAACCAGTAGATGCATAAGAAACAATAAAATAAGTGATTTAATTAAATAACTTATGAATACATCCCTTGCCTTATCAAATTTAACATCAGTTGCAGTTCTAGTTTTCATTTTAGGATTTTTAGGGGCAAGATTTAAAAGTGATTTAAGAATTCCAGAATCAATTTATCAACTAATTTCTATCTATTTACTTTTAGGTATTGGTTTAAAAGGTGGCCATGCTTTAAAAGATGTATCTTTTTCAGAAATTATAAAACCAAGTATTACTACTTTAATTATTGGAAGTATTATTCCATTCCTAGCTTTTTATTTCCTTAAATTTATAAAGAACTTAACGGATATTCAACGAGGATCCATGGCAGCGCACTATGGATCAACTTCATTGGTTACTTTTTCTGCAGCAGTCTTGTATTTAGAAAATAACAAAATATTTTTTGAAGGCTATTCCACAACTCTTTTAACAATTATGGAAGTTCCAGGCTTAGTTGTGGGAATTTATTTAGCTAGTAAAAAATATAAATCAAATGTTTCATGGGGTAAGACTTTTCAAGAGATACTTTTAGGAAAAACTGTTTTACTTTTAGTGGGTGGTCTAGTTGCAGGATTTATCACTTCAGAAGATGGATTCAATAGAGTTTCTCCAGTTTTTGTTGATCTTTTAAATGGAATATTGGTTCTATTTTTACTTCAACTTGGATATATGGCAGGAATACAAATAAATGAAGTTAAAAAAGCAGGATTTAAATTAATTTTGTTTTCCATTTTCTTTCCAGTTTTAGCAGGAACTATTGGAGTAGTAGGTGGCTATTTATCAGGGATGAGTTTAGGTGGCACCACACTTTTAGCAGTACTTGCTGCTTCTGCTTCTTATATAGCAGCCCCAGCTGCTGTTTCTATAGCTTTACCAAAAGCCAAATTTGGTTTGGCTCTTACTTGTTCCATAGGAATTACATTTCCATTTAATTTGATATTCGGTATTCCTTTATATGAAGCTATTGCTAAATTATTAATTAATTAATACTTTTAGTGGACATTTAATTTACTTTTTAACTGAATTAATTTAGGTTATATAAATGAATAACATTCTTTTTAATTTAACTTTTGAATTATTTTTTCATATAAGAAATAGTTGGAGTCGTTTTATCTGGGAAAATATTAATAATTCACGTTATGCCAACTCACTTTCGAAGATATTAATGGTCAGAAAAACTATTTTTGGTAAAGATATTGATTTAGACAAAACTATTTTATTTGATTCATACGGTCAAAGAATTACAGATGAATATTGTGAAAATATATTAAAAGATATGAGAAAAAAAGAACTAATTAATTAGTATTTGATTTTTCACTCAAAAGTTGATCTAGATCTTTTAATCTTTTTAAACCATTTACACTTTGGCTCATTCTAATATTTTTCTTAAATTTTTCTTGGTGTTGATGAATAAATTTCCAATAACCTGCGGTAAATGGACAAGCTTCTTTTCCAACCCGAACATCTGGTTTATACACACAACTTGAACAAAAATTACTCATTTTGTTTATATAACTTCCACCACTTGTATAAGGCTTAGTAGACATTTTTCCGCCATCGGCATATTGACTCATACCAATTACATTTGCTGCCATTACCCAAGGATGACCATCAATAAAGGCTCGATCAAACCAATCAACTAATTGTTGAGGATTGATTCCTTGTTGCATGCACCAACTTCCTAAAATCATAAGTCTTTGAATGTGATGCACCCAAGCTCTTTCATTTAAATCACCCACAACATGATTTAAACAATTTGCTTTAATTTTGGAATTATCTAAATCTTCTAGCCAATCAGGTAAATTCTTATTCGCTTTTAAAAAGTTATTGTTTTCAGAATATTCTTCACCGAAATACCAATAAAGATGCCAAATGTAATCACGCCAACCTAGAATTTGGCGAATAAAACCTTCCACACTTGCAATTGGTGTTTTGTTTTTTAATTCTTTTTCTGCATCTTTTACTACTTGCAATGGATCAAGAAGTCCAATATTTAATGGTGCTGATAACAGGGAATGAGACATATGCCAGTCATCAATTAATGAGGCATCTTCATAGGGTCCAAATTGTTTTAAGCGAGTTTCAAAAAAATTTGCTAGTAATTTTTTCGCTTCTTTTTCAGTAGCTGCAAAGACTCTTTGTTTATCAGTTCCAATAAATTCGAAGCCTTCTTTTTCTAATCTTTTTATTTCTTTTCTAGCAAAATCATCAATTTCATCTTCTTTGGGATAATAAGGTTTTTCTAAATCAAGGACTTTTACATTTTTTGGCGGGGGCAATCTATTTTCATGATCAAAATTCCATGCTCCACCTATTGGGTTTTCCTTTCCATCAACTAAAACAGAGTGAAACACTCTTTGAAATCGATAGAAATCTTCTAACTTAAGTTTTTTATCTTTTCTGGTATTGATCCAATTTGCAAAATCTTTCTCACTTAAAACAAAACCTCTTGAAGGAAGTTTTGTAAAGTTATCTTTGTTTAAAAATGCTTTTCTTGCTCGATAACTGGTAGGAGCAATGACTGAGGCTTTATCTTTAAATTTATTTACAAATTCCTTTACAGAATTAACCTCTACTACTTGGCATCGTTTTCCTAATTCTTCTTTTTTATGCCAAATGGCACTTAACCACCATTGAGCTTTTGCTCGATGCATTTTTCGAGCCCACATGTCTTCTTTGCTGATTAAAATTATGATTTCGCCATCATGATCATTAATGAAATGATTTCCAAGTTGATCAGGAAAAATAATACGTTTAGTTGTCATAACTTTTCTAAATCATATGCCCTAAAAGACTTTTCCACATCTGAAGTTATCCACATTTAAAATGTATTTAAATATATGAGATCAAAAAATTTGTTTATATAAAGGAACGACCCCTTTCGGGGTCGTTATGCAAAGGTACTGAGACCTAAGCAGGTATTTGTATATTCTAACACGGAGAATTGATAGAAACAATGGGTAAGAAAAAAGCAATATTCATTGTAGATGGATTAAACCTATTTCATTCAATTTGTAATACTTTAGAATTACAAGATAATGCTATTAATCTTGAAAAACTTTGTAAACAAATAATTAAAGAAGCAGAATATGTTAATACAATTGAACTTTTTGGAACAAATTATAAAGGAAATAATTCATTAGCTATTCAGCAACGCAAGTTTTTTAATCTCAATAGCAGACTTAGAAAAGTAACACTACACCCAGGAATCTTCCGGAAAAGAAAGTTAGTTTGTCACAAATGCAAAAAAACAATTTTCTATTATCAAGAAAAGCATACGGATATAAATATTGGCTTAAAATTAATTGAAACAAATCAAGTTTTCAACAATAGTAAAATTTATTTTATAAGTGCTGATGATGACTTTACTCCTTTGCTTAAAAAAACATCTCTTAATAAAAATGGCAACAAAATTATTAGAGTCTTGCCTCCAGGACGATTTTCAACAAACTTTTATCCTATTATCCATTTAAATAAAGCTCAAATATTAAAAAGTCAATTTAAATAACTTTTATATGTTGCAATCCCCAAGCAAACATTGCTATAGCACCAGCTGCTGAGGCATTCATTGATCTTGTTGATCCATATTGTTTAATTTCATAAATTTTTTCACATATTGAAATAGCGTCATCAGATAATCCTGGGCCTTCTTGTCCGAATAAAAATGCGCAAGGTCTAGGTAATTTTGCTGTTTCTAAAGGTTCGCAATTTTCTACATTGTCGATACCAATAACTGGAACATTATTTTCTTTAGCCCAATCACTAAATTCTTTAGGAGTGGCGTGGTGGAAAAGGTGTAAATATTTATCTGTCACCATCGCACCTCTTTTATTCCAATCACGCTTACCGATTATGTGAACACCGGCGACATTGAAAGCATTTGCAGTTCTTACAACAGAACCAATATTTAAATCATGTTGCCAATTTTCAATAGCAATATGTAAGGGATGTCTTGATTTATCTAAATCTTTAACAATTGCTTCCACAGACCAGTATCTGTATTTATCAAGCACATTTCTTTTATCCCCATTTTCTAAATATTGAGGATCGTATTGTTCGCCAATTGGCCATGGTTTTGGATGAGGTCCAACTCCAACAACTGGATAAAATTCACCAGCTTGAACTTCTGAACGATCCCCTAAATCAGGTCTATTTACTAAATACTCTTCATTATCCATTTAATAAATTATTTAACTGCTTCACTAATTGCTTTAGTGTGCTTAGGAGTGGAACCACAACATGAACCAATTACATTAATACCAATTTCTTTCATTTCTTTTGCGTACTTGGCCATTTCTTCAGGTGTTCCATCATAAATAAATTCATCTCCCACAAGTTTTGGTAAACCTGCATTTGATTGAGTAATTAAATAAGTTCCTGGTTGTCTGGCACTTGCTAATTCTTGAGCAATTATTTTCATTTCATCAGTGCCACGTCCACAATTTGCTCCAATTAGACGAACTCCTAATGCTGAAATTTGTTTGACTGCCATTTCAGGTTTTACACCCATCATGGTTCTTAAATTTGTATCAAATGAAAATGTGACAATAATTGGTAATCCGGGAGCAACTTCTTGTGCAGCTTTTACTGCTGCTTCAACTTCTGCCAAATCACTCATGGTTTCAATCAATATTGCATCCACACCACCTGCAACTAAACCTTTAATTTGTTCTGCAAATATTTCTTTTGCTTGATCAATTGTTAATGTGCCCATAGGTTCCATGAGTTCACCACTTGGACCAATATCTCCCATAACAAAACAATCTGGATATTTACTGGCAACTTTCTTTGCAAGTTCTGCTGCTGCTTTGTTTAATTCAAAAACACGATCTTCTAATTGATGCATTTGCAACCTTGGTTTTGTGCCACCAAAAGTATTTGTAGTTAAAAGATTTGCTCCATTTTTTGCATATTCATCTAGAATTTCTGCAACTTTTTCAGGATGTTCTACATTCCATAATTCAGGTGCTCCACCATCGGTTAAACCTGCTTCTTGCAACATGGTGCCCATAGCACCATCACTAATTAAAGTTTTTCCTTGATCTAATAAATCGTAAATATTTGCCATGTTGATTTCTCCACTCTTAATAAAATTAGTTTTAGTTTTTTCCTAATTCATCAAGTAATGCCGCGAGGTTTTCCTCGGAGAAATCTTTCTCAATACCAGCAACAACCTGTTCTGCAATTATAGCCGGTTCACCTTCAGCTTTTATCCATTCAGATCTATTCCAGCCATTCATATAACTATCAGCATCTGTTTCATTTAAGCGCATAGCGGCTTCATCAATTGCTTCTTGAAATCTTTGTGATAGTTGAGTTTTAACTACTTTGTCGCCTTCTCTAACTGTTACTAAAGAAGGGATATTCTTCCAACTAGTTATTTGATATTCACTCATCTACATATTGTCTAACGAATTCGCAGTTATTGCATCATGAATAAATTGGGCAAGTCCTTGAGCATGTTTTTCATAGTTTTCTTTAAATCTTTCATCACTTATATACATCAAAGCTAATCCTGAATGTATTTCGTAATCACAGTTATAAAACCATTTAGTTATGTATTGGCGATGAGCTTCTGCTGTTTCTTTTGCTTCACTACTTTCTGGATCTATTCCTTTTTCCATCAAGTTTTTAAATTTTTGAACTATGAAATCTGATTCCAAGGCCATGTTGGCCCAATCTTCTTTTGTATAGTTTTTGGTCTTTTCTTGGGATTGTTTATATGCAGAGGTTTGACCATATTTTTCTTTAGTTTCGTCTTCATATTTGTCTGGATCAAATGATCCAAATACTTCTTGTTTTTCTTGACTTGAAAGATTTGTGCTCATAATTAACACTAATTATGTCAAAGAGATAATTCACGTATTATTTAACCTGAATCATATGAACACAAAAACTAGAAGAATCATCACATTATTAGTGCTATTTGGTTTAGTAATAGCTGCTTTAATTCAAACCTTTATTTAAAATCTTTTCTGGCCATGGGAAGTAGTAATTCATAAGCCTGCATTTCAAGTGCATCTGCAATTGCCCATAAATTATCTAAAGAAGGCGAGAGGTGGCCGTTTTCAATTCGTGAAATAGTTTTTCTATCTAAACCAGCAATTTCGGCTAATCTTTCTTGACTTAATTTTGCTTGGATTCGCACCTTTTTCATTGATTTACCAAATGCTTTACGCCGTTGCTGGATTTCTGCATCAAGGTATATCACGGGCGTACCTTAATGGTTTTTATAAAATAATCAATACCTAATTTGGTATATTTTAATTATTAAAGTTTTTCAACTATGTAATCAATGCAATTTGTTAAAGCTTCAACATCACTTAATTCAACTGATGGAAACACTCCAACTCTTATTTGATTTTTACCAATTTTTCTATATGAATCTGTGTCAACTATTCCATTTGCTCGAAGTATCGCAGATATTTGTAAGGCATCAATTGAGTCAATGAAATCTATAGTTGCCACAACACTTGAACGTAATTCTTTCTTTTCCACAAAAGGTTTAGCAAAATCTCTTGATTCAGCCCATGAATATAGAAAATCACTAGAAGTTTTAGATTTATTGCTTGACCAAGTAAGTCCACCATTTTCATTAAACCAAGCAACTTGATTTTCAAACATATGAATAGTTGCTAATGCTGGAGTGTTATAAGTTTGATTTAATCTTGAATTTTCTAAAGTAATTGTTAAATCTAAAAATGGTGGTTGCCACCTACTTGTTTTCTTTATTTCTTCAATTCTTGAAATTGCTTGAGGACTTAAAAGGGCCACAAATAATCCACCATCTGAACCAAAAGATTTTTGTGGGCCAAAGTAATAGGCATCAAATTCTTTTGGATCAACCATTGCTCCACCTGCTGCAGAGGTGGCATCAATTAAATGCAAACCATCTTTTGTTGGTCTTTTAACTTCTTTCATTACTCCAGTGCTGGTTTCATTATGTGCTGTGGCATAAACATCAAATTTTGGATTTGGATTGTAATCAGGTGCATCACCTGGTTCAGATTTAATAATTTCAATATTTTTTAAAAATGGGGCACTCTTAGCACCTTGAGCAAATTTATTACTAAATTCACCAAATGATAAAAATTGACCACTTTCTTTAATTAAACAAAATATTGCCGCATCCCAAAAGGCAGTGGTTCCACCATTTCCTAAAATTACTTCGTATCCATCAGGTAATTTAAATAAACTGTGTAGTCCTACTCTTAAAGACTTCACAACATCTTTAACAGTTTTTTGTCTATGACTTGTGCCTAAATAACCTGGGTTTGATGCAACAAGAGCTGCTAATTGAGTGGCACGAATTTTGCTAGGACCTGAACCAAATCTTAAATCTTTTGGTTTTAAATTTTCAGGAATTACAATATTTGGAATTTCTGACATATTTAGTAAGAAGGTTTTATTTTGTCTGAAAATCCTGCAACAGAATCTGCACTTCTTGGACCTTTGCCAATATAAGTTGCAGAAGGTCTAACTAATTTTCCAGTATTTTTTTGTTCCAAAATATGAGCAGACCATCCAGCAAGACGAGCACAGGTAAACATAGAAGTAAATAAATTTGCTGGAACTTGGGCATAATCTAAAACTATTGCAGCCCAAAATTCAACGTTAGTTTCTAAAACTCTTTCAGGATGTCTTTCATGTAATTCTTTCAAAGCTGCTTTTTCTAAAGCTTCTGCGATTTCATAACGAGGAGCACCTAATTCTTTTGCAGTTCTTCTTAGAACCTTTGCTCTTGGATCTTGTGCTCTATAAACTCTGTGACCAAATCCCATTAATCTTTCTTTGGAATCAAGTAAACGTTTTACATAAGTTTCTGGATCAACACCTTTTTCAATTTCTTCAATCATGTGCAAAACACGACTTGGAGCACCACCATGTAATGGTCCACTCATTGCACCGATTGCTCCAGATATTGAAGCTGCAACATCTGCTCCTGTTGAAGCTATAACTCTTGCAGTAAATGTTGAAGCATTCATGCCATGTTCTGCTGCAGAAACAAAATAAGCATCAACTGCTTTTATATGTTTTGGATCTGGTTCTCCACGCCATCTCTTCATAAATCTTTCAACTGATGTTGAAGATTTGGCAATGTGATCTTCAGAAACTGGTGTTTGATCTCCTCTTGCAGATTGCGCAACATACATTAAAGCTGTTGATGTTACCCGAGATAAATCTTCTCTTACTTGAACATGATCAATATCTAAAATTGGTTTTAATTTCCAACGAGCTCCAAGTTGAGCTACTGCACTTTGAATATCAACTCTGGTGTCACCTGTTTTAACAGGAATTTGATGAGGTTCTGGAATTGGTAAACCTGGAGAAAAATTATCGTCAACTAAAAGTCCCCAAACAGGACCAAAACTAACTCTGCCAACTAAATCTTCAATATCTACACCGCGATATCTAAGTGCTCCACCTTCGCGATCTGGTTCTGCAATTGTGGTTTCAAAGGCAACTATTCCTTCCAGACCTGGAACAAAATCTGGCATGGTTTGCCTTTCTGATTGAAGAAATCTTGTGAGTCTATCTTTGCTTAATCAATTCCACATGGTGGAATCGGGTTATGTCAACTTCGAATGAATGGTTTGAATCTTTAAGAATCTCTTATGAGCAAGGAGATTTAAATGAAAGTGACATATCTAACAACCCCATAATTCAATTTCAATCTTGGATGAATGATGCAATTTCAAAAAAAATCTCAGAGCCAAATGCAATGGTTTTAGCAACGAGTAATAAAGAAGGTCAACCTGGATTAAGAAACGTTTTATTAAAGTCTTTTGACGAAAACGGATTTATCTTCTTTACTAATAAAAATTCAGATAAAGCAAAAGATTTAAAAGAAAATCCTTTATGTACTCTTTTATTTTCCTGGATAGATTTACACAGGCAAGTAATTATTAAAGGTAAAGCAAGTGAAATTCGTGAATCAGATTCGCAAAGTTACTTTAAAACAAGACCTTATGGTTCCCAAATTAGTGCTTGGGTTAGTAATCAATCAGAAGTAATAAGTTCAAGACAATTTTTAGAAGATAAAGTAAAAGATTTTATGGATAAATATCCAAATGAAGTTCCAATGCCAAAACATTGGGGAGGGTATTTAGTAAGTGTTACTAGTATGGAATTTTGGCAGGGAAGACCTTCTAGATTGCATGATCGAATTCGTTACACAAAAAGTGCAACTAATTGGATTATCGAGAGAATTTCTCCTTAATAACTTTTTCACCTTTACTTGCTTTATATCTTCTTAAAGTTTCATCACGTTCTATTTGATGATCAACCATTCTTTTTGGATAACCGTGTTTATATCCATCAACTTGATCCCAAGGAGTATGCGCTTCTATTCCTTTTAAATGCCTTAATTCAGGAATCCATTTACGAACATAATCAGCGTTTGGATCAAACTTTTCAGCTTGCATCATGGGATTAAATATTCGGTAATAAGGAGATGCATCAGTTCCACAACCTGCAGTCCATTGCCAACCATGAGAGTTGCTCGCGATATCTCCATCAAGTAAATGTTTCATAAACCAATCAGCTCCATGGCGCCAATGAAGATGTAAATCTTTAACTAAAAATGAAGCAACTACCATTCTTACGCGATTGTGCATCCAACCTGATTCTTTTAATTGACGCATGCCAGCATCAACTAATGGGAAACCAGTTTTTCCTTCTTGCCAAATTTTAAGTTTTTGTTTGTAATCTTTTTCTAAATCCCAACCCATCAATTCCCATTTTTGATCTAAAGATTTAGTTTCACTTTCTGGAGCGGTCGCTAAAACTTCTGCATAAAATTCTCGCCAACATATTTCTTTTCTAAAAGTGTCATGATCTTTGGAATCATTTAATTCCATCAAGATTGTGCGGGGATGAATTTCGCCAAATCTTAGAGGAATACTTAATTTAGAAGTTCCTTCTAAATCAGGTCTATTTCTATTCTGGTCATAACCATTAATCCCTGATTTTAAAAATTTAGTTAATAAATCCAAAGCATTTTTTTCACCTGCTTTAGGTATTTCTATTTCACTTGTTACTTTGGGTCTTCCTTCGTTTTTTAATGGCTTTATCCAATTTGGTTCTTTTTTAAATTTCGGCGCAGGTTTTCTCCACCCATGACTAACCCAAGATTTATAAAAAGGAGTAAAAACTCGATAAGGAGTTCCATCATCTTTCGTGACTCTAAATGGAGCAACTGCATAAGGTGAACCTGTTCTAATTAGTTTTATGCCATTTTTTGCTAATTCTTTTTCAACTTCAATATCTCTTTTTCGACCATATGGTTCAAAATCTTCTGAGATATGAACAGTTTTAGCTTTTGCAGCTATTGCAACTTCTAGAATTACTTTCTTTGGATCTCCATGTCTTATAAGTAAATTGTTATTTAAAGATTCATCAAGGGATTTTAAAGATGCATCTTGATATGCCTTTAAAGGATTTCCTGCATCATCAAAAACTTTAGGATCAATATTAAAAAGTGCTACTACGTTTTTATCGCCATCTTCAAAAGCACTGTCTATTGCTGCATTTAATGCAGGATGATCGTTTAGGCGAAGATCTCTTCTAAACCACATAACACTTGGCATGAGTACAGATTAGTTGCCAAATGAAATCTTGACTACTTTTATTTAGTTAATGGTCCAAATTTCTTGCCAATAAAACTACCTATAAAGCTAGGAATCAGTACTAGGAAAAACATGAAGATAAATGATTCAAATCCAAATGACCAAATAGTTTCATCACTTCCTTCTTCTCCAGCTAAAGGAATTAGGCCAATAAGACCTGCTAAACCATAAACAATCCAAAGCAAAAAGACTGAAGTAAGCCAAATTTGTGAAATCTTTTTAGGTTTTTTAAAAAATGCAAAGGCTAGAGAAAATAGAAATAAAAATGTTAGTAATTCACCTATGTAAAGAGAAGAGACCATAGGAATTATGCATATATATAGTGCATGACTTATTTGTGATTTATCTATTTTCACAAATTTCATGCTATTTCAATTGAGCACATATTGAAATACATTTTCAACATCATGAGGAGACATATGTCACTTTAAGCACAAATGTTGAATAAATTCTTCCCACAAATAGAAAAAATTGCTGTAGGAACAGAAAATTGCTGTGTTATTTTAGAAAGGTGTTGAAGAAACTATTGGTCTCAACTTTGGCCACACTATTAATCTCAACTGGCTATCCAATGCCATCTTTTGCCGATGAAATTCCAAATTATCCAGGCATTGAAAAATTAACGCGTGGTGTTGAAAATGATTTTGTTAAAAAAGTTCAAAAAGCTTTAATAAAACTTGGTTATCCAATTCCTGTTGCAAATGGAAAATACGGCCCTGCAACAACTGCTGCAATTGCAGAATTTTATGAAGTACAAGGCGATATTGATGACGGCACAGTCTTAGGACCTAAAGGTTGGCAAGCAATTTTTGAAGCTGTGAATAGGGAAGAAAGCAACGCTCCAGTTAAAGAAGAAGGAGTTGTAGAAGAAGAAACCGTAACAAAAGTTAATCCTGATCAATTAATTGGTGAAGGTTTAGATGCAGAAAGAGCTAAGAAAGTTGCCATAGTTTTAGATCGCGCAGCAAGTGTTAAAGGAACTCGTTATAGACGTGGTGGCACAACAACAAATGGATTTGATTGTTCAGGTTTTGTGTTATGGGCTATGAAACCAGTGGGAGTAACTTTTGGCAGAACTTCAAGAGATATGAGAAGAGAAACTCCAAAGATAAGTAGAGACGAATTAAAAGTTGGAGATTTAGTTTTCTTCCACAATAAAAAAGGAACTGTTTACCACGTAGCAATTTATGCTGGTAAAGGAAAGATTTGGCATGCAAGACGCCCTGGATTAAGACTTGCTAAAACAAATATTTATGCAAAAAGAGTTTCTTACGGAAGAGTTAATTACAACTCTTAATCATCACTTCCAGAATGAAGTGTTCTTTCCAATACTTGAGTTGATCTTAAAATTGCAATAACCACAAGTGTCATAGCAGCAGCTGCTAATTGAAAACCTAATCCCACACCACAACCCATCGCTGCAGTTGCAAAAACTGTTGCAGCAGTTGTTACACCTTTAATTCCTTTTGCTTGATTAGAAAAAATTAAACCTGCTCCCAGAAATCCAATACCAGTCATAATTGCGTGCATTGATCTTGTTGGATCACCAAATTGAGCATTGATGCCAACTATTTCTCCCATTGAAACAACAATTGCAGCAGCAGATGCTACTAATGCCATTGTTCTTGGACCAGCTGATTTTCCTGCACGATCTCTTTCATAACCAATAATTGAACCAAGAACTGCAGCAAGAATTGTATTAATAATTACTGTTAATTGTTGCCAAGGATCAATCATTGCTAAATCAAACATGCGATTAACTTTAGTCTTTTTTAATAAAAAGTGCGTCATTTAAATAGTGTGTATGTGCCCTCGGAGGGAATTGAACCCCCAACCTATTGCTTAGGACGCAGTCGCTCTATCCGTTGAGCTACGAGGGCGAAGTAATTTCTAGCCTAATTGATTTGTAAAAACAAAATTAAGTTAGTGCAACAAAACAGTTAGTTTTTCTCCTGAATTAATTGCAAGGTTCATCGCATCATTTGTTGAGGTGCTAACTAAGACTACTAATCCTGCATTTGAACCAAACGACGATTTTTTCTCAGCCAGGGCAACTACCATTACTTTTTGGGCAATAAGTCCACCAAATATTCCTTGTGAATTATTAAGTTTTACTACATCAACTATTGCACCGGGTTTTAAAATTGAAGCAATTTCAGAATCATTTATTCGAATACCAACAATTCTTTGATTTTTATCATTTTTATTACTTGAAATTAGTCGACTTGAAGTTATTTGTTCTTTGCTGGAAATATTTGAGGTGAGCATTTTTCCTATAATTTCTTGCATTTTTAAACTATTGGGAGCTATTCCAGATATTGGAATTCGTGAAGTTGTTAGATCAGAATTTGTAAGAACTGTGCCACTGGAAAGATCTCTACTTGCAACAATTACTTCACGTGTTGCAAAATTATTTGCAATTTTGTCAACTAATGAATAAATAACTATTGCTATAAGGCAATAAGCAATAGTTTTTCTATAAATCTTAAATAGGGTATATAGATCTTTCCTGCTTATATTTATTTCTAATTTTTTCATTACTTAAAAATAAAGGAATTAAAATATTTTTGTGTGGTTTAGAGATAAATCTGTGGATAACTATTTTTCAGTAGTTGCTTTAGTTGCCTTTTTCTCAGGCTTAGCAGCTTCTTTCTTAGTTGAGTCTTTAGCCTTCTCTTCTTTTTTCGGCTTTGTTTCAGTCTTTTTCTTTTCTCTAGAATCTGTTCTGTAAAAGCCAGAGCCTTTAAAAACAACTCCTACTGCGCCAAATTTCTTTCTGACTTCACCACCACATTCTGGGCATTTGGAAATAGCTGCATCAGAAAAAGATTGCACAACTTCAAATTCATGTTCACAATTTGTACATGCATATTGGTAGGTAGGCATAAGACATATTGTGCCAATTACTCATCTTGTAAGCATCTTGGACTTACTATTTATATATATGCACTTTCCCCCATATCTTTTAGTTGCACTTGGTGGTGCGATTGGAAGTGTTGTGCGATGGATGATTTCAATTCGATTAGATGATTCTTTAGCACTTTTACCTTTAGGTAAAGAAGGCTTTGCCTGGCCGACCTTATTAATTAACATCATTGGTTGTTTATTAATTGGCTGGATTGCAGGACATCGAAAACATTCATTAGATGTTTGGCATTTTTGGGTTGTGGGAGTTTTAGGTGGCTTTACTACTTTTTCAACTTTTATTTTAGAAACAACTTGGCAACTTCAATCTCAAAATTGGATTTATGCATTTACTTACGTCTTCATTACTTTTATTGCTTGTTATGCAGCAGCAAGTTACACATTAAAAAAATCTGAACAAAGAAGTAATCGATGAACGAGACTGTGCCAACATTATTTGCAGTTGCAATTGGTGGAGCATTAGGTTCAATGCTTCGTTATCGTTTGAGATTTGTTACCAAGAATTCAAAAATATCTATGGGATCTTTACCCGCAAACATAATTGCATCTTTTGTTTTAGGACTAATTACTGCTCTTTTTGCAGATGCATTCTTTGCTATCGAAGGATGGCAAGCTTGGTTTCAACCACTATTAACTATTGGTTTTGCCGGATCTTTATCCACTTTTTCAACTCTTGCTTTAGAAATGCATGAAAATACTAAGAAGAGAAATTGGGCTACAACTTTTGGTTATGCATCATTTACTTTTGGAGCAGGGCTAGCTGCTTTTGGAATCGGGTTATTTTTAGGAACTTCAGTACCTGTTTAGTCAGGATCTGGTGTAGTGAAATGAATAGATCTATATGGTGTTGCAATCGTGTGCACACTCATATCGTGAGATTCTTTAGGAATTTCTAAAATAAATTCCAAATCAAACAACAACACAATCCTTTTTACATCTTCTGAGATTTGAGCTAACACTCGATCGTAAAAACCTTTGCCTTTACCTAATCTTGTGCCATTTACATCTACAGCAAGTCCAGGCAAAATTACTGCTCCTAAATTTTTAATCTCTTTAGCTAAAACTGCATCTCCTACTGGTTCTTCTATGCCAAAAGGTCCTTTTACAAAATTGTCTGGATTCTTAATCCATAACAAATCATCGCCACTAATTCTTGGTAACCAAACATTTCTTCCAAGTTTTCTAACTTCTTTTATTAATTCTTTAGTTGGAGGCTCTTCCGGCAATGACATATAGATGCAGACATCCCCAGTAGTTTTAGAAAGTTCAAAAAGTCCACGTTTAGTAAGTTGCTCAATATCAAAATCACTTAATTTAGTATTTCGTCTAGTTTCTTGTAGACGTTTTCGCAAAGATTGCTTGGTCTCTTGGGGTTCTTGTATAGGCATTGGACAAGAAGCATACTCGGTACGCGTAATCTTTATTCATAAAGTAAGTAGCTAGAAGGATTTGGAAAATAGCGTGAAAAAAGTTTTAAAAGCAGTCATTCCAGTTGCAGGATATGGAACTAGGTTTTTACCTGCCACAAAAGCTACTCCAAAAGAAATGCTTCCTGTTGTTGATAAACCTGCAATTCAATATGTAGTTGAAGAAGCAGTTGCTGCAGGACTTGATGATGTGTTATTTATAACCGGTAGAAGCAAACGTGCTTTGGAAGATCACTTTGATGATTCTCCTGAATTAGAAAATGAATTAACAAAACAGAACAAAAATGACTTGTTAGTAAAAGTTAAAGATCCAGCAGAACTTGCCAAAATTCATTTCGTGCGTCAAGGCGTTCCTAAAGGTTTAGGTCACGCAGTTTTAATGGCTAAAGAACACATAGGAGATGAGCCTTTTGCAGTTTTATTGGGAGATGACTTAATAGATCCAAGAGATTATGTATTACAGAAAATGTTTGATGTGCAACAAAAACATGGTGGTTCAGTTGTTCTGTTGATGGAAGTTGCTCCATCTGAAATTCATCTTTATGGTTCAGCAAAGATTGAAAAAACTGATCAAGAAGATGTAGTAAAAGTATTAGATTTAGTTGAAAAACCTAATCAACAAGATGCGCCAAGTAACTATGCAGTTATTGGTAGATATTTATTCGATTCAAAAGTATTTGATGTATTAGAAAACACAAAGCCAGGAAAAAATGGTGAAATTCAATTAACTGATGCTATGAAATCTTTAGCCAAAGATGTTAAATCATCTGATGGTGGTGGATTACATGCAGTAATTTTTAAAGGTAGAAGATATGACACTGGAGATAAATTGTCATACCTACAATCAGTAGTGCAATTGGCAAGTGAAAGAAAAGATTTTGGACCAGCATTTAGTCAATGGTTAAAAGATTTCGTTAAAACTTTAGGTAATTAAATATGGCGCCAGTTTGGCCAGTCATTTTAAAACAAGACAATTTAATTCTAAGACCATTAAAATACACCGATAAATTTGCTTGGAAAAAAATTAGAGACCAAAACGAGAATTGGTTTAAAGAGTGGGAAGCAACAGTTCCCGAAGAATTTAATGAAGGAAAACTAAATTTTGTCCAAATAGTTAGAAAATTAAAACAGGAAGCTAAAGAACAAAGAAGTCTTCCTTTTGTTATGCAAGTAGACAATAAATTAGCAGGTCAAGTAACAGTGGGAAATATAAATTATGGATCTACAAGAAGTGCTTACATTGGTTATTGGATAGGAGAAGAGTTTGCCGGGAAAGGCTATACACCTTTAGCAGTTGCATTAGCAATTGATTACTGTTTCCAACAATTGAAATTACATCGAATTGAAATTGCAATAAGACCAGAAAATACAAAATCATTAAGAGTTGCAGAAAAACTTGGATTAAGAAAAGAGGGTTTAAGACCCAACTTTTTGCATATAAATGGAGCCTGGCGAGATCATGTGATTTATGCAATACATGAAGATGAATTAACTGAATCTTTAGTTTTAAAACTAAAAACCGAGTAAAAATATTATTATTTTTTAAACACACCCCAATTTTTCTAAATAAAAAATCGTTCAAACTTCTAACCTATTAACATGGGGTCAGGTTTACTACTAGCTATCGTGCTGGGTCTTTGGGCAATAGTCCTATATCCCACTTTTGCAAAAAACCGTGAACAGTCAAATGAAACTAAATCAATTGCCAGATTTAATAATGCGATGAAGTCAATTAGTCAATTAATTCCAGATCGTAAAAAAACTAATGATGCAGTTTCTTTAACAGCAGCTAAAAGAAGAAGAAATGTCACTTACTTTATATTCATAATTAATATTGGAGTAATTATTGCTTCATATTTTAATTTTGTCCCACAAGTTGTAACGTTTGTTCCTTTAGCAATTTTGTTATTGTGGCTTACTGTGGCATTTATTGCAGCACAACAACTCAGTGATGAAAAGAAACCAATAGTTACAAATGTGATAAGAAAAAATTATGTTATTTATAAAAAACCAATTGAAACTAAAACTTTTATCAAAACAGATCCTGAACGAGATTTGATTATGGATGAAAGACCATTTGAAAAAGTTGAAGAAAAAGTTGAGGTTGAAGTGACAGAAGGTGCTAAATTCTTCGAAGCGTTAAAGAAAGCTCAAGGAGCTTAAATCCACTTACTAAACCACATTCGGGCTAGCCATTCATCTTTCGGTAAAGAAATTGCTGTCCAAATTGGATAAAAATAAATAGACAAAATAATAGTTGCAAGTAAAAGACTTATTCCTACTACATAAAAAGTTTTCAAAGATTGACCTCTGACTATCAAACCTTGATAAATAAGATTTGCAACATAACAAATCGAAATTACTAAAAATGGCAAGAATGAAATTGCATAAAAATAAAACATTGTTCTTTCAGGAAAAATTAACCAAGGTGCCCAACCTGCTAAAAACAAAGCAACAATAGTTCCTGATCTCCAATTTCTAGATCTTAAGAAATTTAAAAGTAATACCAAAAGCGCAAATATGGAAATCCACCAAATTAATGGATTTCCAATAGCTAATACTTCTTGGGCACAATTACTACTTGCACAATTTGGCAAATTCTCCTTATAAAAAAATGAAGTTGGTCTATATAGAATTGGCCAAGTTAATGCGTATGACTCATAGCTATGATCTGTTGTTAAATTGATATGGAAATTCCAAATTTGTTCGTGATATCTATAAAGTGCAGTTAGTATTCTTTCCCAATTATTGAATACAGAATCACTTTCTAAAGTAGATCTTCCCCAACCTCCATCAGATCTCATCCAACCAGTCCAAGAAATTAGATAAGTAAAAAATGCCACAACTAAGACTTGAATGGTTATTAGCCAAGAATCTAAAAGTGCTGTTCCTAGGATTGGTTTTTTAGCTCTTCTTAGTTTTCTAAAAGTAATGTCCCAAATTAAAGAAAGAATCAGAATAACTGCTAAATACCAAAGGGCATTCCATTTAGTGGCAATTGCTAAACCGAAGAAAATTCCAGCACCAATTCTCCATGGATGCCAAGTCCATCTTCCTCCATATTTAGATTCAGAATTTAAATTTCTACTAATTCGATTTCTTGAATAATCTCGATCAATCAGAATTAGCCAAATTCCTATCAGCAAAAAAGTTGTCATAATTCCATCTAGCAATGCTGTTCTGCTCATGACAATTGCTAATCCATCAATTGCAATTAAAAATCCAGCTAAAGCCCCAAACCAAATAGAACGGATTAATCTAATAGCAACTCGTGCTGTAACAAAAACTAAAAGTGTTCCCATGAAAGCAACACCAATTCGCCAACCAAAAGAATTTAAACCACCAATTTGTTCTCCAATTGCAATAACCCATTTACCCATTGGAGGATGTGCGACAAAAGATCCTGAAGCCTCAAATACATCTGTTTGACCTTGCAAAATTAATTGATCAGCATTTTCAACTGCTGTTCTTTCATAACCATTTTTTAAAATCGCATAAGCATCTTTAACGTAATAAGTTTCATCAAAAACTATTTCATTTGGCTGACTTAATCTGGGCCATCTAACAAGAGCACCAATAGCTGTGACTAAAAAAGTCAAACCCCAACTAAGTAGTGACTTATTGGGCATGACATCAACCAGTTCATTGGTTTTGTGAATATCACTAGTTGTTCGAGCATGTGCTGGCATATTTTGTCCCACGACTCAAAAGATTACGACCAAATTAAACCTGAAAGGATTAGGCCTATGAGTGGCGGGCAATTAATTTTGGCGGCAACGCCTTTGGGCAACGTTTTGGATGCATCTAAACGTTTAATTGATGCCCTTTCAAAAGCAGACATTATTGCCGCCGAAGACACCAGAAAGGCAAGACGACTTTTTCAAGATTTGAATCTTGAAATTAAAGCTTTAGTTATTTCACTATTTGAAGAAAATGAATTAGAAAAAATTCCTGATTTAATAATGAAAATAAAAGAAGGCAAAATTGTTGTTGTGATTTCTGATGCAGGAACTCCTGCCATAAGTGATCCTGGATATAAATTAATCAATAAAGCAATAGAAGAAAATATTTCAATCACAGTATTACCAGGACCAAGTGCAGTTATTTCAGCTTTAGTTTTATCGGGATTACCAACAGATAGATTTTCTTTTGAAGGATTTATTCCTAGAAAAGGTAAAGAAAGAACTGAAATACTCAGTAATTTAAACAAAGAATCCAGAACCATGGTTTTATTTGAATCTCCACGTAGAACCAAAGATACTTTAGAAGACATTTTAGAAATCACTGGAGAAAATAGAAAAGCAGCAGTTGTTAGAGAAATTTCTAAAACTTATGAAGAAGTAATAAGAGGAACAATAAAAGAATTGGTTGATTGGGCAATAAAAACTGAAGTATTAGGTGAAATAACTTTAGTTATTGCAGGTATTGATAGTTCAAAAAAACCTGAAGTTGACGACGATGCAATAAAAAGTGTTAAAGACTTAGTTTCTAAAGGAATGAGTTTTAAAGACGCAGTTGCACAAATTTCTGCACAACGAGGATTGTCTAGAAGCAAGCTTTATGATGCTTCTCTAAGATTAGATTCATGAGCGGCAAAGACACTTTTTATTTAGCGACACCTATTTACTATGTAAATGATGCTCCTCATATTGGCCATGCTTACACAACAACTGCAGGTGATGTTTTAACTCGTTGGAGAAGACAACGTGGTGAGAAAGTTTGGTTTCTGACTGGAACAGATGAACATGGCACAAAAGTTCAAAGAACTGCAGAAGCAAATAATTTTAAACCTCAAGATTGGGCAGACAAATTAGTTAAAGAAGCGTGGCTTCCAGTATTAGAAACAATAGATGCTGCAAATGATGATTTCATAAGAACTACTTCTGACAAACATAAAATAGCTGTTCAAAAATTTTGGCAATTAGTTAAAGATCGTGGCTATGTTTATGAAGGAAGTTATGAAGGACCTTATTGCGTAGGTTGCGAAGAGTTTAAATTACCAGGAGATTTGAAAGTAGAAAATGGACAAGAGCTATGTCCAATTCATTCAAAACCAGTAGAAATGTTAAAAGAGAAAAACTGGTTTTTCAAATTAAAAGAATTTCAACAACCACTAATTGATCATTTCACTAAGAATCCACAAGCAATTCAACCTCAATCTGCATATAACGAAGTTATGTCATTTTTAAAACAAGGTTTAGAAGATATTTCAATGTCAAGATCTGCAGTTTCTTGGGGAATAGATTTACCTTGGGATAAAAATCAAGTTGTTTATGTTTGGTTTGACGCACTTCTTAACTATGCAACTGCTACTGGATTTGGAGCAGAGAATAATTCTGATGATGCAAAACTATTTGAAAAAGTTTGGCCAATTGATGTAAATCTAGTTGGCAAAGATATTTTACGTTTTCATGCCGTTTATTGGCCAGCAATGTTAATGGCAGCAGGATTAGAGCCAGCTAAATGTGTATTTGCGCATGGATGGTTGTTAGTTGGTGGAGAAAAAATGAGTAAAACTAAATTAACTGGAATCTCACCTTCGCAAATTGTTGACTATGTAGGTTCAGATGCTTTTCGTTATTACTTTTTATCTGCAATTAGATTTGGTCAAGACGGATCTTTTTCTTGGGAAGATTTAACTGCAAGATACACAGCCGAATTAGCAAATGGTTTAGGAAATTTGGCTTCCAGATTAGCTGCCATGGTGGAAAAATATTTTGATTCTGCAATTCCTCAACCGGGAAATTTAAATGAAAAAGATCAAATAATCGTTGAAATTATTAAGAAATCTAGTTTGGACGCAGATGAGGCAATGTGCAAACTTGATTTTTCTGAAGGAATATTGGCAATCAAAAAGATTGTTGATGCAGCAAATCTTTATGTGACAGAACAAGAACCATGGAAATTAGCAAAAGATGAAGCAAATAAAGAACGTTTAGCAACAGTTCTTTACTGTGTAGCAGAAGCTCTTAGAGCAATATCTGTTTTGTATCACCCAGTAATGCCTAAAGCTACAGAAAAAATATGGAACATTATTGGTGCTAATGAATCAATAGGAAAAATTAGTGAACAAAAAATATCAGAAGTTGGAACTTGGGCAAAATTACCTGTAGGAAGTAAAGTCACTAAAGGTGAAGCAGTATTTCCAAGACTTGCTGAAGATGAACAATAAAGATAACGGATTAAGAGCAAGAAAAGATTTTGGTGTGACTGAATCAAAAAAAAGAGAATATCCACCACTACCTGAAAAGTTGCCATCAACCACTATTGATTCGCATTGTCATTTAGATATAGAAGATAAAGATATTTTTTTGAGTGTGGAAGACGCTTTAGAAAAAGCAGCATCTGTTGGAATCACAGGAATTGTTCAAGTAGGAGTCGATGTTCCAAGTTCTAAATGGGCGGTAAAAACTGCCAAAGAGTTTTCACAAATTCATGCCACAGTCGCACTTCATCCAAATGATGCTCCACTTATTGCATTAGAAAAAAGTTCTAGCGCATTAGATGAAGCCATAGCAGAAATTGAAGATTTGGCTAAGGACGAAGCAGTTAAAGCAATTGGTGAGACAGGTGTTGATTTTTTTAGGACAGGGCAAGAAGGTAGAGATTTTCAAGAATATTCCTTTAGAAAACATATTCAAATTGCAAATAAATTTAATAAACCAGTAATGGTCCACGATCGAGATGCACATCTTGATGCGTTAAGAATTTTAGATGAAGAAAAAGCAAATCAAGTTATTTTCCATTGTTACTCGGCAGATGCAGAGTTTGCTAAAGAATTAGTAAAACGAGGTTGGTATTTATCATTTGCAGGAACTTGTACATTTAAAAATGCACAAAACTTACGCGATGCACTAAAAGTCACACCTTTAGAAAATGTATTGGTAGAAACTGATGCTCCGTTTTTGACACCAATGCCATATAGAGGATACCCAAATGCATCATTCATGATTCCGCTAACTTTGCAAACTATGGCTAAAGAAATGAATGTTGACCTATTAACAATAACTAATGCGACGAGAAATAATGCTGAAAAACTATTTGGAAAATTCTAGATGTCTAATCAGTTATTAACTGCTTCAGAAATAAGAGAATTAGCAAAGAATTTAGATTTAAAACCCACAAAAAAGCTTGGACAAAACTTCGTAATTGATCAAAATACTGTAGAAAAAATTGTCAAAGTAGCAAAAGTAGACAGTAAATCACACGTTCTAGAAATTGGTCCAGGACTTGGTTCTTTAACCCTGGCCCTATTGCAAACAGATGCAAAAGTAACTGCAGTAGAAATTGACGAAAGATTAGCCGGATTATTACCAAAAACTGCTCAAGATAAAGGATTTAAGGCAGAGAAATTAAAAGTGATAAATAAAGATGCACTTTTAATAAATCAAACAGATATCACAGATTCGCCAAATATTTTGGTCGCAAATCTTCCTTACAATGTTTCTGTTCCCGTAATTTTGCATATATTAGAGAACTTTCCAAGCATTACTAATTATTTGGTTATGGTTCAATCAGAAGTCGCAGATCGTTTAGCAAGTAAATCTGGTTCTAAAACATATGGTGCTCCGAGTGTAAAAGTACAATGGTATGCCCATGTTAAAAAATCTTTTGCAATTTCAAGAAATGTATTCTGGCCAATTCCAAATGTAGATTCAGATCTAGTAGAGATTCAAAGAGTAAAAAATATTGATGAGTCAATAAAAAATGAACTTTTTAAAGTTATTGATTTAGCCTTTGAACAAAGAAGAAAAATGCTTCGGTCCGCATTAAGTTCTGTTTGTGGGGGAAGTGAAAAAGCATCTAATTTACTTCAAAGTGCAAACATTGACCCACAACTTCGTGGGGAAGCTTTAAGTGTCGATGACTATGTGCGATTGACTTATGTTATGAAAAAAAGTGGTTTATTAACCAACTCTAAAAAATCATGACAGCTGCAATTCAAGATTTAGCACCAAGACATTGCACCGTAAAAGTTCCTGCCAAAATTAATCTTTCATTAAAAGTTGCCCCACTTGGTGAAGATGGATTTCATGAATTAGCAACTGTATTTCATGCTGTGTCAATTTATGATGAAGTAACAATTAGCAAAGTAAGACCTGGACAAGAAGAAATTTCAGTTGCCGGAGAAGATTCAGAAAAAGTTCCAACAAATAAAGATAATTTAGTTAACAAGGCAATAACTGAAATTGCTAAACATGTGAATCAACCAATTCACGCAAGAGTTCATATTCACAAATCAATTCCTATTGCAGGTGGCATGGCCGGAGGTAGCGCTGATGCCGCTGCCACAATTTTAGGAATTAATCATCTATGGGAATTTCATTTAACAATTGATGAATTAAATCAAATTGCAGCGAAAGTGGGATCTGATGTTCCATTTTTACTTCACGGAAATACGGCTTTAGGTTATGGCAGAGGAGAACAACTCACACCAGTTCTACACAGAAATTCTTTGCATTGGGTTATTGCTACTAGTAATGATGGACTTTCAACTCCTGAAGTTTATGCGGAATTTGATCACTTAACAAAGAATAAAGAAATAGATAATCCTGAAATTTCTTTAGAATTATTAAAAGCATTAGCGGCAGGAGATCCAAATGAAGTTGCAAAAAATTTAGTTAATGATTTACAACCTGCAGCAATTTCCTTAAAACCCGAATTAAGAAGATTATTAAGAGCAGGAGAAGACGCAGGAGCATTAAAAGGAATAGTTTCTGGTTCTGGACCAACTTGTGTTTTTTTATGTTTTGATGACACAGCTGCTTCAGATATTGCAATTGATTTATTAAGTAGTGGAACTTGTAAACAAGCAGTAACTGCATTTGGCCCAGTACCTGGGGCAAGAATTAAATAGTTTTTTGAATTTTTAAAGTTGGTTTTGCTTGTAAATCAGTTAATCCATTCCACACAAAGTTAACAACTTGGGCAACTATTTCATCTTTTGAGACATGTCTTTCTTCTTGCCACCATTGGCCACTTAAGGCAACAGATCCCACCAAAGTTCTTGCATAAATACCTGCAGATTTTCTTGGTATTCCATATTTATCGAAAGCATTTCCTAAAACTTGTTCACATTTATTGACAATGTCATTAACTAAACCAGAATAAGCACCAGCGCCATGTGCTGCTGGAGCATCTTTAATTAAAACTCTGTAACCATCTGGATGTTCATCTATGTAGGTAAAGAATGCATAAACTGCTTGCTCCAACATTTCTCGTGGATGACCACTTTCCATGTTAGAAATAACTGTTCTTAATAATTCTCTAGTTTCTCTATCCAGAATTACTGCATACAATCCTTCTTTGCTACCAAAGTGTTCATAAATTACAGGTTTTGAAACTAAGGCAAATTGTGCAATTTCTTCAACTGAAACAGCTTCATAACCTTTTTCAGCAAATAAATGTCTTGCCACATTAATTAATTGTTCGCGTCTTTCAATTCCACTCATACGAACGCGACCTGCTTCGCGCTCTACATCTAATGCCGCTTTTGCGATTCTTTCTCTGGCTTTAACGTTTTCTTTCTGCATTTTTTCTTGTGCTTTGAGTAATTTTTTGGCAGCTTTTAACTCATCTTTTGTAGGTTCACTCGTTGAATTGGTAGGCACAACTCAACGCTACCTGCCTTAATGGTTAGGCTTGTGCGAGCGTTGCTTTTTCTGCACACGAAAATAAAGTAAAAGCTATTCCGGGATCGTCTAATTGGCAGGACACCGGCCTTTGGAGCCGTGAATCGGGGTTCGAGTCCCTGTCCCGGAGCAACACTTTTTTACTAACTAATAACATCAACTACGTGAGTAATTTAAATGTCGCAATTGTGTTAGCCGCTGGTGAAGGCACACGCATGAAGTCAAATACACCAAAAGTGCTTCATGAAGTTTGCGGTTTACCAATCTTGGGCCATGTTTTAAACACAGTTAAAGAATTAAAACCTCAACAAAGCCTGGTTGTTATTGGGCATCAAAAAGAATTAGTTAAGCAATATATAAATAGTGAGTTTCCAAAAGTTCAAACTGTAGTTCAAACTAAACAATTGGGCACAGGACATGCAGTCCAAACAGCTTTAGCTAGCTTAAAAGGTGTTAAAGGTTTAGTTCTAGTTCTTGCCTCAGATACTCCACTATTAAGTAGTCAAACTTTAAATCAATTAGTAAAAGCTGCTAAATCATCTAAGGCAGCAGTCTTAACCGCAGAGTTTCCAGATCCAGAAGGCTATGGCCGAATCGTTAAAGATGAAGACAAAGTCTTAAGAATTGTTGAACACAAAGATGCAAGTAGTGAAGAACTAGAAATAACTGAAATAAACACTGGCGTTTATGTATTTGATGCAGATTTGTTAAAACAAGCGGTTGCAAAACTTGGTAGCAATAATGCTCAAAAAGAAATCTATTTAACAGATGTTGTAGAAGCTATTAATAATCTTAATGAAACAGTAACTGCAGTGGTTTGCGAAAACTATGTGGAAGCACTTGGCATTAATGATCAAACTCAATTAGCAGAAGTTCAAAGAATTAAACAACAACAAATTAATGAGCATTGGATGTTACAAGGTGTAACCATGCGTAATCCAGAATCTGTAATCATTGATCTAACAGTTTCTTTATCAAGTGGAGTTTTTCTTGACACTAATACTCATTTAATTGGTACTACCAGTGTGGAGGAGGGATCCCATATTGGACCGGATTCTTTGATACTGGATTCAAAGATTGGACAAAATACAAGTGTTATTAAATCAACTGTGGATGAAGCACTTGTTGGAAATGATTGCCAAGTAGGTCCTTACACATATTTAAGACCTGGAACAAAACTAAAAAATGGAGTAAAAGCCGGAGCTTATGTAGAAATTAAAAACTCCACAGTAGGAGATGGTTCAAAAGTTCCACACCTTTCTTATGTTGGAGATGCAACTATTGGAATTGAATCAAATATTGGAGCAGCAACTGTATTTGTTAACTATGACGGAGTAGAAAAACATAAAACCGTTGTTGGAAATTATGTAAAGATCGGTTCAGACACCATGCTGGTAGCCCCGGTAAAAATTGGTGACGGTGCATACACCGCAGCAGGCTCTGTAATTACTGAAAATGTTCCTGCTGGTGCTCTTGGGGTAGAAAGAACTAAACAACGAAATATTGAAGGCTGGACAATTCGTAAAAGACCAAATTCTCCATACTCAAAATCTGTGAAAAAAGGGACTAAGAAAACAAAAACCAAATCCAAGGCCAAAGTAACCAAACCTACGAAAAAGAAAACTAAAAACGCTAAAAAACAAACCCCGCCAAAGAAGAAAAAGAAGTAACCGGAATAATTAGAGTTAGCACCACAGAGAAAATCTTTTAAAGAAAAGAGATTGAAGTGGCCGAGGTTGAGACAGTCACCAGTAAGCGCTTGCTACTTGCAGCAGGCCGATCTCATCCTGAATTAGCCCAAGCTGTTGCTCGCGAACTGGGCACTGAATTAGCAAAACTTTCCGCATATGACTTTGCTAATGGTGAAGTATTTGTTCGATTTGAAGAATCTGTTCGAGGTTGCGATGCATTTGTTTTGCAATCCCATACTTATCCAATTAACAAATGGATCATGGAACAACTTTTACTAATCGATGCTTTAAGAAGAGCAAGTGCTAGAAGAATTTCAGTAATCATGCCTTATTACGGTTATGCCAGACAAGATAAAAAACATAGAGGAAGAGAACCTATCTCTGCTCGTTTAATGGCAGATCTTCTAAAAACAGCAGGTGCTGATCGCATCATGACTGTTGATTTACACACAGCTCAAATTCAAGGTTTCTTTGATGGTCCAGTTGATCACTTATTTGCAATCAAGATTTTGGCAAACCATGTTCAATCAAAAGTAGACCGAAATGACATCACTGTTGTTTCACCAGATTCAGGACGAGTAAGAGTTGCTGAACGTTGGACAGATATTTTGGGCTCACCTTTAGCGATTATTCATAAACGTAGAGATCCTGATGTGCCAAACGAAGTAAAAATGTTTGAAGTTGTGGGTGAAGTTAAGGGAAGAGTTTGTGTTCTAGTTGATGACATGATTGATACCGGCGGCACAATTGCAAAAGCAGCTGAAACACTTTTTGATAATGGTGCAAAAGATGTAATAGTCACAGCAACTCATGGAATTTTGTCAGGCAAAGCTGCAGAAAAATTACAACAATCAAGAATTTCAGAAGTAGTAGTCACAGATACTTTGCCAATAGTTGCTGAATCAAGATTTAATAAATTAACTATTTTGCCAAT
>JBJOGR010000023.1:0-13200 GCA_046048135.1 Actinomycetota bacterium
TGTAAATCATCTGCTTCTCTATGAAAAGTTTTATGAGGTTTAACGATTATTTCTAAATATAAATCTCCAGCCTCGCCACCTCCTGGACCAACTTCACCTCTTCCAACAAGTTGAACTCTGGTTCCAGAATCAACTCCAGCTGGAATTTGTGCATTTAAAGTTGCACGCGTTCTTACCCTTCCTTCACCTGCACATTCTGCACAAGGACTCGGCAACACTGTTCCAAATCCAGAACATTGTGGACATGGTCTACTTGAAACAACTTGTCCAAGAAGTGATCTTTGAACAGCTTGTACATCACCTCGACCTCTACACATTGAACAAACTGTTGGTGAGGTGCCGGGTGCGCAACAACTACCTTGACAAACCGAACACACAACTGCAGTTTCAACTGTTAAATCTTTACTTAATCCTGTAAACGCTTCTATTAATTCAACTTCAATTTGAATTAATGCATCTTGCCCACGTCTAGTTCTAGATCTTGGACCTCTTTGTTGAGTTGAACCAAAAAATGCATCAACAAAATCTCCTAATCCCCCGAAACCAAAACCGCCAGCACTTGGACCATTGCCAGAAAAACCCAAATCATACATTCTTCTTTTTTGATCATCACTTAAAGTTTCATATGCTGCAGTAACTTCTTTAAATTTTTCTGCAGCAACTGGATCTGGATTTAAATCGGGATGTAATTCTCTGGCAAGTTTTCTATAAGCCTTTTTTATCTCATCACTACTGGCATCAGAATCAACACCCAAAATATCGTAATAATCATTTGCCATTTATTTGTTTCCCAAAATTCTTCCCAAATATCTAGCAACAGCGCGCACTGCTGAAATAGTTCCTGGATAATCCATACGTGTAGGACCTACAATTCCAAGTTTTGATAAAGAATCACCAGTTATATAGCCTGACGAAACTACTGAAGCTGAATGTAAATTAGGAACTTTATTTTCATGTCCAATTCTTATAAAAAGTTCATCTTCATTGACCATTTCACCCATTAATTTAAGCATCACAACATTTTCTTCAATTTCATCCAAAACAGGTAATAATTTTTTACTAAATTCTGAATCCAATTTTGCTAAATTACTTGCACCTGCAACTACTATTTTTTGATCTGATTTTTGAGTAACCATTACTTTTAATTTTTCAATAACTTTTTTTACAAAATTTTTATTGTTTATCTCTTTATCATCTTCAAAATGTGCAACTAAATTTGATACTTCGTTAAATTTTTTGTCAGTTATAGTATTTTTTAATTTTTTACGTAAAATATCTATCGTATTCTCTTCTATATTATTCTCTAATTCGACTGTTACTTGCTCAAGTCTTCCGCTATTGGCGACTAAGACAATCATTATTCTTGTTTCATTTATTGATATCAAATCTATGTGTCTAACAATTGAACCTGAAAGAATTGGATACTGAACCAATGAAATCTGGCCTGTAAGTTGAGAGAGTAATTTGACAGTTTTTTGCATAACATCATCCAAATCAACAGCACCCTCAAGTACTTGAGTTATAGCTCTAGTTTCTGCAGGAGAAAGTTGTCGCACTTCGTTTAAACGATCTACGAAAGTTCTATAACCTTTATCAGTTGGAATTCGTCCAGCACTTGTGTGCGGTTGAACAATATAACCCTCATCTTCTAAAACTGCCATTTCATTTCGTACAGTTGCTGGCGAAACTTTTAAACTATGTCTTTCAACAAGACTTTTCGAACCAATAGGTTCTTGAGTCGCAACATAGTCCTCAATAATTGCACTTAATACTGCAAACTTTCTTTCGTCCAAGAATTCACCGTTTCGTCTTTAATTAGCACTTAAAGCTTGTAAGTGCTAGATTACTTTATTTTTATTTTTACTGCCACTTATACCTTGGGCATTGTGTGGAAAATTTCTTATTTAATTATTCAATTGCATGAAAACCTGATCTGCAAGCAATCTTCCTCTTTTTGTTAAAACTAAATTATTTTCAACCAAGAAAATGAGATCATTTTTAATCAATTCGTCAATTTTCTCAGTGTCAAATTGTCTTGAATCTATTCCCGAATTTAAACGCATTGAAAGCATAATGTGTTCACTTATTTTTTGTTCTGGGGCTAATACTTCTCGCGCTTTTGCAGGTGATGTTTCTTTTTCTAATTTTTCACGCCATTGATTAGGTAATTTTAAATTCCACCATCTATACCCCTCAATGTGCGAGTGAGCGCCTGGGCCAAAACCCCACCAATTATTATTCTTCCAATAATTTAAATTGTGACGAGAATTTAAATTATTAAGGCTCCAATTAGAAATTTCGTACCAAGAAAAACCATTTTTTTCAAAAATTTCATCAGCTAATAAATACTTATCTGCAGATAAATCGTCATTAACATTTTGTATTTTGTTTGCTTTTAAATCATTTCCCATTTTTGTACCTGGTTCAATAACTAATGAGTAAGCCGACAAATGTGCTGGCTTTAAACTCAGAGCAAATTCAACACTGTTTTGCCAATCTTTAAGACTTTCTCCTGGAGTTCCATAAATTAAATCAAAACTAAAATTATTTAAACCATGCTTTTTCAGTAAGATTGCTGATTTCTCAATATTAGAAGTGTTGTGTGTACGATCTAGAATCTCTAATACTTTTTTAGAAGAACTCTGCATTCCAATTGAAATTCTATTTATTTGATTGTCTAGCCAATTTACGATTTGTTCATCATTAATATCATCAGGATTTGCTTCCAAGGTTATTTCTACATCTTTTGCAAAAGTGAAATTAGATTTTAAACCATCAAATATATAGTTAAGTTCTTTACTGGACAACAAAGAAGGAGTTCCTCCGCCAAAAAAAATAGTGTCAATAACTAAATCCTTTTTAAGAACTTTTTTTGCTAATTCTATTTCTTTTATTGTTGCTTTTGCCCAGTTTTCCATTTGGTCGTTTGCATCAATTTCTTGCGGAGTATAGGTATTAAAGTCACAGTAACCACATCGCTTTTTGCAATAAGGAACATGAATATAGACAGAAAAAGGTTTATTTAGCAGTTTATTGAAGTCAATTTCAAGACTTCCATCAACTGGCGCTGCCTCTCCTTTTGGTTCTTGCGCCATTTTAGTTCCTATTTATTTTTTTCTTTTGCGCCATTTTCAGAAGAAGTTTGAAGTGCTGCTACAAATGCTTCCTGTGGTACTTCAACTTTTCCTACCATCTTCATTCTCTTCTTACCTTCTTTTTGTTTCTCAAGTAGTTTTCTTTTTCTAGTAATATCTCCGCCGTAACATTTTGCTAATACATCTTTTCTAATCGCCCTAATTGTTTCCCTAGCAATAATTCTTGAGCCAATTGCAGCTTGAATTGGAACTTCGAATTGCTGTCTTGGAATTAAATCTTTTAATCTAGAAGTCATTTCAACTCCATATGTATAAGCCTTGTCTTTATGAACAATTGATGAAAATGCATCTACTGGATCTCCGTGTAACAAAATATCTACTTTTACTAATTGTGCACTTTGTTCACCAGAAGGCTCATAATCAAATGAAGCGTAACCTCGTGTTTTCGATTTGAGTTGATCAAAAAAATCAAAAACTATTTCAGCTAAAGGCAGGGTGTATCGTAATTCAACCCGGTCTTCAGATAAATAATCCATATTGTGCATCTGACCTCTTCTATCTTGTGCAAGTTCCATAACCGGTCCGATGTATTCACTAGGAGTTAAAATTGTTGCTTTTACAACTGGTTCAAAAATTTCTTTTACTTTTCCGTCAGGAAACTCACTTGGATTAGTAATAGATATTTCTTGCCCATCTTCCATGACTATCCGATATCCCACACTTGGCGCTGTGGAAATCAAATTTAAATCGAATTCTCGAGAAAGTCTTTCTCTAACAATTTCTAGATGTAACAGACCAAGAAAACCGCAACGATAGCCAAAACCTAATGCGACTGATGATTCTGGTTCATAAACAAGTGCAGCATCATTTAATTGCAATTTATCTAAAGCATCTCTTAATAATGGGTAATCACTTCCATCAACTGGAAATAGCCCAGCAAAAACCATTGGCTTTGGATCGCGAAAACCAGATAAAGCTTTGTTGGCTGGTTTACTTGCATCGGTTATTGTGTCACCGACTCTTGATTGACGAACATCTTTAACTCCAGTTATCAAATAACCAACTTCGCCTACACCCAATCCTTTTGTAGATTTTGGCTCAGGAGAAATCACTCCGATATCCAATAATTCATGTGTTGCTCCTGTTGACATCATTTTTATTTTTTCTCGAGGTAACAATTTCCCGTCAACAACGCGAACATATGTAACTACTCCACGATAGGTGTCATAAACGGAGTCAAAAATCATTGCTCTTGCAGGTGCATTAGCATCTCCAATAGGTGCTGGAACTTCAACAACTACTAAATCTAAAAGTTCTTTTACTCCTTGACCAGTTTTTGCACTAACTTTTAATACATCATTTGGCTTACAACCAACAATGTTAGCTATTTCTGTTGCATATTTTTCAGGTTGAGCTGCAGGCAAATCTATTTTGTTTAGAACTGGAATAACTTTGATATCTGATTCAATTGCTAAATACAAATTAGCCAAAGTTTGAGCTTCTATTCCTTGCGCTGCATCGACTAAAAGAATTGCTCCTTCGCAAGCTGCAAGTGATCTACTAACTTCATAAGTAAAATCAACGTGGCCTGGTGTATCAATTAAATTCAATACGTAATTTTTGTTATCTATTCCTTGCCATGGCAATCTAACTGCTTGTGATTTAATCGTGATACCACGTTCTCTTTCAATATCCATTCGATCTAAATATTGAGCTCTCATATTTCGCTCTTCAACTACCCCAGTTATTTGGAGCATCCGATCAGCCAAAGTTGATTTACCATGATCGATGTGGGCGATGATACAAAAATTACGTATAAGCTCTGCCGGAGTTTGACCTGCTGGATTGATTTCAGGATTCACGATTAATTTTTAGGTCATTCCTTTATGTTTTGAAGCATTTTTTGGGTACTTAATTAGTACTTTCAAGACACACGCTACTCTGTAGTTTAAGAGAAGCGATAAAGCGCCTCATAACTTTAAGCGAAAGAAACGGGATTTAAATTGGCAAATATTAAATCGCAAATTAAGCGTATCGGACAAAACAATGCTGCTCGCGATAGAAATAAAACAGTTCGCTCAGCTATCAAAACCACAATTCGTAAATTTAATGAAGCACTTGCCGCAGGCGATGCTGGAGCAGCAAAACTAGCTAAAGAAGCAGGAAAGCAACTCGATAAAGCAGTTTCAAAAGGTGTAATTCACAAAAATCAGGCTTCAAATAGAAAATCTGCAATCAATAAAAAATTAGCAAAAGTTAAAAAGTAATTTATTTAGCTGACAAAGCTATTTTTCTTACTGTATTTTCAAGTAAGAATCTTTTTTGATTCTGATCTAGATAAGTTCCTTCATAACCTGCTCTCATATAAGCATCAACTTTTGCTAATTCAATAACAGCATTAGCTAAAGAGGTTTGATTCCAATGTCGTAATTGTTTTCTTAGATATGGAACCTGTTTTGGCGAAATTCCTAATTCTTGAGCAACTTGAAAGTCATTAGCACTACTTGGCAGAGAAGCAAGTTTCACGAGCTTTCTTAAAGAGTTTGCAATTATGGTTACTATATAAACTCCAGAGTTACTATCTTGATCAAGTAAGTCGGTTAAATTTTTTAAAGCACTTTCATAGTTTGCATCCCATAAAGAATTTGAAATATCAAAAACCTTAACTGCGACATTTCCTTGATAATATTTTTTGACGTGTTCTAATTCAATTTTTTTATCTAATACATCAAAGCATAATTGTGAAATTGCTCCAACTAATTCATCTAAATTTTCTCCAACTGCATCACGTAATGCTAAAAGGGCTTCTTCTTCAATTTCACGCTTATTTTTTTTAAACTCTGACTTGATAAAATCAATAAATTCATTAGAATATTTGATACTTGGACACTTTATTTCTTTAATCTTTAACTTTTGCAAAGCTTTTACTATTCCAGATCCTCCAGCTCCACCTCGATGTACAACCACTAGGTAATTATTTTCAATATTTTCAGAATTTATATTTTTAATAAAGTCAACAAGTTTACTGTCTAATTTATCCTCAGCAACATTTATTTCATCAATAATGACTAAAGAAGTATTTCCAAAAAGATTTGGTG
The DNA here is from genome assembly GCA_046048135.1 of Actinomycetota bacterium. Classification (GTDB taxonomy): domain Bacteria; phylum Actinomycetota; class Actinomycetes; order S36-B12; family UBA5976; genus ATZT02. The sequence goes on from JBJOGR010000023.1 coordinate 6,194, forward strand.
AGATATATTCCAATAATTGATTATAACTGTTTTCATCTTGTGCGTTGATAATTTGTTTTTCCAATGACATATCTTTGGATCTTAAATTATTGAAAAGTTGATTTACTTCCCTGTCGATGAGCAAATCTGTGTTGCCTGTAATTAGATAAATTGAATCAATATTTGCCATATTACTTAAATCCTAGCCTGTTGAGGAGTATTCAATTTGGTCATACTTATTTATACGTATTGATATTGAACCATTTGAACTCGAGGTCAAAACTTTCATTTTTGATTTTTCGTACAACTTAATTGCTTCATTCGAAGGGTGTCCATAAGAGTTTTCAGCACCAACACTGATTAATGCAAGACGGGCTCCTGACCATTCCGGGAATAAATCATCCTGAAACTTTGATCCATGATGAGGAATTTTAATAACATCTACCTGCAATTTTTCCCACATGCTTCTTATTGCTACTTGTGCTGGAGGTTCTATGTCGCCAGTCAAAAGAATTGAGGCATTATTAATTTCTGCTAAAACTACAAGACTTGAATTATTTGCCACAGATTCAATTTCCATTTTTTCTGATGTTGGCCAAAGACACATTAATCTAATTTCACCCAATTGTAGGTTCTGTCCACTTGTTAAAAAATTTAATCTTTGAGGATGCAATAATTGCTCAACCCTTTTTGACTCCTCAAAAGGCTCCTTGATCCAACTAGTAAAAACTGTTTTTATTTCGTAATTTCTCAATACATCTCTCAATCCTTCTACGTGATCTAGGTGAAAGTGAGTAAGTAGCAAAATATCGATTTGCTTGATCCCTAATCTTTTTAAACATTTAGTCATTAATTTTCCATCAGGTCCTACATCTACTACAACTGTTTTACCATTTGAATCTCTCATTACTAAGCCATCGCCTTGGCTAACATCACACATAGCAAATTGCCAATTATTAATTGGCCAATTTGTGTTAAAAAATACGAATTTTATTGTCATAACAAAGACTAAAGTTAATGTCAAAGTAGAAAAAATCGTTAAAATGTTAAATTTTTTTATTAAAAAAATAATCAATCCCAAAATCAAGTTGGCTATTAGAAAACCTAGAAGACCATTTGAAATTTTGATGGTGCTTAGTTCTTTGTTGGCAAAAAAGTGAGAAACCATAACTATCCAGTTAGCAAAAATAGATGCAGGTAAATTAAAAATTATGGCAAGTGAAGTATTTAGATTAGAAATAATTAATCCTAAATAACCCAAAATCGTTACAAAAGGAACTATCGGGGACACTAAAATGTTTGCAAAAACTGACCATATGGAAATCAAACCGGTAAAACCCGCTACTAACCCCATAGTTGAAAACTGTGCAGCCAAAGCAACAGAAAAAACCATTAACAAATTTTGATTCAACCATGGAAAAAATTTAATTAAATATTTAAGAATTGGCTCTGTAAAAAACAAAAGTCCAAAGGTCGCAAACACAGATAAGCTAAAGCCCCAGCTTGTGGCCAAGTTTGGATCTAGCAATAAAGCAACACAAATAGTTATGAGTAATGCATTAATTGCCTGTCGAAAAACTCCGTAAAGTAAAGAAATTAAAACGATTGCAGCCATCAGAGAAGCTCTTATCACACTTGGCTCTGTTCTAACCAATAGAGCAAAAAATAATAGAAAAATCAAAATAAATACAATCTGTACTTTTAAATTAATTTTTGTTTTTCTAAGTAAAAAACTAAGAGCAACGATTAAAATTGCAATATTTCCCCCGCTAACTGCTGTTAAATGAGTAAGCCCACTTAACTTCATTTCTTCCTTCAAAGTTTTTGATTGAAATCTTGTATCTCCTAAAATTAAGCCTGGCAATAACTCTGACCCTTCGCTGCTAATTCTTTTAGCACTTAAAATGAAATTAGTTCTAATCATATTTATAGTTTGGTTTATTAAACTTGGATTATTTATAATTGTAATTTTTTCAGGAGTTATTTCGTATGTAAAATTCAAATAATTTGTTTGCTTTAATCGACCTACTAATTTAATTCTTGTTCCATAATCTAAATATTTTGTATCAGATGTATTTACTTTTATTATTTGTGAGATATCTTTTAATAAAATATTGTCTTGTTTTAAACTATTAATCTTAAGTTTAAAGTAATATTTTGGAAACATTTCTAACGTTCCATATTTTGGTAAATTTGATGGAATTAAGTCAGATTTAATTTCGCCTATTAATTCAATTTTTTTATCAAAATTTATGTTGTAATTTTGAAAGTCAAAATTATTAAGTCTAAAATGACCTATTATTATTGTTAAAATCGTTATAAGAATTAGAGATATTGTGAAAAGTCTATTCTTAAAAATAATCAAAATAAATAACAAAATAACTATTAAGCAGATTAAAACTGTCTTGAGTGAGAAGTAAACTCCAGCGAGTAAGATTAACCAAATTAAAGTAGCAAATGGAAGAAATCTAATATCGTTATCTAAACGCAAGCTTTTTCACTTATTGTTTTAAGTTTAGATTTGCCAATTCCTTCGACATTAGATAATTGTGAAACTTCTGCAAACCTTCCATTGGACTCTCGGTAATCCAATATTCTTCCTGCAAGTACTGGCCCAACACCAGGAAGTCCATCCAATTGTTTGACATCAGATTCATTTAAATTTATACAATTTGATTCCTTAATTTTTTTCTTTAAATCGATTTTAATTGGATTATTTTTGTTATCGAAATTTATTTGTTCGCCATCTTGTAATATTCGTGCAAGATTATTGTCACCAATGATGCCATTTTCAGCGAGTCCGCCAGCCATATTCAATGCATCTATTAGCCGGGCATCAATTGGAAGTTCGAATACTCCACTTGTTTTTACTTCACCAGAGACATAAACTTTTATTTTCCTTGACTCTAATATTGGAGACTCTATTTGATTCATGTTTGAATCTATAGTTTCACTAACCACTATATTTGCATCATTCGTTTTAAAATAGAAAATAGCTAGTACAATTGCAATTAAAGTAATAGTAATCAGTTTTATTAAATTTATCTTTGAGAAATCAAAACGCCAATAATTATTCTTTTTCTTTGATACTTTCTTTTTGTTTTTATCAATATTTCGATTTATTATTTCTTTAACCAACTGGTCTATTGAAATTTTGCTGTCTAAATTTGGCACATAAAGATAATTACAAAATTAAATTAGTTATGGTAAAAGACTTTAATATTTGTGGATAAGTAAATCTTGTTGATTACTCTGGAACTATATTCACAAGCTTTGGTGCTCTAACAATAACTGTTTTGACTTTTCTTCCATCTAAATTTTTTATTACATTTGGCTCATTTAATGCTAATTTCTCAAGTTCTTCACTTGATATGTCAGGAGCGACATCAAGTCTTGCTCTTAATTTTCCTGAGACTTGTACTACACAAACCACAGATTGCCTTACCAGTAATTTTGGATCCACTGGCGGCCAGCCTGCTTTAATAATTAATTCCTCATGCCCCAATGTTTGCCACATTTCTTCAGCCGTATAAGGAGCAAATAAAGAAAGTATTATGGCAATTGTTTCAACCGCTTCTCTTACTGCTGGATCACTTGGTCCACATCCTGTATCTATTGCTTTTCTAGTCACATTCACTAATTCCATTGTTCTTGCAATAGCAACGTTAAATCTAAAAGATTCAATTAACGTCGTAACTTCATCAATTGTTCTATGAACGCTTTGCCTTAATTCTAAATTTCCTTGACTAAAATTAACGTCTTTGTTTGATTGAACATCTTTTGATAATCTCCATGCTCTGGATAAAAATTTCTTAGAACCTCCAGGTGAAACTTCTGCCCAGTCAATGTCATCTTCAGGTGGGCCAGCAAAAACCATTGTTAAACGAACAGCATCAACCCCAAATTCAGAAATTTGCTCGCCCAAGTCAACCATGTTTCCTTTTGACTTAGACATTGCAGAACCATTTAAAATTACTTGACCTTGGTTTAAAAGTGCTTTAAATGGTTCATTAAATTCCACATAACCTAAATCGAATAAAACTTTTGTAAAAAATCTGCTGTAGAGAAGATGCAAAATTGCATGTTCTACGCCCCCAACATATTGTGCAACTGGCAACCAGCGTTTCAATAGTTTTGAATCTATTGCTTTTTCATTATCTTTTGCTGATGGATAACGCAAGTAATACCAAGAAGAATCTACGAAAGTGTCCATTGTATCTGTATCTCTTTTTGCATCTGAATTACATTTTGGACACTTTGTATTAACCCAATCGCTTGCAGCTGCCAAAGGTGAAGTTCCTTTAGGAGCTAATTGTTCACCTGCAAGTTCAGGCAATTTAACAGGTAATTGTTCATCAGATACCGCTACTTCACCACATTTTGGACAATGAATTATTGGAATTGGCGCACCCCAGTATCTTTGTCTGGAAATTAGCCAATCTCTTAATCTAAAGTTTGTGGCTCCTTTGCCACATTTATTTTTTTCTAAATACTCAATCATAGATTTTATTGCTTTTTGTTTATCTAAACCATTCAAGAAATCCGAATTGATTAAAGTTCCATCTCCAGCAGTTGCAATAAATGATTTACTTGGATCTTCTTCTCCCGTTTCAACTACAACTCTGATTGGCAATTTAAAAGTTTTTGCGAAATCTAAGTCACGTTGGTCATGAGCTGGAACTGCCATCAACGCTCCAGTTCCATAATCTGCTAAAACATAATCTGAAGCCCAAATTGGAAGTTTTTCATTATTAACAGGGTTAATTGCATATCGACCTAAAAATATTCCAGTTTTTGGTCTATCAGTTGAAAGTCTTTCTATGTCAGTTGCTTTTTTAACTTCCTCAATATACTTATTTAATTCCTCTTTTTTATCATCAGTTACTAACTCTTGGGCAAGTTTTGAATCTGCAGCAACTACAAAAAAAGTTGCACCAAACAAAGTATCTGGTCTAGTCGTAAAAACTGTAACGTTTTTGGCCAATTCCTCAATTTTAAAGTCAACGTATGCACCTTCTGATTTTCCAATCCAATTTTTCTGCATAGTTAAAACTCGTTCAGGCCAACTATTTTCAATTTGAGTCATATCATCAAGAAGTCTTTGAGCATATTCAGTAATTTTGAAGTACCACTGGGTTAATTCTCTTTTTGTAACAACTGAATTACATCTTTCACATTCGCCTGCAACTACTTGTTCATTTGCCAAAACTGTTTGACAAGAAGGGCACCAATTTACGTTTGATGCTTTTCGATAAGCTAATCCTTTATTGAAAAATTGAATAAATAACCATTGAGTCCATTTATAATATTCAGGATCTGAAGTGTGTAATCTGTGATTCCAATCAAATGAAATGGCATATCTCTTAAAAGATTCTGCTTGCGTTTCAATATTGTTGTATGTCCATTTGGCTGGATTTTCACCTCGCTTAATAGCGGCATTTTCTGCTGGTAATCCAAAAGAATCCCACCCAACTGGATGAAAAACGTTAAATCCTTTTTGAAAGTAATATCTAGCGACAACATCGCCAATTGCAAAAGCTTCAGCGTGCCCCATATGTAAATCGCCAGATGGATAAGAAAACATATCTAAGACATAAATTCTTTGTCGATTATCGTTTGGATCATCACAGGAATTAAATGGTTGTTTATCTTCCCAGATTGGAAGCCATTTAGCTTGAATTGCATCAAAATCTAATGCAACATTTTGCTCACTATTATCTGAATGTGAATTCACAAGGTAAAATTTACCGATTGAGCAAAATGAATTGTGATGCGGTATCTATTTCTTGCTCAAAATTGCCATCAATCCAAATATCACAATGTTTTTTCGTGTCATGTTGTTGAAAATATTCTTCTTCTTTAACTTGCCAGAGCAACATTTCATCTTTTATCTGCTCTCCATCTCTTTCTAATACTCTTTTCATTAAAATTTCTTTTCGCCCTTCAATCCAGAGGTTCAGGCAGGAGGCTTCTCTCACACCTGAACTCGCAGAACCCACTCCTTCTAAAACAATAAATTTATAATCATTTATTTGTACAGTTTCTCTTCTAAAATTTAGATGCCAATCAAATTTTTTATAACTTATTGTTTGATTACTTTTCATAGGTAAAATGATCCAGTCGTGGAGATTTGAAACTAATTTTTCATTTAAGGCGTCATCCCACCCATCATAAATTTCATCCATATGGATGATAAAAGAATTTTCTAAATAATTATGCAGGTTTTTAGCTAAAGTTGTTTTTCCTGACCCTGCTGGTCCATCAATACAAATTAGTTTTGCATTACCACAAAATTTTTCTGATGCTTCTACTAATTCGACTAATTTATTATTAGATTGAATTTGCATTTCAAATTATTGCTTTTTTCAGCCATTTTCTCCATCCAACTATGGCTACAAAAATAAAAACAGAATATAAAAGTGAAGTAAACCATAGTTCTTGTCTTGCATAATGAATTGTTGCCACTAAATTAACTATTACCCAAATTGGCCATGCCTCATATTTTTCTCTCACCATCAAAACTTGGGCAAGTACACTTCCTACCAAAATAAAGGAATCAAACCAAGTTGCAGCTGCTCCAATTCGCGCAAGTAAAGGCGCCAAAATTAGCCACGCAATTAACGAAGATACAAACCAAGTTAATTTCTCTTTAATTTGTAATTTACTGGGATTTGCTCCATCTTTACCCCAACCAAACCATCCCCAAATTGCTGCAACAATAAAAACAATTTGCAAAATAGCGCTTGCATACAATTCAAAATTTAAAAACAAAACCCCATATAAGCCACTGCTCACAATCCACCAAGGCCAGGTGATTCGAGTGCCCGTTGTACCTAACCAAACTCCAATTAATGATGCGATAACTGCAAATATTTCCAAAACAGTAACTTGATAATTCCAAGCCGTAAATAAAACAAACATAATTACTCCTCCCAATCTGGCATTACCCAAACGGTCTAAACGGTCAGTGACACAGTTTTGTCACTTTCTCAGTCCGATGAAGTTCGAACTCCCGTGAATTTTAAATT
>JBJOGR010000024.1:0-13651 GCA_046048135.1 Actinomycetota bacterium
GAATTTTGTCAGGCAAAGCTGCAGAAAAATTACAACAATCAAGAATTTCAGAAGTAGTAGTCACAGATACTTTGCCAATAGTTGCTGAATCAAGATTTAATAAATTAACTATTTTGCCAATAGCACCCCTTATTGCAGATGCTGTTCGGGAAGTATTCCGAGAAGGTTCAGTAACCAGTCTTTTTGATGAAAGACAACCTTCTCTCTTCTAGAAAAAGCCCCTTAGTTCTAGGGAGCAATTAATGCTTTAGTAATGTTTCAGTTACGCAATTCGGCGAGGGTGATGAAACAGTCACCGTGATCGACGGAAAGGTTCGATTAAAAATGTCTAAAGATAAACAAACAGTATTTTCACTTGCAGCACAAAAACGAGATAAATTCGGTAAAGGTGCATCTAGAAGAGATCGTCAAGCAAATCGTTTACCAGCAGTTGTTTATGGAAATGGTCAAGAACCAATTCACGTTTCCCTTGATCAACACGATGCTTCCCTTGCGTTAAGAGTTCCTTACGCAACAATCAATTTAGAATTAGATGGAAAGAAATTTGTAGTAGCTCCACGTCAAATTCAAAAAGATCCAATCAAGCCAATTTATAAACACGTTGACTTAGTTGTTCTAAATGAAAAAGAACAAAAAGAAAGATTAGATCTAGCTTCAAGAGCAGATGAGTTAGCTGCTGAACAATTGAAAGCACGTCTTGAACTTGCTGCTAAATCCAAAATGGATCTTGGCGAAGTTGCTCCTGTTGCTGCCGCTGCAACTGCTGAAGGTGCTGCTGCACCAGCTGCAGGCACTGAAGCTGCTGCTGCACCTGCTGCTGAAGCAAAAGAAGCTGAAGCAAAGAAATAATTAAGGTAACAAAACTTATAACAGTAAGGCTAAAACATGACTAACACTAATTGGTTAGTCGTTGGTTTAGGTAATCCTGGAAAAAGTTATCAATCTACTCGTCACAACATTGGCGCCATGGTTATTGAACATGGCGTTAGTGAATTAGGTGAAAACTTAAAATTAACTAAAAAACTTAATTCAAATATTTGTGAAACCAAATTAGGTTTAAACAAAGTTATTTTTGCAACACTTACAAGTTATATGAATGAATCTGGAGGTCCAGTTTCATTATTAATGAATTTTTTTAAAATCTCATTAGATAATTTAATTGTTTTGCATGATGAATTGGATTTGGAATATGGAGATATTCGTATAAAACAAGGCGGCGGAGATAATGGCCATAATGGATTAAAGTCAATTAGAAATTCATTAGATTCTGGAGAATACGTAAGAATCAGATTGGGAATAGGCAGACCTCCTGGTGAATTAGATCCAGCAGATTTTGTTTTAAAGCCATTTAATTTCTTTGAAAAATCTAAATTAACAGAATTTTTAAATATGGGAAATAAAGCAATTTCTGATGTGGTTAATTACGGGGTAAGTCAAGCACAGAATTTAAATAACGGTTAATCATGCAAGAAGAATCAGATTTAGATTTCGCAATTGAACTTGCTGAATTGGTTATGGATGTTTTGGATGAATTTAAGAAAGAAAATCCTGTTCCACAAGAATTAAATAAAAGAAAAGCATATGGCAAAAGTGCTGATAAATATTCACACAATTTTTTAATGAAAGAGTTTGCCAAATATCGACCAAATGACGTGGTGTTAAGCGAAGAAGGAGTAGATCCTAAAGAAAGATTATCTGCTCAAAGATGTTGGATAATTGATCCTTTAGATGGAACTTTTTATTTTGCTAATAATAGAAAAGATTATGCAATCCATATTGCTTTGTGGGAAAAAGATTCAAAAGATTTAAGTAATATTTCTTTATCTGTTGTTGGAATTCCTGAAACAAAAAAGATTTACACTTCAAATGACAATCTACACATTCCAGTAACTAACAAAATTCCTAGATTATTAGTTTCAGGTTCAAGACCACCTTTAGAAATGCCAAAGTTAATTGAGTTTTTTGACGAAAAATACGGTGGTTTAGAAGTAAAAAGTGTAGGTTCTGTAGGAGCTAAAGTTGTCGAAATTTTAGAAGGCAATGCTGATTTTTATATTCACACCACTGGTTTTTATGAATGGGATATTGCCGCACCTTTGGCAGTTGCTGACAAAGCAGGATTAATAGTTAGTGATATTTCTGGAAATCCATTAAAGCTCAATAAAGAAAACTTAAGAGTTGAAAATGTAATTGTGTGTAAAAAAGAGTTATTTAAGGATGTTTTACAGGCAGTTTCATGAGCTTAAATCATTTAGTTAAAGAAATTACCAAAAATCCAGTTTGGCAAAACTTAACAAAAGCTTTAGAAACAGAATCAACATTCAAGATTGCTGCTCCAAACTCTATTTTTTCATTCATCACTAATCATTTAGTTAATAATTCAGATTCAATTGTTTTAGCCGTTACTTCTAACTCGAAGGAAGCAGATCGATTAGTTCAAGAATTATCTTTGTGGAATAAGGAAATATCAGTAGCTAATTTTCCAGCATGGGAGACTTTGCCACATGAAAAAATTGAACCTACAAAAGATATTGTGGGTCAGCGTTTAGCAGTAATTAGAAGATTAAGTCATCCCAATAATAATTATTTTCAAGCAAGAAAATTAGATGTAGTTGTTGCACCAATTAGATCTTTAATGCAACCAATATTGAAATCATTACAAGATTTAGAACCTTTAGCGCTTAAGCCAGGAGATTCTATAGATCTAACAAAAGCTATTACTCAATTAGTTGATTTGGGATATGAACGAGTTGAAATTGTTGAAAAAAGAGGAGAGTTTGCAGTTAGAGGTGGAATTTTAGACATATTTATTCCAGGAAATGAACATCCTTTAAGAGTAGATTTTTTTGGAGATGAAATTGAAGAAATAAGAAACTTTTCAGTAGCAGACCAAAGAAGTTTAGACATTGCAACTAATGGGCTTTGGGCTCCTGCTTGCAAAGAACCTTATTTAAATGAAGAATTCATTCCTTTAGGTCCACTTTCTTTATTCACAGATTTATTTAAATCTCAAAGCATTGTTTTATTAAGTGATGCAGAAAAAATTAAAGCAAGAGCTCAAGAAGTTTTAAAAACAGCTGATGAATTTCTAAACGCAGCCTGGGTTAATGCAACAACTGGGGCAGAAGTTCCACAAGAGATCTTGCATGGAGGATTCAGAGATTTAGAAACAATTGAAAAAAGTGCATTAAAAAATTACTTGAAATGGTGGCAAGTTAGTCCTTTTATTGGACACATTGATGATTTGGATTTTGAAGCACTTGATTTAAAAGCAAAAGTTATCGAAGGCTTTAGAGGAGACTTTACTAATTTAATAACTGAGATTAGAAACAAATTAAGTCTTGGTTGGCAAGTAGTAATTACATCTGCAGGTTCTGGTTCAATTCAAAGATATTTTGAACAGTTTTCTAACGCAGATATTGCTGCAAAAATAACAGAAGAAGAATTATCGAAAAATGTAGTTAATTTAGTTGTTTCTGATCTAAATCATGGTTTTTCTTTACCTGAACAAAAATTTATTTTAATTACTGATACAGACATCGTTGGTGCAAAAAGTAGCATGAAAGAAGTTTCGAAACTACCTTCCAAGAGAAAAAATAGTATCGATGTTTTGTCTCTTACTTCCGGTGATTACGTAGTTCATGAACAGCATGGCGTTGGAAAGTATGTCGAAATGACCAGTCGAACAATTGGTAATGCCACCAGAGAATATTTAGTTATTGAATACGCCTCATCAAAACGAGGACAACCAAAAGATCGTTTATTTGTTCCTACTGACCAATTAGATCAAATTACAAAATTTATTGGGGCAGAAATTCCTACCTTAAACAGATTAGGTGGAATTGATTGGGAAAAGACAAAAGGAAGAGCTAGAAAAGCTGTTAAACAAATTGCAGCAGAATTAATAAGACTTTATGCAGCAAGACAAGCCGCCAAAGGTTTTGCTTTTTCTCCAGATACTCCTTGGCAGCGAGAGTTAGAAGATGCATTTGCTTATGTAGAAACTCCAGATCAACTTTCTTGTATTGAAGAAGTTAAGAAAGATATGGAAAAAAGTGTTCCTATGGATCGTGTTATTGCAGGAGATGTTGGCTATGGAAAAACTGAAATTGCCGTAAGAGCGGCATTTAAAGCAACTCAAGATGGAAAGCAAGTTGCAATTTTGGTTCCAACAACATTGTTAGTGCAGCAACATTTTGCAACATTTTCTGAAAGATTTGCCCCATTTCCAATAAAAATAAAACCGCTCTCAAGATTTCAAAGCACCAAAGAGATAAATGAAACTTTAGAAGGAATTAGAGAAGGAACAGTAGATGTAGTAATTGGTACTCATCGATTATTAACTTCAGATGTTAGATTTAAAGATTTAGGTTTAGTAATAGTTGATGAAGAGCAAAGATTCGGTGTTGAACATAAAGAACATTTAAAAGCTTTAAGAACAAATGTGGACTTCTTAACTATGTCTGCAACACCAATTCCAAGAACTTTAGAGATGGCAATAACTGGAATTAGAGAAATGTCTGTGATTCAAACTCCACCAGAAGAAAGACTTCCAGTTTTAACTTTTGTAGGCCAATTTGATAAAAAACAAGTTGCAGCAGCAATTAGAAGAGAATTATTACGAGAAGGTCAAGTTTTTTATGTTCATAACCGAGTTTCTTCAATAGATAAAGTTTATGAAGATTTGAAAGATTTAGTTCCAGAGGCAAGATTTGCTATAGCTCATGGACAAATGAATGAACATGAATTGGAGCAAGTAATTCTAGATTTCTGGGCTCAAAAATATGATGTGTTAATTTCAACCACAATTGTTGAATCAGGTTTAGATATTCCAAATGCAAACACATTAATTGTTGATAGGGCAGATCGTTTTGGTTTATCACAATTGCATCAAATTAGAGGAAGAGTTGGCAGGGGAAGAGAAAGAGCATATGCCTATTTCTTTTTCCCTGAAGATAAACCTTTGACAGAAAATGCTTATGACCGTCTGGCCACAATTGCTCAACACACAGAACTAGGTTCTGGAATGGCAGTGGCATTAAAAGATTTAGAAATAAGAGGAGCAGGAAATATTTTGGGTGGAGAACAATCAGGTCATATCGCAGAAGTGGGATTTGATTTATATGTTCGCTTAGTTGGTGAAGCTCTAGCTTCTGCTAAAGGTGAAGAATTAAGGACAGATACTGAAATAAAAATTGAATTAACTTTAGATGCACATTTGCCTACAAGTTATATAAAAGAAGAAAAATTACGTATGCAAATTTATCGAAGATTGGCTGATGCCAAAACTGAAAAGGAAGTTAATGAGATAGAAGAAGAACTTCTTGATCGCTTTGGAAAATTCACAAAACCTGTAGAAATTTTGTTAAAAGTTTCTAAATTAAGAGTTTTAGCAAGAAAAGTAGGCGTAAGTGAAATTGTGCAACAGGGAAGATCTATAAGAATTTCACCACTTGATTTGCCAGATTCTCGAATTATTAGAATTAATAGGAACTACCCCGGAACTCAAGTTAGAGCCACGGTACGAAGCATTTTGGTACCTGCACCAACAACAGCACTTGTTAATGGTCAAGTATTAAAGAACGAAGAAATTATTGATTGGGTCACAAACTTAATTAATGATTTATTTGAAGATGAATTGAAGGGATAACTATGAAGAAGATATTGAAAACTTCATTAGTACTTATTTTTTCAACGATTCTTGTTGCTTGTGGTCAACAAAATCCAGGAACAGCAGCTTATGTAGGCGACTATCGTATTACTGAAGAAGAGTTAAGTTTTTATTTAAATGATTTAAGAAAAGTAGTACCTATTGAAAATAACGATCAAGGCACTTCCCAAAGTAGAGGGGTTTTGGCTCGTTTAATTATTGGTCAAATAATTTCTCAAGCAGTTACTGAAACTGGTGCAATTGTGGATCAAAGTTTAGTAGCAAATGATTACGACGCATTAGAAAAACAAACTGGTGGCTCTGATGCTTTAGCTGTTTTTGCAGGATCTAGAAATGTGCCACCAATATTAATTAAAGAAGTTTTGAGTCAAAATAGAGCTTTAGACGCAATTGGAAAAGTATTAGCACCGCAAGATTCGATAGATAATCAAAGATTTAAAGGTGAAGAATACGTAATCTTGAAAGCAAATGAAAATAACGTAAAAATTAATCCAAGATTTGGTAAATGGATTCCAGAAGATGGTTCAATTGCTCCACCGGCAAATGAATTTAGTGAACCAGCATTTGGCTTACCTGAAGATGTTGCGCCAGGGCGCTAATTAATGCCTAATAAAAATCCACCAACAAAAACTGGTGTGGCTGGATTAATTGAATTAATGGACATTCTTCGTTCTAAAGATGGTTGTCCATGGGATTTAGAACAAACACATGAATCTTTAATTGAATATTTAATTGAAGAAGCATATGAATTTGCAGAAGCTGTTGATGAAGGTAACAGAGAAGCAATAAAAGAAGAATTAGGTGATGTTTTATTACAAGTAGTTTTTCATTCAAAGATCGGACAAGAGCATAAAACAGACCCATTTAATATTGACGATGTTGCAGAGATAATCAAAAATAAATTAATTAAAAGACATCCTCATATTTTCGAAAATGATTCAAATCTAACTTCTAAAGATGTTAAAGATAATTGGGAAGTCATAAAAAGGAAAGAAAAAAATAGAACTAGCGTTACTCAAGGCTTACCAAAAGCTTTACCTGCGCTCATGCATGCAGAAAAATTGATTAATCGAGTTGAAAATTTTGACAAAGATTTAAAAAAAGTAGCAGTTAATGATTCAGTAAAACTTATTGAAAATGTAATAGTAAATGAGGAAAAAGTCGGACAATTTTTGCTATCTTTTGTTTCCCTTTGTCACGAAAAAGGTATTGATGCTGAAACTGCTTTAAGAAAAGCGATAGCCAATTACCGAAAAGAATTAGAAAGTTAATTTAATTTCTTGTTTTAGTCTTATTTGAGCAGCCGTTACGTGTGGCCCTTTTTTTGCTTTATCAGGAAGTTTTAATAAAACTCTTCTGATAATTTGTAAAGTCAAATTAGTCGTGTAGTCAACAAACCACGGTCCTGCCAAAGTTGAACCTCTCCAGGAATCTCCATACATTTTTCTAACCCATCTTGGCAAAGACGCAAATGACAAACTTGCCACAATTGCCCACATAAATTGTGAAGGGGTTAAGTATCTAAAAAAACCATGCATAGGAGGCAGAAAAATAAAACGGGCTGCTTCTCGAACTTTTTTATCAGCAACTAAATAACTTCTTTTATCTTGATAATATTTTTTTAATTCTTCAACATTTTTTGGACAAATTTCTGGATCTAAACCAATTAGTTTTGCTGCGATTAATTGTTCTTTAACATATTTATCTTGATCTTCTTGACTTAATTTCATTCCAGAACGCAAGGCAATATTTAGTAACGAATCAGTAAAACCATTGTGCACCCACAAAAGAAGTTCAGGTTGATCAAGATTTAGTGCTCTATGCATGGCTCTTACTTTTGCAGCAGCTCTATCTGCTTCTTCTTTTGTTCCAAAAGAAATCACACCTATATATTCAGCAGTTCTTAACAATCTGCCAAATGGTTCTTCTCTGTAACGAGAATGAGCTTGTACACCACCAAATGCTTTAGGTTCTAATGCTTGTAAAAATAAAGCTCTTACTCCACCAATTACTGCCATGACATCAGCATGAATTTTCCAAGTAATTGTTCCTGGACCAAAATAGCCTTGATCATTTGAATTTGTATTTGGTTCACCAAAGGTTAATTCGGGTGCAAGCATGCTTATAGATTTACACACTTTTAAAGACTTGACCAGTTGAAAGATAGGATTGGGACTGAAAAATCACAAAAATATGGGAGAGATAGTGTCTGTAATCGATTTAGTTTTTGCTAGAGAAATTCTTGATTCTCGTGGAAATCCAACAGTAGAAGTAGAAATAGTTTTAACTGATGGCACACACTCTCGCGCAGCAGTTCCATCTGGTGCCTCAACTGGAGCATTTGAAGCTCATGAATTACGTGATGGCGACAAAAGATATTTAGGTAAAGGTGTTTTAAAAGCAGTTGCTGCAGTAAAAGACATTATTAATCCTGCATTAAATGGCAAAGATCCAAAAGATCAAAGAGCAATCGACAAAATCATGCTCGACTTAGATGGCACACCAACAAAATCAAAACTAGGTGCTAATGCAATTTTGGGAGTTTCTCTAGCAGTTGCAAGAGCTGCAGCCCAAAGAGACAAAGTTTCTTTGTGGAGATATTTGAATAGAGATGCTAAAACTTTGCCAGTGCCAATGATGAATATTTTAAATGGTGGAGCACACGCTGATACTGATGTGGAGATCCAAGAATTCATGATTGCTCCAATTGGTTTTAATACTTTTTCAGATGCTTTAAGAAGTGGTACAGAGGTTTATCACGCATTAAAATCTGTATTAAAAAGTAAAAAACTTGCTACTGGTTTAGGTGATGAAGGTGGTTTTGCACCACAATTGCCAAATAATAGAGCTGCACTTGATTTGATTTTGGAAGCAATTCAAAAAGCAGGATTTAAAGCTGGAGAAGAAATCGCTTTAGCACTAGATGTTGCAGCTACTGAATTTTTCAAAGATGGAAAATATTCATTTGAAGGAGAATCCAGAACTTCAGAATGGATGGCTTCATACTATGCAAGTCTTGTCAAAGACTATCCACTTGTTTCAATTGAAGATGGAATGAGTGAAGAAGACTGGGCTGGTTGGAAACATTTAACAGATGTAATCGGAAACCAAGTCCAACTGGTTGGTGACGATTTGTTTGTAACAAATCCAACAAGATTGCAACGAGGAATAAATGAAAACACTGCAAATGCTTTGTTAGTAAAAGTTAATCAAATTGGTTCTTTAACTGAAACTCTTGATGCAGTAAAACTTGCACAAACAAATAAATACGCAACCATGATGAGCCATAGATCTGGTGAAACGGAAGATACAACGATTTCAGATTTAGCAGTTGCTACAGAAGGTGGTCAAATTAAAACTGGAGCACCTGCAAGAGGTGAAAGAGTTGCTAAGTACAACCAACTATTAAGAATTGAAGATGAATTAGGAACTTCTGCAGTTTATGCGGGTCGTTCCGCATTTCCGCGCTTTAAACATAGTTAATTAGAAGGTATGAAACCACCACGTATTCAAAGACCTTCCATTAATGGAAGACTAGTGGTTCTTTTATCTGCTGTAATAATTCTAATTTTGATGCTGGCATCTCCTGTACGAGATTTAGTTGCGCAAAGAGCAAGAATTGAAGCATTAAAAATACAAGTTGCTCAAAGTGAAAAACAAGTGCAAATGTTAAAAGAAGTTCAAGCTAAATGGCAAGATCCAAACTTTGTGGCAGCACAAGCTAGAGCAAGACTTCACTATGTATTACCAGGAGAAATAGTTTTTAGTGTGATTGGTTTAGATGGAAATCCACAACCAGTAACAACTGCTCCCAGTGTTTCTGCTTGGTCTGGGGAATCAATTCCGCCGCAACCTTGGTATTTAAATCTTTATGACTCTTGGGTTGAAGCAGACACTGGAATAAAAAAATATGACGAAAACGAAAAATTGATTATTAGACCGAATGCTCCTAAATGAGTGTGGAACAAAAAGATATAGATGCAATAACTCTTCAATTAAATAGAACTCCCAGAGGCCTAATCGAAGTTAGTGAAAGATGTGATTGTGGAAACCCAAGTGTTGTGTCTACTAAGCCAGAACTTGAAGATGGCAAGCCTTTTCCCACCCATTTTTATTTAACGTGTGCAACATTAAATTCATTAATTGGCACTTTAGAAGCATCTGGATTAATGAAAGAGTATGAAGAAAAATTAAAAACCGATAAAGATTTTGCCGATAAATATAAATTAGCGCACCTGGATTATTTAAATAGAAGAAATAAATACGGCAGCAATGAAGAAATAAAAGAAATTTCTGCTGGTGGAATGCCTAATCGTGTTAAGTGTTTACATGCCCTAGTTGCTCATGCTTTAGCGGTAGGTAAAGGGATAAATCCAGTTGGTGATGATGCTTTGGAAAGATTAGGTAATTGGTTTAAGAAATCTTGCATCGAGGACAAATCATGAAACGAGTTGCAGCTATAGATTGTGGTACTAATTCAATTCGTTTACTAATTACAGATATTGATAAAGAAAATAACACAGATCATGATGTTGTTCGTGAAATGAGAATTGTAAGACTTGGAGAAGGAGTAGATAAAACTAAAGCTTTTTCTCCCCTTGCTTTAGAAAGAACTTTTAAAGCAATTGATGAATATGAAGAATTACTAAAAAAACACAAAGTAGAACATTTAAAGTTTGTAGCAACTTCTGCAACAAGGGATGCTTTAAATAAAGCAATGTTTATAAAGGGAGTAATAGATCGTTTACGAGTAGTACCAGAAGTAATTCCTGGAACTCTAGAAGCAAAATTATCTTTTGATGGTGCAACTAAATCTCTGAGAAGTAAATATCCTGCTCCATTTTTAATTATTGATTTAGGTGGAGGTTCTACAGAATTAGTCGTGGGAGATAAAGAAATTGAAGGAGCATATTCCATGAATGTGGGATGTGTTCGTATGACTGAACGACATTGCCCTGGAGGAAATCCAACAAAGCAACAAGAAGAAGCAATTAGAAGTGATGTAAGACAAGAATTAGAAAAAGCTAAAGAAAAAGTAGATTGGGCAAAAGCAAAAACTGTAGTAGGTGTTGCAGGAACAGTTACAACTGTGGCAGCACATGCTTTAGGTTTAACAACATATGATCCTGATGTATTACATGGTGCATCATTTACCAAAGATCAAATAAGTAAAACTGCTCAAGACTTTATTAACTTTTCAATTGAGGAAAGAAAAGCCCTTCCCTATATGCATGAAGGAAGAATCGAAGTCATAACAGCAGGAGCAATTGTTTTAGATGAAGTAATGAAAGCACTCGGTGCTAAAACATTAATCGCAAGTGAAAGAGATATTTTGGATGGTGTGGCTTGGTCGCAAGTTCAATAAATAATTTAACAAAATTAGAAGAAGCCATTTGTGATTGTCAAAAATGTCCCAGACTTGTTAAGTGGACTAGAAATGTTGCTAAAGAAAAAAGAAAATCTTATGAAAATGAAACTTATTGGGGAAAACCAGTTCCAGGTTTTGGTGATTCAAAACCAAAACTTTTAGTTGTAGGACTTGCTCCTGGTGCACATGGTGCAAATAGAACAGGTCGAATATTTACAGGCGATAGAAGTGGTGAATGGTTATATAAAGCAATGCATAAACAAGGTTTTGCTAATCAACCAGAATCAATAAATAAAAAGGATGGCTTAAAACTAATTAATGCCAGAGTATTAACAGCAGTAAGGTGTGCACCCCCTGATAACAAGCCGACAATAAAAGAGCGTGACAATTGTAAAAATTGGTTAGACATCGAATGGCATTTAATTGAAAATAATTTAAAAGTTGTTATAGCACTTGGAAGTTTTGCTTGGAAACAAACTCTAGAAATTTTAAAAGATCAGGGCTATTCAGCAAAAACCAAATCTAAGTTCTTTCATGGAGCAAAAATAGTTTTTCAAAAAAATAATCACCAAATTACACTTTTAGGTAGCTACCACCCAAGTCAACAAAATACCTTCACTGGCAGACTTACTGAAAGCATGTTTGATTCAGTCTTTGGCTCTGCTCGTAAACTGATTTCAACCTGAAAGTAATCTGTACCTATTGCCCTCGTAGCCCAATCGGCAGAGGCAGCAGACTTAAAATCTGTCAAGTGTGGGTTCGAGTCCCACCGAGGGCACCAGCGTTTTCGCAGGTCAGAATGTGGAATGTACCAAATCTAGTACATCTTTTTTAAATTTGTTGTGCTAAGAGTCAACAATTAGTCAACATTAGTGCTTAAAACTGAGTCATTTATGGACTTTGCCACAGCTTCTAAATCCTCTTTAAACATATGGCCATAGGTATCTAAAGTCATTGTTGGTGTTGAGTGCCCAAGCATCTGGAAGGTTTTTAAAGTGGCTAAAGTGTAAAAAAATCTTAAATAGGAAAATGGTTAATGTAAAATCCAAAAACTTTCCTTGCGAAAATTGTAGGTATTTGGAGATAGCAGAAGAATTAGCTGCCGCAGTAGCCTTCTTAGCGAGCGATGATTCATCTTTTATTACAGCCTCTAACTTTTTGGTAGATGGCGGTATTACTGGTGCTTACGTCACGCCGCTTTAACTCAAGAAAATGTGAAAGTTACGTTGGTTTTGCGTAAATTGGCTGAGCCACCTTTAACGATCTTAAAAGATCTAACAATGGTGGCACTAGGGTAATAAGGCTTAAGTGCGTTACAAACTCTCTCAGACCGCTTATTTGCAATCAGTCTCAAACTTGCCGTTGGTTGTGAGCTTGAAGTCTTGCCGACAAAACCAGTGCAATTAATTTTCAAAACATTCTTACCTTTCATAGATTTTCTTGCGCTAGAAATGTTTTTTCTTACACTTGAATTAAGATCAAATGAATTTGCTCTAAAACCAGTTATCGCATATTTTTTGGTTTTAGTGACAATTGGAGAAACAACTGTAGAAACAACTGTAGAGCTTGAGCCTCCCCCAGTTGTTGAGAGCGTGTACTCAAACTTTGTAACAAAGCTATTTTCTCTAACTTTATCTCCGCTGAAGTAAATTAAATTATTAAATATGTCGATGTAATACGGACGGTAACCTGAGGAAAATGTGTAGGTACCACTACTCCCAAAAGAACTATCGAGAGCGCCGTTTGGCTTAATCTTAGAAATAAAAGGTATATCATCCTCGAAGATGCGGCCCAAAACCAATAAATTGCTGTTTGCATCAAAAACCCCTGCCTCTAAAGCAGCATCGGACAGGCTAATTGTTGTCACCCCAGATACGCCAAAGGTCGTGTCAAGAGTTCCATCAAATTTATATTTCTTAATGGTAGGAACATCATCAGGTGTATACCCAATTGTAAAGTATCGATCACTACCTGAGAGCTGTATATCTACGACGTGGAAGAATGCATTTTCAATTTCACTAATTCCAAGAGTTCCAAAATTCTCATCTAAATCGCCAAATGAGTTAAGTTTTATTAAAAAATATGAATCGTCATCATAACTTAAAATGATTATAGAACTATCTGCTGATTCCTTTATAGTACTTATTCCGCTTAAAAGAATTCCACTAGTAACATTATAGTTGTACCTGGTTCCAGTAGTAGAAAATCTTAAAACTCTTAATACGCCAAATTTGTCTGTTACAGCAACGATTGTCCAATCTTGAAAAAACCCATCAAGCGTTATGATTTTTGGCCAACTATTAGCATCCGTATCACTTTCGAGCATAATTTCGTAAAATCCGTTAACTCCATAAGTTCTATCTAGTGTGCCATTTGTGTTGATACGCATAAGTATTGTGACATATGTTGTTGGACTTCCAAATGAAAAAGCAGCAGCTGCAACAATATTTCCATTTGATTGAATGTCAATAGATGTTATAGATGCACTATCAATATCGCTTGATGTTAGAGTGTATTCAACAGCGAGCTCAGCATTTGAAAAAATAAATGCACCGTCATCCCCAAAATCTTCATCAATAGTGCCATTTGCATTTAACCTTATTAAGGTCATC
>JBJOGR010000025.1:0-53899 GCA_046048135.1 Actinomycetota bacterium
TTGGGGATTACTGGTAATCCCTTATGTCTTTATATTGAACGGTTTCGGCGAAGAAATTGGTTGGAGAGGGCTTCTAGTAGATGAGCTCCTTAAGAAATATTCGCTCGGTGTAACAGCGGTAGTTTCTTGGGTCGTCTGGGGAATCTGGCACATCCCACTGTTCTGGATTGTCATGAATTTCCTCAATCTTGGAATTGGGGGAACAGTTGGATGGACACTTGGTCTTCTAGCCGGGTCGGTATTTCTAACTTGGATGTATACACGATCGAATCGCTCGATCCTGTTGTTAGCCGCCTGGCACACGATCTTTAATTTTGCAACGGCAACGACCGCCACGGCCGGTGTGGGTGCAGCTGTCTCCAGCACGTTGGTGATAATTGTGGCGTTAGCTATTATTGCTTTCCCCTCCACGTGGGCCAGGCGCCCGTAGGGATTCGAACCCCAAACCTTCTGATCCGTAGACAAAACAAACTATGCAACAAGAAATGTAAGAACTTCAATTCAAACTATTGAAGCGACAAGAAAACAACTTGGTGAAATATTAGGTGGATTAAGTGATCAAGACTTTAATCGTCCAGTAAAGCATGCTGAAAAAGGTCAAATTAAATTGTCTGACCTAATTGGTTATTGCAATAATCACATTAAGAATCATTTAGTTCAAGTAAAAAGTACTCTTTAATTTCACATTAATCGGCTTGAATTCTCACCCATTTAATTAAACTTTTTCATTTATTGGCAGACTTCTTCACATGCATAGATTTACCCCAGAAGTTGAGGAACTTGCCAGGGATGTCCTTTCCTACAGTTTGGAAAGACTCAAAAGTGATCCACCTCTTGATGGTCCTAGAACAAGTGAAGATCTATTTAACGCCGTTGGAAACACAATCACTGAAAAAGGTTTGGGTGGGCAAAAAGCATTAGAAATATTTACAGAAGTTTTGGCAAAAGCTTGTATATCAACAGATCATCCAAGAAATTTAGCTTTTATTCCTTCAGCACCCACTGAATATGCAAACCTTTTTGATTTAGTAGTTGGAGCAAGTGCGCTCTATGGAGGTTCTTGGCAAGAAGGCTCTGGAGCAGTATTTGCAGAAAATCAAGCCTTGCGATGGATTTCCGATTTAGCTAATTTTCCAAAAGATTCAGGAGGAGTTTTTGTTCAGGGTGGAACAATTGGAAATTTATCTGCTTTAGTAGTTGCCAGAGAACATGCAAGAAAAAAATACAAAGAGACCAAAAAATGGGTAATAATTTGTAGCAATCAATCTCATTCCTCAATTGTTTCTGCTGCAAAAATTATGGATGTTGAAGTATTTTTGGCAGAGCCAAATAGCGCCGGAAAACTAACTGGAGAAATTGTCTTAAATGCTTTAAATGAACTAGAAAAAGATTTAAACAAAAAAGTTTTTGCCATTGTGGCAACTCCTGGAACTACAAATCTTGGAATTATTGATGAATTAGAAAGTATTGGGAAAATAGCAAATGAAAAAGACGTTTGGTATCACGTAGATGGCGCATATGGTTTAGCAGCACTTTGTGCACCAAGTGTGAGAAGTAAATTTGATGGTGTTGAATTAGCTGATTCATTAATAGTTGATCCACACAAATGGTTATTTGCCCCATTTGATGCTTGTGCTCTAATTTATAAAAATCCAGAACTGGCAAGAGAAACTCACATGCAAAAAGCTTCATATCTTGAAACATTGCATGATGATTCTTGGAATCCATCTGATTATGCAATCAACTTAACCAGAAGAACAAGAGGTCTACCCTTCTGGTTTTCATTATCTGCATATGGCACAGATGCTTATGCAGAAGCAATGGAACAAACTTTAAGTGTTGCAAAACAAGCGAGTGAGTTGGTTAAACAGCATCCAAATTTAACTTTGTTGATGGAACCTGAATTATCTATTGTGGCATTTGAAAGAAATGGTTGGCAAAAAAGTGATTATGAGAAATGGAGTGAGAAATTACTTCAAGATCAAATCGGTTTTATTCCACCATCTTCACACAAAAATAAACCAATTTTAAGATTTGCAATTGTTAATCCCTGGACAAAAATAGAAGATATCAAGATAATTCTTGATACTTTATGATTTAATCATCTTCTTAAAATGTAAATCATAGTTACATGAAGTGGGCAAGATATGTGGACAAAGGTTCAAACGCAGCAAGAATTAATTGCGCAAATTTAAGAACTATTCACTTCTGTAGTTATCTAGATTAGACTGAAGTGAATCAGTAATATTTTTAATATAGATTATGGAGGCCTCAATGACTGATGCAGCACGATGGATGATTGCTTTAGCTTTTATTTCTTAACCAAGTATCGCATTTGGTGGGTATTTTTTACTATCAATTCTTAAGAGGCAAGTTGGGACTGAGAACATCACATCTGAGCAGCGGGATTATTTTCGTGCTGGGCACGCACATGCTGGAGTTTTAGTAATCCTGGCAATCATTGCTCAACTAATTCTTGATAATTCTAGATTTAATGAAACAGTCACATGGGCACTTCGTATTGGTTTATTCGTATCTCCACTACTCATTTCTGGTGGATTTTTTGGGGGCGCTCCACGAAAACAAGGAGGCAAGCCAACTAAACTTATTAAATTGATTCCCATTGGAGCAATAGTTTTATCGCTAAGCACTATTGGTGTTGGCGCAAGTCTTTTAATTTAATTAAATAATAAATAGTTTTATATGAAATAAATTATTTTATTTAAGACTTAAGTAAATGCGAATATTTGGTGTTTTAATAACTTATATGCAACTAATTTCAAAAGTTAGCATCTAAAATTAAAATATTAAACCCCAGCTTTTATACCTACATGCTCTCTAACAGCAGGAGCCACCACATTTCCATACAATTCAATTGCTTTCATAATTTCTGTGTGGGGTAAATATCCAATACTTAATTGCATCATGAATCTATCCATTTTCATGTGCTCATGCATTCTTATAATTTTTTCTGTTACTTCTTGAGGACTTCCAACTCCAATTGCACCTCTTGGACCGCATTCAAGTTCGAAATGATCTCTAGTTTGAGGTGCCCATCCTCTTTCTCTACCAATTTGATTCATCGCACGATTATGTCCTGGCCAAAATAAGTCTCTAGCTTTTTGAGAGGTTTCTGCAATAAAGCCATGAATGTTTATTCCTACGGGTAAAATTCCATGACCTTGTTCAAGAGAAACTTTTCTGTGTAATTCAACAAGGGGTGAGAATCTGATTGGATCTCCTCCCAATATTGCAATAGCAAGTGGCAAACCTAAATTTCCTGCTCTTACAACAGACTGTGGAGTTCCCCCAATTGCTATCCAAACTGGCAGTTTTTCTTGCAATGGTCGTGGATAAATTCCAAGTCCATTAATTGGAGCACGATGTCTACCTTTATTCCAGTGAACTTTTACGTTATCTCTAATAGTAAGAAGTAAATCTAATTTTTCAACAAATAATTCTTCATAATCTTCCAACTCATAACCAAATAAAGGGAAAGATTCAATAAATGAGCCACGTCCTGCCATTATCTCTGCTCTACCGTCTGAAATTAAATCAATGGTGGCAAATTGTTGGAAAACTCTAACTGGATCTTCTGATGATAAAACTGTTACAGCAGTTGATAATTTAATATTTTTTGTTCTCATCGCTGCTGCTGCTAGAAGTGTGCTGGGAGAAGAAATTACAAAATCTGGACGATGATGTTCCCCAATGGCATAAACATTTAACCCTACTTGATCAGCCAATTCCACTTCTTCAATTAAGTCTTTTAGCCTTTGATGTTCAGAAACTGAACCATCTAAAGGCATATCACCGAAGGTAAATATTCCTAATTCCATACAAGAATTCTACTTCTTAATTTTTTTCTTCGCATTTTGAAGAATTAATTGCTTTTTCCTCACAGAAATGAGTTTTCTAACTAACTTCTCTGGCAATGGTTTATCAATGGCAAATCTTAAGGTTCCAGTGCTTTTATCGAAATCTTTTAGCTCCTCTTTTAATTCAGGTAAAACTTTTCCAGAAAAAGGAAAATATGAGCAGTGTTTTTTGGCAGATAAAAATCCACAAATAATTCCTTCCTCAATCTTAAAAGCTGGCATGTTGTAACTAATGACTTCTTTAGCCTTTGGTTCTATTTTCTTTATGGTTTTTCTAAGTTTAGTTAAAGTAGTTTTTTGTGGTTCAGGTAATTCTTTCAAATATTTATCGACTAATAATTTGGACAATTTAAGATCCTGCTGCTATTTTCTCTGACCAATCTTTAAATTTTGGTGCTAAACCTTCTACATTAATTATTTCTTTGATTTTTGATCTTTCACCACTTTTTGCAGCATATAAATCTTTTATGGTTATTCCATGATTCGGTACATCTGTGATTGCTATTTCATCCCCAGCACTTACATAACCTTCTTGAATTATCCTTAAATAAGCACCCGGTCTTTGAGCTTGGGTAAATTCTTTAATCAGATTTGGTCTTTGCCAAAAACCTTGAAATACCTTACAAGGAATCCTTGGCATTGTTACTTGTAAAACAGTTGTGCCAATGTGCCAAATCTCTCCAACTATTGCATTTGTTACATCAACTCCAATAGTTGTTAAATTTTCACCAAATCGTCCATTAGCAATTTCTAACCCAATTTCTTTTTCCCACCAGTCAGCATCTTCTCTTGCGTATGCATAAACTGCTTGATCTTTACCTCCATGATTTTTTGTATCTAAAACAAAATCACCTTCTACGCCATCATTTTCAATTGCCACACGACCAAGTTTGGGTCTTTTATCTATCCCAGTTTTTCCAACAGAACCTGCCCATTCATCATGATGAATGATTGCAGTGACATTGACACTTAAAAGTTTCTTCATTACTTATAAAAGATCGCCACGCAACTTAAATGCTGTTGCAACTCTTTCAACAGAAACAACAAACGCTGCTGTTCTTAAATCTGTGCCAAATTTATTTGAAGCATCCCAAACAGAATCAAATGCAATTTTCATTCTGGTATCAAGCTCATTTCTAAATCTTTCGATAGGCCATCTAAATTCTTGAATATTTTGAGTCCATTCAAAATATGAACCCATCACACCACCTGCGTTAGCCAAAATATCTGGCACGACTATTACTCCTCTTTTTTGTAAAGCCTGATCTGCTTCCAAAGTTAAAGGTTGATTAGCACCTTCCACAATTATTTTTGCTTGAATCTTTTCATGATTTTTTTCATTTATAACTCCTCCAAGTGCTGCAGGAATTAATAGATCACAATCCATAGTTAAAATTTCATCACTTGCAACACTTTTTCCATCAGCAATATCAGAAACTTGATTATATTTTTCAACTATTTCTTTGACATTAAATCCTTCGTCATTAATTTTTCCACCAGTTACATCAGCAAGACCTACAACTTTCATTCCTGCTTCTTGAGCTACTAATGCTGCATAAATACCAACATTTCCAAAACCTTGAATAGCAACTCTTATTTGACTTTTATCTTTCTTTAATTTTTCTAAAGCACCAACTGCTACACCAATTACTCCACGTCCTGTAGCTTCTTCTCTTCCAGGAGCACCAAATAAACCTAAAGGTTTTCCAGTAACTACGGCAGGTGAAAAGCCATTGATTCTTTGATACTCATCCATAATCCAAGCCATTGTTTGCGCATTTGTGCCCATATCTGGTGCTGGCACATCTCTGTGTGGTCCAAGAATGTTAACCATAGTTCTAGTCCAACGTCTGGTTACTTCTTCTTTTTCTCGAATTGTTAAAGAATTTGGATCAACTGTTACTCCACCTTTACCGCCACCAAAAGGCACATCAACAAGTGCTGTTTTCCAAGTCATCAAACTTGCCAATGCTCTTACTTCATCTAAATCAACTGATTGGTGATATCTAATACCACCTTTTCTAGGACCTCTGGCAGAAGAATGTTGTACCCGATAGCCAGTTAAAACATCAATGCCACCAGATTCTCTTCTTAGTGGAATAGAAATTATTAATTCTCGTTCGGATGTGGAGAATGCTTCGATAAAATCTTTAGATAATTTAAGTAATTCACCTGCGCGATAAACATACGCATTTACTTCCGCAAGTGCACTAACGCCTTTGTTATGCATCTATTTTTCCTTTACTTCTTTTTCTATCCTAGGTCCAAACTGGCTCTTGAACCTCTTTAACGTTACCTTCTTGGTCTAAAAGAAAGAATCGATCAAAATTTTGTACAAACCATCTATCGTGAGTAACTGTTAAAACTGTGCCATCAAATGCATCAAGGGCTGCTTCTAATGCCTCACTGCTAGTTATATCTAGATTGTCGGTTGGTTCATCCAATAATAAAAGAGTTGCTCCAGAAAGCTCCAATAAACAGATTTGAAATCTTGCTTGTTGACCTCCAGATAATGTTAAAAACAATTGATCAGCTTGAGCACCTAAACCATATCTAGATAATGTGCCTACGGCTGCATTTATTTGTAAAGATTTTTCTTCCCATAAAATTTCAGTTAAAGTTTTTCTACTCCACTCAGGATGATCATGAGTTTGAGCAAACCAACCAGGCACAACTCTAGAACCTAATTTCCAGTTACCGGAGTGTTTAACAGTTTCATCTCCTCCTAAAAGTCTTAAGAAATGAGACTTTCCAGTTCCATTACCTCCAAGAAATGCTATTCGTTCTCCATAAAATAATTCCATATCAAAAGGTTTTGTTAGATTTGTTAATTCCAAATCTTTGCAAACAATAGCTCTTACTGCTGTTCTTCCACCTTTTAATCTCATTTTTAGTTTTTGAGGTGGCGGTGGAGCTTGGGGAGCACCTGCTTCTTCAAATCTTTTGAGTCTTGTTTGCATGGCTCTATATTTTGGAGCCATCGCCGGAGAAGATTTTGTTTGCATGTGAAGAGTTTGAACTAAATCTTTTAATCTTTGATGTTCTTCTTCCCATCTTTTAGTTAATTCTGCTAATCGATCATGTCTTTCTTGTCTTGCTTCGTAATAAGTTCCAAAACCTTTGCCGTGCACCCAAGCAGTGCCACCTTCAATGGTGATGATTCGATCAGCTGCTCTTGTTAAAAGTGTTCGATCATGACTTATCAAAAGTATTGTTTTCATTGATTGCTTTAATTGATCTTCCAACCAGTTTTTGGCTGGCACATCTAAATAGTTATCTGGTTCATCAAGTAAAAGAACTTGATCAGGTCCTCTAAGTAATGCTTCCAAAATTAATCTTTTAGCTTGTCCCCCAGATAATGTTTTTAATTCCCTGAATTTACATTTTTCATAATCCATTTTTATTGCTTCTTGACAGCACACATCCCACAAAGTTTCATTTTCATATCCACCAGCATCGGCATATTCTGCTAAAGCGTGGGCATACTTCATTTGTACTTCTTCACTGTCATCTTCCATTAGAGCTAATTCATATTTTTCAACTTCTTTAATTGCTTCTTGAATTCTTTTAGGAGAAACAACTTTTAATGCATCGGCCACTGTGGCATTTAATCCAAGTGAAGCTAAAGCTGTGTCATGTTCTTCAACTTTTTTTGCAGCCCCAGTTAAAAGTTGTGGCATGACTCCTAAACCACCAGAAACAGAAGTGGAACCTTCATCAGGTGTTAAAACCCCAGTAATAATTTTAAAAAGAGTTGATTTTCCTGCTCCGTTATCACCAACAAGTGCGGCAGTTATTCCTTCTCCAACACGAAATGAAACATCATCAAAAAGTAAACGTCCAGTAGGAAGACGATATGCAATACCGTTAACTTCTATTGCACCCATATTTTCCTTATCTTTAAACACATAAAAAGGCTGGGCTTAAAAGCCCAGCCTTAATAATTTTATCTATTTCGATTTATGAACAACCACTTGTGTTGCCGCAACCTTCACAGACAAAGCATGAGCCAGCCATTCTCATTTTGACTCCACAAGTCATACAAAGTGGAGCATCAGATTTTAATCCAGTTAATGATTCAAGAACTTCCATGGAAGATCTTGCTTCAACACTTGATTTTGTTTTTTCTACTACTGGCAAAGTTGTAGTTGGCACAAAATCTGTTGTGACACTTTGGGTTGCTGATGGTGCATCATAAGATTCACTTACTGCTTTTTTTCTTTCTTCTGCAGTTTGAATTCCTAGTGCACTTCGATGATCTTCTGGAAGATAATCAAGAGCTAGTCTTCTAAAGATGTAGTCCATTACAGATTGAGCCATGCGGATATCCTCATCATCTGTTAATCCTGATGGTTCAAATCGCATGTTGGTGAACTTTTGAACGTATTGTTCAAGTGGAACTCCGTATTGCAAACCAATTGACACAGCAATTGAGAATGCATCCATAATTCCTGCCAAGGTTGAACCTTGTTTGCTCATCTTTAAGAAAATTTCGCCTAATCTTCCATCTGGATAAGAAGAAGTAGTCATATAACCTTCAGCACCTGCTACTGCAAATGATGTGGTTACAGATTGACGAGATTTTGGTAAACGTTGTCTTGCTGGTTTTGAGGCAACTGGAGTTGAAGAAGAATCTTCTTTACTCTTTGCATCACTTAGAGGTTGTCCAACTTTGCAATTATCACGATAAATTGCTAAAGCTTTCAAACCTTGCTTCCAGCCTTGGTAATAAACCTCTTCAACTTCTTCAACAGTTGCAGTTGAAGGCATGTTTACGGTTTTAGAAATAGCACCAGATAGGAATGGTTGTGCTGCTGCCATCATGCGCACATGTCCCATTGGAGAAATTGATCTAACACCCATTGCGCAATCAAAAACTGAATAATGTTCAGGTTTTAATCCTGGAGCATCAATTACGTTTCCATTTTCTGCAATGTATTCAACAATTGCTTCCACAGTTTCTTGGGTGTAACCAAGTCTGTGAAGTGCTCTTGGAATTGTTTGGTTAACGATTTGCATAGAACCGCCACCAACTAATTTTTTGAATTTAACTAAAGCAAGATCAGGTTCAATACCCGTGGTATCGCAATCCATCATCAAACCAATAGTTCCTGTTGGAGCAAGCACACTTGCTTGAGCATTACGGTAACCGTTTTGTTCGCCTAATTTGATTGCTTCTTGCCAAACTTCTGTAGCTAATTGATGAACTGAACGATCTAATTCGCTATCAATTTTTACTGCATCATTTGCTGCAGCATGTTTACGAATTACGCGTTTGTGTGCATCAGCATTTCTGGCATAACCTGCATAAGGTCCAACCACTGCAGCTAATTCTGCACTTCTCTTGTAAGAAGTACCAGTCATTAAAGATGTGATTGATGCAGCTAAAGCACGTCCTGCGTCAGAGTCGTATGCAAGACCAAGTGCCATTAATAATGCACCAAGGTTTGCATAACCTATTCCTAATTGGCGGAAATCTCTTGTTGTTTGACCAATTGCTGGTGTTGGAAAATCTGCGAAGGAAATTGAAATTTCCATTGCAGTGATAACAAATTCAACAGTTTTCTTAAATTTGTCAGCATCGAAAGTGTCATCATCTTTCAAAAACTTCATCAAGTTTAATGAAGCAAGGTTGCAAGATGAATTATCTAAATGCATGTATTCAGAACATGGATTTGATGCATTGATGCGTCCTGTTTCTGGACTGGTGTGCCAATCATTGATTGTGGTGTCGTATTGGATACCAGGATCTGCACATGCCCAAGCGGCTTCTGACATTCTTCTAAATAGTTGTCTGGCATTAACAGTTTTTACTGGACGACCATCAACTCTTGCAGTCAAATTAAAATCAGTGTTGTTTTCATAAGCTTTCATGAAATCATCTGAAACTCTCACAGAGTTATTTGCGTTTTGGTATTGCACAGAGATGATGTCTTTGCCACCAAGATCCATATCAAAACCTGCATCTCTTAGAGCACGAATTTTGTCTTCTTCACGTGCTTTGGTGTCAATGAATTCTTCAATATCTGGATGATCAATATCTAGAACAACCATTTTTGCTGCACGTCTAGTTGCTCCGCCTGATTTGATAGTTCCTGCAGATGCATCAGCACCGCGCATAAATGAAACAGGACCAGAAGCAGTTCCACCAGAAGATAGTAATTCGTTTGCACCACGGATTCTAGAAAGATTTACTCCACTTCCTGAACCACCTTTGAAAATTACACCTTCTTCTTTGTACCAGTTAAGAATTGAATCAATTGAATCTTCAACTGCCAAAATAAAACATGCACTTACTTGTTGGGGTGCACTAGTTCCAACGTTGAACCAAACAGGTGAGTTGAAAGAAAATACTTGATGCAACAACATGTAGGTAAGTTCTTCTTCAAATATTTTTGCATCATTATCAGATCCAAAATATCCGCCAGCTTTTCCAGCTTTTGTATAAGTTAAAACCACGCGATCAATTAATTGTTTTAATGACCATTCACGATTGTCATGTCCAACTGCTCCACGGAAATATTTTGTGGTCACAATTGTTGAAGCATTTACAGACCAGAAATCTGGAAATTCTGTACCTTTTTGTTCGAAAACAACTTCACCTGTTTTCCAGTTGTTTTGTACTACATCGCGGCGTTCCCATTTCACATCTTCATAAGGATGCACACCTTCTTTAGTAAACACTCTTTGCATTGATAATCCGCGAGCATTTTTGCGACCGGATTTGAAGGCACCGCTTAATGTATCTGTCATTTTCTTTTTCCTTTTGTTTTGAAGTTTTAAATCTTTTTGCTACTTGTCTGAGCCGTCCTCGACGCTTTTGTCATCGTTGTTGGCAATAGCGACGGCGACGTCCCCGAGTTCTCGAGCGGTGCGAAGTAATGAAATCTCTGATTCGAAATCTTCTAAAGATTCGAATGAGCGATACACACTTGCGAAACGCAAATAAGCAACTTCATCTAATTCACGAAGTGGAGCAAGAGTTGCAAGCCCTACTTCATGTGAATCAACTGCAGCTGCACCAGATGCGCGTACTGTTTCTTCTACCTTTTGTGCCAATAAAGCCAGATCGTCATCACTTACTGGTCTTCCTTGACATGCTTTTCTTAAACCACTTACAACTTTGCTTCTTGAAAATGGTTCTACTACCCCACTTCTTTTCACAACACTTAATGTTGCAACTTCTAAAGTGGTAAATCTTCTTTCACATTCAGGGCATTGACGACGACGTCTGATAGCTGAACCATCATCTGTTGCCCTGGAATCTATAACTCTTGAATCAGAGTGGCGGCAAAAAGGACAGAACAATGCCCACACTCCTCATCGTTTAGATGTGTATAACCCTGGTTTTCGCCCTGTGGATAACTGGCTTCTGGCCTTCGTCTTTTGGGCTAATCTGCTGTGGAAAACTTGGGGTTAACCCCAACCTATGGACATTTCTGTCGAATCCACCACAAGATGTAGTGCTACATTAGTACTTCGCCCTACGACATGCAACTACCGGGGGCATGTGTTTTGCGTTACCGGTGTGTCTAAAGTTACAGAAGTTACGTTTTCGCAGGTCAAAGCCTTATTCCCTTACTTAACCAGATTTAAGTCACGGCGTGTTGCAGGATTTAGTGCGTGTTGGAAAGGAATTAATCACAAATTAAGCCTGCAACTACTAACCAAAAGCGACATTGGGCATATAGGGTCTTGGCATGACTACTAATGGTTATTTAACAAAAAAGAGTGTTCGAAGAAGTTGGTATTTATATGATTGGGCCAATTCTTCTTTTTCAACCACAGTTATAACTTTATTTCTTGGTCCATATTTAACTTCCATTGCAGAAAATGCTGCTGATGCATCCGGAATGATTTCTCTTTGGGGAATAAGTATGAGACCTGGTTCTTTATTTCCATATGTAATTAGTTTTTCAGTTTTTGCCCAAGTATTTGTATTACCAATAGTTGGAGCTATTGCAGATCGAATTAAAAGTAGAAATGGTTTCTTAGCAATATTTGCATACCTTGGTGCCTTTGCCACGATCTGTTTATATTTTGTGCAAGATGAAAGATTTGCACTTGGTGCTTTTCTTTTAATAATTGCAAACATTTCGTTTGGTGCTGCCCTTGTTGTTGCAAACTCATATATTCCAGATCTAGCCTCACCTGATAAAAGAGATGCAGTATCTTCACGTGGTTGGGCAATGGGATATGCCGGTGGTGGATTACTTCTTCTTCTTAATCTCTATCTTTATTCAAGTTTTGAATCTTTTGGAATTACAGAAGCTCAAGCGGTAAGAATTTCACTTACTTCTGCTGGTATTTGGTGGGCTTTATTTACCATAATCACAGTAAGAGGGTTAAGAAGTTTAAACAGAAAAACTGGTGTTGTCGGTGTTGAAGCTTTTTCAGTGGGTTTCCAAGAATTAAGAACCACCTTAAAAGATTTACGAAAGTATCCTGAAACTTTAAAGTTTTTAATTGCATATCTTTTTTATAATGATGGAATTCAAACTGTTATAGCAATCTCAGGAACATATGCAATTTTGGAGTTAAAACTAGAACAATTATCTTTAGTGTTTGCCATAGTAATTGTGCAAATCACAGCACTTGTCGGTGCATTAATTTTAGGAAAATTATCTGAAAGTTATGGAACAAAGAAGACTATTCTTCTTTCTTTATTGATTTGGACCATCATGGTTGTCATTACTTATTTTGCTCCAGTAGGTCAAGCAAATCCGTATTTTGCAATTGCAGCAGGCATTGGTTTTGTTTTAGGTGGAAGCCAAGCTTTATCTCGATCTTTATATTCTCAAGTAATTCCAAGAGCTCAAGAAGCTCAATACTTTTCTTTCTATGAAATAAGTGAAAGAGGAACTAGTTGGCTAGGAACATTTGCTTTTGGTGTTGCTTTTGGTTTAACCGGATCCTATAGACAAAGTATTTTGCTAATAATTGCATTCTTTATTATTGGAGGCCTTATATTAATAAAGGTAAATATTCGACAAGCAATCAAAGAATCTGGAAATCCTCAACCTACTAAGGTTTAAAGTTTTACTTTCCTAAAGTAGTTTTTACCGCTTGAGCAACTGCTGGAGTTACTCCAGGATCAAAAACACTTGGCACAATGAAAGCGGCGTTTAATTGCTCATTCGACACTCTATTTGCAATGGCATTTGCTGCAGCAATCAAAGTTTCTTCGGTGACATTTTTAGCTTGAGCATCTAGTAAGCCTCTAAAAATTCCTGGAAACGCTAATACGTTATTTATTTGATTTGGAAAATCGCTTCGACCAGTTGCAACTACTTTGGCATATTTTCTTGCCAAAATTGGATCAACTTCAGGATTTGGATTAGCCAGAGCAAAAATAATGGCATCCTTGTTCATTTGTTTTAAATCATTTTCATTCAAAATGTCTGGAGCACTTACCCCAATAAAGACATCAGCATTTTTTAATGCTTCGTTAATGGACCCAGAAAAATTATGCTGATTGGTATTTTCTATCAACCATTGCACATCTTCCCCATCTTTTACGCCACTATGAATTGGGCCTAGGTTATTAAAAACTATTAAATCTTTTAATCCACTTTTTACTAAAAGTCTTGCAATCGCAGTTCCAGCTGCGCCTGCCCCTGTCATCACAACTTTGATTTCAGAGATTTTCTTATTCACAACCCTTAAAGCATTTGTGAGAGCCGCTAATACCACGATCGCTGTTCCATGCTGGTCATCATGAAATACAGGAATATCTAATAATTCTCTTAATCTTTTTTCAATTTCAAAACATCTTGGAGCAGAGATATCCTCCAGGTTTATTCCTCCATAAACAGGAGCAATCAGTTGCACAGTCCTAACAATTTCATCTACATCTTGAGAGTCAATACAAACAGGCCAAGCATCTATATCTGCAAATCTTTTAAATAATGCAGCTTTTCCTTCCATAACCGGTAATGCAGCAGCAGCCCCAAGATTTCCTAAACCTAATACTGCTGAACCATCGGTAACTACTGCTACTGAATTTCTTTTAATTGTTAATCTTCTTAAGTTTGTTGGATCTTCTGAAATAGCTTGAGAAATTCTTGCTACTCCGGGAGTGTATGCACGAGAAAGATCATCACGAGTTTTTAAAGGAACTTTTGAATGCACTTCAAGTTTTCCACCCAAGTGAATTAGAAATGTTCTATCAGAAAACTTTCTAACCTTAACTCCATTTAGTTTTGCAATTGAATCTGTAATTTTCTTAGCATGATCTTCATCAGTTGCATTACAAGTAACGTCAACCACGATTGAGTTGTAAGTTGATTCAACTACGTCTAGTGCTGTTAAGGCTGCTCCTGCTGCAGATACTGCAGCAGTTAAATCTCCAGTTGAGTCAGTTGTGGCAGGAAGTTCAACACGAATTGTTACTGCATAACCCGGTGATGGAATAGACATAGTTTTACTCTAGTACCTGCTTGATTCAAATATTGGTTTAAATAATTAAGGGCTCACAAATGTGAGCCCTTAATCAATATTTACCTACTTATTTATGGCCCTTAACGGCTGCTTCTTCTTCTGGAGAAAGCACAAGATTATTTCTTGCGACTAATCCAAAGTAAAGCAAACCAAGAACATAAACAACTGCAATCGCAATGATTGCTTGTCTATATGCAGGGTTTAGTGCTTGACCGATGAAGATCAACAAAGCCAATAAACCAGCAACCCAAGCTCCAGCATTTCCTACTGGGCTCATATATGGACGCTTTAAATGTGACATGTTTTTCTTCAAAAGCACATAAGAAATCATTTGCAACATGTATGCAATTACTGCACCCCATACTGCAATGTTTAATACAACTGCACCTGCAGTTGCACCACCATATTGTGCCCAAAGAAGTGCTGCATAACCAATAACTGCTCCAACAATTAATGCCACATAAGGAGTTTTTCTCTTTCCTGTAAGTGACAATGATTGAGGATAATAACCAGCACGTGATAAAGAATAAATGTTTCTACCGTAAGCAAACATAATTCCTTGCAATGATGCAAACAAACCAATCAAAGCAAATGCTGCAAGAAGTGCTGCGACGTTTGCATTTGGCAAGATTGCGCGGAAACCATCGAGTAGTGGTTCACCAGATGTGGCAATTTTACTTGAACCAGTTACACCTGGATTCAAGAACAAAACCAACATCGCAGTAACTACTAGAGTTCCAAGACCCCAAATTCCTGCTTTTGGAATATCTTTTGCAGGATTATGTGCTTCTTCAGCTGCTAATGGTAATTCTTCAATTCCTAAGAAGAACCACATCGCAAATGGCATTGCTGCAACAATTGCCCAGAATCCTTTAGGTAGGAATGATGTTCCACCTTCAACACTTGGAGCAATGTCTAACAAATTACTGAATGAGAATTTACCGCTTGCAATAGCCATAATTGCAAACAATGCAATAACTGCAAGAGATGCAATTGCAACAACAATTGCAAACTTGAAGGAAACTTCTGCACCAGCAATATTTAGCGCTAAGAAAATCGCATAAAGAATTATCCACCAAACCCAAACAGGAAGAGATGTACCTGTTAATTGGCTAATAATTCCATCTGCATAACTTGCAGAGAAAAATACAATTACTGCAGTTGTTGCAACGTATTCAATAGTTTCAGCAAAACCAGTTACGAAACCGCCCCAAGGACCCATTGCAGACCTTGCGAATGAATATGCACCACCTGTGTGAGGTAATGCTGCAGACATTTCACCGATGCTAAACAACATGCCGTAATACATGATGATTACTAAAATTGTGGCGATAAATAATCCGCCCCAACCGGCTGAATCAATACCGAAGTTCCATCCAGAAAAATCTCCAGACACAACTGCAGCTACACCTAATCCCCAAAGAGCTAACAAACCTGCATGTCTTTGAAGACCGCGTTTATCAAAATAATCAAGAGCAACGTCTTTATAAGTTGCACCTTGAACTGTTTTCTTTGCCACTTACCCTCCCAAATGGGACAAACCTGGTTCCAGGCTTGTTCTAATGGTCTTTTTTACCTCATGATTGTGAACAAATGAAAGGGTTTTGGGCAAGTTTTTTAAAAAAGTCGCAACCTATTTGTGAGGAAAATGTAAAAATTATGAGTTTTTAGGACTTTTTATCTGAAATTTTAAAGGCCAAAACAGCGATAAGAGCACTTATTACTGAAGCTATCAAGACACTCAAAATCGCTAAATCTTGTATCTCTTGATCTTTAAAAGCAAGCTTTGCTATGAAAATTGCAACTGTAAAACCAATGCCAGCAGCATTTCCAACGCCTAAAAGTTGA
This sequence comes from Actinomycetota bacterium, assembly GCA_046048135.1. Classification (GTDB taxonomy): domain Bacteria; phylum Actinomycetota; class Actinomycetes; order S36-B12; family UBA5976; genus ATZT02. The sequence goes on from JBJOGR010000025.1 coordinate 16,167, forward strand.
TGCCATTTAATATCTTTTGGAATTTGGCCTATTTTAGTAAATTTCGTAAAGTAAGTTAAAAGTAAAATCCCCACAGGTTTACCTACTACTAATCCAAGAATAATTCCTAAAGCAACACTTGATTGAAAGATTAATTCAAATGTTTTTGAATCTATTTTTATTCCGGAATTTGCAAAGGCAAATATTGGCACAACTAAAAATGCACTCCAAGGATGAATTACATGCTCTAACCACTCCACTACAGAAACAGAATTTTTTGCTATTTTTTTAGTTTTGATCGCATTTTCAACTGTGGAAACATTTTTTAATTCCTCGATATCAATATATTGTTTTTTAATAATTGGGGTTACAGGTGCTAAGAGTCCAAGGATTACTCCAGCAATTGTTGGATGAATTCCTGTTTCATAAAGTCCATACCACAGAAATATTCCTATTATTACATAAACAAAAGTAGTGTTAATGTTTATTTTCTTAAACCAAATAACGACCAAAACCAATAAGACAGAAACTATTAACCACGAAATAGTAATACCTTTTGAAAATAGCAAAGCAATAATAAGAATTGCACCGATATCATCTATTACTGCAAGACCTAACAGAAATGGTCTTAAAAATCCTGACTTCTTTGCGCCAAAGTAACTTAACACTCCAACTGCTAAAGCTATATCTGTTGCAACTGGAACTGCCCAACCTCGTAAATCTTTAAAATCAGTAACAAATAAATAAATTAATGCTGGAACTAACATGCCCCCAAGAGCTGCTAGTAATGGAACCACGGCTTTTTTAAACCCAGCTAAATGACCAGTATTTAATTCTCGATTTATTTCTAAGCCAACAAGGAAGAAAAAAATAGTCATTAGCGCATCATTGATTAGGTGTTGAATATCCATATTGAATTGAAATAATCCAATTTTTAAAAAAACTTCAGTTTTTAATACACTAAAATAAGCATCACTTAAATTTGAATTGGCAATAACAAGCCCAAGAATGGCTGCTAAAAGTATTAATAAACTACTAGTGGACTCTTTCTGAAAAAAATCAGAAAATGGAGAAATTCGAGTTACTTGATTCTTGCTAGATTTTTGCTTCATCTCTTCATTATGCTAAAAAGAAGCAATTAGTGCCTGATTGGCTCGACTCTTTCGAACTTCCAATACTCAAATAACCAGCCTGAGACTGAAAAAAGAACAAAACCAAGTCCCATTAAAAATATCCAGGCTGCAAAAATAAAGCCCACAAACGTAAATGCAGCAGCTGCCGCCACAATCATTGGCCACCATGAATGAGGTGAATAGAAGCCATAATCTGCAGGTGCTTCATTCTGTTCTGCTGTTTCATTATCTTCTGGTTGATAACCAATTCGATTTGCTGTGAATATTAAAAAGAAGGCCACAAGAATTGCAAGACCACCAGTTAAAATTAATGCTGTGGTGCCAACTGGTTCTTTAGTAAAAAAGAAATATATTGCTCCAACTACAAAATAAAAAACTGCGCCCCAAAAAAATAACCATCCACCTGGTTTCATTTAGTTTCTCTTTCCAAGTTTTGGACCACCAATAGTGTCATCTAAAAAGTTGACTCTGGTTGGAAGATCTGCATCTGCTAACTCAGGATGAGCTGCATCAAATGCAGGTCGCTCTGAACGAATTCTTGGTAATGATGTGAAGTTGTGTCTTGGTGGAGGACAACTTGTTGCCCATTCCAAACTCATTCCCCAACCCCACGGATCATTTTCTTTAACTAATGGCGCAAATCTCCATGTTTTATAAACGTTGTAAAGGAAGAACAAAGTTGAACCACCAAGTAAAAATGCACCAGCACTAGAAACAACGTTTCCAAACGTGAAACCATCGCTTGCTAAATAATCCGCATATCTTCTTGGCATTCCTTTAACACCTAGCCAGTGTTGAATTAAAAATGCCACTTGGAAACCAATAAATAATGTCCAAAAGTGAATTTTACCTAGTGAATCATCAAGCATTCTGCCTGTTAATTTTGGCCACCAGAAATAAAAACCTGCAAACATTGCAAAAACAACAGTGCCAAAAACGGTGTAATGAAAATGTGCTACTACGAAATATGAATCTGAAACATGGAAATCAATTGGAGGCATTGCAAGCATTACCCCAGTCAAACCACCAATTAAAAATGTGATGAGAAATCCGATTGCAAACATCATTGGGGTTTCAAAAGACAAGGACCCTCGCCACATTGTGCCAATCCAATTAAAGAATTTAACTCCAGTAGGAACTGCAATAAGCATTGTCGTTAAAGCAAAAAACGGTAAAGAAACAGCACCCGTGACATACATGTGATGTGCCCACACTGCAACTGATAAACCTGCAATTGCAATTGTTGCAAAAACTAAACCTTTATAGCCAAAAATTGGTTTTCTACTAAATACAGGGATTACTTCACTAATGATTCCAAAGAATGGTAAAGCAATTATATAAACTTCAGGATGGCCAAAGAACCAAAATAAATGTTGCCAAAGAATTGCACCACCATTTGCTGCTTCAAAAACTTGTGAATTAAATGTTCTATCTACTTCTAACACGATTAACGCAGCAGCTAAAACTGGGAAAGCCATTAATACTAAAACACTTGTTAAAAGCACATTCCAAACAAATAGTGGCAATCTAAACATCACCATGCCAGGTGCTCTCATTGTCAAAATTGTGGTTATGAAATTTACTGCTCCAAGAATTGTTCCTAAACCACCTAGAGCAAGACCCATAATCCAAAGATCTGCACCAACAGTTGGCGAATTAACTGCATTTGAAAGTGGAGCATATGCAAACCAACCAAAACTTGCAGCGCCATCTGGTGTTAAAAATCCGGCCATAACAATTAATCCACCAAATAAAAACATGTAATAACCAAGCAAGTTTAATCTTGGAAATGCCACATCTGGTGCGCCAATTTGTAATGGGGTTAAAGCATTAGCAAAACCAACAAACAGTGGGGTTGCAAAAAGAAACAACATAATTGTTCCGTGCATAGTAAACATTTGGTTGTATTGCTCATTTGAAACAATTTGCAAACCAGGTTGAGCTAATTCTGCTCTAATTACCATCGCCATAGCACCGGCAATAATGAAGAAAACGAAAGAAGTTATTAAATAAAGATTTCCAATAATTTTTGGATCAGTAGACGTCATCCATTTGACAATGGTTCTTCCTAAAGTGTTGGCTTTTTCAGGATGTGGATGAGAAGAAACTGTTGGGCGATCTTCAATTAGTGTCATTTATTAACCTTCCTTGCATCCTGGCAAATCAGGATTGCCTAAGCAATTTGGATTTGCGCTAGTTACTACTCTGCCAGTAGAAAGCTCTCCTACTTGTCCAAGTGCTCTTAATTTTTCAATATGTTGATTGAATTCTTCTCTGGTTACTACTTTTACATTAAATAACATGCGGGAATGATCTACTCCGCAAAGTTCAGCGCATTTGCCAGCAAATTCTCCAAGTTTATTAGGAGTTAATTCAAAAGCATTTAATCTTCCAGGAATTATATCCATTTTCATTAGGAATGCTGGAATCCAGAAAGAGTGGATTACATCTGGTGATGTTAATTCAAATTTAACTTTTTCATCAACTGGTAAATAAAGCATTGGCGGATTTGCTGGGGTACCGATGTCATAAACGCCTGCTTCTTTGTAATTGAAAGTCCATGACCATCTAAAACCCACAACATTTACTGTGTGTTGTTGCTGACCAGTTAATTTAACTAATGGGCCTTGATCTCTTGCTGTGAAATAGAAAAGACCAAACACAATTACTAATGGAACAATTGTGTAAAGAATTTCTAGAGGAATGTTGTAACGAGTTTGCTTTGGAACTTCGTTTTCACTTCTTCTACGATAAAGAATAATTGCTGAAAAAAGTAAACCTAAAACTAATAGCGCTACTCCAATTGCAACTATCCAAGTTCCTTGCCACAGATTTAAAATTGTGACGCCTTCTTTAGTTGCAGGCTCTGGAAAACCGATACGAAGAGCTTCATCTTGAGAGGCTTTGGAGCAAGCTGTTAAAACAAAAAAAGAGGAGATCAAAAGTAGCGAAAGAATCTTTCGTCTCAAACTAATCTCTCCTGGTAGCGACTTTGACTATGTATATAGCAACATTAGAGCACTCAAGCCGTTGTGAGGAAAAGAAGGGCAAGTAACGTTTAACACATGTCGTCTAGCACAAGTGCACATATGCGTAATTTTGATTCATTGACTTCAGGTCCACTTCATCCTGCGGCAAAAAAATCAATAACAAGCCTTCCTGACTACGCCTATTTCGATTCCACAAAGCTCTATCACGAATCACGTTCTGCCCGCATGCTTTTAGATTCGGCCCGCGCTTCAATTGCTGCCAGATTAAATGTCAATCCAGATGAGGTTTCATTTATTCCAAGTGGAAATGCAGGACTTGATTTAATTATTTCTGGGTTATTAAATGCCACAAATAACAAAAAAGTTATTTCATCAAGTGTTGAACAAAAAGGAATCATTGAAAGATTAAAAAGTTATGAATCTACTTTAATTTCAGTTGACAATTTGGCAAGAATAAATGAAAAAGAATTTATCGAAAAACTAGAATCAATAAAACCAGGTCTTGCAATTTTACAATTTTCAAATCATGAAGTTGGTACCCAACAACCACTTCATCCTATTTATAAGAAATGTCAAGAATTAAACATTCCACTTTTTGTTGACGCTTCAATGACTGCAGGTTTAGTAAATGTTGGAAGTGATTGGGATGTGTTACTGCTAAAACCAAGTAGCTGGGGTGCACCAATTGGATTAGATGTTTTAGTTGTGAAAAAAAATGTAATGTTTAAATCTATTCTTTTAGATGATGGTCGAGAAAATCACAAGTTCTCAAGCAATATTTTTATTCCCCAAGCAGTTGCAATCGGAGCAAGTTTAGAAGCAATAAATGAAAACCGAAGTGAAACTTCCAAATCTTTATCAATTCTAATTAAGGATTTGCGAGAGCAGTTAGAAAAAATCAAAAACGTAATTGTTTTGGGAGATCCAGTAGCAAGACTTCCTCATGTACTTAGTTTTTTGATAGAAAATGTTGATGGTGAATTTATTTCCCAAAATCTAAGTAAAAAAGGATTTGCTGTTTCTAGCGGCTCCTCTTGCACACCTGATGCCATAAAACCATCGCATGTATTAAGCGAAATGGGATATTCGAATCAAGCTCATGTTAGAGTTTCTCTGTCATTTAATACAACTAAAGAAGATATTGATGATTTTGTTGTTGCACTAACCCAAACTCTTGAAGAGATTTAAAAAACAGGTTTTGTTTTTAAAACTTTTTTTAATTGATTTAAATATTTAACTCTAGAAATTTCAATCACCCCCATGCTTTTTAAATGAGGGGTTTGCCATTGCACATCAAAGATTCTTTCTCCCCCAGCATTTCTTAATTTTTCAACTAAATAAACCATTGCAGTTTTTGATGCATCAGTTTTTCTATGAAACATTGATTCACCTGCAAATAATCCATTTACTTCGACTCCATAAAGGCCTCCGACCAAATTATCTTGACCATCCCAAACTTCAACACTATGAGCAAAACCTAAATCAAATAAATCTTTATAAGCTTTTAATATTTCTTTATTAATCCAACCCTTTGGTCTTTTGTCATCACCACAACCTTTCATCACTTCCACAAATTCTTTATCAAAAGTGACATGATATTTTTTCATGGATTTTTTTAAAGATCTCGATATATTTATTTCATCAAGTGGCAGCACTCCCCTTTTTAAAGGTGACCACCAACCAATTTCAGTTTTTCCTTCAACTTCAACATGCATTGGAAAAATTCCGTGTTTATAAGAATCTATTAAGGTTTCTGGTTCTAAATCTGCACCCAAAATAACTAAATCATTTTTAGGCATATCTTCAATTTTAGGAAAATTCCAAACAGAAGGCCCAATTTCTTTTGGCATTTAATTAATTAACTAAAAAAGGTTTAATCTCTGCAGCAGGATCTTTCCCATAAAAGTTTTCAAATCGTGAAACAAATTCTTCATTTGAAAAGAAATATTCTTGAGTTCCAACTGTTTCAATTACATATGTGGCAAGCATTGATCCAACTTGAGCGCAGCGTACTGGTTTTAATCCCCATGAGTAAGCCGCTAAATAACCAGCCCGAAATGAATCTCCCACACCTGTTGGATCAAGTCTTTCTGTTTCAGGAGGACAAGCAACTGTTGCTATAACTTCATTTTTACTTTGAACCCTTGCCCCTTTTGCACCTAAAGTTGTCACAACTGTGCCAACTCTTTTCATTAGTTCATCAGTGTTCCAACCAACTTTTTTCTCTATCAAACTTGATTCATATTCATTCATGAAAAGATAAGTTGCACCATCAATTAGTTGAGCAATTTCTTTTCCATCCATTCTTGCCATCTGCTGAGATGGATCGGCAATAAAATCTATTTTTCTTTGCTTTGCTTCCTCTGTATGTTTAAGCATTGCTAAAGGATCACTTGGACCAATGAATACGAAATCTATTTTTCCAACTCTTTTAATAACAGGACCTAATTCAATTAAATTAGATTCACTCATCGCTCCTGGATAAAAAGAGGCTATTTGATTAGCTGCATCATCTGTGGTGCAAACAAAACGTGCAGTGTGTTTATCATGACTGTAATGAATTGATTCACAATCAACATTATGTCTTTCTAACCAAGATCTGTAATCTGCAAAATCTTTTCCAACTGCTCCAACTAAAATTGGTCTAAGACCAAGTTTTCCCATTGAGAATGCAACATTTGCTCCAACTCCGCCTCTTCTAATTTGTAAATCATCAACTAGAAAAGAAAGTGAAACGTGATCTAATTTGTCTGCAACTAAAGAATCTGTAAATTTTCCAGGAAAGCGCATCAAGTGATCAGTAGCAATGGAACCCGTGATTGCAATATTTAGTGACACGGGAAGTAAGACTACTAATTAACCGATGAAAAGTGAATTAGTGGAATGAATCGCCACAGGCACAAGATCCGCCTGCATTTGGATTATCGATTGTGAAACCTTGTTTTTCGATTGTGTCCACAAAATCAATTGTTGCTCCATTTAGATATGGAACACTCATTTTGTCGACAACAACTTTTACTCCATCAAAATCTTGTGTTGCATCCCCTTCAAGAGAGCGATCATCAAAAAATAATTGGTATCTCATACCGGAGCATCCACCAGGTTGCACAGCAATTCTTAATGCAAGATCATCTCTTCCTTCTTGATTAAGAAGAGTTCTTACTTTTGTGGTTGCAACATCTGTTAACAAAATGCCATTTTGAGTATTTGTGGTCTCAGCGCTCATTGTTGAAATTTACCTTTCCTTCTTCTATATATATTGCCACGTTATTTGGACCATGTCCTGCTGACCCGCTCCGCAAGCATTACTAGAGACATAAAGGGATCTTCTGGCAAATCTTTTCCAGGTTCAATGCATCCATAAGCGCCAACTATTCCTGCCGCAGCTAATTCTCTTTTTCCTGCAACTACTTGACCACACAACGCAAGACAGGTTTTGGCCGAATCCATAGCCATATCTGCAATTCCAGTTATAACTTTTCCGCGTAACGTTTGCCAATCAAGAGATCCCTCTCCAGTTATTACTAAATCTGAATTTGCAATTTCATTTTTTAAATCAAATGATTCTTCAACTAGTTCTAGACCACTTACTCTGGTTGCACCTAATGCCATGAGGGCAAAACCTATTCCCCCACCTGATCCTGCGCCCAGCATCAATGAAGCATCTTTATTATCTTTTCTTCTAGGAGTTTTTTTCGCCAACTCCTCTAATTTTTTTTCAAGCTCTTCAATTAATTCTTTGCTGGCACCTTTTTGCTCACCAAATCCTTTAGCTGCTCCTCTATTGCCCAGAAGTAATACGTCAACATCTGTTGCTGCAATTAAGTCAATATTTTCTAAATCTTTAGGATTTACCGTTTCTAAAATTCCAACACCGCCATCAATTGAAGCAGTGCCCCCAACTCCAACAAATATGGATTCGCAACCTTCTTTAATTGCTTTGTTTATTAATTCACCAATTCCTTTTGACGTGTATTTATCTGGCGTTTTAGGAAATTTTGTTATTAATTGAGGACCAACTATTAAATGAGATTCAATATAAGCAGTTTTACCAACGATTAACATGGGAACATTTATTACATTTCCTTCTAAACCTGTAACTGGGTATGTAACAAGATTTCCACCAAATCCATAAGAAATTGCATCTAGAAACCCAGGACCGCCATCACTCATTGGTGCTAGAAAAAAATCATCTTTACTGGTTTTTTCCCAACCAGTCTTAATAGCCAAAGCTGCTTGAGCAGCAGTAAGAGTGCCGGTGAATGAATCTGGAGCAATAACGATGCGCACCTCGCAAACTTTAGTAAAGCATGAAAACATATAGATATGGCACCAACTTGGACTGAACCTTCTCCAACACCATTACTTCATTTATTGGGATCTTTATCTGATCCAGACACTGAAAAAGGTGTGGAATGTCCTGGTCAATTACCAAATCCTTCTTCACCTGATTTAGTGCAACGAGCTTTAGTTGCGAAAGAAAAATTAGGTGATCGTTTATTTACATTGGGACATCATTATCAAAGAGATGAAGTGATTCAATTTGCAGACACCACTGGTGACTCTTTCAAATTAGCTAAAGATGCAGCTGCAAGACCAAACGCTGATTACATTGTTTTTTGTGGCGTGCACTTCATGGCAGAAAGTGCAGATATTTTAACTTCAGATTTACAAAATGTTATTTTGCCTGATTTAGCAGCAGGTTGTTCTATGGCCGATATGGCAGAAATTTCTCAAGTTGAATCTTGTTGGAGTGTTTTAGAAGATTTAGGAATTGCAAATTCCACAGTTCCTGTTGTGTATATGAATTCAACTGCTGCAATTAAAGGATTTACTGGAAAAAACGGTGGAACAGTTTGCACATCCTCAAATGCTCAAAAAGCTTTAGAGTGGGCCTTTTCAAAAGGTGAAAGAGTTTTATTTCTTCCCGATCAACATCTAGGTAGAAACACAGCAGTAATGAAATTGGGATTAAAAAAAGAAGATTGCGTGGTCTTTGATCCAAGAAAACCAAGAGGTGGATTAACTGATGCACAATTACATAATGCGCGAATGATTTTATGGAAAGGACATTGTTCTGTTCATGCTCGTTTTTCACTAAATTCTGTAAATGAAGTAAGACAAAGAGTGAAAGATGTTCAAGTAATAGTTCATCCAGAATGTGTGAATGAAGTTGCTGAGGCTGCTGATGTAATTGCCTCCACTGAAGGAATTATTAAAACTATTAAGGCCTCTGCTAGCGGATCTAAGTGGGCTGTAGGAACTGAGTTAAATTTGGTGAGAAGACTTGCAAAACAGTTTCCTGACAAAGAAATTATGTTTTTAGACAAAACTATTTGCTATTGCTCGACTATGAATAGGATTGATCTTCCTCATCTTGTGGCAAGTTTAGAAAATTTAGTTGCTGGAAATATTGTGAATCAAATAAAAGTAGATGCTCAAACTAAACAATTTGCCAAAATGGCATTAAATCAAATGCTTGCCCTACCTGGAAATTAATAGGTGATAATCTAAAAAATTATGAAACAAGGACCAACCCCAAAAAGAAAAGAAGCAGAAGCTGCGCGAAAGAAAGCTTTAAAAGTTCCAAAGGACACAAAAGAAGCTAGAAAAGCCATGCGTGAGCGCACCCGACAACAACGCGCAGAAGTAAGAGTTGCAATGGCTCGCGGTGAAGAGTGGGCAATGCCTTTAAGAGACAAAGGTCCAGTAAAAAGACATGTTAGAAATTTAGTTGATTCTCGTTGGCATTTTGGTGAACTATTTTTACCAATCGCAATGGCAGTTTTAGTTTTATCTTTGGTACCTAATCCTCAAGTGGCACGATTTGTTTATTTTTTATGGCTATTAATGATGCTTGGCACAATTGTTGATGAAATATTTTTAGGATTCAAAATAAAAAGAGAAATAAATAAAAACTATTCAGATCCAAAAGAGCGAAAAGGTGCGATTTTTTACGGTCTAATGAGAGCATTGCAACTTAGAATTTTAAGAATTCCAGCACCAATTGTAAAAATAGGTGGAAAACCTAAAGAGTTTAAGTAGTTACTTACTTATTGGATGAAGGCTCATGTTCTCCATGGCCAAGTTGGTTCCATCCCAAAGTGAAACTTGATCAACTCCACCTCGAAGTAAAACTCTCCAATTAAGTGTTAACCAGTCCTCTGCTTCAGATCTGGTATTAAATTCTTCAATTACTGCTTCTTGAGGTAATTGTTCTACTGGTTTTCCATCTTTATCTAAATAAACCCAGGTAAATGCCATTTTCAATATTTTCCTTTTTAAAGAAATTAAGTTAGCCCCCGCGACAACTTGTTTCTTTATAGATAAATAGTTTCACGACTCGCTCACATTTGGCAATTGACTAAGGGGTAAGTTTCATGTTGTAGTTCTACCTAGCACGAAAACCTGTTCCTTGTACAAGGGGAAGCTGGTCAAAGTCCAGCACTGTCCCGCAACCGTAGGTTCAGAAAAAAGGAAGCTAATTCTTTTTTTTGAACAAGTCGGATTACCTAACAAGGAATGAGTCGACCAACGCATCCGTCGAGGAAAACGGGGCAGGCCGGATTTTTTTTCTAGATCCACCTTCCCTTTGTTTCTTTTGAAGCAAAGGGTTTTTGTTTTTCTAGATTTATTATCTTTAAGCCCGCTCATCTGGTTAATCAACGGTTTAGATCCAGAGGAGATTAGATTGAAAAAAGTAAAAAGAAATGTGGCATTAATTTTTATTGCAACATTATTTAGTTCCCTATTTTCTATAACTTCTGCAAATGCTGCAGATTATCGTTATTGGACTTTTTGGGTAACTTCAAATGATCAATGGTCATTTGCAAATGAAGGTGCTGGCACCTTAAAAGCAACAGATCAAATGGTCACCGGTTGGAAATTTGCAATAACTGGTGCAGACAATGGCACGCCTCCATATCAAAGTGCCGTATTTGCAGAACTTTGTCCTGACACCTCAGAACAAGCTGGAGTTTTAAGAGTTGCAGTAGTTGTTGATTTCAATGATGCAACTGTTGCTCCAGAAGGAGAAACACCTCCAGCAGAATCCTTAATAAATTGTGTAACAGTTAATGAAGGACAAACTGCTTCAGATGCATTAAATGCTGCAGGTTTAGAAGTAAGAGCAAGTCAACCAGGATTTGTTTGCGGCATTAATGGTTATCCAAAAGAAGAATGCGGTGTAGAAATTCCTGCAACTTCAGAAGAAACTACAGAAGTAGAAACTCAAGCAGACACACCAATGGTGATTGCAGAAAACGAAACAGTAAGTGAATCATCAAATACTGATCTGCAGTTAATTGCACTTGCTGCAGTTTTAGTGGTTGGTCTAGCAATTGTTCTTCGTATGAGAAAGAAAAAGAACAATTAAAGAAATAGTAAATAGATCTCTTATGCCATCTGCCCCCCGCAGATGGCATAAGCCATTTATTTTTTCTGAAATAAGATTTTTACACTCTGGGGCTTGGTGGTTATGGGCAATTTTAATGGCAGCAATTGCTGCTGGAACTACTAATCCAATTTATTTAATTTCAATAATTTTTGTTGTTTTATTAGTTGTTAAGTACAGAAAAAGCGATGCTCCTTGGTCTAAGTCAATTAAGGGATTTATATATGCAGGAATTTTAATTGTTGTCATAAGAACTTTTTTAGTAATTATCACGCCAGATATATTTGGTGATTTTGTTTTATTTACTATCCCTGAAATTCAATTACCAAGTATTTTTGCAGGAATTAAAATTGGTGGTGCAATAAAAGCAAATACTTTGTATTTTGCTTTTACACAAGGTCTTAGATTTGCCACAATTTTAATTTGTATCGGTGCTGCCCAATCTTTAGCTTCTCCTTATCGACTTTTGAAATCAGTTCCTGCAGCACTTTACGAAATAGGGTTATCAATAATTGTGGCCATGACTTTTGCTCCACAACTTGCCCAAGATGCAAAAAGAGTTAGAGAAGCACAATTTTTAAGAGGCAGAAAAATAACAGGAATTAAATCTTTTGCAAAAACTATCGTCCCAATTTTAGAAGGAGCTATGGAAAGAGCGTTAAATCTTGCATCTTCCATGGATTCAAGAGGCTATGGCAGAAAAGTTCATCAAAATAAGATCAAAAAAAATGTGACAAATATTTTCATGCTGCTTGGTTTACTGGGAATAATCTTTGGCTTATCTGGATTACTGGGTGTATTTAGTCAAACAAATATTGGTTTTTTAAATCTTTTCATTGGTTTGTTTTTCGCAATTTTTTCTCTTTGGCTTGCAGGAAAGAATGCCTCGAGAACTAAATATCGGGCAGATAGATGGGAAATTCCAGAAGTGCTCGTGATTTTTAGCGCCATTTTTGGTTTAGTGTCTCTTAGATTCAGTGAAACTAGTGTGTTAAATCCACCAACTAGTCCATTAAGTTTTCCGCAAATAGATTTTGTTTCACTTTTTTGCATTTATTTAGCATTATTAGCTATTCCTTTTTCTCCAAAACCTCCTAAAGCAAATAAAAATCTGAATTTGAATTTAAAACTTAACCTAAGTTTGGAGCAAAAGGCAGCATGATTAATTTTGAAAATGTAGCTTTTAAATACAACGAAACGGAATTTCCCATATTAGAAAATGTAAATTTGACTATTCCAAGTGGTGAGCTAGTTCTAGTCGTTGGAAAAACAGGTTCTGGAAAATCAACTTTTCTAGGCCTAATAAATGGATTAGTTCCAAATTTTTCAGGCGGAGACTTTTCAGGTGATGTAAAAGTATTTGATAGATCAATTAGAGATTTTCAACCACGAGATTTTGCCGATTTAGTAGGAGTAGTCAAGCAAGATCCAAGATCATCTTTTGTCACTGACAATGTGGAAGATGAACTTGCCTACAGCATGGAACAACTTGGAATTTCAAGTAGCACAATGAGAAGACGTGTCGAAGAAGTTTTAGATTTACTTGGATTAAATGATTTAAGAAATAGATCTTTAGCAACTCTTTCTGGAGGACAACGTCAACGAGTAGCAATTGCTTCAGTGCTAACTACTAATCCAAAAGTGCTGGTACTTGATGAACCAACAAGTGCGCTAGATCCAAGTGCTGCAGAAGAAGTTTTATCAATATTGCAACGTCTAGTTCACGATTTAGGTTTAACTGTTGTCTTAGCAGAACATAGATTAGAAAGAGTTGTGCAATATGCAGATCGAGTAATCGTGATTGATCAAGATGCAGAAGTTTTTGCAGACAGACCCATAAATGTTTTTGCTACATCTCAAATTGCTCCCCCTGTGGTAGAGCTTGGAAGAAATGTTGGATGGAATCCAGTACCTTTAACCGTTAGAGATGCAAGACGTTTTGCCGATGAACTAAGAGTTCGACTTGAAAAATCAAAACCAAGGAATAGAAATAATCCTGCAACTAAAAAAGTAGTAGAAATAGAAAATTTAAGTTTTAACTATCCAAATGTTAGAGCTTTAAGAAATATTAATTTAGAAATAAACGATGGAGAAATTGTTTGTTTAATGGGCCGAAATGGTTCAGGTAAATCAACACTCTTAAGCCATATTGTTGGTCTTTTAACACCCACATCAGGTTTAGTAAAAGTCTTAAATAACAAACCCCAAGAACTTTCTGGAATTAATTTAATTAAAACTGTTGGACTTGTCCCCCAAGAACCAACTGATTTATTACTTTCTGATTCAGTTTTAAAAGAGTGCCAAGCAAGTGATAAAGATGCTCAAGTTACTTTGGGAACTACTTTAGAAATCTTTGAACAAATTATTTCCAATGTTTCTGAAAATACCCACCCAAGAGATTTATCTGAAGGAGAAAAACTCTCGTTAGCACTTTCTATTGTTTTAGCGGCAAAACCACCTTTAATTTTGCTTGATGAACCTACTAGAGGTTTAGATTATGCAGCTAAGAAAATTCTTGTTCAAAATCTACAAAAATTAGGTAAAAAGAAACACACCATAATTCTTGCAACTCATGATGTGGAATTAGCTGCAGAAGTTGCTACGCGGGTAATTCTTTTGGCAGATGGCGAAATTGTCACAGATGGTCCGGTAAATGAAGTTTTATCAAGTTCTCCTATGTTTTCACCTCAAGTTTCAAAAGTTATGGCACCTTCTCATTGGTTAACAGTTTCTGATGTTGTTTATGCATTGGAAGAATTAGATTGATTAAGAATAACTATTTAACAAAATTTTCTTTAATTTTAACTTCAACTATTGGCGTATTTGCTTTCTTTTGGCCTTTTATGATGCAGAAAAATTCAATTCTTAATAACAATTCAGATAATGCTGGTTTTTTACTTATAGTTCTTGTTCCACTAGTGCTATTTGTTGCATTGGCTGATGTTTTGCAAGGTGGCATTGATGCAAGATCTTTAGCAATACTTGGAGTTTTAACCGCAGTTGTTGCAGCAGTAAGACCATTAGGCGGACAAGTCGCTGGGCTAGAACCGGTATGGGCAATCATCATTATTGGCGGAAGAGCACTTGGTCCAAGTTTTGGTTTTGTTCTAGGTTCAATTGGAATTCTTGGTTCAGCAGTTTTAACAGGAGCTATTGGACCCTGGCTTCCGTTTCAAATGATTGTTGCAGCTTGGGTTGGAGCAATTGCTGGACTTCTACCAAAAATTAAAGGTAACAAAGAAATTGTGATGTTAGTAATTTATGGATTCTTTGTTGGTTTTTTTGCAGGCCTATTACTGAATCTTTGGTTTTGGCCTTTTGCCAATGGCTTAATCCCTGAAATTTCTTTTCAACCAGGAATTGGATTTAGTGAACAATTTGTGCGCTGGATCAGATTTAGCTTCTTAACTAGTTTTGGTTTTGACTTACCCCGAGGAATTTTGACTGCCATACTTTTAAGTTTTCTTGCAAAACCATTATTAAAGGCTATGCGCCGCATGACTAAAAAGGCTAACTTTAATAAGCCTGTAGTCTTACATGCGTGATTAATTCAGTTTTAGCTCTTGGTTTTGAAGCAGATAAATTTAACTGGTCTTATATTTCTCCTCTAACTCTTGAACAAAAAGAATTTAACGAAAATTGCGAAGTTGAGGTAAATAAAGCAATAGATAGCAATATAAGTTTGATAGGTATTTATTTAGGAAACAATATTGTTAAAGCAGCTAGCTTAATCGGAGCATTTTATAGCATCGATGCTGCTTCTCTATTAGGTAAATCAAGTGTGGGTCAAGATCAGTTATGGATTGAAAATGCAACCAAGTTAAGAGATTTATTGAGAGTAACACGAAACTTAAAATCAGAGCAGGATCAACTATTAAAAAATTCCCTTGGAGAAAATTCTTTAGGAGCTCTTAAATCAATCAATATTGCAACCGAAAGAAAAACTCGAGTTGTTTTAGTGGGACCAGAAGCTATTGCATTAGGTTTTTTTGCAATGAGAGGTAATTCAAAAATAAAAGATTATTTATTAATTGCAAATACCCCACATATTCCAGCAATTATTGAAGCTCATGAATATATGGGATGCAAAATAATTATGAACACAAAAGAAAACATTCATCCTTTAGCAGAACTTGCTTTATCGGTTGGGATTTTAAAGGCTAGCGAACTTTAGGGGAAACAAAAGGAGGTTTAACTACTTCAAACTCTGAAGTTCTACCTCTAACATCTACAAGTACTTTGTCACCTAATTTAATTGAAGTTTCAAGAAGTCCAAGGGCTATACCAACTTTTAAAGTTGGGGAAAAAGTACCACTTGTAATTTCTCCAATTTCTTTACCTTCTTTCAAAACTTTCATATGTCCTCTTGGGATTGCTCTATCTATTGCTTTTAAGCCGACTAGTTTTCTCTTTATTCCATTAGTTTTTTCTTTAACTAAAGCATCTTTGCCTATGAAAGTTTCTTTATCAAAAATCACTGCCCAATTTAGTCCTGCTTCTAAAGGTGAAATATTCAAAGAAATATCTTGACCATGCAATGGATAGCCCATTTCGGTTCTTAAAGTATCTCTTGCCCCAAGACCAACTGGTTTTGCTCCATATTTTTCGCCAACTTTTAATACTTCCTCAAAAAACTTTTCTGCATCTTGTGCTGGAATTAGAACTTCAACACCTTTTTCTCCTGTATAGCCAGTTCTGCAAACTGTTAAGTGAATTTCATTCCATGACAAATCTTTAAAAGACATATATTCAAGTTCAGTTGGTAAATTCAAATCTTTCAGTAAATCAAAGCTTTTTGGACCTTGGATTGCAATTATTGCTATATCTTTATGAAGATTTGTGATTACATTGTCTGCTGGAATATTTTCCTTAATTATCTGTAAGACTGTTGTGGCATTTCCTGCATTAGGAATTAATAAAATGTCATCCTCTGCTCGTAAATAGACGATTAAGTCATCTACTACTGTTCCTTCTTTTGATAAGAGCATTGAATATTGAGCTCGGCCAGGCTTGATTCTATTTATGTCATTGGTTAAAACTTTATTTAAATTTTTTGCAGCATTTGGTCCTTTGATTGTTGCAGTACCTAAATGTGAAACATCAAAAATTCCAACAGCATCTCGTGTTGCAGCATGTTCTGTTACGACACCCAAACCTTGATATTCAATTGGCATTTGCCAGCCACCAAATGGTGCAAATTTAGCACCCAACGAAACGTGCTTTGCGTTAAGTGGTGACTCGATTAGTTTGGCGGTCTCGCTCATAATTAGAAACGCTACTAGGCTATTTCTTATGTCAATTACTCGACTAACAGATTCTTACGAAATTGGTGCAAACGAAGTTCTTGTGTTGGGTTTTGCACAAACTGACTCAGGTTATGAACTTCTTGAGTCTGCCCAACCTATTGACCCTTCTTTGAAGCTGCAAATTAATCAGGCAATCAAATTAACTAGCTTTACTGGGAAAAAATCAGAAGTTACATATTTAACAATTAATTCAGGTGTGCTTTGTGTAGGACTTGGAAAAATAGAAAAAACTCAACCAATTGATCTAGAAACTTTAAGAAGAGCTGCCGGCACAGCAAGTAGAAGTTTATTTGGAAAAAAGTCTGCGCTTTTTGCGCTTCCCAATAAAAATCTAACTCAAACTCATGCAGTTGTAATGGGTGTTGAATTAGGTGCATATAGTTTTCAAGAATTTAAAACAAAAAAAGATGATAAGAATAATCCATTAGAAACGGCCAAGATTTTAGTTACTGAAGTAAAAAATAATCAGAAAATTTTTGAAGAAGCACAAATAATTGCAGAATCTGTTTTAAACGTAAGAAATTTGGTAAACACTCCTCCAAGTCATATGTATCCATCAGTTTTTGCTGATTATGTAAAAAAGAGTTTTAAAAGAGGTTCAAAAGTTAGTTTAGAAATTCTTGATGAAAAAATGCTCAAGAAAAAAGGTTATGGGGCTCTTATTGGCGTAGGCCAAGGTTCAATCAATCCACCTAGATTTGTTAGAACCACTTACAAAGTTAAAGGTGCAAAATTTCAATTAGCTTTAGTTGGTAAAGGAATCACTTTTGACACCGGAGGAATTTCATTAAAGCCTCCAGCATCAATGCACACTATGAAATGTGACATGGCAGGTGCGGCAACTGTTATAGAAACATTAAGAGCAATCGCAAAATTAGATTTGAAAATAAATGTCACTGCGTATGCTGCTCTTGCTGAAAACATGCCTTCTGCCACAGCGCAAAGACCAAGTGATGTCGTAACAACTTATAGTGGAAAAACTATTGAAGTTCTAAATACAGATGCAGAAGGAAGATTAGTTCTTGCCGATGCATTAGGCAGAGCGCAAGAAGATAAACCAGATTTAATTGTTGATGTAGCAACTTTAACTGGAGCTGCAACTATTGCACTTGGTTCAAGAACTGCAGGAATTATGTCGAATAAAGATGATGCAAGAGATCAAGTTTTTGCAAGCGCTAAAGAAGCAGGTGAATCAATGTGGCCAATGCAAATACCAGAAGAAATAAGAGCAGTTCTTGATTCAAAAACTGCTGATATTGCAAATGTTGGTTTTACTCCAAATCCTGCTGGCGGAATGATGTTGGGTGCTGCATTCTTAAAAGAATTCGTTGATGAAAAAACTGCTTGGGTTCATTTAGATATTGCACCTCCTGCATTTAATGAAGGCGCTGCTTATGGATACACAAATTTTGGTGGCACAGGTGTTGGTGTGAGAACTTTAGTTAACCTTGCACAAAAGTTATCAAATCGTTAATTTTCCTCACAAAATTATATTTTTGCTCAATTTTTAAACAATGGTAGACTCTTTGTATAACTAGAAATTAGGTGATATTCCTACTTTATTTAAATATAAAATATTTAAATATTTTTTGTAGTAAATATGTTCATAGCTAAACCACATAAAGAAACTTATAGATTTATTCCTTCTAATCCAAAACCTTTAAATAAAACTAAAGTTGCGGATTTACTTGACCAAGAATGGTTAAATTTTAAATTAAGAACAGGAATTTCAGAAAAAGAATCTTATTTAGCTTCAAAAGTCACACCACTTGGAGTTGCTTCAAGTTTTCAACATTGGGCTCCATATCCAATTTCCATTGCAAGTGCAAAAGGTGCTTGGATGCAAGATGTTGATGGTAGAAAATTATTAGATTTATCTATGGGATTTGGCGCTGTCCTTGCAGGACATTTACACCCAGTAGTAGTAAATGAAATTAAAGAATCTTTAAACGATGGAATGCTTTTTGTTACTCCTTCCCCAATAACCAGAGATGCCGCAGAAAGAATTTGCAATCGCTTTGGAATTGACATGGTTAGATTCACAAATTCAGGAACAGAGTCAACTATGTATGCCACAAGATTGGCAAAAGTATTTTCAGGTAAAAATGCAATCGTAAAAGTTGAAGGTGGCTACCACGGAAGTTTTGATCCTTTAATGGTTTCTGCCAAACCGAGTCTAAAAGATGCAGGAGATGAAAACAGTCCAAATGCGGTTGCTCAAGCTGGAACTGAGCCAGGACAAGTCTTTGTGGTTCCTTACAACAATTTGGATAGTTTAGAGAAAATTTTCCGCGAGCATCATTCAGAAATAGCCTGTTTCATCTTGGAACCAGTTTTAGAAAACATAGCCATCGTGTTACCTGATGAAGGTTACTTAGAAAAGGTTAGACAACTGTGCGATCAATACAACGTTGTTCTAATTTTTGATGAAGTTAAAACAGGCCTAACTGCTGGACATCAAGGTGCTGCTCAAAGATTGAAAGTTAACCCAGACTTGATCACCATTGCTAAATCAATAGGTGGCGGAGTGCCTGTGGCAGCTTTTGGTGGCAAAAAAGAAATCATGGAATCCATCACCAATGGCAATATGGCTCACTTTGGAACCTTTAATGGAAATCCTCTTGCGATGGCAGGAATTAGAGGTATGGATGCAATTGCCACAAAACAAAATCTTGATAAAGCCGAAAAATTAAACCTTCAGGCCTTAACCCGAATAACTGAAATCATTGAAGAATTTGAACTTCCAGCCCACACAGTTGGTTTTGGAGTAAAAGGTTGTGTTACTTGGGCAACTGCTCCTGTTAGAAATTATCGAGACTATAAAGCAACTGATTTTCAAATAGCAGAACTTTCATGGCTGTGGTCTTTAAATCGTGGCATCATTACTCCACCTGGATTAGATGAACAATGGCTCATAAGCCTTGCCCATGAACAACATGAAATTGATGTGCTGGTGGACAACTTCCAAGAAATGGCTGTGGCTCTGCGCAGTTAGATTTCCCGAGTAACCTATTACTTTTTTCAAACCCAAAATTGCTCAAAACTAATCCCGTGGAAAGATAGTCATTAAGAAACCTCACGAGGGTTGATTAATGAAAGGTTCCAAGTGGCCACATACGATCTAGTAATCCTTGGAGCAGGAAGTGGCGGATATGCCGCAGCATTACGTGGATCTCAATTAGGTTTAAAAGTCGCTTTAATCGAAAAAGATGTTTTAGGTGGCACCTGTTTACATCGCGGATGTATTCCAACCAAAGCACTATTACATGCAGCAGAAATTGCTGACAATGTTAGAGAGTCTGCATCATTTGGAATCAAATCAAGTTTATTAGGCGTTGATATGCCTGAAGTAAACAATTACAAAGACGGAATCATTAATCGTCTTTATAAAGGATTACAAGGATTAGTAAAACATCGCGGTGTTGATTACATAACTGGTGAAGGAAAATTTCAAGCGCCTAACAAAGTCAAAGTGGGCGATCAAGTTTTTGAAGGTAAATATGTATTACTTGCCACAGGATCTTTTCCTAAATCATTGCCAGGTTTAGAAATTGATGGACAACAAGTAATCACATCAGAACAAGCCTTAAAACTAACTTCTGTTCCTGCCAGTGTGGTAATTTTGGGTGGCGGAGTAATTGGTGTTGAATTTGCAAGTGTTTGGAAATCTTTAGGTTCAGATGTAACAATTATTGAAGGTTTACCACGCTTAGTTCCTGCAGAAGATGAAGCAGTTTCAAAAGCTATGGAAAGAGCATTTAGAAAAAGAGGAATTAATTTCTCAACTGGAGTTAGATTTGCAGATGTTGATAAAACTAAACATGGAATTGTGGCAAAACTTGAAGATGGACAAACCTTTGCAGCAGACTTAATGCTTGTTGCTGTAGGAAGAGGATCAAGTACTAGAAATCAAGGTTTTGAAGAAGCAGGTTTAACTTTTGAAGGTGAACTAATCAAGGTTAATGAAAATCTTCAAACAAATTTAAATAATGTATATGCTGTAGGTGACATTGTTCGTGGACCACAATTAGCTCATAAAGGATTCCAAGAAGGAATATTTGTGGCAGAACACATTAAAGGATTAAATCCAAGAGTTATTGAAATAACTGCAATTCCAAGAGTTACTTACTCTGATCCAGAAATTGCCAGTGTTGGATTAAATGAAACAGCTGCTAAAGAAAAATATGGTGCTGATCAAATTAGAACAATTCAATACGATTTAGCAGGTAATGGTAAAAGTCAAATTTTAAAAACAGCAGGTTTTATAAAACTTATTGCATTAAAAAATGGTGGAAAAATTGTGGGAATTCATATGATTGGTGCAAGAGTTGGCGAATTGTTAGCAGAAGCTCAAATGATGTATTCATGGGAAGCATCTCCTGAAGATGTCGCACCATATGTTCATGCTCATCCAACAATGTCAGAAGCTATGGGTGAAGCAGCAATGGCTTTAGCTGGTAAACCACTACACACACACGATTAAAAAGGAAAAATATTAATGGCAACTAATGTAACCATGCCTCAATTAGGTGAATCTGTCACTGAGGGAACAGTTACACGTTGGTTAAAAAATGTGGGCGATACTGTCAAAGTAGATGAAGCAATAGTTGAAGTTTCTACAGACAAAGTTGACACAGAAATTCCTTCTCCAGTTGCTGGCGTAATTTTGGAAATAAAAACTGCGCAAGATGCAGTTGTTCCTGTTGGATCAGTTATGGCTGTAATTGGTGATTCAAATTCTGCAAGTAGTTCTGCACCTGCAGCTCCTGTTGCACCAAAAGTTGAAGCACCTAAACCTGCCCCAACTCCAAAAGTTGAACCAGTTGTGGTTAAAGAAGAAATAAAACCAGTAGTTGCAGAACCTGTTAAAAGTACTCCTGCTCCAACTTCTTCAAATGCAACTTCAGTAAATGTTGTTCTTCCTCAACTAGGAGAATCTGTTACAGAAGGAACTATTACTCGCTGGTTAAAAAATGTTGGAGATCAAGTTGGTCTTGATGAAGCAATAGTAGAAATTTCAACAGATAAAGTTGACACAGAAATTCCATCCCCGGCTGCAGGAACAGTTTTAGAAATTAAAGTAAATCAAGATCAAGTAGCAGCTGTTGGATCTGTTTTAGCAGTTATTTCCACTTCTTCCACAGTTTCTGCTCCTATCCCTGCAAGTACTCCAGTTGCACCAAAAGTTGAAGCGCCTAAACCCGCTCCAACTCCAAGTGCTGAACCAGTAGTTGTTAAAGAAGCAGTACAACCTGTTACTTCAACAGTTACTCAAATTTTAAAGTCAGAAGAACCAGCAAATAAAGATTTTTATGCAACACCAATAGTTAGACAACTTGCAAAAGAAAAAGGCATTGATCTTGCTTTTGTGAAAGGAACTGGAACAAACGGAAGAATTACCAAAGAAGATGTACTTGGCGCATCGTCTACTTCTATGCCAAGTGCTCAAAGTACTCAAACAATTACTCCAGCTGCTCAACCTGTCTCACCTATTACAACTCCTGTAGCAGCACCAGCAGTTTCTGCACCACTAGTTTCTGAAACTCCAAAAGCTGCACCTGCACAAACTGCA
The DNA here is from genome assembly GCA_046048135.1 of Actinomycetota bacterium. Taxonomy (GTDB): domain Bacteria; phylum Actinomycetota; class Actinomycetes; order S36-B12; family UBA5976; genus ATZT02. The sequence continues at coordinate 38,540 of JBJOGR010000025.1, forward strand.
CCTTCAACAAATGCACCTTTAAGAGGAAAAGTTGAACAAACAACAAGACTAAGAAGAATCATTGCTGAAAGAATGGTTCAATCTCTTCATATTTCTGCTCAATTAACAAGCGTGGTTGAAGTTGATGTAACTAAAATCGCTTCATTAAGAAATAAAGTAAAAGATTCCTTTGCTGCAAGAGAAGGCGTAAAACTTTCATTTTTACCATTCTTTGCCAAAGTAACAATAGATACGTTAAAAGAATACCCAATTTTAAATGCCACAATTTCTGAAGATGCAACACAAATTACTTACAGTGATTCACAGCATCTAGCAGTTGCAGTTGATACTCCAAGAGGTTTATTAGTTCCAGTAATTAGAGATGCAGGAGATTTATCAATTGCAGGTCTTGCCAGAAAAATTCAAGATGTAGCAAATAGAACCAGAGATAACAAAGTAACACCAGATGAATTAAGTGGTGGAACTTTTACTTTGACTAATACTGGAAGTCGTGGAGCTTTATTTGACACTCCAATTATTAATCAACCACAAGTTGGAATCCTTGGCACAGGTGCTGTTGTTAAAAGACCTGTAGTTGTTAAAGGTGAAGATGGCACTGATCAAATAGCAATACGCCAAATGGTTTATCTAGCTCTAACTTATGATCATCGTTTAGTTGATGGTGCTGATGCTGCAAGATTCTTATCATCCATGAAAGTTCGTTTAGAGGAAGCAAATTTCGAGTCTGAATTAGGTTTATAAATCTAATGAAATTTGTAGTAGCTGGTGGTTCTGGTTTAATTGGATCTGCTTTTATTCAAGATGCATTAAAAAATAAGCATGAAGTAGTAAAACTTGTTAGAAGAAAACCAAAAGAACTTTATGAATCTCAATGGAATCCAGATACCGGCGAAATTGATTTAGAAGTTCTAAATAATGCAAAAGCTGTAATAAATCTTTCTGGTGCTGGTGTTGGTGATAGAAGATGGACTAAAAGATATAAAAAACTGATTCTTTCAAGCAGAGTTAATGCCACAGAAACTTTGTCCAATGCAATCGTTCGCTTGAACAATCCCCCATCAGTTTTTGTTTCCTCTTCAGCAATTGGGTTTTATGGCGATACTGCTGATCAAGCAGTTGATGAAAATGCTGAACTTGGTGAAGGTTTTCTCTCAGATGTAGTTTTTAATTGGGAAATTGCTGCACAAAAAGTTAGACAACATAAAATTAGAGTTGTTCATCCCCGCACTAGTTTAGTGATGAGTAAACGTGGTGGAGTTTTGAAAAAAGTTTTACCAATTTTTAAATTAGGTTTGGGTGGAAAGCTTGGTAAAGGAAATCAATACTGGTCCTATATATCTTTAGAAGATCAAATTAGAGCGATACATCATTTAATTAATGATTCAAGACTTACTGGTGGAGTTAACTTATCAACTCCAAATCCTGTGACAAATAAAGAATTCACTAAAGCTTTATCAAGTGTTTTAAATAGACCTGCATTTTTAAATGTACCTTCGCTTGCTTTAAAAGTTGCTTTAGGAGAATTCTCAATAGAAGTTTTAGGTTCATCTCGAGTTTTACCTTCTAAATTAATAGCATCTGGTTTTAAATTCAAAAATCCAGACATATTGAGCACGCTAAATTCTGCCTTAAATTATTAATGTCTGAACAAATTGATGTAGCCATTATTGGCGCAGGTCTTGCTGGTTTATCGTGCGCTAAGGAATTAAAAAGAAATAACATTGATTTTCATATTTTTGAATCTACCGATTCAGTCGGTGGACGAGTAAAAACTGACAATATTGAAGGCTTTTTACTTGATAGAGGTTTTCAACTTTATAACCCAAGTTACTCAGAGGGTAAGAAAATACTTGATTATGAAAAATTAAATTTAAAATCATTTACCCCAGGAGTGGCAATTCGCGATAAAAACAGACTAAGGGTTATTACAGATCCTTTTAGAAGCACTGAATATAAATATAATTTTATTACTCAAAGTCCAGGTTCTTTGAGAGAAAAGTTAGGACTTCTTTCCTATTTCTTGAAATATTTGATTCAGTCAGACGCCCAAATTGCAATATCAAAAGATATTTCTTCTTTAGATGCTTTAAGTAAATCTAAAATTAATAAGAATCTTTTAAATAAATTGATAAGACCATTTTTGCAAGGAGTGTTTTTGGAATCTGAACTTTTTACTTCAAGAAAGTTTTTAGATGTTGTTTTAAAGACTTTCTTACAAGGCACTCCAAGTGTTCCTGAAAAAGGAATGCAGCAAATCCCTTTACAATTGGCAGAATCTATTGGAATTGAAAATATAACTTTTAATTCAAGAGTCGAACAAATCACCGAAAATTCAATATTTACTAATAATAAGGAAATAAAAGCGAAAAAAATAGTTGTAGCAACAGACCCAATCCAAGCAATTTCTTGGCTTAATTTACCAATTAAAAAAATGAATTCTGTATCAACTTGGTACTTTAAAGCAAATCAAGAAGTTGCTAATTTATTGAAAAGTCTTCCAATTCTTTTTGTCGATGCAGATAATTCTGGACCTTTAACTAATGCTGTTGTACTAACTAATGCTTCAAAATCTTATGCCCCACATAATGATGTGCTGGTTTCTGCTTCAAGCATTTACACTTTTGAGCAATCTTCCACAGAAGAAATAAAGAATCATTGTGCCAAATTATTCGGAGTCGATACTAAAGACTGGGAATTAATAAGAAAATATGAAATCAAAAATGCACTTCCCCAAATGAAACCACCTTTTACATTGATTGATTCAAACAAAGTCACAGAAAATTTATTTGTTTGCGGAGATCATCGCGCAACCTCTTCTATCAATGGAGCTTTTTTAAGTGGCAGAAACACAGCAACTTCGGTGAAGGTAAGTTTAGGTTTGTGAACAAATACATAGTTGCAACATCTGGTGGATTTATTTCCACAAAACGCTGGGGTGTTATGAGACCTGGTTCAACAATTCTAAAAGCATTGGAACTAACCAAAAAAGATCGTCCAAAAGTTTGTTTCATCATGACCGCAACCGGTGATGATGCATCCTATATATCTAGATCCTATGAAGCATTAAGTGATCTAAGTATTGATGTAACACATCTAGCTCTTTTTCCTCAACCAAATGCAGATATTGAAGAAAGAATTATGCAATCAAATCTAATTTGGGTAGGTGGAGGATCTGTTGCAAACTTACTAGAAGTTTGGAAGATACATAATTTAGGAATTCATTTAAAAAATGCCTGGGAAAATGGAACTGTTTTGTCTGGAGTAAGTGCTGGTTCTATTTGTTGGTTTAAAGGTGGCACAACTGATTCGTTTGGTCCTGAATTAAAACCAATAACAAATGGATTAGCATTTTTACCTTTTGCAAATGGAGTTCATTACGACTCAGAAGAACAAAGAAGACCTTTACTTCACTCTTTAATTAAAGATAAGACTTTTGAATTAGCCTATGCAACAGATGATCACACTGGAATAGTTTTTGAAAATCAAACTCCAATTGAAGTAATTAGTGATGTTTCAAAGAATAATGACAAAATTCCTAGTGCCTACAAAGTTGAGTTAATAAATAACGAAGTTCTAGAAACTAAAATTTTGCCAGGAATTATTTCTTAGTGCCCTGTTTTGGCTAATTTACTTGGCCACCAAATCTTTTTTCCAGCCATCAAAGTTAAAGCAGGAACTAAAACAGATCTAACAATTATTGTGTCAAGTAGAACTCCAAATGCCACGGCAAATCCAAGTTGAGCAAGAAATACCAGCGGTAGGACTCCAAGAACAGCAAATGTTGCAGCTAGTACAACACCTGCTGAAGTAATAACTCCACCAGTAACAGTTAATGCTTTCAAAGTACCTGCTTTTGTGCCCATCTTTTGTGACTCTTCTCGAACACGGGTCATTAGGAAAATGTTGTAATCAATTCCCAGTGCCACTAAGAATACGAATGCAAATAATGGAAACGAAGTATCTGCTCCTGGGAAATCAAAAATGTATTCAAATACAAGTTGGCATGCACCAAGTGTTGCAGCAAACGATAAAACCACAGTAGAAATTAACATAAATGGTGCTAAGAAACTTCTTAATAAAATCATCAAAATTAAAAAGATCAAAGCCAAGACTGTTGGAATAATTATTCTGTTATCACGATCATTTGCTAATGCAATGTCTTCGTTAACCGCAGTAAATCCACCAACTAGTGCATCTTGGCTCACCGAATCAAGATTTGCTCGCAAATCAAGAATTGTTTGCTTAGCTTCATTTGAATCAGCGGCATTTGTAAGCGTTGCACTAATTAAAACTTTGTTGTCAACAATTTTTGGACCAGGAATAGGTTGACCAGGAATTACAGGTCCATCTGGAATTGGGAATGCTTCCTCAACACCTTCTGTGTCATTGATTGTTTTGATTAAATCTTGCGTTTTGTTAGCTGGACCAATTATGTAAGTAGGGTTTCCTTGACCAGCAGGAAAATGTTTCGCTAAAGCTTCTTGACCAACTACTGAATCTGGATTACCAATTAAAGTTTCAGTTTGAGACAAACCATCAGCATCTAATTGAGATGAATATCCAGCAAGTGCAACCAAAACTAATCCAGTTATAAAACCTGCACGTTTTGGTTTTCTACCAACAAATGCTGCGACCCTTGCCCATAATCCAGATAATTTTTCATCTTTTGAATCAAAATGTGGAATCTTAGGCCAAAAAATCCAACGACCAAAAATCAATAAGAATGCTGGCAAAAGTGTCAGCATTGTAATAATTGCAACCACAATTCCAATTGCTCCAACTGGACCAAGTGATCTATTTGCATCAAGTTCTGAAAGTAACAAAACTAATAAACCTGCAGATACTGTTGCACCGGATGCAACAATTGGTTCAAAAACACCTCTCCAAGCTTTTTTCATAGCACTAAATCTTGAGGCCACTAAATGTAATTCTTCCCGATATCTTGCTATCAACAACAATCCATAATCTGTAGCTGCACCAATAACCAAAACTGACAAAATACCTTGAGCTTGACCATTCAAAGTAATGATTTCTTCTTTTGCTAATAAATAAACAATTGCTCCAGCAACTGCTAATGCAATTACTGCAGAAAGTAATGGAAATATCCAAAGTAAAGGACTTCTATAAACAATAATTAAAATTACTGCCACAACGCTTAATGTTGTTAAAAGCAGTGTTGTATCAATGGCCCCAAATGCACCAAAGAAGTCTGCCAAAATACCGCCACCACCTGTGACGTTAATTTGTAAATTCTCAACTTCTTTTGCAGCTTCTCTAATTGAATCAACAATTGCAGGTAATGCTGGTTCTCCTCCAGGAAGTGGTTCAGTTAATTTCTCGTTTGATAAATCAACACTGGCAAGAATTGCTTTGCCATCTTCTGATGGGATTGGAATTATTTTGCTATTAGCAACTAAATAGCTTTGGACATCTCTTCCTTCGCTATCTTCAACTTCAATTTTTGGAATACTTGCTAAAAATTCATTTGCTTTATTTAAATTAGTTGAATTTAAATCTCCTGTTACTACAACTAATGCAGGAAGTGAATCAGAAGCTGTGAACTTAAGTATTTCTTCGCTAACTCTGGATGATTCTGCACTTGAAGGTAAGAATGCTGAATTGTCGTTTTCTTGAACTTCAGATAACTTGCCAAATATAGGACCTGCTACGCCAGATAAACCTAACCAAATAAAAACAACCAATATTGCAAGAGCAGAAAACTTTCTTGTTCCTGCTACTTTTTCAGTTTGCTTAAAATTCTTCTTTTTATTGATTGATTTACGGCTATGTTTTGCGACAGGACTCAAGTAAAACTCCCTTTTGAGGATTTAGGCTTTTTTGATTATTAAGGCATTTAAAACAAATCGCTCTCAAAAATCACTATTTATATAGTCTAATGGGACTCTTAAAATGTGCATCCTATGAGTTAAGAATTACGATAAAGATATGCAAAATCAAGAGTTTCTAATTCAACATTGGGGCTCTGAAGTCGACTTTCAAAAAGCATGGCAAAAGCAAAGAGAAATTCATTCTTTGATCGTGGAACAAAATCACAAGAATGTTGTTGCCTTACTAGAACATCAAAGTGTTTATACCGCTGGAAGATCAACTAAACCTGAAGATAGACCTTTTGATTCCTCACCTGTTATTGACATAGATCGTGGTGGTCGCATTACTTGGCATGGAAAAGGACAAATTGTTTGCTATCCCATAATGAAATTAGATGATCCAGTTGATGTTGTGGCTCATGTCAGACGTTTAGAACTATTAATTATTAATGTTTGTCGAAAACTTGGTTTAGAAACTTTCCAAATTGATGGAAGAAGTGGTGTTTGGGTTAAAGGAAACCCAGATAAAAAAATTGCAGCTATCGGAATAAGAGTTGCTAAAAAAGCAACCATGCATGGCTTTGCTCTAAATTGCAATAATTCTCTAGATCCTTTTCGAAAGATTGTGCCTTGCGGTATTGGAGATGCCGATGTCACGACCCTAAGTCTTGAACTGGGTCGAGATGTAACGGTGGAAGAAGTCGTTCCACTAATTGAGCAAGAGGTAAATGAAGGTGCCTTAGTGCTGAAAATCTCAAAACGTCCTAAAGTAGAAGTGTCATGACAACTGAATTAGTAACCGGGCTTAATCAAGACGGTAAAAAACTTTTAAGAATTGAAGCAAGAAATGCTGAAGTACCTATTGAGAAAAAACCTGAATGGATCAGAACAAAATTAAAAACAGGACCTGAATACACCCGTATTAGGGAAATGGTGAAAAAAGAAGGACTTCACACAGTTTGCCAAGAAGCAGGTTGTCCAAACATATTTGAATGTTGGGAAGATCGTGAAGCAACATTTTTAATTGGTGGCTCTGCTTGCACTAGAAGATGTGATTTTTGTTTGATTGATTCTGGTAAACCAGATCCATTAGATATTAAAGAACCAGAAAAAGTTGCCTTAAGTGTAAAAACTATGGGACTTAAATATGCAACAGTCACAGGTGTTACAAGAGATGATCTAGCTGATGAAGGTGCTTGGCTTTATTCAGAAACAATTAGAGCAATACATAAACACAATCCTCAATGTGGAGTAGAAATATTAACTCCTGATTTCAGTGGTAAAAAAGAATTACTTCAACAAATATTTGATGCAAAACCTGAAGTTTTTGCTCACAATTTAGAAACAGTTCCTAGAATTTTCAAAAGAATTAGACCTGCTTTTAGTTATGAAAAATCTTTAAATGTAATAACTCAAGCAAAAAATGCTGGAATGATTACTAAATCTAATCTCATTCTTGGTATGGGTGAAGAAAGAGAAGAAATCGAAACGGCTTTGAATGATTTGGTTAGTGCAGGATGTGACTTAATCACAATTACTCAATATTTAAGACCTTCTAGCCTTCATCACCCAATATCAAGATGGGTAAAACCTGAAGAATTTATAGAATTAGGTGAACTTGCTAGAAGTATTGGATTTAAAGGTGTTATGTCTGGACCTTTAGTCAGATCTTCTTATCGTGCAGGAAGACTTTATAGAGAAGCTTTAGCCAAACAGAAAGAAGTTATCAGTGGCAAATAAAGAACCAAAAGTAAAAAAAGAACGATTTAAAACTTTAAAACAAATCGGACAAACTTATTCAATCACTAGAAAAACTGATAAAGCCTTACCTTTAATTTTACTTTTAACCTTTTTTGGAACTACACTTCCAATAATTCTTATTGCACAATTTGCTTTCAGTACAACATTTTCTAGATTAATTACAATTTCACTTGGTGTTTCAACAGGATTATTAATCACTGTTTACATTTTTGGTAAGCGTGCAGAAAAAGCTGCTTATGCACGAATTGAAGGGCAACCTGGAGCAGCAGCTGCTGTTTTAAACACGTTAAGAAAAGGCTGGTTTGTTACCCCTGCAGTTGCGGTTACTAGAAATCAAGATTTAGTTCACAGAGTTATTGGTCCAGTTGGTGTGGTTTTAGTTGGGGAAGGATCTCCTTCAAGAGTTGCTCAATTATTGGATAGTGAGAAAGTAAAAGCTAAAAGAATAGCTGGAGAAATTCCAGTATTTACTTTAATTTCAGGAACTGGTGAAGGTTTAGTTCCTTATAAAAATTTAAATAAAACAATTATGAAAATGGGTAAAAAGATTTCCCCAGCAGAAACTCGGGAATTAAGAAATAGATTTGGAGCAAGTGGAGCAAGTTCTCTACCAATTCCAAAAGGTGCCATGCCTAAAGGTATGAGAATTCCTAGAAGATAATTAATTTAATTTTTAGTTAAAACTGAACTTAAATATTTGTAAGGTCCAGTCATAGCTTTATCTTTTTCTACAGTGGTAATAATAAGTCTCCATTGGTTTTCCCCAATTTTTACAGCTGCAGGATCTAGGTAATTAATTTGCTCATCAAACAAGATTGGTTCCTTATCAATATTCCAATCTTTACCATCAGTTGAAGTTGCCATATAAAGTCTTTGTGGCAATCTGCTTGGATCTGGTGTTGTAGATAAAATCAAAATCCAATTATCTTTTTCAACTTGTAACATATACGGATCAACATAACCATCTTTAATGATGTAACCTTCATTTTCTGTAAATGTAATACCATCAATTGAGTCTGCGGTTTTCAAAACTTCAAATCTTTCTCCCTCAATTTGATCAACCCACATCATTTGAATTTTTCCTTCAGGTGTGAAATAAGTATCGGGAACTCCCCATGCTCTTGTTTCTCCAGGCTGGAAAATGCCAGTTTCGACTGGATCAGTAAATGTAATTAAATCTTTTGAAGTCGATACATAGACAATTTTTCCACCAACTTGAGAATTCATTTGTGCAGCTGGTTCAACAGGTTGCATTCCTTCAGGTTGATTTGGTTGTCCAGGTTGTGCAGGATTTCCAGGTTGAGTAGGCATATTTGGTTGATTTTGATTATTTGGATTTACATTTTGCATATTCATTCCTACAAAATAAAGTAACCAAGTACCATCACTTTTTTGAATTAATGAATAATCAGATCCAATTGGAACATTCATATCAATTTGAGAAAAATTTATTCCGTCTTGAGATTTGTGTGCGCGTTTGTTGGAAGTATTTGTTGCTAAAAGTAAAAATTCTCCATTACTGTCTTGGATTAATTCTGGTGAAACACCTTCAATCCCAGTTTCTTGAATGTCTGTAATAGTCCAATTACTTGATGGAGAAGTTTCACTAGTGTTTGAAGCACTAGGTTGCTCAGAAGTTCCACCGCAAGATACAACAAATAAAGCAGAGATAGCTACAACTAATTTTTTCATATTTAAACCCTACATTTATTAATTATGTTTTTTTAAATCAAGTAAGCGTGTCCTAGCAATTTTATCGTGTAATCCTCTATTTTCTTTATCTGCCAAAAGTGGTGGAAATACCAAGATAATAAAAAAAGTTCTGACAATTGCTTGAATTAGTTTTACGTTTTTGCCATCTATAGAAATAATTCTTAAACCCACAAGTTTTTGACCAAACGAAGCACCCAAAAGCCAAGTAAGAATTACCACTTCAAAAGTAAAGATTGCCAATGTAGCTAAAGAATTAGATCTTGAACCATATTCAGAAACTCCAGGAATGACTTGCGCTACCAAAATTGATGCAGCCCAGTCGATAGCTAAAGCCACAATTCTTCGCAAAGTCATAGCCTCAAGGTTATTACTGGAACTATCTTTAAGCGATTTGGCTATTAATCGTGAGGGTTATGTGAAATTTTGTTACATCCCTGAAACAAACGGGTTACCCTCACGATACGAGACTTAGGTATGTTTAGGGTCATAGATCTTTGGCACAAAGTGGTGTCAAGCAAAAAAAGTTAGATAAATCAGGAGGTTAAAAGATGTTCAAGAACGCTTCAGAAGCGATCAAATACATCAAAGACAACGAAGTTGAATTCGTTGACGTTCGTTTTATGGACTTACCTGGTGTGATGCAACATTTCAACATTCCCGCAAAAGCATTTAATGATTCTGTTTTTGAAGATGGATTAATGTTTGATGGTTCTTCCATTAGAGGTTTCCAAGCAATTCATGAATCTGACATGAAATTAGTGCCAGATGTAACAACTGCATTCATTGATCCATTCCGTGAAGCAAAAACTTTAGCAATGAATTTCTCAATTAGAGATCCATTCACAAACGAACCTTATTCAAGAGATCCAAGAAACGTTGCTGCTAAAGCTGAAGCATATTTAAAAGCTTCAGGAATTGCTGACACTGTTTATTTTGGTCCAGAAGCAGAGTTCTACATTTTTGATGATGTTAGATATGACAATCAACCTCAAGGATCATTTTTCAAAATTGATTCAATTGAAGCTGCTTGGAACACCGGTCGTGAAGAAGAAGGTGGAAATCTTGGTTACAAAACTCCATTTAAAGGTGGATACTTCCCTGTTCCTCCAGTAGATCATTTTGCAGATCTACGTGATCTAATTTCTTCAACTTTGATCGAAGTTGGATTTGAAGTTGAAAGAGCACATCACGAAGTAGGAACTGCAGGTCAAGCAGAAATCAACTACAAATTTAATACTTTGTTAAATGCTGCAGACCAAGTTATGTTATTTAAATACATTGTTAAAAACGTAGCTTTCCTAAATGGTCACTCTGCAACATTTATGCCAAAACCAATGTTTGGTGACAACGGTTCAGGAATGCATTGTCATCAATCACTTTGGAAAGATGGCAAACCTTTGTTCTATGACGAAAAAGGCTATGCAGGACTTTCTGATACTGCACGTTGGTATATCGGTGGATTATTAAAACATGCGCCAAGTTTGCTTGCATTTACTAATCCAACTGTGAATTCATATCACCGTTTAGTTCCAGGATTTGAAGCACCAGTTAACTTGGTTTACTCTCAAAGAAATCGTTCAGCTGCGATTCGTATTCCAATTACTGGATCAAATCCAAAAGCAAAACGTATTGAATTTAGAGTTCCAGATCCTGCATGTAATCCATATCTTGCATTTGCTGCGATGATGATGGCAGGAATTGATGGTGTCAAGAATAGAATTGAACCACCAGCTCCTGTTGATAAAGATCTGTATGAATTACCACCAGATGAAGCAAAATCAGTTCCACAAGTTCCAGGTTCATTACATGAAGTTTTGGAAGCTTTGGAAAAAGATAAAGATTATCTAACTGCAGGAGGTGTATTCACTCCAGATTTGATTGATACCTGGATTGATTACAAACGTTCTAAAGAAGTAGATCCAATTCGTTTAAGACCTACTCCTTATGAATACCACTTGTATTACGACATCTAAAAATGTCTAACTTAATTAAGCCCCGCAAAAATTTGCGGGGCTTAATTTTTTAAACAGTAATATTTCCAAGAGCGGTTAATGCCCACAAGATTGCAATTACGTCAATAAATTCTTGGGCAATAGCACCTTGTGAAGCATTGAAAATTCCAAATGCGCCTAAAAGCATGGCAACAAAAGATAAACCCATACCAACTCCTGCTGCTTGCAATGCTTTATTCCTAGAAAATTTAGAAATCGAAATAGCGCGAGTTAATCGATCAATTGTGTCATCAACTATTACTACATCTGCAGCTTCACTTGCTGCTGTTGCTCCTCTTGCTCCCATAGCAACTCCTACATGAGATGCAGCTAAAACTGGAGCATCATTAATACCATCTCCCACAGCAACGACAGTTCCCTTAGCCAATTTCATTTCACTTAAAACGATATTCATCTTGTCTTCAGGTTTCAGTGATGCATGAATTTCATCAAGATTTAACATGGAGCCAACATTTTTAGCTGTTTCTAATCGATCTCCTGTGACCATCAATATTTTCTTTATTCCAGAACTTCTTAAATCTTTTATCATTTGTTCTGATTCACTTCTAATTGGATCATCTAAACCAAGTACTCCTATTAATTCATTATTTTGATAAATTCCAACTCTTAAAGGTGTAACGATATTGCACCAATCAGGTGATTCTCCAATTATTTGTCCAACTTTTGTATCAACTCCAGAAACTTCACCCAATATTCCTTCCCCATGATTTTCTTTAACATTTGAGACAGGTAATAAATTTAAGTTTCTTTCCTTGGCGGCATTAACAATTGCTTTAGCTATAACGTGTGGTGAATATTGGTCAAGTGATGCGGCAATTTGAAGAACTTGTAAATCTTGAATACCAGGTTTTGCTTGAATTTCACCAACTTCAGGCCCTCCGTAAGTTAGGGTCCCTGTTTTATCAAGTAAAACAATTTCCGCTCTTGCAAGTTGTTCTAATGCTGCACCACCTTTAATAACTGCGCCATTTTTTGCAGCATTACTCATGCCTGCAACTACTGCAATTGGTACAGCCAAAATTAGTGGACAAGGTGTAGCCGCAACTAGCACTGCAATTGCTCTACTAATTTCTCCCGTTATTACCCAAGCAAGCCCTGCAATTGTTAACGCAATTGGCACAAATCTCAATGCCCATGTATTTGCAATTCGAACTCCAGGTGCTGATTTTGCTTGAGCAGATTCAACTAGTCTAATAATTCCTGAGTAAGTACTTAAATCTAAAGTTTGCAATGCTTTGTATTGAAAATTATTTCCAGCATTTAAAACTCCCGATAAAACCATGTCATTTGATTGTCTATTTACCGGTAAAGATTCTCCTGTTAAAGCTGATTCATCTAAAGTTGCATCAGTAATCAACATTCCATCTACTGGAACAATTTCACCTGATCTAACAACCAATAAATCTCCAACTTTTACATCATCTGCACTAATTGTTTTTAAAGATCCATCTTCTAAAAGAATATGGGCAACTCTAGGCATTCTTTCAAGTAATGAATGCAATTGTCTTTCAGCTTGACCTTCAGCCCAAGATTCTAAAACTCTTCCAGTTGCAAGCATCAATGAAATAATGGCTGCAGCCATCATCTCGTTTGTCAGAATTGTTCCCAGTAAAGCAAGAACTGCCAAAATGTCTGAACCCATACTTTTATTTTTAAATTCATCAATTACCCATTTAGTGGCAGGAATTAATCCAGCAAGTCCACCCAAGGCCCAGATAAAAGCTTGTAAATTTAAATAACCCAAAAATGGTACTAAAAATCCGAAACCTAATGAAATAAGAGAAATCACAAAAAGGGACCAATTAACTTGCCTTGTTGTTAGTTTCACATTATTAATTTATCCCCTAGGCTAATAAATAATGTCAAAGGTCTCAATCACATTTCTTGGTGCTGCAGAAACAGTCACAGGTTCTAGATTTTTGATCGAATATGAAGATAAAAAAGTTTTAGTTGAAGCAGGACTTTTTCAAGGTTTAAAAGAATTAAGGCTAAAGAATTGGGATCCTTTTCCAATAAATCCAAATTCAATTGATGCTGTAGTTATCTCTCATGCTCACCTTGATCACTGTGGGTATGTTCCATTACTTGTTAAAGCCGGTTTCAATAAATATATTTATGCCACAGAAAATACCTTGAAACTTGCCGATGTTATTTTAAATGATTCAGCAAGAATTCAAACAGAGGATGCAAAATATGCACTTAAAAAAGGATTTTCAAAACATAATCCCCCAAAACCTTTATACGACGAAAATGATGTTGATAAAACTTTATCTAAATTTAAAACGATTAGATTTAGGAATAAAACTGAAATATTAAAAGATGTATTTTTAACTTTTTATCCGGCAGGTCATATTTTAGGAGCAGCATTTATATTGCTTGAAATTGGTGGAGAAAATTTATTATTCACAGCAGATCTGGGAAGAAATCAACATCCAATCTTAGTTGCACCAGATCCAATTCCAGATATTGAAATTTCTGCCTTGATTACAGAATCAACTTATGGAGCAAGAGTGCATGAAAGTCCAATAGAAGATTTCACAAATGCAATCAATAAAACTGTTAAACGAGGCGGTTCAATTTTAATTCCAGCATTTGCAGTTGATAGAACTGAAGTGATTTTAATCAGACTAAAGGAACTTATGGATCAACAATTAATTCCAAGAGTTCCGATTTATGTTGATTCACCCATGGCACTTAGCTCTTTAAAACATTATAGAAATGCGGTAAGTAGATCTGATACTGAAATTAGATTGTCATTTATTGCAGATTACAAAAACCAAGACCCATTTGATCCTCAAACAATTAAAGAAATGAAAACTGTTGAAGAATCAATGAAATTGAATAATCCTGAGCACTCTTGCATTATTGTTTCTGCCTCCGGCATGGCAACCGGTGGCCGAGTAGTTCATCACTTAAAAAATATGTTGCCAAATCCAATTCATACAGTCTTACTAGTTGGATATCAAGCAATTGGAACTAGAGGTCATGCTTTAGTAACAGGAGCAGAACAAATAAAAATGCATGGTGGAATGGTTGAAGTAAAGGCTGAAATAGTTAAAGTTGACGGATTCTCAGTTCACGCTGATGGATCTGAACTTATTGAGTGGTTTAAAAAAGGCAAAACTCCAAAGAAAGTCTTCATTGTTCACGGGGAACTTGAATCCTCAGTAATCTTTGCCCAAAGACTTCAAGCTGATTTGCATTGGAAGCCAATAATTCCCAAACAAATGCAAAAATATGAAATTTAGATTCTAAGGAAACTCTCAGAATGTTCTTAGAATCAACTATCTCTTTTAGTTAATAATAAAAACATGGCAAACAACATATACACAAGAATAAAGAAAAACTTCACTAAAAAAGATGCAAGTTATTTGATAGTAATTGGTGTCTTATCGGGATTATTTCTAGGCTCAATAGTTGGCGATCATCCAAGATCTCGTAATGGATTTGACTATAGAGACCAAAGAAATATCTCATTTAAAAATGATCATGATGGACACAAGAGAGGAAAAGGCGGCAATTTTTACTGGCATGAAAACGAAATGATGCCACAAAATTCTCCTTCGCCAAGTGCTACTCCCTCAACAAGCCCTTCTACAGGAGTTTAATTCTTCCTTCCCTAGGAAATATTGGTCTAATTTTTACGAATTCTTCCTCATAAAAATTAGACCAATATAAATATCACTATTTATAGTTAATAAACCTCCCAAGTATTTTTGCAATTTCGAGGTAACCTTGAAAATAAGGGAAGGGGAATTAAAAATGGCAAAAATTACCAGTCAAAAAGCAACAAAACTTAAAACTTTTAATTTAGTAGCTGGAGTATTTCATCTACTACAAATGTTTTTAGTTTTGCTGTTATCAAATGATTTTTCAATTCCAGTAACAGCTTCATACTTAGCAGGTCCTCCAGGAGAACTTCCAGGAAATGCTGTTGTTTTATTCAATACTCCAGTTGGCTTTACTGTTGCACTGTTTCTAGGACTATCAGCTTTGGCGCATTTTATTGTGGCAAGTGGAGCAGGTTTTCCTAAATACATCAAAGG
>JBJOGR010000026.1:0-11700 GCA_046048135.1 Actinomycetota bacterium
TTACTTATTTCTATTGCTACAGGTATTGCTTGGGTTAATGATCGTCGTCGTGCTAGAAAAAGAGCAGATGATCCAGTTTTAGGTTTATCAGATGATGAAGCATCTCCTGAACCAAAACCATCAACAGAAAATTAGGAAAAAATTATGAAAAAAATAGTTTCCATGGGTGTTCACATATTAGATGTTTTAGGCAGACATGTTTCTGAAATTCCACCAGGACAAAATATTGCTTTGTTAGATGAAATAAGAATTACTGCAGCAGGAACAGCAGCAGGAACTTCTGTTGATATGGCAAAACTTGGTGCATCAGTAATTGCCATGGGTGCTGTTGGTGAAGATGAAATGGGAAATATTTTGCTTGGCATCATGCAGCGTTATGGCATTGATGTTTCCAAAATGGTTAGAAAAAAAGGTGTGCAAACTTCAGGAACAATGCTTCCCATCAGACCAAATGGGGAACGACCAGCGTTGCACGTGATGGGAACAAATGCTGAATTTTCATTTGCAGATGTAGATCAAGAAACAGTAAAGAATGCTGACTTTGTTCACATAGGCGGTTTTTATTTAATGCCTAAATTTGATTCAGGAGATGCAGCTAAAGTATTAAAAGTTGTTAAAGAAGGAAAAGCTATAACAACCATGGATATTTTAGGAATTAAGCAAGACAACATGAAAGAAATGATTTTGCCTTGTATGCCATATTTAGATTTCTTTATGCCAAATTTAGAAGAATCTCAAATGATTACTGGTTTAACTGATGTTGATGAAATTTGCGATGTGTTTTTAAATGCTGGTGCAAAACATGTCGTGTTAAAAATGGGAGATCGAGGAAGTTTAATTAAAAATAAAGACGGAATGCGTTTAAGAGTTCCAGCTTTTCAAGTAAAAGTTGTTGACACCACCGGTTGTGGAGATGCATGGACTGGTGGATTTATTACCGGACTTTCAAAAGGAATGAACATTGAAGAAGCTGCCAAATTAGGCAGTGCTTGTGGTTCATTAGTAGCAACTGGATTAGGTTCAGATGCAGGAATTATCGATTTTGAAACAACAATTAAATTTATGAATTCAAATCCAACATTGCCTTTAAGAGATTAGATACAAATTAAAAAGGGCCAGGATTTTCCTGGCCCTTTTTTGTTTTAACTTTTTAACTCTTTGAACTAAATGCAGCATCAAATGCAGCACTTGGTGGAGTGAAGTTAAGTTTTCTGATGAATTCCAAAGCTTCTGGACCACCAAATAAACGATCCATTCCAGCGTCTTCCCATTCAACAGAGATTGGTCCTTTGTAACCAATTGCGTTTAATCCACGGAAAACATCTTCCCAAGGCACATGTCCATGTCCGGTGGAAACGAAATCCCAACCACGACGTGGATCTGCCCAAGGTAGATGTGAACCAAGGCGACCATTTTTTCCATTTAATTGTTTACGTGATTCTTTGCAATCAACATGGTAGATGCGATCTTTGAAATCAAGTAAGAAGTTAACTGGATCAAGATCTTGCCAAACGAAATGGCTTGGATCAAAATTCAAACCAAATGCTGGGCGATGTTTAATTGCTTTCATTGTTTCTACTGTGGTCCAGTAGTCATAAGCAATTTCTGATGGATGAACTTCGTGTGCAAACTTCACACCATTTTGATCAAACACATCCAAGATTGGGTTCCAACGATCTGCAAAATCTTTGTAACCTGCATCAATCATGTGTTGTGGAACTGGTGGAAACATTGCTACGTAATGCCAAATTGATGAACCAGTAAATCCAATTACTGTGTCAACACCCATTGCTTTTGCAGCTATTGCTGTGGTTTTCATTTCTTCAGCAGCACGTTGTCTAACACCTTCAGGATCTCCATTGCCCCAAACACGTGATGGCAATATTCCTTTATGTCTTTCATCAATTGGGTTATCACAAACAGCTTGTCCAACTAAGTGATTGGAAATTGCCCAATACTTTAAGTTGTATTTTTCTAATATGTCTTTTTGTTTTCTGACATATTTATCACTTTCTGCAGCTTGCACCACATCTAAGTGATCACCCCAACATGCAATTTCTAAACCGTCGTAACCCCAACCAGAAGCAAGTTTGCACATTTCTTCAAATGGCAAATCTGCCCATTGACCGGTAAATAACGTAACTGGTCTTGACATGTTTTCTTTCCTCCTTTTTATTTAATTTCTTGCCAAGTTGCATTGTTTTCACAACTCTTGACAACTGCATCTAATACTTTTTGAACTTGTAATCCATCAGCAAATGTTGGTTTTGCTTCAGTGTTATTAACTATTGCTTCCACGAAATCTTTTAATTCGTGGGTAAATGGATGCTCATAACCGATGATGTGTCCTGGTGGCCACCATGCAGTCATATAAGGATGCACTCCTTCAGTCACCAAAATTCTTTGGAATCCTGCAGTTTCTGCACTTTCTGAATTATCGAAATACCAAAGTTCATTCATATCTTCAAAAGAAAACTTCAATGAACCTTTGGATCCAAATATTTCAAATCCCATATCGTTTTTTCTACCAGTTGCAAAACGAGTTGCTTCATAAGTTGCTAATGCTCCACCATCAGTTTTACCAATGAATACTGCAGCATCATCAACAGTTACTTTGCCCATTTTGCTTCCAGAAGCACTTGCTTGTAAACCTGAATAATCTCCAGGCAATGGTCTTTCTTTAATAAATGTTTCAGTTATTCCTGAAACACCAATTAATTTTTGTCCAGTGACAAATTGAGTGGTATCAATAGCGTGAGCTCCGATATCACCTAATGCACCAGAACCTGCTTTATCTTTTTCTAATCTCCAAACTAATGGAAAATTTGGATCAACAATCCAGTCTTGTAAATATCTTGCACGTATGTGAAAGATTTTTCCAAGTTTTCCTTCTTCAACCATTTTCTTTGCTAAAGAAACTGCTGGCACTCTTCGATAGTTAAATGCCACCATATTTTTTGAATTTTTATTTGCATTTGCAGCAGCAACCATTTGTTCTGCTTCTGCAACAGTATTTGCTAAAGGTTTTTCGCAAATTACATGTTTGCCAGCATTTAATGCTGCAATTGCAATTTCTGCATGTGAATCACCTGGTGTACAAATATCAATAATGTCGATATCTGAACGAGTTAATAATTTTTTCCAATCAGTTTCAATTCCATCCCAACCAAGACGATCTGCTGCTTCTTGTGTGTTTGCTTGATTTCTTCCGCACACAGCAACCATTTTTATTTCTGCTGGAATATCAAAAACTCTGCCAACATTTCGCCAAGCTTGCGAGTGGGCTTTACCCATAAAGGCATAGCCAATCATTGCTACGCCCAATGTCTTTTTAGCCATGTTTTTCTTTTAACCCCCCTTGTATACAAGTCCGTACACCACCAACCCTAGGCGCATCTTTACGGACATTTCAAGAGAGAATACGATTCTTAATTAAGCACCTTATAAATCTTGCCCAAAGATAAAGAGAGGTTGAGGTCTACTTTTGAAAAAACTTATAAACGATCCCTTCGACATGGTCGAAGAAATGGTCGAAGGCTACGTTGCAGCTAATGATCACATTATTAAAAGAGTAGGTAAAAGAGCTATTGCTCGCGCTAACTCACCAATTCCAGGCAAAGTAGGAATTGTGGTTGGTGGCGGTTCTGGTCACTTACCTGCATTTGCCGGTTACGTTGGAAAAGGTATGGCAGATGGTGCAGCGTTTGGAAACGTATTTGCATCGCCTCCAGCAAAACCAATTGTCGAAGCAACTTTGGCAGTTAATTCAGGTGCTGGTGTTATGTACACCTACGGAAATTATCAAGGTGATTGCATCAACTTTGATAAAGCACAAGATAAATGTCGTGAAATG
This sequence comes from Actinomycetota bacterium, assembly GCA_046048135.1. Taxonomy (GTDB): domain Bacteria; phylum Actinomycetota; class Actinomycetes; order S36-B12; family UBA5976; genus ATZT02. The sequence continues at coordinate 3,854 of JBJOGR010000026.1, forward strand.
GGAATTCCTGTTCAAACAGTTGTATTAAATGATGACGTTTTATCTGCACCTAAAGATCAAGCACACAGACGTCGTGGCATTGGTGGATTATTTTTAGTTTGGCATGTAGCAGGAGCAAAAGCAGAACAAATGGCTTCACTAGATGAAGTTGTTGCAGTAACTGCTAAAGCAAATGCCAACACAAGAACAGTTGGTGTTGGTTTAACTTCTTGTACAGTGCCAGCAAATGGTAAACCTACTTTTCATTTACCAGATGATGAAATGGAAATTGGTTTAGGAATTCACGGTGAACCTGGAATTAAAAGAGTAAAGGTTCGTCCAATTGATTCTGTAATTGATGAAATTATGGAAGCTATCTTGGCTGATTTAGATTACAAAGGCAGCGATGTTGCACTTTTAGTTAACGGTCTCGGTGGATCTCCTGCAGAAGAATTATATGTTGTTTATCGCAGAGTAAAACAAATTTGTGATGCAAACAAAATCAACATTAAATTTAAACACGTTGGTAATCAAGTAACAGCACTAGAAATGCAAGGAACATCAGTTTCATTGATGCGTTTAGATGAAGAAATGTATCAATTGATAAATAACACAACTGTTGACACTTGCATGTATAAGAAAGTTTAAAGAGGACAAAATAAATGGCTAATGTAAACGGAAATTTAGTTGCTAAATCTTTAGTTTTAGTTGCTAAAAAAGTTGAAGACAATAAAGACTATTTATGTGCACTCGATGGTGAAGTCGGCGATGGAGATCATGGCGTATCAATGACAATTGGTATGCGTGCCGTATCTCGTGCCGCTAAAGCTTTACCTATTAATTGCACTCCTTCAGAAGCTTTTCAATCAGCAGCAGATGCATATGCAGATGAAGTTGGAGCAACAATTGGGCCACTTTATGAAGCAGCATTTGCAGCAGCAGCGCAAGCGGTTTCTGGAAAAGATAATTTAAATGAAATTGCAGATTGGGCCAAAGTGTATAGAGCAATGGCTACTGCGATTCAACAATTAGGAAAAGCAGAACTTGGTGATAAGACTTTGCTTGATGCATTTTTCCCAGCAGTTGATCACATTCAAAATCTTTCGACTAAAGGTGGAAAACTAGAAGATGCACTTTTATCAACTGCACAAGCAGCACTTGATGCAGCAGTTGCTACAAAAAATCTTGTTCCACAAAAAGGAAGAGCATCACGCTTAGGAGATCGCGCTAAAGGTCATCAAGATGCAGGCGCAACTTCTTTAGCAGTGGTACTTAAAGGTTTTGCTGATGGAGTTAAAAAAGGTTAGTAATAAATTTATTTATATTAACTTTGAATAAAATCGATTATTATTGATTTTGTGATGCAACAAAAAATTTTTATTGTTGAAGCAGGTCCAACAAATCCGCATTTAGATGCAGGTTCGCGCTGCATCCAAGATTTAAAAAATGGATTAATCAAATTAGGATTTTTGGTACAAATTTTGCAAGAAAATCATGTAGATTTTGAGAGGAATTTGATAAAGAATAAAGAACAAATTTTTATTCTAAGTAGGCCAAGTTTAGCAGCACGAATACTAATCAAGTTTCCTACAATTGAGAAAACTATATTTTTTGGACATGACCTACATTTTAAAAGACTTAAACACCAAAATGCAATATTAAATAATTTAAATAATAAAAATGTCAGGGCTATGAAACTTATTGAAGAAATATGCTGGAAAAAATCTAAAATAATTTTATACCCTTCTAAAGAAGAGAGTGAATTTGTTAATGATTATTTAGGGGAAAATAAAGCGATTAATTTACCAATTTACTCGTTTGACGAAAATTTAAAGATTGCAAAAGAAAGAAAATCATCACTTATTTTTGTTGGAGGAGAATCACATGATCCAAATCGTGACGGCATAATTTGGTTCTTTGAAAGAGTTTGGCCAGAAATAGAAAATAATAATAGTATTGAAGTGAATGTAATTGGGCGATGGACAAATCAAAGCATTAAAAAATATAGCAATAATAATATAAAATTTTTAGGAATTTTAGAGGAAGACGATATGTTAAATGTGGTAATGAAATCTGGTATTGGAATCGCGCCTTTAAGATTTGGAGCCGGAGTTAAGAGAAAAGTTTTACAATATTTTCACGCAAAAATTCCAGTAGTAACAACAGATTTTGGAGTACAGGGTTTGAATAAAGAAAAGTTAAAAAATATAGATGTCGGTATAGCTAATGATGAAAAAACATTTGCCGCATTAATTAATGGTTTATTTAAAGACAAAAATGAATTTAAAAATGCTGGATTACGAAATTATCAATATGTGATGGAAGAGTATTCAAATAAAGTATATTTACAAAATTTAAATAAGATATTGTCGTGAAACAAACTATCGCCGTCATAGTAACTTTTCATAACCATAATAAATATATTCATGAGTGTCTTGAAAGACTAAAACTCATTTACAACAAATATGAAAATATTCACGTTTATGTCATTGATAGTGGTTCTACTGATATGTCAGATTCGGAAATGTTATTGCTAAGAAGAAAATTTAAAAAATTTAAAATTTTCAAAAGAGAAAATTTGGGTTCTTCAGGTGCTAAAAATTTTGGCGTAAAAGTTTCAACTGAAACAATTTTAACATTTTTGGACGGAGACGACATTTTACTAGAAGATCGAATTGAGTATGGTTTATTGAATTTAAGTAATAAGGAAGGCGATGTAATTATAGGTTTACAAAAATTTATTTTTGAAAATGATGTTGATATGAATAAAATAATACAAAAAAACGTTTCTGAAGAAAATACAAACAGGTTCTATTTAACATCAATGATGCTTTATCGTGAAATTTTTAATAAAGTAGGAGAATTTGATTCTAAATATAAAATTGCTGGGGATTTTGATTGGATCTTGAGAGCCAAAAGAATGCATTTCAAATTACAATTCTTAGATATAGATTTTGTTATAAGAAGAATACATTCAAGTAATGCCTCTTCGAATTATGATCTTTCATTTAAAGAAAGAAATCAAATTCTTTTAAATCATGTAAAAGCATCAAAATTACTTTATGATTAAGGTTTTGCACTTAGTGCCAGCTTATTCTCCAAGTAAAGGAGGTATAGAAACTCTACTTTCTAATTTAATAGAAATATTTGAACAAAATAATATAAAAAATATGGTAATTAGCGATACTAAAAATGATAATTTTACTTTGCGGGAAGTTAACTCAGTAATAATACAAGAAATTCCTTTTACGACCTCATCAACCACAAAACCATTCAATTTGAAGAAAATGCTTGAGTGCTTGTCTAGATTAAACCAGGTGATTGAACAATATGATCCGGATATTTTTCACATTCATGGGGCTACTTTTGTATCGGCTTGGTACGCAGTCAGAACTCTCAATAAATTTAGGAATATTAAAGTCATAGTTACCCAACATGGAGTTATTGAAAATGGTGATTCAACCAAAGCATATTTCGAATTGTTAAATCGAGCACACACATTAGTCGGAGTCTCGAATCAAGTACTAGAGAGTGCGAAAAAATTTAAATACGTTAAAAATTCAGTTGAGTGTGTGATATCTAATGGCGTCAAGATTAGTAATGAATTTACAATTAAATGGCCGTTTTCGACTACTTTAAATATTTTACTTATTGGAAGATTAGATCATGAAAAAGGATTTGATATTGGGATAAACGCTGCAGGAGAATTAAATAAACATTTTGATACATCATTAGTTATTATTGGCCAAGGAATTTTGAAGCAAGATTTTTTGGATCTCGCAAAATCATTGAATTTAAAAATCAAAATAATTACTGACTTACCAAATCCAAAAGTTCATGCCTATATTAGAGAAGCTGATTTTGTTTGGGTGCCGTCTAGGACTCGGGAAGGATTTAGTTTGGCTGCGGCCGAAGCAGGGATTAATGGGGTCCCAGTTATTTGTAGTACAACAGGTGGATTAACAGAAACAGTAATTGATGGCATCACAGGCTTGGTTTGTAAGTCCAATAAACCAGCACAATTTACGTATAACACTTTAAAATATATCGATAATAATTTTGAATCCGATTTCATAATTAAAAGCGAGGTATCGGATAATATTAAGAAGATTTCAAAATCGCGGTTTGATCTTTTGGTTTGTGCCAAAAAATATATAAAAGTTTACGAGGAAATGGTGAGAAATGGTGCCAAGAAGTTTTAATTACGACTTATCAAAGATTAGTTTTGATCGTTTAGATGGCGAAGTTATAATTGTTGATTTAGAATCTGGGTCATATTACTGTACGAGTCAAACTGGTTCTGATATTTGGACATTGGTGGTGCAAGGGGTATCGACTGAGCAAATACTTCTAATTTTAAATGAAAAGTATTTAGGAAAATTGACTGAATTAGAAAATGACATTAATGCATTTGTTGACAAATTGGAGGAAATAAAACTAATTTATCCGGTAAAAAATAATGAACTAATTGATTTTATTTTTCCAGAAGATCAAAATAGATCCAAATGGATAAAACCAGTTATAGAAGAATATACAGATATGTGGGATTTAATAAAAATGGATCCAATACACGAATCAAATGAAAAACAGGGCTGGCCGGAAAAAAAAGTTGAAAATTAATTTACCAGAGTTAATATTTAATCAAGTTGAAAATGAATTAATACGTTTACGAAAAATCAAAGGACGAATTGACACTTATTCCTATAAATTAGGCAATATTTTTTTTAATGTTTCTTGCGCATCAAAATATCATTGGGATAAAAATTTTTGGGGATTAAATTTAAGCAAAGTTGATTTAAAACTTGACTTAGAAATAAAACACCATATAGATGTACTTGATTCTGAAGAAATCCCAAATTTGATCATCAAAGTCTGGGGATCTAATCAATACGCACCAACGGGAGTTGTTAAAAAAAGAAGTAATAATCAAGTTCAAATTATAAGAGACATACACACAGACTCATGGATTCTAAACAATATTAAAACTGGTAAATTGGTGGTAATTTTTGACTCACTAAATAAATTACCAGATTGGTATAAAGCTAGTCCTTTACGATTACCTCTAGCAATTATTTCAAATTTAAATAATATGAATTTGATACATGGAGGAGCAATAGAGAAAAATAATAAATGTAAATTATTTTTAGGAGACGGTGGAAGTGGGAAATCAACCAGAATTGTAAAAACATTACTAAAAGCAGACTCAAAATTAATTGCTGACGATTATTTTGTTTATGACTATCTAAATAACTATATATATCCCCTTTATTGTTCTATAAAATTAAGAGAAGATAACTTTCTTAAATTCAAGCAAGATTTCGAAATAGCAGAAGTCGGATTGAATGTGGCTACAAAAAAAAGAATATTTAATACACAAAAGTTAAATATCCCATTATCAAATGGAGGATTTATTGACGAGATTTTATTACCCAGCTCTAGCAAGTTTCATACAGATGAATTAACTACTAAAGACGTCTTTAGAGCCGTTATACCTAGCACTATGACTGGACTTTTAAATAAATTTAGTTTCACAGCTAAATCTTTTTCTAATTTAGCGCACTTTAAAAATAAAAGTTGGATTAATTGGAGTGAGAATGGCTAAAAGTATTTGTTGTATCATTCCTATTAAGAACGGGACAAGATACCTAGAAGAATGCCTAGATAGCATAAATCAACAAACTATAAAAGTTGACAAAATTTATTTAGTGGACGACCATTCTACGGATAATCTAAAATACTTCATAAAGCAATTTGATTTAAATTTGATTTATTTAAAATCGCCGGGAAATGGCTTAGCAGCCGCTTTGAATCATGGAATTGGAATGGCAAAAACAGAATTAATATCATTTTTGGATAGTGATGACGTTTGGACAAAGGATCATATATACAAATTAACTAAACCCTATGAGAGAAATACAAAACTCGACATGGTTTACGGACGTGTCACTAACGTTGATGAAAATTTAAATGAATTAGGTAAAAGTGAAGTTACCAGACTCTTGAGTAGCTCCATATTTCATAAGCGAGTATTTGATCGAATCGAACTTTTTGATGAGTCATTAGAACACGGGGCAAATATTGATTTTATAGTCAGATTATTTGCTAAAGGTTTAAATTATTTGGCGATTGAGGACGTAGTACTTTTAAGAAGAATTCATGGAAATAATATGGGACACGACAAAATAACAGCTAAAAAGTCATTGATAAAATTGATCAGAAAACATAAGGAAAATATTGAAATTAATTGATATTGATCATTTAATTCATGGACTTTTATTTGAAACGTCTTCATCTGCATCAACCAAATTGTCTGAATGGATATCTAAAGTTGATATAGAAAACCTTCCATATGAAAAGGCACGGATTTTTTCTAATATAATTTACAGTGAAAAATTTAATGAATTAGACGAAATAATAAGAAACAGAATTATAGGTAAAACCCGATACACATGGACAAATAATAAATCTAGAATATTTAGAATTTTTAAGGATTTGCCCAAAGAATTAAATCAACTTGATTTTATGCTATGGAAGGGGGCTGCTGTTACTTTCATTGCAAAAAATTGGCGAACTAGAGAAATGGGTGATCTTGATGTACAGGTTAAACCAAAAGAGTTAGAGAAAGTTATTTATTATTTGGAAAAATCGAATAACTGGCGACCTTTAGGAGAGATATCCTGGAATAAATTAAGGCAGAAGATGCTTCAGCGACGAGAAAGTTGGAATTTTATTTCGAATAATGGAGACATTTTAGATATTCATTGGAGTTATTTAAATGAAAATTTAAGTAAGAACTTAGTTGAAAACATTTTTAAATCTAGCAGAGAAGTAAACGTATTTAATCGTAAACTATTAGTTCCAGAAACAGAATGGGTAATAGCAAGTTCTGTACAGCACGGATTTCTTAAAGGCACTTTAGGAGATAAAATCCAAAGCATATTAGATTATTATCATTTATGTCTCATGAGTAATCAGACGAAACTTGAAAAATACCTAACATTATCAGGAGTAAGTGAAGAAGGAAATTTAATTAAAGAAGTAATTTTGAATAAGAATCTAGCTTCTATATCTTCACTTTTATTATTCAAACTTTTTGATTATAAAAATCCACCTTGGCTTCGAGAAATGAGCAAAGGTAAATTCACAAGATTTAGAATCAGAACTGAATCGATTCTGCCCAAAGAAAATATGGATTATAAAAATATAAATAATTATATTATTTATAGAATTTGGGAAAGATTAGGCAGAAGTGCATTAATTGAAAAAAAAATAATTAAATTAAAAGGTTTTCTAACAAAAAGACTAGATAAAAATGTTGAAAATATTGAAGACGTTCTTACTATTGGGTGGCAATTACCAGACGGACATGAGATTTGGAGTGATCGAGCAGATTGCCGTTTATTGATTGATTCTTTACCGCTGAAAACAAAAGGTATTAAAATTCAACTATCAAAAAATTTTAAAATTTCACCAAATCCGATTGGATTTATTTATATTAATGGAGAATTAGTGGGAGCCTATAATTTAAAAGAAAACTTGACTCAAGATTTCATACAAATAGATTTTCCTAAAAATAAAAACTATAAAAAAATAGAAGTCTCATTTAGACCTGATCCATATGTATCAAAAAAAGAAATTAACCTTAGAAATATTTGGCAGCGACAAAGTATACCTATTGCTCAAGGTAGATTTGAAGATATCATTCAATTCATTTAACTGGAATTAATATATCCATTTCGCATTTTTTACTTGTTGGGATAAATCTTTCGTCATAAATTTCTAAATGTGGAGCATCTCGCATTTCCATATTTGCCTTAGGAAACCATTGAGTATAAGCATCAAGATAACTTTCTTTTAAATTTTCAATA
>JBJOGR010000027.1:0-13086 GCA_046048135.1 Actinomycetota bacterium
CCCACTCCTGCATACCTTGCGCTAAAGATTCCAGGGCGGTTATCAAGTGCTTCAACGACTAATCCTGAATCATCAGCTAAGGCGGGTAACTTTGTTAAATCATTTAATGCTCTTGCTTTTATAAGGGCATTTTCTGCAAAAGTAGCCCCGGTCTCTTCAATTTCTGGAACATTTTCAAATTCATTTTGGGAAACTAGTAAAATTGAAGGTAATTTGTGGCTAAGTATTCTTTGGAATTCTTCTAACTTGTGAGTGTTAGCAGTGGCTAACACAATTTTTTTCATGATTTAAGCAAGAGCCTTTTTTTGAAGTTGAGTAATTTCTCGGCAGCCTTGTGAGGCAAGTTCTAGCAATTGATCAAGTTCTTTTTTATCAAAAGGAGCACCCTCAGCAGTTCCTTGTACTTCAATAAATTTGCCGCTTCCAGTCATTATTACGTTCATGTCAGTTTCTGCTCTAACATCATCTTCATAATGAAGATCTAATCTGATTTCTCCATCTATCACTCCAACACTTACAGCTGCAACTGAATCGGTTAATACTTTTTCAACTGAATCAATAAATCCTTTTTCTTTGGCCCATCTCAAAGCATCAACCAGGGCAACATAGGCTCCTGAAATTGCTGCAGTTCTTGTTCCCCCATCTGCTTGTAAAACATCGCAATCTAAAACAATTGTGTTTTCACCCATTGCTTTGTTATTAACTATCGCTCTTAAACTTCTTCCAACTAATCTAGAAATTTCTTGTGTTCTTCCGCCAAGTTTTCCTTTAACTGATTCTCGATCAGATCTAGATTCTGTAGATCTTGGCAACATTGCATATTCAGCAGTTACCCAGCCTTCACCACTGTCTTTTTTAAATCTTGGAACACCTTCACTAAAAGTTGCAACACACAAAACTCTGGTTCTACCGAAGTGAACTAAACATGAACCTTCTGCATTTTCTAACCAATTTCTTTCAAATTTAATTGGTCGTAATTGATCAGCACTTCGGCCATCACTTCTTGTCATTAAGAATCCAATCTTTTGTCATAACGAACCTACACTAATGACTTCAGGACCTAAAAACCTTTTCGCAAGTTTGGCGAAATTTTGACTTTCTCCTGTTACTAGAAATTCGTGACTTGGAGCTTTTTCGTTTTCTGATCTTTGAAGATTTTTAGAAACCAAAACTCGATACAAATCTTGTGCAGTTTCTTCTGCACTTGAAACTATTGCTACTTCACTTCCCAAGGTGTAGCCAATGACTCCACTAAGTAATGGGAAATGGGTACAACCTAAAACAACAGTGTCGATTCCTGAAGTTTTTAAATCTTTTAAATATTCCTCAGAGACTTGAAGTAATTCCTGGCCTGAGGTAATTCCTTTTTCAACAAATTCGACGAATCTTGGACAAGCTTGAGTAGCAAGTGAAATATCTAGTGCTGCAGCAAATGCGTCTTCATATGCGCCACTTTCAATTGTTGCTCTAGTTCCAATGACACCTACTTTTTTATTTCTAGTTACCGTGACAGCTCTTCGCACAGCTGGTCCAATAACTTCTAAAACAGGAACTGAGTAACGCTCGCGAGCATCTCGTAAAGTTGCCGCAGATGCAGTGTTACAAGCAATTACTAAAGCTTTAACTCCATCTTCAACTAACTTGTCCATAATATTTAAGGCAAATTCTCTAACTTGAGCAATTGGTTTTGGTCCATATGGGCCATTAGCTGTATCGCCTACATATTTAATAGCCTCATTAGGTAGCTGATCAAGGATTGCTCGGGCAACGGTTAATCCCCCGACCCCAGAGTCAAGAATTCCAATTGGCAGATTATTCATAAGTTAATAAACAAGCCTATTAGGTAAAACTTGTAGCCCTAATAGTCCGCATTCGACTTAAATCATGCCTCACTTGCCTCACTAATTAACAATTTACCCAAAATCTATGCATGAAACTTGTTCAAATGTTGTCCAAAATCCAAAACTAGAGATATGGTCTGTAACAGCCCGAAATTCGGGCGGTAGCAGTTTGAGGATTGTTTTAACAAAACAAAAATTGAACAAGCTACTTTGTCGTCATGGGAGTCGGCATGGTTGGAATATCTGAATTGTCCAATGGACAATTTCAGGCTGTCTACAACGTCTTGTCATTTGCACTAGCATCAATGATTTTTGCAACAGTATTTATGCTAGCTGCGCAAGGCCGCGTATTGCCTCGTTACCGTCAAGCGCTAGTTACATCAGCAATTGTTACCGGTATCGCTGCTTATCACTACTTCAGAATTTTTGATTCTTTCCGTCACGCATATGTGCAAACAACTGTTGGTGGAAGTTATTCATTAACTGCTGGAGAAGGATTCAACGAAGCTTATCGTTATGTTGACTGGCTTCTAACAGTTCCTTTGCTACTTGTAGAAACAGTTGCAGTTCTTGCATTAGCAAAGAAAGTACAAAGCCAATTGCTAGTACGTTTAATTCCTGCTTCAGTTTTGATGATCGCTCTTGGTTATCCAGGTGAAGTAGCACTTGAAGTTGCACCTAAATTAGTTTGGGGCGCACTTTCAACAATTCCATTCCTATACATTCTTTACATCTTGTTTGTTGAACTAGGTAAATCACTAGGACGTCAACCAGCAGGAGTTGCAAAAGAAGTAAGAGGATTACGTTTGACTTTGATCGCAACCTGGGGTGTTTACCCAATCAGCTATCTATTCCCTGTAATTGGTGAATTGACAGCAAACGATTGGTTCACAGGTGCTGACTCATTTGTACTTCGTCAATACGGATACTCAATTGCTGACGTAACAGCAAAAGCAGTATTCGGTCTTGTAATTTACAAGATTGCTCGCATGAAGAGCTTTGCTGACGATCGTGCATTTGCAAAAGCAGAAGGTCACTAAGAACTAAATAAATAAAGGCCCTGGATGAAAATCCGGGGCCTTTATTTATTTAACTCCTCTAATAAATTTGACTGTAACCAAGTAAGCCATGAATAAATTTCTTGAGCATGATCCTTTTCTTCTGATTCATCTTCTTCAAAATCATTTTTAATGCCGATTCGAGTACCTAAAGCTAATCGAACATCATTTAACACAGTAAGCCAGGTTTGAAAATCTTTAGCTTTAATTTTTGAAATTTGATCAGGTTCAGGCAAGTTTTCTAATACATGTTTAGCATTTTTTATTTTCAATTCTCTCAGAGATCTTTCAGTAAAACGTCGAAATTCATCAGCTGACTCTTTATCATTCTGGTAGGCGTCGGGCAAAAGTCTTAATAAAACTTCATCATTTGGTCTTGTTATTTTTGAATCGATTCCAACAATTTTTGCAAGAGGATCTAATTCTTTTTCACTTTCTTCAGGTTCTAACAGAGAAATTATTTGCTCAATAAGTGTTGACAAGAGCGCGATTTCCAAAGGCTCTAAAAATAGAGTTATTACCTGCTTATTTTCTTTTCTAAATCCTCTGCCTATTTCTTGATTCATGATTTTTGCAAAGTTGCCCAAAGCCCATAAGAATGCATAGCGTTTACGTCTTTTTCCATTTCTTCTCTCGATCCTGAACTGACCACGGCTTTGCCATCATTGTGCACTTGAAGCATTAAACTTTCTGCTTTTTCCTTGGAATATTTGAAATATGTCATAAATACATATGTCACATAATTCATTAAGTTAATTGGATCATTCCAAACAATACAAACCCATAAAGCATTTGTTAATTCTTCTTTTTGAAGTTCGGTAACATTTCCTGGGGCAATCGTCATTATTTTTTCAATGATTCAAATATTTTTTGGCAGTCTGGGCAAATTGGAAATTTTGATGGGTCTCGTCCTGGTATCCAGACTTTGCCACAGAGTGCTATTACCGGTTTTCCAGTGACAGCACTTTCAACTATTTTTTCTTTTTCTACATAATGAGCAAACTTCTCATGATCGCCATCTTCAGCAGTAGAAGTCGGTTTTTCTTCCAGCAGAGTGTCAGTTATTGAACCTGGGTTATCAAGAGGCATAGTCACAATCTAATTGTTACAGACTCCTTGGATAGACTCATCTTTTCAAGCACTAATACTGATGAAAGTAGTGGAAAATGAATCTAAAGGGAAGAGATTTCCTCAAGGAGATTGATTTTTCTAAAGACGAATTCTTACAAATAATTGAGACCGCTGAAAAATTAAAGAAAAAGAAAAAAAGTGGTCGAGAAAAGAAGTATTTAAAAGGCAAAAATATTGCTCTTATTTTTGAAAAAACTTCGACCAGAACTAGAGCTGCTTTTGATGTTGCCGCACACGATCAAGGTGCCTTTACTACTTTCTTTGATTCAAGTTCTTCTCAATTAGGGCATAAAGAATCAATTTCAGACACTGCTCAAGTCTTAGACAAAATGTTTGATGCGATTGAATACCGTGGCTTTGCACAAGAATCTGTTGAAGAGTTAGCAAAATATTCCAAAGTTCCTGTATTTAATGGATTAACCGATCTTTGGCATCCAACTCAAATGTTGGCAGATGTTTTAACTATGAAAGAAAATTCAAATAAAAAAATAAATGATATATCTTTTGCCTATTTAGGTGATGCTAGAAATAATATGGGAAATTCTTTATTAGTAACTGCTGCACTTCTTGGTATGGACGTACGACTTGTTGCACCAAAATCACTTGTACCGAATATAGAAATTCAAGAAATTGCTTCAAAATTAAGTACCTCTTCGGGAGCCAGAATCACTATTACTGAAGATGTTGCAACAGGTGTTAAAGATGTGGACTTTATTCACACAGATGTGTGGGTATCTATGGGTGAAGCAGAAAGTGTGTGGAATGAGCGAATTAATTTATTGAACCCATATAGAGTTACAAAAGAAGTTATTGAATTATCAAATAACAGAAATATTAAATTTATGCATTGTCTTCCTGCCTATTACGATGATAAAACTTTAATTGGTAAAAAAATAAAAGATAGTTTTGGAATTGAAGGAATTGAAGTAACGAAAGAAGTATTTCAATCTTCTAATTCAATTGTTTTTGATCAAGCAGAAAATAGAATGCACACAATTAAAGCTTTATTAGTTGAAACATTAGCTTAAAAAAATTACCCGCTTAATTTCTTAAGCGGGTAATTTGTAGAAGTCCGGGTCTTAAAGTGGTCGCACGTTTGCGGCTTGTGGACCTTTTTGGCCTTCAGTGATATCGAATTCAACTCTTTGTTCTTCGTTTAAACTACGATAACCGTCGGATTGAATTGCTGAATAGTGAACGAACACGTCTGGTCCGCCTCCATCTGGAGCTAAGAATCCAAAGCCCTTTTCTGAGTTAAACCATTTGACGCTGCCTTGTGGCATATTTATTTCTCCTGCTTTTGTTGATTAAACCGCTCAATGCTTTTGCCTAAACGGGGCCGTTCGCCGCTGACTTTCTCCGGCATCTTCGGACACCTTACATAAATCATTAACTTGCAACCATTAGTAACTCTACGGCATTTGTCGTGATTTAAATCAGTGGGGCATTGAAATTGTGTAAAAGAAAAACAAGCAAATAAACCTTTTTTTTACTCAAGGTTTATTTGCTTGACGAAGGGTTTGTGGAGGTGGCGGGATTTGAACCCGCGTCCATCAGTGTCGTACTAGGGCTTCTCCGGGCGCATCCACGTTTATGTGTTCTTGACCTGCTGGTTACTTGTGGCCTTGCCAGCAACACGGTCGAAGTTACTTTTTAATTTTCCATTTAATCTAGTAACCCGACTAAATGGTGATCCTTCTAGCGACGCCAAATCTCAGATCGAAGGAACTTCTGAGTTGACGGACTTTATGGCTAAAGCTACTTTAAGCAGCTAGAGCAAAGTCAGTGCGAGATTTATTTGCACTTATTTTTTCAAGACATGGTTTACGAGATCTGTCCTGAACCTCGGCCCGCTTCACCTAACGCGATTCACTGTTGTCGAAACCGTTCACCCCCTATTTAGTTGTATTTCACTCGATAGAGGTTTTATTTCTATCGAACTTTTTATTCTACACCCTTTAAGCGCCGCCCCATTGCCTTGGTTGCTTCTTTCTTATCCATTTTTTCTTTCAAGCTTTGTCGCTTATCATGAGTTGTTTTACCTTTTGCCACAGCAAGTTCAACTTTTGCCTTCCCATCTTTAAAATAAAGACTTAAAGGAACCAAAGTTGTACTGGAATTTTGAAGAGATTTAACTAATTTATTGATTTCAATCTTCTTTATCAATAATTTTCTTGCTCTTCTTGGCTCATGATTAGTCCAGGTTCCTGCAACATATTCAGGAATATGAACATTATGAAGCCAAACTTCTCCATTTTTAATCTGGGCAAAACCGTCGGTGAGGCTTGCTCTACCTTGCCTTAAAGATTTAACTTCAGTTCCAACTAAAACAATGCCTGCTTCTAAGACAGACTCGATTGAATAATCATGTCTTGCTTTTTTATTTTGGGCAATTAGTTTTTTCCCTATTTCTTTCATGATTAACCACGTTGCCCAACACTTGCTAACAATCCACTAAGAACTTGTAGTGCTCTTTGTTCAGCAACAAATTTTTCTTCATTTGCTGACACTTCAATATCTGGTTCAATTCCTTGGCCATCTAATTTTTTCCCACTTGGAGTTATGTAATAGCCAACTGTTAATTCTATTTCGGCCCCAGTAGAAAGTGATTCAGAATTTTGAACTGTAGCTTTACCAAAAGTTTTTTCTCCCACGATGATTGCACGATTTCGATCCTGTAATGCTGCTGCCACAACTTCTGCGGCACTTGCAGTGCCTCTGTCAACAATTACTACAAGTGGTGTTCTTGAATCACCATTACCTATTGCATTAAATACTTCTGGAGATTTTCCTGCTCTATGAAATTCAACTACTAAACCACCATTTAAAAAGGCTCCGGCAACATCAATTGCTTCCACAAGTAATCCACCAGGATTTCCTCTTAAGTCTAAAATAACTCCTGTAATATTTTGACCACTTGAAGCAAGTGCAGATCGTAACGCTCTTGCAGTTCCCCTATTAAATTCACTAATTGCTACTGCAATAACTCCATCATCTAGTATTTTTGCAGTAACTGGATTTGTTTTTAAATCAGTTCTTTTTATATTAAAACTTAATAATTCTTCATTTCTTTTTACTGCAAGAATTGCGTTTGTGTTCTTTTCTCCTGAGAGTAAAACCGCAACCTCAGAAAGAGGTTTATTAAAGGTGGATATTCCATCTACAGATTCAATAACATCACCATTTTGAATCTTGGCAAATTCTGCTGGTGAACTTGGCACAATCCCTGCAACACTAACGGCACCAGATTCATCACTTCTTATCCAAACACCAATTCCAGAAAATTGTCCCTCGATTGATTCTTCAAAAGATTTTGTTCCCGTTGAGGGTAAATATTGGCTCCACTTATCCCCTAAAGATTTAAGCATGCCATCAATTGCTGCTCTTTCCAAAGTTTGTCTATCAGTTTGATTAGCAGAATTAGTCAATATTTTTTTTGTGACTTCATCTAAAACAGAATCACTAGAACTTCTATTTAATAAAGATCCAAAAAGAAATCCGGCAGCAAAAATTACTCCTCCAGCAATTAATACTGAGGAATAATTGGGCTGCTTTTTTTTCATAACTTAATTGTAGTTGAAGGCCTTTTTGCTGAGGAAAAATTAATAATTAAAGGTTATTAACAAGAAACTGGAACTTTTGCTGATCCAAACCATCCCAAAGGATTGTAAGGAGTTCCATTAACGTGCACTTCAAAATGTAAATGAGGTCCGGTTGACCAACCTGATGTGCCAACAAAACCAATCGTGTCTCCTACAGCTACACCTTGACCAACTGAAACATTAAATCTTGATAAATGTGCATACATTGTTGAAAGGCCACCATTGTGTGCAATAACTATTACTCGACCATAAGCTCTTAAAGTTGTTACAGCGGTAACTATTCCAGTTGCAGCAGCACCAATTGGTGTACCAGTTCCAGCTGCTAAATCCATTCCAGTGTGACATGACCTATAACCAAATACAGGATGTCTTCTTGGTCCAACATTCTGACTCAATCTTGCACCTTGTACTGGCCAATAAAGTTCTCCTGGAATAGATCCACCTAATCCAGCTCTTAATCTGGCTAATTGTTGCAATCTAATTTGTTCAGCTCTTAATTGCTCATAACGTTTTCTAGTTGCCTCCCTTTCACTTTCAGCTTTTGCTAAGGCGGCTTTTTGTTTAGCAATTAATCTCAAAACTTCCTCTTCAGCAGCTTTTGCTCTTTTTGCTGCCTCTAATGCTGCGGCTTTCTCTTGTTCTAAAATTATTTTTTGCGCTGCTACTGCTGCTTGCTCAGTTTCAAGTTGAGCTTTTATTGTTTCTAATTGTTCAATTTTTGCATTTTGATTACCAATATAAGTTTGCATAGCCATCAATTTTTGACTGAAATCATTTGGGTCTGTTGCGCCTAAAATAATTTCCAAAGTTGCAAGAGGTCCATCTTGATAAATCGATCTTGCAACATCTGCTACAAAACTTCTGGTTTGATCATATGTTTTTTGAGTAATTTCTAATTGACTTTCAAGTTCTGCTAATTTTTCAGCCGCTTGACGGTCTTTTTCTTGAGCAACAGCAAGTTCTGCTCTTGCTTTTTTTAACGCAGCTTCAGCTATCGGAAGTTTTTTTCTGATTTCTGCTAATTCTGCAGCTACTTCACGAACTATAGCGCTGGCATTTTCTAATTCTTGTTGAGCAGCATTTACTTCATCATCAATGTTTTTTGGTAATGCTGATACTGAATTATTAATTGAGGAAACCAAGATAACCGATAAAATAAAAATAAATACTTTTCTGACAATTGCTTTCACCAGAAAACCTATACTTTCAAATGTCTAGCTATGCCAAACCATGCAGTGATTAATGCAAGCAAAGTTCCAGAACCAATACAGATTAAAGAAGCAGAAATTACTGCGTCCCAACCAAAAAATGATGTGAACGTAAATGAGGTTGCAATTACTTGATCAACTAAATAACCTTTGACAAAACTCAAAATTCCAGCAGCAATCAAGCCACCTAATAAGGCGCCAAAAATAGCTTCTAATAAAAATGGAAGTCGTAAAGCCATTTTTGAAGCTCCTACTAGCCTCATGATTCCAATTTCTCGACGTCTTGCATAGGCAGTAACTCTTATCGTGTTTCCAACCAATAAAGAAGTAACCACTAGCATCGCAGCGGCAAAACCTAAAGACAAAGCTTGAAGTCCACCCAAAACACTAAATAACTTACTTAGCGTTGCCCTTTGGTCTCTGACAGCTTCAATTCCAGGTCGACTCAAAAATTTATTTACAACGGTTGTAAATTCTTCTGGATTAGAAAGTTTTATTCTGAAGCTTTCTGGTAATTGATCAGGTGTAACATTTGCCGATATTGGAGACGATTTAAATCTTTCAATAAATCTTTTGTAGGCATCTTGTTGGGATTCAAAAAATATTTCTGCTACAAGAGGTTGCATTGCCTCTAAATCAGTTCTAATTTGAGATTTTTGCTCTTCAGTAGCTGGCCCATTTGCACAAGATGGCGTATCGCTTCCAGCAGTACATAAAAATATGGAGACTTCTACTTTGTCAAACCAATAATCTTTCATTTCATTAACTTGGGAACCAACTAATAAAGATACGCCTAATAAAGATAGTGAAATAGCAAAAGTAGCAACTAATGCAATTGTTAAAGTAATACTTCTACTAATTCCTTGCCAAACTTCTTCCATTACAAATCTAAATCGGTTCATGAGTATCCATAACCTCCCTGAACTTGATCTCTAACAACTGCGCCATTTGTAATTTCAATTACACGTTTTCTCATTTGATCAACAATCCCAGCATCATGAGTTGCCATAATGACAGTTGTACCGGCTTTATTGATTTGGTCCAAAAGTCTCATAATTTCCACAGTGGTGTCTGGATCAAGATTTCCAGTAGGTTCATCTGCCATCAAAATTGCTGGCCGATTTACAAGTGCGCGAGCAATCGCAACTCTTTGTTGCTCCCCACCTGATAATTGTTCAGGTTTTCTATTAGCTTTATCTAACAATCCAACTAAATCTAAAACGGCAGGAACAGTTTGTCTTATTTCTTCATGGGTTTTATTTAGAACTTGAAGAGCAAATGCAACGTTTTCTGCAACTGTTTTTTCAGGTAACAACCTAAAATCTTGAAAAACCATACCAATATTACGTCGTAATTTTGGGATGTCTTTTTCTTTTAATTTTCCAATGTTGACTTCATCAATTAATACATCTCCGGTTTGAGCTGTTTCTTCTTTTATTAAAAGTCGCAAGATTGTTGATTTTCCAGCACCAGATTGACCAACAAGAAATACAAATTCACCATCATTAATTTGAAATGAAACATTGTCTAATGCAGGATGGCCATCTTTACGGTATGCCATGGTTACGTTTTCGAATTTGATCATTTGGTCTCCACTTTTGAGGTTATCGGTTGAGACTGGAGATGCGCGTGAGACTCGCCTCACAAATAGGTGTGGCGTGCACTACTTAATTAGATTTCTGCTGCTTACGCCAACGAATTCCTGCTTCTATGAAACCATCCAATTCTCCATCCAAAACTGCGCTTGGATTTCCAGTTTCGTAATTGGTCCTTAAATCTTTAACTAATTGATAGGGAGCAAGAACATAAGAACGCATTTGATTGCCCCATGAACCACTAGTTGCAGTTTTCAGTGCATCAATTTTTGCTTGCTCTTCTTGATGTTTCTTTTCAAGTAATTTAGATTGCAAGACTGCTAAAGCAGTAGCTTTATTTTGTAATTGGCTTCGTTCGTTTTGACATGACACAACAATTCCAGAAGGAATGTGAGTAATTCTTACAGCAGAATCAGTTGTGTTAACTCCTTGTCCTCCAGGACCACTTGATCGATAAACATCTACTCTAATTTCATCATCTGAAATTTCAATTTGATCACTTTTGTCTACAACAGGTACAACTTCTACTCCTGCAAAACTAGTGTGACGTCTTTTTTGTGAATCAAATGGAGAAATACGCACTAATCTATGGGTGCCTTGTTCAACAGAAAGTGTTCCATAAGCAAATGGTGCATGAACAGCAAACGTCGTTGATTTAATTCCAGCTTCTTCCGCGTAAGAAGTTTCATAAATATCAGTCTTCCAATTTTTTCTTTCACAAAATCTTAAATACATTCTCATTAACATTTCTGCCCAATCTGCAGCATCTACTCCACCAGCTTCAGATCTAATAGTTACTAAGGCTTCTCTTTCGTCATACTCGCCATTTAATAAAGTTCTTACCTCTAATTCCCTAATTTCTTTTTTTAAAAATTCAAGGTCATTTTTTGCATCCTCAAATGCGCTCTCATCATTTTCATCTGTAGCAAGTTCTATAAGAATGTATAAATCATCAATTTTTTTGCGAATATTGGTTACTCTTTTAAATTCACTTTGCAGATTAGATAATTTTGAAGTTATAAATTGAGCTGTGGCAGGATCATCCCAAAGATTGGGTTTGCTTGCTTCTTGCTCTAAATCAGAAATTTGACTTTTCATTGAGTTTAAATCTAAAACTTTTTCGATTGAACTTAAAGTGTTGTTTAGTTCATTAAGTTCAATATCAAGATCCTTATTCATATAAGAATATTCTATTTAAATCTGTTTTACTTTGCTAATCCACCATAAGTTTTGCACTTGTAGTTGCTTTAATTGTTACAAATCTAATGGGAACATCAAACGGTAAACGATGATTTAGCAAAATATCAATATGAACTTCATTGCTTTTAATATCAATTTTTAAGTTATTTATCTCAGATGATTCATAGTTTTCTTCGATGTGATTAATTACTTCATTTTTGGCCATAATTTCATCCAGATTTAAAATACTCAAAAGTGAATTATGATAATAACTGTAATAATCTATGTAGTTTGTACCCAACAAGGCTGCTTGATCCACAATGGATTGCAATTTTTGTTTTTGATAATAAATTGAAGTTATATTTACAACAACTATAAAAATAGATAAAAATAGTGAAACTAAACCAATAATTAAAATAAGAATGCTTCCTTTTTGATCTAATTTTTTGATAAATAATTTCCTAACTGATATTGAGAGCTTGTACTAATCGGAATTTTAAAAAATAAGTAGTCATAATCACTTTGCAAGGTAATTTTGACAAAATCGGAACTACGATTGCATGGCTCTTGTCCACAATAAATTGAATAACTCAAATCTAAATTTGGTGAAAAAAATTTCATCCAATCTTTTTGATTCGCATAAGTAAATATTGATAATTTTGATGGATCCTGAGAAATAGAAAATGAAATAAAGTTTGAAATTTTAGCCATTTCATTTCTTTTAAATGAGATTAGAATAAAATTTAAAATTCCTTGAAAAATAATTGCACAAATTGTTATGTAAATTAGGAATTCCATAATGATATTACCTTTTTGTTTATCAGAATGCATAACTTTTGGAAGAAATCTTAAACGCATTTAGTCCAAATATTTTATAAATTATTTCAATTTTAATGACCTTTAAATTCTTATTATTAAATTTATTATTTGAGATTTCAAAAGTTGGTGTATCGAAAATCAGATTCAAATTTTCTAATCTATTTTTTGTTTGAATTATGATTTGACTGTCACTGTAACCCAATCGAGCAAGTCTAGTTGAATTTTCTGCCACTTGAGAAATTGATACATAATTTATGACAATAAAAATGAATTGAACAACTATTAAAGTCAGCACCAAAATGAGTGGAAAGATCAGTGAGAATCCGGTTACTGCAGATCCACTTTGATTGCGTTTAAGGTTTTGAAACAGATTCAATGGCTTTGTTAAACATTGCTGCTAATGCTGTATCTGCCACAACCCACAGCGCTGCAACCAAACCTGCCGTCATAACTGTAATTAAAACCCAGCCAGGAACATCTCCCGATTGATTTTTAATAAAAATATACTTTTGTAACATTCGTCTCCTTATCCAAGTTGTTGTAAAACTGTTAGCGCCGGATACATTGCTACTGCTAACACTGAAGGTAAAACCACAAAAACAATTGGCATGAGCATTGCAATTTCTTTTTTTGCAGCTTTTCTTGTAATCAAA
>JBJOGR010000028.1:0-9265 GCA_046048135.1 Actinomycetota bacterium
GCTGTTCAAAAAGTAAGAACTGTTGACGAATTAGAAACCGTTAATGCTTTGGTAATTCCTGGAGGAGAATCAACCACCATAAGCATGCTTGCAAAAAGAGTTGGACTAATGGATCCTTTAAGAAAATTTGTGAAAGATAAAAAGGCAGTCTATGGTTCTTGTGCTGGAATGATAATGCTGGCAAATGAAATTTTAGATGGACGAAATGATCAAGAAACAATAGGCGGTTTAGATATAACTGTAAGACGAAATGCTTTTGGTAGACAAATTGATTCTTTTGAAACTGATTTAAAAATTAAGAATTTTGACAAAGAATTTAGAGCGGTCTTTATTAGAGCCCCTTGGGTTGAAAGAATTGGAAACGAAGTTGAAGTTTTGGCGACCATAACAATTGATGATAATGATGAACATCCAGTAATGGTAAGACAAGAAAATTTATTAGCTACAGCTTTTCATCCTGAACTTACAACTGATAGTCGAATTCATGAATATTTTGTTCAAATGGCAAAATCAGCAGTAAGTGTTAGGAATTAAGGAAAAAAATGTCTGGTCATAGTAAATGGGCAACTACAAAACACAAGAAAGCCATTATTGATTCAAGGCGGGCCAAATTATTTGCCAAACTTGTTAAAAAAATTGAAGTTGCTGCACGGTTAGGTGGACCAGATGTGGATGGAAATCCGGCTTTATTTGATGCAATTCAAAAAGCAAAAAAGAATTCAGTTCCAAATGACAATATAGATAGAGCAATTAAACGTGGGGGCGGTCTTGAAGAGGGAGCCGCTGATTATCAAACAATTATGTATGAAGGTTATGGCCCAAATGGTGTGGCAATTTTAATTGAATGTTTGACAGATAATCGAAATAGAGCAGCAGGGGATGTCAGATTAGTAATGTCTTCTAATCAAGGAAACATGGCTGATCCGGGTTCTGTTTCATATATGTTTTCTAGAAAAGGGGTTGTAATTATCCCTAAAAACAATGCTTTAACTGAAGACGAAATTTTAAGTTCTGTTCTTGATGCAGGTGCTGAAGCAGTAAACGATTTAGGTGAAGCTTTCGAAGTAATAAGTGAGCCTAATGATTTACTAAAAGTTAGAACTTCATTACAAAATTCGAAAATAGAATACGATTCTGCAGATACCTCATTTGTCCCATCAGTTAGCGTTTCTTTAGATGCAGATGCTGCTAAAAAAATATTTACCCTAATTGAAGAATTAGAAGACTTAGACGACGTTCAAACAGTTTGGGCAAATTTTGATGTTTCTGACGAAGTTATGGCACAAGTTGGATAAAATTAATTAAAAATTACTGAAGGGTCCATAACTCATTATGAGAGTTTTAGGTGTTGACCCAGGTTTGACAAGGTGTGGTTTAGCCATTGTTGATGAATTACCTGGTCGAAAAGTGTCGCTAAAAACTGTGATGGTTTTTAGAACCGATGCAGCCAGTGATTTATCTCAAAGATTGCTTGAATTAGATGAAGCTTTAGCTAAAGTTATAAAGGAATTTAAACCAGACTCTGTTGCGATAGAACAAGTTTTTAGTCAACACAATTTGAGATCAGTGATGGGGACAGCTCAAGCTGCAGGAATTGCCATATTGAATGCAGCAAAAGCGGATTGTGAAGTTTTTATCTACACTCCAACTCAAGTAAAAGCATCTGTTACTGGTTCTGGAAAAGCAGATAAACGTCAAATGGGTCGAATGATTCAAAAAATTTGTAATCTGGTTTCACCACTCTCACCACCAGATGCTTCAGATGCAGTTGCTTTAGCGGTGTGTCATCTATGGAGAAACAGTACAGTGGAGAAAATAAAGAAAAGAAAAGTCTCATGATTGCTTTTGTAAAAGGAAAACTAACGGAAATTTCTGCATTAGGTGCAGTTGTCGAAGTTGGTGGAGTTGGTATGAATTTAGTTACCTCTACCAATGCTTTACATGGAAAAAAAGAAGGCGATGAAGTTATTGTTCCTACTGTCTTGGTCGTTAGAGAAGATAGTTTTACGCTCTATGGTTTTGCAGATGAAAGTGAAAAAGAAATGTTTTTATTACTACAAACTGTTTCTGGGATTGGTCCCAGAATGGCATTAAATGCCATTTCTGTAATGGGTGAAGATAAATTGAGTAAAGCAATTTCCAATTCTGATGTAGTTGCTTTAACAACTGTGCCAGGAATTGGTAAAAAGGGTGCTCAAAGATTAATTTTAGAATTATCTGACAAATTAATTTCAAATAATTCGAATAAATCAACTACTGTGAAGGATTCTCTAATTTCTGCTCTAATGGGACTTGGCTGGAATAAAAAAGATGCATTAAATGCTGCTGATCAAGTAGAAATTCCTGCAAGTGAAGCAGAACTTTCGATTACTTTAAGACATGCTCTACAAATATTGAGTAAATCTAAATGAGTTCCGATAAAGATTTTGATTCAAATTTGGGATTAGAAATTATTAGACTTGAAGTAAGTGATGAAGACCGTCAAGTTGAAGGTGCTTTAAGACCAAAAAATTTAGAGGAATTTGTTGGTCAACATCGTGTCCGTGAACAATTGGATTTAATTTTAAGAGCAGCACAACAACGCGGCACCACAGCTGATCACGTTTTATTATCTGGTCCACCTGGTTTGGGAAAAACAACCTTAGCTGCAATTGTGGCAAGTGAATTAGGATCTCCAATTCGAGTAACTAGTGGACCTGCGATTCAGCATGCTGGTGATTTAGCAGCGATATTAAGTTCATTAGCAAATGGAGAAATTTTATTCATTGACGAAATTCATCGATTAGCAAGACCTGCAGAAGAAATGCTTTATTTGGCAATGGAAGATTACCGAGTTGATGTAGTTGTCGGTAAAGGTGTTGGGGCAAATGCAATTGGATTAGATTTACCAGCATTTACTCTAATTGGTGCAACTACTAGAGCTGGATTGTTGCCAAGTCCTTTAAGAGATAGATTTGGTTTCACAGCTCATTTAGATTTTTACGAATCAAGTGAAATTGAGCAAATAATTAATCGTTCTTCTAATTTATTGAAAATTGAAATTACAGATGATGCAGCTAATGAAATTGCAAGAAGATCTCGTGGCACTCCACGTGTTGCTAATAGATTATTAAGAAGAGTTAGAGATTATGCCCAAGTTAACTCAAATGGAAAAGTTGATTTAGATATAGCTAAAAAAGCTTTAAGTTTATTTGAGATTGACGACAATGGTTTAGACAGAGTAGATAGATCGGTTTTGGATGCATTAGTAAACAAATTTGGTGGTGGTCCGGTTGGATTGTCAACATTAGCGGTTGCAGTTGGCGAAGAACCTGAAACTATTGAAGATATGTCGGAACCATATTTGGTGAGAGTGGGATTTATTTCTCGATCACCAAGAGGCCGCATAGCTACTGCCATGGCGTTTAAACTCTTAGGAAAATCAGTGCCAGCACAACAAATACTGGATATGAACTAGTAATCCTGACCAGTTTGTTCTAAATTTTTAGTCATAGGTAATACTTGAATTAATAAAAATAGACTTGAAATTTAAATTTAATTGAAATTATAGGAGCCAAGACAAATTGTCTGCCGCAAATAAATCCAGACCAGGAAGATCCTTATTTTTATTACTAATAGTTAGTGCTGGATTATTTTTATGGGGCTATTGGCCAGGTGCTTCGCATGAAGCAAGACTTGGCTTGGATTTAAGAGGTGGAACTCAAGTAATTCTTACTCCTGAGTTAGCACCAGGTTCTCAAGGAACTTTAACTCAAGATCAAATTAATCAATCAGTAGAAATCATTAGACAAAGAGTAAATGGTTTTGGAGTTGCTGAAGCAGAAGTTACAGTGCAAGGCAGTGGAGCAAATGCAGCAATTGTTGTAACAGTTCCAGGAGTAAATCCCGAAGGTATCACTAATCTTTTGAAGCAAACCGCTCGCCTAGATTTTCGCGCAGTCTTAGCAGCAGCAAATGGGTTTGAAGTTATTTCACCTGAAGCAAGTGCATCACCCTCTGCAACTGCTACAGAATCACCAAGTCCTGCACCAACAACTGAAAAACCAACCAAACTTCCTATTCAAGCTGCAACTTCAGATGAACTTTATGATCAATATTTAAATTTAAATTGTTTAGATCAAGGACTTTTGCAAGGTGGAAAAGCTGATGATCCAACAAAATACACGTTAACTTGTTCAAAAGATGGATTTGAAAAGTTTGTTTTAGCACCTGCATTTATTACGGGAGATCAGGTAAGTGATTCGCAAGCTTCTTTACCTCAACAAGGCGCAGGAGGTTGGATGGTGCTGTTGGATTTTGATTCAACAGGAGCATCTAAATTGACTGAAGCATCAACTAATTTAAGCAAATTACCTTCACCGCAAAATAGATTTGGAATAGTTCTTGACGGTCTTGTGGTATCTGCACCTTTCTTTTCTGAACCTATCTTGGGTGGTAAAGCCCAAATTGAAGGAAGTTTCAAAGCAGAAGAAGCAAAACAACTTGCACAAGTTTTAAGGTATGGTGCTTTGCCGGTAACTCTTACCATTGCTGAATCAACATCAATAAGTCCAACTCTTGGACAAGATCAATTAAGTGCAGGTTTATTAGCTGGAGCAATAGGTTTAGGTTTAGTGGTTTTGTATTTAATTATTTATTATCGAGCTTTAGGATTTGTTGCAGTCTTTAGTTTGATTGTTGCAGCAGTCTTTACTTGGGTTTCAATCATCGCCTTGGGAAGAACAATTGGATTTACTTTGACACTTGCAGGAATTGCCGGTGCAATTGTTGCAATTGGTATTACTGCGGACTCATTTGTTGTTTATTTTGAAAGAATCCGAGATGAAATTAGAGATGGTAAATCTTTAAGAGTAGCTACAGAATTAGGTTGGATTAGAGCTAGAAGAACTCTTCTAGCAGCAGATTTTGTTTCATTATTGGCAGCAATTGTTTTATATGCGTTAAGTGTGGGAAGCGTTAGAGGATTTGCATTCACCTTAGGTTTGACCACCATAATTGACGTCTTAGTTGCATTCTGGTTTACCCATCCTTTAGTGACTTACTTTGGTAAATCTAAATGGGCAGAGCGAGGCGGAATTTTGACTGGAGTTTCTAAAAAAAGATTGACAATAGGAAGTCAAATACTTTCAGGTGGTGAAAATAAATGAACTTTAGTGCACTAGGAAATCGCCTTTATACAGGCGAAACATCAGTTGATTTTGTTGGAAAAAGAAAAATTTGGTACTTAATGTCATTGCTAATACTTTTAGTGGCATTGGTTGGTGTTTTTGTTCGTGGCATAAATTTAGGTATTGAATTTGAAGGTGGAGCAAAATTCACAGTTCCAAGTACCACCAGTGTTGAAAATGCAAGAATAATTGTCAAAGATGCAGGAATTGATTCAGCTTTAATAGTTTCGGTTGGTAATGAGAGATTAGAAATACAAACACCACCTCTAGAGCAAGATCAAATTGAGAGTTTCATCTCAAAAATATCTACTGATTTCAAAGTAGAAAAATCGACGATTACCACTCAATCAGTTGGACCATCTTGGGGTGCAGATATCACAAGACAAGCATTGATTGGACTTGGAGTATTTCTTCTTTTAGTTATCTTATTTTTAACAATTTATTTTGAAATTAGAATGGCCATGGCTGCGATTGTGGCCTTGCTTCATGATTTATTAATAACAATTGGAGTTTATGCAATAACTGGTTTTGAAGTTACTCCTGCAACTGTTATTGGAGTTCTTACAATTTTGGGTTATTCACTTTATGACACAGTGGTTGTATTCGACAAAGTTAAAGAAAACACTAGGGGAATTCTTGCTCAATCAAGATTAAATTATCAAGAAGCGGCAAATTTGGCTTTAAATCAAACATTAATTAGATCAATTAACACTTCAATTGTGGCACTCCTACCAGTTGCCGCGATTCTGATTGTCGGTGTTGGAATATTGCAAGCAGGAACTCTTAAAGATTTAGCACTAGCTTTGTTTGTGGGGATTGCTGCAGGAACATATTCTTCTGTATTTATTGCTACACCTTTACTGGTGCAGTTAAAAGAAAACCAACCAGAAATAATTTCTTTAAAAAATAGAGTTCACGCAAGAAGAGCAAACGCAGGCATTATTGGCACAGAAAGTGTTCAAATCAGTGTCAGCACTACTGCAACCACTGTGATGCAAGCAGGTCCAAGATCTCAACCTAAACGTTTTTCTCGTTCTAAAAGAAAGAAATAGTCACTCTTAATTCGTGTAATTTAGTAAACTTGATAAACTAAAGAGCCAACAGTTGAAGTTTTTCTGGGAGGCGTCTTTTATGACAGACGCATCCATCACGCGCAATAGATTCGCAAGATTTACTGGTTGGAAATCAGAAACTAAAGAAATTGATCAGTTGATCAAGACTTTAAAGAAATATCATTCAAAAGATAATTTTGATTTGGTGCATAAAGCTTATGAAGTTTCAAAACGCCAACATGAAGGTCAAAAAAGAAGAAGTGGCGAAGAATACATAACTCATCCAATTGCTGTTGCTCAAATTTTGGCAGATTTAGGTTTATCAAGTGAAACTTTGGCGGCCGCACTCTTGCATGACACAGTTGAAGATACGGGTTACTCAATAGAAAAATTAGAAGAAGATTTTGGATCTGAAGTTGCCCGGTTAGTTGATGGTGTAACCAAGTTAGACAAAGTTAAATATGGTGAATCAAGTGCTGCAGAAACCGTTAGAAAAATGGTTGTGGCAATGGCTAAAGATATAAGAGTACTTTTAGTAAAACTTGCAGATCGCTTACACAATATGAGAACTTTAAAGTATTTGCCTTCGCCAAAACAGGAACAGAAAGCTAAAGAAACACTTGAAATATTTGCCCCTCTTGCTCACCGTCTTGGTATGAATGCAATTAAGTGGGAATTAGAAGATTTATCTTTTGCAACTTTATACCCAAAAATGTATGAAGAGATAGTTAATCTTGTTAGTCAAAGAGCACCTCAAAGAGATAGGGAAATTGCTGAAGTTGTCGCAATTGTAGAAAAAGATTTAAGCGAAGCAAAAATAAAAGCAGAATTAAGCGCTAGACCAAAACATTATTACTCTGTTTATCAAAAAATGATTGTCAGAGGTAGAGATTTTAATGAAATTTATGACTTGGTGGGAGTAAGAATTTTAGTTAATGATGTAAAAGATTGTTATGCAACTTTAGGAACAATCCACTCTCGTTGGAATCCAGTTCCTGGAAGATTTAAAGATTACATTGCGATGCCAAAATTCAACCTTTACAAATCACTTCACACAACAGTAATTGGAACAAATGGAAGACCAATTGAATTTCAAATTAGAACTTTCGATATGCATAAAGAAGCTGAATATGGTGTGGCAAGTCATTGGCGATATAAGGAAAAACAAAGTAAAGAGGGATTAAGGCCAGCAGATGAAATGGCTTGGTTAAAACAATTAGTCGATTGGCAGAAAGAAACAGAAGATCCAGATGAATTCTTAGATACATTGCGATACGACTTAGGTCAACAAAAAGAAATATTTGTATTCACACCTGCCGGAGATGTAATAGCTTTGCCACACGGTGCTACTCCAGTTGACTTTGCATACGCAGTCCACACCGAAGTTGGAAATCACTGCATTGGGGCAAGAGTAAATGGAAAATTAGTTTCCCTTGATTCTAATTTGGAAAGTGGAGACAACGTAGAGATTTTCACAACTAAAACTCCAGGCTCTGGTCCCTCCCAAGACTGGCTGAATTTCGCAGTCTCAACAAGAGCTAAAAGCAAGATAAAAGCTTGGTTTACCAAAGAAAGACGCGAAGAATATATAGAGCAAGGTAAAGATCAGATTGCAAAACAAATTAGAAAACAAAATTTGCCATTACATCGCTTAATGGCGAACCAGTCTTTAGTTGCTGTAGCGCATGAACTAAAAATTAAAGGAATTGAAGATCTTTTTGTTGCTATAGGAGAAGGAAAAGTTAGCGCTCAAAGTGTGGTTAATAAATTAATTCAAATTCATGGTGGGGAAGAAGGGGCTAGCGAAGATCTTGCCGAGGCAATTGCTCCTACTCGAATTAAAAATTCACCAACTGCAACCAGATCTCCATCTGTGATTGTCAAAGGAATTGAAGATGTTTACACCCGATTGAGTCGTTGTTGCACACCTGTTCCTGGAGATGAAATTTTTGGATACATTACAAGAGGTGGAGGAGTATCCGTTCACAGACAAGATTGCACAAACGCAATCGATTTGAATAAAGAAGAAGAAAGAATTGTGGAAACAACTTGGCCAGAAAGTGGCACTGGAATTTATCTAGTAAATATTCAAGTAGAAGCAATTGATAGAAACGGGCTTCTTTCTGATGTCACCAGAACTTTGTCTGAACATCATGTGAATATTCTCAATGCTTCTGTGTCAACAACTAGAGAAAGAATTGCATTTTCTAAATTTACTTTTGAAATGGCAGACCCTAAACATTTGGGAAGTGTTTTGGCAGCAGTGAAAAATATTGCTGGGGTATATGACGTTTATCGCGTTTAACGGGTGAAGTCAGCTAAAGTGTTTTTTGTTGCTTCTAGAAGCATTTTTTGAGTGTCTATAGTTTTTGTTAGAGAATCAACTTTTTTAGAATCACCTTTTGCGATAGCTTCTTGTAATTCTTTTTCTGTTTTAGCTAGTTTGACTTCAATAAGTTCCAAAGTTGATTGAGCTCTTGCGCTTTTAGCAGGATCTGTTCGCTCTAATTCTTTTCGTTCTGCAGTTTTAATTGCATCTTCGACTGCTTTAAGTCTAGATTCAATTTTATTCTTATCATTTCTTGGCACATGACCAATTTTGTTCCATTCATCTTGAATAGGCCTGATTGCAGACTTTGCTGATTTAATATCAGTTATCGGAAGTAAAGATTCTGCCTTTTTAGCAAGCTCTTCTTTTAAAACTAAATTCTTTTTGTGTTCTTCATCTAAGACAGACAAAGCAGCGGTTCTGGCAGCAAAGAAAGCATCTTGGGCTACTTTAAATTCCTTCCAAAGTTTTTGTTCTTCTTTTCTTTCTAAAATTGGAGCAGACTTCCACTTTGACATTAAATTTCTAAACTTATTCGCAGTATCGTTCCAGTCTTTTGAATCTGCAATTTTCTTAGCTTGATCAACAATTTCAGATTTAATTTTTGATGCTTCTTTACGAGTTGATTCTAATGTTGAAAAGTATTGTCTTCTTGCTTTATCAAAACTAGATCTTGCGGTACTAAATCTCTTCCATAGAGCTTGTTCATCTGATTT
>JBJOGR010000029.1:0-2729 GCA_046048135.1 Actinomycetota bacterium
TGTAATTCTTCTCTGAAATGTTCAGGACTTCCACCCACTACAACTCTGTTTAATCTTTCTATTGCTTTGAAAACTTCTGGACCACAAATTCCATCATTTGGTAACCCTGTGCTTTTTTGAAATTCTTTTAAAGCACTTTCTGTATTTTTCCCAAAAATTCCATCAACACGACCTGAATCAAAACCAAGATCAGTTAATTTTCTTTGCAAACTTGAAACATCATCACCATGAATTAAATGACCGGGAGTAAATCTAAGGGTTCGATCTCCTAAAGACCATCTTGCTTCCTCTAATCTTCGAAAAGTTTCAGGTCCAACAATTCCATCAACAGTTATGCCTCTTGATTGTTGGAATTTTTTTATGGCAGATTCAATTGATTCATCAATAAAATTAGAACTTTTTTCAATTGCACCAATGCGAACTAATCGATCACAGATTTCTGCAACAGCAGGTCCAGAATCGCCTTTTCGAAAAAGAGGCCTTTTTTCGTTCACACTCTTAAGTAAACAGGTTCTTTACAAATAGGCTGCAAGGTCTGCCAGAAGTGCTGGTTTTGGCTTTGCCCCCACGATGGTTTTTACTAATTGACCACCTTTATAAACGTTCATGGTTGGAATTGAAGTAATTCCTAGGGCTTGGGCGACTTTTGGATTTTCATCAACGTTTAGTTTTCCAATCACAATTTTGCCTTCATTTTCTTTAGCTATTTCTTCCAAAATTGGTGAAACCATTCGACATGGCCCACACCATTCAGCCCAGAAATCTACTAATACTGGAGTTGTTGCGTTTTTGATTTCAGAATCAAAAGTTGCATCGGTGAAAATTTTTGTGGCCATTTGTTTTTCCTTTTCTTATGCTGAAAATATTCCTTGACTTGCTAAGAAGCGTTCAGCATCTAACGCTGCTTGACAACCTGTTCCTGCAGCAGTTATTGCTTGTCGATAAACATGATCAACAAGATCTCCGCAGGCAAATACTCCTTCAATATTAGTTTTAGTTGAGCCAGATTTAGTTAAGACATAACCATTTGGATCTAAATCAATTTGACCAGTTAATAGTTCACTTCTTGGTTCATGTCCAATTGCCACAAATAATCCAGTAATCGCAAGGTTTTTTTCTTGTCCAGTTACAGTGTCTTTTAACTTTAAACCTGTAACTTTTTCTTCTCCTAATATTTCTGCAACTTCTGAATTCCATACAAATTCAATTTTTTTATCATTCATTGCTCTTTGTTGCATAATTCTGCTTGCTCTTAATTCACTTCTTCTATGAATTAAGTAAACTTTAGAAGCAAATCTGGTTAAGAAAGTTGCTTCTTCAACAGCTGAATCTCCTCCACCTACAACTGCGATTGCTTGCTCTTTAAAAAAGAATCCATCACAAGTTGCACAATAAGAAACACCTCTGCCGCTTAAAGTATCTTCTTTTGCTAAACCTAATTTTTTGTATCCTGAACCAGTTGCAAGAATTACTGCTTTTGATTGGTAAGTATTTCCATTTCCATCTTGCACAACTTTTATTTCTTTTGTTAAATCAACTTTTACTGCATCATCGGTAATAAATCGTGCCCCAAATTTTTCAGCTTGAGCTCTAATTTCTTCCATCAGAGCAGGTCCCATAATTCCATTTCTAAAACCAGGAAAGTTTTCAACTTCGGTGGTATTCATTAAAGCTCCACCTGCGGTAACAGAACCTTCTAAAACAATTGGAGAAAGTTGAGCACGTGCGGCATAGATTGCTGCGGTGTAGCCAGAAGGGCCACTGCCAATAATTATTAAAGGTTCAACTTTACTCAAATTTTTCTCAATTCTTTAACAAACTTTATTACTTTTTACCTTACAAATCTTAGTCTTTCTTAAAACAACTACAACTTAAAGACTCGCATTAGTTTTGTAATCGCAATTGTTTGGCAAGTTTCTCATGTGCTCTATGACATCTACTCTTAATAGTTCCTGGGGCACACTTTAACTTCTTAGCGGCATCTTTAATGCTAAACCCTTCAAAATCTATTAAAAATATAACTTCTCTTTGATTTATTGGCAAACTGTTTAAAGCATTCATTAAATCAAGGGAGAAATCCTTGTTATTTATTTCTTGATTGTTAACTATTAATTCATTTATATTTTCTAAACTTTGCACAGATTTTAAAGCTCTTAGTTTGTCAATTGCAGCATTGGAAACAATTTTATAAATCCAAGTAGTTACAGCACTTTCTCCTCTAAATTTATGGGCATTTTTCATAATTGAAATCATTGAGTTTTGAACTACATCTTCTGCGTCTTGATCATTTTTGGTAATCCGATAAGCAACACTTTTCATTTTTGACTTATGTCTTAAAAATATTTCAGACAGGGCATCTTTTTCCCCATTAATATATAAATCGAGTAATGATTTATCAGATAAATCTTTATAACTCTTGATAGATAAAAGTGTGTTCACACACTTTAAAATATAAATTATTTAAAAATTTTACTAGCGTAATTAGTAACTAATTTTATTTTAAAAATAAAACTCAACACAAAATATATAATTGACCCAGAAATGCCCCAGATAATAACTTGAATTAAAGATGAAAAAGTTGTGGTCGAATCAAAAATTGATATAGAACTACCGATTACAAAAAGACTGATTAGCATAATAAAACTTGCAAAAATTGGTTTCAAAGCATCTTTTATAAGATTCCAAGACTTTAAATTTAAACCTTTTTTGTTTAAAAAGACCCATAAAAT
>JBJOGR010000030.1:0-6422 GCA_046048135.1 Actinomycetota bacterium
GAACTAGATCATGCAATAAATGATGAAGAATTTAGTAATGCACTAGCATTAAAACTACTTTCCTACCTGAAATAGAAAGAGGAAAAAATGCCAGCCTTCAAGAGAATAGATGCTTTAAATAATTTACGTAATCAAATCAAAAATAA
The DNA here is from genome assembly GCA_046048135.1 of Actinomycetota bacterium. Taxonomy (GTDB): domain Bacteria; phylum Actinomycetota; class Actinomycetes; order S36-B12; family UBA5976; genus ATZT02. Next base: position 147 of record JBJOGR010000030.1, read on the forward strand.
GAAAGCTGTCATTGGAGCAGGTGCTGGAACTGGAATTAGTGCTAAATGTGCTGAAGAAGGCGGCGTTGACATCATCATTATTTACAACTCAGGTCGTTATCGAATGGCTGGTCGTGGTTCATTATCTGGACTTATGCCCTATGGCGATGCCAATGAAATAGTCATGGAAATGTCTCGAGAAGTTCTTCCTGTAGTTAAGAAAACTCCAGTACTTGCAGGAGTTTGTGGCACAGATCCTTTTAGACAAATGCCAATATTTTTAAAACAAATAAAAGAAATTGGCTTTAGTGGAGTACAAAACTTTCCCACAGTTGGACTAATTGATGGAACCTTTCGTCAAGGTTTAGAAGAAACTGGCATGGGATATGATTTAGAAGTTGAAATGATTAGAAATGCAAGAGAATTAGATTTATTAACTGCAAGCTATGTTTTTGATGCTAAAAGTGCAGAAGCTATGACAAAAGCTGGTACAGATATTTTAGTTCCGCATATGGGCTTAACGACTAAAGGAATGATTGGGGCAACTACAGCTCTTACTTTGGATGATTGTGTTCCGTTAATTCAAGAAATGACAGATGTTGCTAAAAAAATAAATCCAGATGTAATAGTTATTTGCCATGGTGGCCCAATTGCCGAACCTGAAGATGCTAAATACATTTTAGGAAAAACTAAAAACGTAGAAGGTTTCTTTGGCGCATCTTCCATGGAAAGACTTCCAACTGAAGTTGCCATGACAGAAAATATGAAAAGATTTAAATCTTTAACAATATAAAGAGGAGAAAACAATGGCTAAATTATTTTATAAAAAAGAAGAATTACCAATCACTTCTTTTGAATGGGGTGATGTGGTTAATCGCCTAGAGCCAAAAGCTTCTGGTTGCACAACTTTTGTAGTTATGGATGTAACCCTTGAACCAGGTGGTATGCATAATTTTCACAAGCATGTTGATCAAGATGAAATAATTATTGTTTTAAAAGGAAAAGTTGAACAATGGGTAGATAAGGAAAAACAAATTTTAAAAGCTGGGGATTCTGCATTTGTGCCAAAAAATACTGTTCATGCTTCTTTCAATGTCTTTGATGAACCTGCCACATTGCAAGTAGTGCTTGCACCTGCTCAAGGTGAAACAGGTTATGAACTCGTTGATATGGCTGAAGAAGAGCCTTGGAAATCAATTAGATAAGACCCAAAAAATCAGATTAAATTCTGTGATATTCTTGTATCAAGATATATCAAGAAATTTCAGGAGATATCATGACCGTTATGCGAGAGAAATTTTCCTCTCAGGCTGACCCAAAGCTTTTGGCAAAGGTTCGAGAAGTTGCTAACAATGAAGGACGACTTTTCCAGTCAGTCTTAGAAGAAGCCCTTCAGGATTTCTTAGAGAAAAGAAAAAATACTTCACCTAGACAAAATGTCATGGATGCTTTAAAGGCAAGCATGGATGAATTTGATGAGTTATATAAGAACTTGGCCAAGTGAGTCCAACAATTTATGTAACAACTAGTGAAGCTTTAATAATTCACTCCACACTTTTAAAGAAGTTTGGTGGTACATCGGGAAGTGTTGATTTAGGTTTACTTGAATCAGCACTTTTTCGACCTCAAACAGGATATTATCCCGATTTAATTTCTGAGGCTGCAGCTTTATTTGAAAGTTTATTAATGAATCATCCATTTACTGATGGAAATAAAAGAGTCGCTTTTGCTGTAACTGATATCTTTTTACGAATTAACGGGTATAAATTCACAATTAATTCTAAGCAAATATATAAAGAAATGATTTCTATGATGGAATCAAACAAAGTAAATCATTCTAATATTTATAATTGGTTTAATAAAATTATTTTAAGTTCGTGAAATTGATCGATATCCAAAACTAAAAAATGATAGAGCCAAAGTGGCTGGAACCATCATTAAAAGTGGGGCAAATCTAGTTCCAATTGAATTCATATAGTTACCAATTAAATATGGAAAAATCATTGATCCAGAAATTGAAGAAAAGAAAATAAAACCAGTTATTCGAGCATTACCTGGACTAATTTTAACTACCCACGCAAAAGCCATGGGAAATACTGGGGCACAAAATATTGCTAAAAGAATTATTGCTAGCAAATATAAATTTGTCGCAAATAATAAATAAAGAGATGGAACTAATAAAAGAGTTGAAAAGACAACTAATAATCCAAAATTTATATTATGAATAAATTTTAGAATTATTAATCTAACTGCCAATAAAACTATAAAAAAGACCGATAAACCAAGGGAACTTTCAGAAGTGGACCATCCTTTATCAAGGAGATAAGTAGGAATCCAACCTGTGGCAGCAGATTCCAAACCAACATAAGTGGAAATACCTAAAAGTAGTAGGGCAATAGAAAAATTATGATTTGCTTTTTTGTGCTCATGTTCTGGTTTATGTACCAATTTTCCTTTGGTATTTGAATAAAAAATAAAGGAAGTTAAAAATGTAGCAATAGCAAAAGTAAGCATTAGTAATGTGTAACTTTTTACCAAGAATAATCCAAAAATTACTGGAACAATAATTGAAGAAAGCGCAAACGCAATATTATTTTTATTTGTTCTTCTAGCTGCTTCAATACCGCCAATATCTACAACTAATTGGCTTACTCCAACTTGACCGGCTCCAAAACCAGAACCAATTAAAAATACACCAAACAAAGTAGTATTCCAATTATTTGAAAATGCAAGAATTAAAATTCCAATTCCAGTTAAAAAAGTTCCCAAAGAACCCGCGAATGAAGCTTTTACTTTATCTATTAAATAAGAAGTTATAAAAACTCCAACTAACCCACTAAATCCAGTTAAAGCAAATAATCTTCCGCCTATTTCAATATCGAGTAGATACTTTTCAATATAAAAAGGAACTAATACGCCATAACCTGAAACAAATCCACCGATAATACCAACGGTTGCAATACCTGCTCGAACGCTATTTTTATTTAAAGTTAAATTACTCATTTAAGTTTTATCAAGTTGCGTCTTGATCAAACTTCTTCTGTTGAGTTGGTTTTGATTCTGGTTTGTCTTCAAAAACATTATCGGCTAATTTTTTTGAATCTAGATTTGATAAATTTTTTAAATCTATATCTTTAATTCCAGCAGATTCCACAATGTCATCTTTTGCTTTTGTGGCCATATCTCTAACATTTCTTAGAGTCTTTATTCCTTGAGCAATATATTTTGGAAGCTTTTCTGGACCCACTACCAATAGGCCAATAATTGCAATAACTAATAGTTCAAAAAAACCGATATCTAACAAGGAATTAGCCTTTTTCTGTTGAGTAAATCTCCTAGGGTTAAAGATACTAAAGAGGCCTCCCGCTAAGAATTAGGAAGGACTTGAATCACTAAAATTGAGGTAATTAGTCGGCTACTTTGGATCATTTGAGGAGAAACATCGGTGAGTGAAAAAACCAAAGTATCAGTCCTTCTAGGTGGGCGTAATTCTGAAAATTATCGCTCCTGCTTATCTGCTAAAGACGTCATTGATGCCTTAGAAGCTAAAGGCTATTTAGTAAAAGCCTATGGCATGACCATGGAGGCAAACTGGGTTGAATTTAATGATCTTGCCTCTTTGAGAAATACTTTAAACAAAGAAAACTTTGAATTAACAGATGAAACAGTTAAAGAAATAAAAAAAACAAAAGTTTCAGTTCTTCCTCCAGAATCTTTATTAGAATCTCCAGTTGTTTTTTCTACCCTTATGGGTGCTTGGGCGTCTGATGGAACTGTTCAAGGTTTATTAGAAACTGAAATTGTTAGATTTGTAGGATCAGATACTTTGGGTGCAGCAATTGCTACTGATAAACCAACAGCAAAACTATTAATGCAATCTGTGGAAATTCCCACTCCAGCACTTTCCATAATTAATGATAAAAACTGGAGAAGAGATCCTCTTTCATGTGTTGCAAGAGCTAATGCTTTGAAAATGCCGGTAGTAGTAAAACCTGCTCGAGGAAGTAATGGCGTTGGTATTTCTTTTACTAGAGTTCCAAGAGATTGGAAGAAAAATATCGAGATTGCTCGAAATTTTGATGGAAGAGTAATTGTTGAAAAGTATCACGAACCAAAACATTTAATTGAATGTAACATTATTGAAGATACAAAAAGAAAAACTATAACCAGCGAAATAATTGAAACAAAGTTAGATAAATCAGAAAAACTATTCAATTTTATTGTCAGAAGTGACAAATCAAAATATTCCTTTGAAACAGCCAAAGATTTAGATGCTGACGTAGTAAAACTTGTTCATGACTATGCAAATAGAACTTTTGAAGTATTAAAACTTTCAGGTTTTGCTCAAATTGAAATGATGATTGATAAAGAAGGTGAACTTCTAGTTATAGAAGTAAACAGCCAACCTTATTTAGGCAAAGACGGATCTTTTGCTCTTTCTTGGAAAGAAAAAGGTATGAAATACGAAGATTTAATTGACTCTTTTGTACAAGAAGCACTTGTTAGACCTGTTGGATTAATTTAAATTTGAACCTGCCATTAGAGCTCAATCTTGTTGGATTTCTAATCGCAGCATTTGCGGTTTTTGTCATTGGTCTTGCTAAATCCTCAGTTCCAGCAGCAGCAACTATGCCGGTTGGCTTATTTGCGCTAGTAATTCCAGCAAAACTCTCAGTTGGAGCAATATTGCCGCTGTTAATTTTAGGCGACATCATGGCCCTACTTGCTTACAGAAGAGCAGGTCGCTGGGACATTGTGGCAAGAATTTTGCCATCAGTTTTTGTAGGAATGGTAATTGGATATTTTTTACTTGCTTGGTCTACTTCTAGAGAAGTTGCTTATGTAATTGGTGCAATCTTGATTTTTACTGCTATTTATGAAATTAGAAAAAGATTAAAACACGAAAAATTAGATGCGAAAGAAAAAGCAAACTTAAAACAAAGAACTAAGTTAACTGCTCAATTAATGGGTGTTTTAGTTGGAATCATGACTATGACTGCAAATTCTGCAGGACCTATTTTTTCACTTTACTTATTGCATTTACAACTTCCGATGCAAACCTTTGTGGGCACCAATAGTTGGTTATTTTTTATTATCAATACTTCCAAAATTCCTTTTAATACTCATTTAGGAATAATTACTCTAGAGACCTTAAAACTTGCTTTATACCTTGCTCCATTTGTAATTATTGGTGCTCTTTTTGGGCAAAGAATTATGACAAAATTAAATCAACGAGCTTTTGAATATGCTGCTTTAATTTCCACTTTGATTGCTGGGCTCTTGCTCTTTATTCCCCGCTAATTCTTCAATTTCTTTAACTACATTTGGATAAACTTTAGATATTTCATCCATTGAAACACTTCCTTCTCTAACTAAAACAGGAAGCTCTGTTGTTAAATCAAGAATTGAAGATAACGAACTTGGATTTAATTCACCAGCATCTAGATAAACTGAAACATCATTACCAAATTGGGCTTTAATATCATTAATATTTGTGCCTAAAGATTGACCTACTTTATTTGGACTTGTGGTGGCAACTATTTCTTCTTCACCTAAAATTTCTGAAACCACTGGATGAAGTGGCATTCTCACTGAAACTACATTGGGAACAATTCCCTTATTCCATAATAAATTATTTAATCCTTTATTGATTATGGTTAATGATCCTGGCCAAAAATTTAAGAACTTTGACTTAGTTTCATCAGTTATACCTGCACAAAATTTATGTAATAGGCCAATATTTGAAACAAATATTGTTAAAGGAGTTTTTGGAGTTTGATTTTTTATTTTCCATAATAAATTAACGGCCTTTTCATCCATGGCTCTAACTGCAATGGCATAACTTGTATCGGTAGGAATGACTATTGCTCTGCCTAAGGCAAGTGCTTCTTTAGCTGCTTTGATCCCGTTTTCACGTGGTGTTTGATGGTTAAGAGAAAAAACTCTAGCGGTGACAAACATAGATTAAATTTTAGAATTTAGATTTATAGCCAGCATAGGCTTTTTCAAATACATTTCTAAACCCATCTTTACTCCAAGCACTTCTGCCTACAAATAAACCATCACAACTATCTAAAGAGGCTAGTTGTTTAGCATTTTCCACATTCACACTTCCTCCATAAAGCAGAGGAAAATTTTCAGATTTACGCTCTAATTCAACTAATACTTCTTTAATCAATTGGAAAGACTCCTCCACATAACCAGGCTCTGCCGGTGTGCCCTTTTCCCCAATTGACCAAACTGGTTCGTATCCAATTAAAGCTTTATCAACATATAAATCTCTTATAATCTGAAGTT
>JBJOGR010000031.1:0-6367 GCA_046048135.1 Actinomycetota bacterium
GATAACAAAAGTAAGGCGGCAAAAGCAAAACCTGTTACATAAGTAGCAACTGTGCTGTAGGCAGCAGATCTAACTGAAATAATTTTTGGTTCACCATATTTAAAACCATCTCTTGTAAAAAGTTTAACTGTGACATCAACTGCACTAGTTCCAGTCACTGAAGCATTAAGACTTAAACTTAATTTTGAATTAGCCTCAACCGTTACTGGTTCAATTTCATCTGCTTTGAATCTAAATTCAGGATTTCCTGTGGCAGTCAATTTAACTATTACTGGTTCAGAAAAATCATTAGCAATCGTGATTGGAATTGGTCCTTTATCACTTGGCAAAACTACTGAATTTCCAGCTAAAATTCTTACGTTGTCTCTACTTTTTTGCAAAGTTTGATTTATGTCATTTATAAAATCTCGTGCTTGACTTGGTGCATTTTGCCAATACTGAGATCCCGTTCTTAATATTGCAGTTGCAAATTCTTCATTAATTACTCCAGGTTGTTGGAATAAACCTGTTAATTGGGCAAGTAAAGATTGTCCTCTTTTTAATCTAGTCATTTGATCATTACTTAATTCTTGATTTCTTGATTCTTGAGTATCTAAAAAGTCATCTCTTCCTACCGTTGAAACATCTTTTAACAAAACTTGCCAAGCTTCATTTCTAATTACCCAAGGTGCTTTTAGTAAACCTTCAGCAAAAACAAATGCTCCTTCACTTGAAGGTTCCCAATAAGTTGGAGGAGAAACAAAAATATTTCTTTCTGAATTTGGTAACTGTAAAGCAATTAAAAGAGTGTCACTTAATAATCTTTGTCTTTGCAAACTTGTTTGGGCAGCATTTTCTACAGTATTTGTTGCAAGATTTGAAAGTAGAGAATCAAGTAAAAAAACTTTTACTCTTCCATTTGGAGTTTCTACCGTTGTAGTTCCAGAAGGAGTAAAATTTGTTCCTGCAATTGGAGGAAGTGCTGTATCAGGAAGAACAACAACATTTGTACCTAAAGAATTTGCTTTACCTATAACTGTTTTATTTACAGCAAAATTATCTTGAAATAAAACAGTTCCTCCGACTGTGAAACCTAAACGATTTTCTGTAATTACTTTTGCAATAGTTACAGATTGTTCAAATGCACTACTTGCTTTGCTTCTATTCATTGAGGCAAGATCAGCATTTGCATAGGTAAGTGAATATCTTTCATTTGCTGCAACTGCAGTTCTTAGTTCACTAAACCAAGTATTAATTTCATTTTGATAAATTCCATTAACATTTTCACTACTTGTTCTAACTAAGTAACCTTTTGATGCTTTTTCAGCTAGATCTAATAAATTTGGATCTAGTAACCAAACGACTGAATTACTTCTTCCTGCATTTAAAATATTTCTTAATCTTCCATTTCCTGTCATTGAATTTGGAACAGTTTCATCTAATAAAATTCCATTTCCATCTCGTAACGGTGGACTTGAAACTGGCCAAAAAACAGTCATTCCAATTGCATTAACAGAATTTCTGTCAGGTAAATATGGCACTACTGTAAAACTTGAACCTAAACTTTCATTGTTTTGAATTACTCGATAACCAATTAGGTAGGCACCAGGTCCTCTAGCAAAAAGTTGAGCAGCATTTATTCCGATTGAAAAAGAATCACTTGCTCCAGGAGATAAATCTCTTGTTGGATAAATTTGTCCTCTTGGAATTAATTTATCTTGGTTTGTTTGATTAAAAGCTGAGTTTAATTCAACTCTGGAAGTAATGGGATCTGATAATAAAAGTTGTAAAGATAAGCCACTTAGTGTTGCAGAGGTTTTGTTTCGAATAGTGCCTGCAAGCCTTAAGGTGTCTGTTGGAAGTGGGGTAAAAGGATCTACTATTTCTATTCGAACTTCAACTGTGTTGGTTTCTGCTTGGGCTGGAATTGAAAGAGTCGAGAAGAAAAGTACGAGAAAAGATAAAGAAACTATTACTTTTTTAATATTTCCCACATCTTGAAGAATAGGTGACGCGCGCAATTCTTTGAGGCATCACTATAGGAATAACGCGTGGTTCTAGGCTTTCAAGCGTGAACAACATTGCTAGTAATTCATCTGCCACCAATCGGATTCTTGTGGCTTTGGGTGAAACAAAAGATTTACTTATCGAAGTAGGTCAACTTTTTGAAAAAGCTGGTTTTGAAATTTCACTTGTTGGAGGACCAGTTCGTGATGCGATATTGGGAAAAAGTGTAAAAGATTTAGATTTAACCACAAATGCAAAACCTGAAGAAATTCAAAAAACTTTAAAAAATTGGGCAGAAGATATTTGGGATGTTGGAATTAAATTTGGCACAGTTGGGGCAAGAAAAAAAGATTTTATTTTTGAAATAACCACATACAGAACAGAACAATATGAAGATACCTCTAGAAAACCAAGTGTTGAATTTGGAAAAACTTTAGAAGAAGACTTAGCAAGAAGAGATTTCACAATAAATGCAATGGCATTAAAGTTACCAAATTTTGAATTAGTTGATATTTATAACGGATTAAGTGATTTAAATAGTAAAACTTTAAGAACTCCACTGGATCCAGAAATATCTTTTTCTGAAGATCCTTTAAGAATGCTAAGGGCAGCAAGATTTATAGCAAAACTTGAATTAATCCCAGAAGAAAAATTAGTTCAAGTGATGAAAAAACTTTCTGATCGAATAAATATCGTTTCGATGGAAAGAATAAATGATGAATTTAATAAATTGCTTTTAACTGATAAACCTCGAGTGGGAATTGAATTATTAGTTGAAACAGATTTAGCAAAACATTTTTTACCAGAATTACCAGCATTAAAACTTGAAATCGACGAGCATCATCACCATAAAGATGTTTATCAACACAGTTTAACTGTGTTAGATCAAGTTATTGATTTAGAAAAAAATCATGAACCAACTTTTCAACCAGATTTAGTTCTAAGACTGTCAGCACTTTTACATGACATAGGTAAACCAAAAACTAGAAAATTTGAAGGCGAAGGTAGAGTTTCATTTCATCACCATGAAGTAGTTGGTGCAAGGCTAGCTAAAAAAAGATTAGAAAAATTAAGGTACTCAAACGAAATAATCGAAGACGTTGTTTTACTGATTGAATTGCATTTACGTTTTCATGGATATGGCGAAGGAAAATGGACAGATTCCGCAGTTAGAAGATATGTCAGAGATGCAAATGATCAATTAGTAAGACTGCATAAATTAACTAGAGCCGATTGCACAACTAGAAATGCAAACAAGGCAGAAAAATTAAGAAAAGCCTACGATGATTTAGAAGCAAGAATTATTGAATTATCCAAAGAAGAAGAACTAAAGAGCATGAGGCCAGAATTAGATGGACAAGAAATAATGAAAGTTTTAAATATAAAACCTGGACCAGTTGTTGGTAAGGCATATCAATTCTTACTTGATTTAAGACTTGATCAAGGAATTTTAGGTCCAGAAAAGGCAAAAGAAGAATTAATTAAGTGGTGGGCACAAAATAAGTAGTTGAATTAGAATATTGGCTATGACTGCAGTATTTGAAACAGAAATCTTAGATCCTTCAATTCCACGCGAAGTCATTAATTATTCTTTACAAAGAAGAGCATCAGTTGAAGATTTAAAAAGTGGCAGAGTTTTAAAAACAGATCTTTGTGATGCTGATACTTACTTAAAAAGAGCTGCAAGATTTCATGGAGTAAAAACCAATAGGTCTTGCCCAGTTTGTGAAATAGTTGATTTAGTTGAAATTTCATACGTTTTTGGTAAAGAACTTGGACCGTTCTCAGGTCGCATTAAGAATCCTCAAGAATTATTACGAATGAGTAAAGAACATGGTCAAATAAAGGTTTTTGTGGTGGAAGTGTGTCAAGGTTGTAGTTGGAATCATGTTTATAGTTCCTACGTTTTAGGCGATGGCAGAGCCAGAAGACCTTTACGAAAACCGGCAGATTGGTTGGATTAATAAGTGGTTAAACGTGGCAGAGATATTGCTCGTGCTCCACAAAGAAAGCCCAGAAAAAGTTCAAAAGTTAAATGGAAATTATTTAGTGGAATTATCACTTTAGGTTTAATTGGCACAGTTGTTTTAGGTTCAGCGTTAGCTTTTGCAGTTTCAGTTACTCAAATTCCTCTTCCTAAAGAAGTTGCTCGCGCACAAACCACGATTGTTATGTGGGCAGATGGTGAAAAAGAAATAGGTCGATTTGGGGAATTTAATAGAACAGATGTGGATTTAAATGAAGTTCCACAACATGTTCAACAAGCAGTTTTAGCTGCAGAAGATAGAAATTTTTATAACCATAGAGGTTTTTCTATTCAAGGTTTTACTAGAGCTTTATTGTCAAATATTTTTTCAGGCACAAGAGTTGGTGGATCAACTATTACACAGCAATACGCAAAACTTGCATTTTTAACTCAAGAAAAATCAATAATTAGAAAAGCACGAGAGTTAGTTCTTGCTATAAAACTTGAATCAGTTGAATCAAAAGAAGAAATTTTAGAAAACTATTTAAACACTGCATACTTTGGTCGAGGCGCTTATGGAATTCAAGCTGCTGCTAGAACTTATTTTGGTTTAGATGCTGCACAACTTTCAATTCCACAAGGGGCTGCACTTGCTGCCCTTTTACAAGCACCTTCGGCAACAGAAAAAATTGAAAATAGAGATCGATGGATTAATAGATTTAATTACGTTTTAAATGGCATGGTCGATATTGGTGCAATTAATGCTTCACAAAAAGAAACAATTACTTTTCCAGAATCAATTACTTATACGTCACAAAATAAATTTGGTGGAACAAATGGTTATTTACTTTATTCAGTAAGACAAGAAATGTTAGAAAAAGGTTATACAGAAGATGATTTAAATTTAAGAGGTTTAAAAGTTATTTCAACTTTTGAAGAAAATGCTCAAACTGCAATTGTTGATGCAGTAACTAATGAAGCACCAACCACTAAAACTGAAGGATTAAGAATTGGAATTGCATCTGTTAGACCTGGCACGGGTGAAGTGGTTGCAATTTATGGAGGCCCTGATTATGTGACAGAGCCATTAAATAATGCCACACAAGCAATTGCTCAAGCTGGATCTACATTTAAACCTTTTGCTTTAGCTGCCGCATTTGAACAAGGAATAGCACTAGATACAGTTTGGAATGGAAATTCTCCTAGAACTTTTGGTGATTACACTTTAAATAATTACAGCAAAAAATCTTTTGGCGATATTACTTTGTTACAAGCTACGGAAAATAGTGTTAACACAGTTTATGTTGATGTGGCATTTCAAATTGGTAAAGAAAAAGTTTTTGATGCCACATTACGAGCAGGAATTCCTGCAGAAACTGCTGGAATGATTGATGACATAACTTTAGTTTTAGGAACTGCATCTCCTCACGTTTTAGATGTTGCAAATGCTTACGCCACATTTGCAGCTCGTGGAATTTATGCCAAACCAACCATGATTAAAGAAATATATGGTGCAAATGATGGACTTTTGTATCAAATAAGTCCTGAAACCAAAAGAGCTTTCACAACTCAAGTTGCAGATGAAGTTACCTATGCCTTATCGCAAGTTATTCAAAATGGAACAGGAACTAGAGCAAAAGCAATTGGCAGACCTGCTGCTGGAAAAACAGGAACCACTGATGGAAATAAATCTGCTTGGTTTGCAGGCTACACACCTCAACTTGCTACAGCGGTAATGATGGTGAAACAAAATGAAAAAGGTGATCCTATTTCTTTGGCTGGAACTGGTGGATTAAGAAGTGTGACTGGTGGATCTTTTCCAGCCCTTATGTGGACTTATTTTATGAAAGAAGCTTCTAAAGATTTACCAAAATTAGATTTTCCGCCACCACCTGGAGTTTTACCAATAAATACAGCTCCACCAATAAGTAATCCAGAAGACGAAACAATTCCAGAAATTATTGTTGTTCCAACTCCAACTCCAACACCGACTCCAATTCCAACAATCACAAGTACTCCGACTCCAACGCCAACACCAACACCAACACCAACACCAACACCAACGCCAACAGTGACAATTACGGTTAACCCTACGCCAACTGAAACTAGTTCACCAATACCGAGTCCAACTAGTTAATAATTACTGAATCAAAGTTTGTTGTAGTCATTCTTAAATTTGCAGTAATTTCACTTCCCACTTTTGGCGGTTTAATATTTTTTGAAAGTTTTAACATTGAAACATTCATATGAGGACTTTCTGCAAACCATCGCTGCTTTCCATAAATAACAAAAGGAGAAAGATGTTGATCAAATGCTTCTAAAAATCCTGAAAGAATAGCAGTGATTCTAGATTTTAAATTTGTATTTGATCTAGGTGCTTGCAAACCAACTCCATGACTTGTGCCACCTGAAACA
>JBJOGR010000032.1:0-23609 GCA_046048135.1 Actinomycetota bacterium
GAAGATTCCAAAATGAAATAGAAGTTGGAATGGTGGGAGTAAATGTTCCAATTCCAGTTCCAGTTGCCTATTACTCATTCGGTGGTTGGAAGAATTCATTATTTGGAGATTCACATGCGCATGGAACCGAAGGTGTTCATTTTTACACCAGAGGAAAAGTTGTAACTTCTAGATGGCTTGATCCAAGTCATGGTGGAATTAATTTAGGATTCCCACAAAACTAATGCGTTACGGAGCAATGTTTGGACCAAATATAACTTTTCTTGGAATTCCTGAGTGTGATTATTCAGATTCAAAAAGTTATCAAGATGCAGATGTTGTAATTATTGGTGCACCATTTGATGGAGGAACTTCTCATCGATCAGGAGCAAGATTAGGCCCTTCAGCAATAAGAGGCACAGATTATTTGCCACATGATGGTTCCAGGCCACACTTAGCAACCAGAATGGATGCCTTAAAAGACATAGTTGTTAAAGACGCTGGCGATGTTGAAATGTTTTCAGGAGATATTACAAAATCGTGTGATGCTTTAGAAAAAGTTGTTGAAAAAATTGCAAAAGATAAAAAAATTCCTTTAATTCTTGGTGGTGACCACACAGTGACTTGGCCAAATGCAACAGGTGTTGCAAAAGCTATTGGTTGGGGAAAAATTGCTGTATTACATTTTGATGCTCATGCCGATACTGGTGACATTACTTTTGGATCTCTTATTGGACATGGACAACCTATGAGACGATTAATTGAATCAGGAGCTGTTAAAGGTAATAAATTTTTTCAAATTGGCCTAAGAGGATATTGGCCTCCAGAAGACGTATTGAAATGGATGGCACAGCAAGAAATGCGTTCCTATGAAATGAGTGAAATTGTCTCAAGAGGTTTTGATGTGGTCCTTGATGAAGTAATTAAAGAATCGATAAAAGATGTTGAAGGAATTTTTTTAAGTGTAGATATAGATGTGGTAGATCCTGGTTCTGCTCCAGGAACTGGAACTCCAGAACCAGGGGGCTTAACCTCAAGACAGTTACTAGATGCTGTTAGAAAAATTTCAGTAGAACTTCCTGTAGTTGGAATGGATATTGTAGAAGTTGCCCCTGCCTATGATCACGCAGAAATTACAGCATTACTTGCAAATCGCATAGTTTTAGAAGTGTTATCAGGAATAGCTTTAAGAAAAAAGCACTTGCAAACAGGGCAAGTGTTTAACTATTCTCAATCATTATTAAACGATAGATAGAAGGTTTCGTGCCAGAAGACGATCATCGGCGACCACAACTTGCTCGCAGGCGATTTCTAAAAAATTCCCTTTACTCATTAGGTGCTATACCTCTTGTCTCAACCTTAAACGCATGTTCAAATAATTCAACTAAAAATTCAGAATCAGAATTAAAAACTGTGAATTGGTCAAATTTCACTCTGTATATGCCAGTTGATGACAATGGCGCATTTCCATTAGTTGATTCATGTTCAGAAGAATTAAATATAAAAATTAGCTACACCGAAGATATTGACGATAATGCTGGGTTTTTTGCCAAAGTTAAACCTTTATTAGATAAAGGTGATCCTATAGGCAGAGATTTGATCGTGGTGACAGACGATTTTGTTTTACCTTGGATTAGAGGTGGATTTGTTGAAACATTTAATAAGCAAAACATGCCGAATGTGACAAATAACTTGATTAAAAGTTATCTAGGAGTTTCATATGATCAAAATAGAGAATATGCAATTCCTTGGCAATCTGGTTTTACAGGAATTGGATTTAATAAAGCAAAAATTAAAGAATTACTTGGAGTAGAAACAATCACTTCAATGGAACAATTTTTTGATCCAAGATTAAAAGGTCAAATATTAATGTCTTCTGAAATGGGAGATTCGATAGGTTTAGTAATGTCTTGGCTTGGTTTTGATCTTGATAACTTCACAGATGAAGAATTTGAGCAAGCATTAGATTTTATTTCTAATCAAGTTTCTAATGGTCAAATTCAACAGATTGTAGGAAATGAGTCAGCTTTATCTTTAGAAAATGGAGACGTTGCTGCAGTTGTTGGCTATGCCGGCGATTTGTGGCAACTAGGAGATGAGTTTGGTTTTGAAGTTCCTGAATCGGGTGGATTAGTTTTTGCTGATAATTTGCTTATCCCTAAGGGTGCAGAAAACAAAGAATTAGCAGAAAAAGTTGTTGATTATTTCTACAATCCAGACATTGCTGCAGAAGTGTCACAATACGTTGGTTATGTAAGTCCAGTAATTGGAGCGCAAGAGGCAGCAGCAAAATTAGATCCGGAATTGGCTGCAAATAAATGGGTGTTTCCAAGTGATGAGCAATTTGCCAAAACTAAATTTTTTATAATCACTGATGCTGAAAGAGACTCTAGATTGCGAGAGAAGTGGCAAAAAGTACTAGGTAATTAAGTTATCCACAAAGCTGAGTTGTTAACAAAAATTTAAAAAGATCTCTAATAATTCTTTAAAAGTAATAACTTAAATTGTGCTTCATTTAAAGAACATTCAAGAAGAAAAAGATTTTTATTTAATACTTAGTTGGATAATTGATTCTTGTGATCTGGATATTTCAAAAAATGTTTCGAAATTTGGAATAGAAGAAACTCTCTTTTCCATAAAAAATCCTAAATATTTAAGGAGATTAAAAGATATTGAAAATATTAATCAATTAAAAGACACTTTAGAAGAAAACCAAATTAGCTACATTTCAAGAACTGACTCAAACTGGCCTGAAAAGTTAAAAGATTTAAAAAATATTGAGCCTTATGGTTTATTTATTAAAGGAAATTTTGATCACATTGTAAATAAATCAGTTGGGATAGTTGGTACTCGAAAATCAACTGTTGAAGGAAATATGATTTCAACTGAAATTGCATTTGATTTAGCAGAAAAAGGATTCAATATTGTTTCTGGTGGAGCAATTGGAATTGATTTTGCAGCCCATCATGGTGCTCTTATTGCAAATGGAACAACAATTGTTATTCAAGCTGCCGGTTTAAATAAATTGTACCCTTCGAAAAATATTGAAACTTTTAACAAAATACTTAAGACAGGACTTTTGATTTCAGAGTATCCTCCAAATCGAAATGCAAATAAAATTAATTTTTTGCACAGGAATAGATTAATTGCGGCACTTTCTATAGGCACACTGGTAATTGAAGCAGGCCAAATTTCAGGAGCTTTATCAACTGCAAGGTATGCCACAAAATTGAATAGATCGGTAATGGCTATTCCTGGATCAATTCTTTCTAAAACTTCAATCGGCACAAATGAGTTAATTCGAAGTAGGGAAGCAGAGTTGGTTGTAGATGCGGGGCAAATTGTTGAATTAATATCTCCAGTTGGCGTTGGTTTGTAAGTATTTAATTGTTTTTGTGCAAATATATATCTATGACATATTCATGGTATTCAAAAACTTTAGAGGACTTTCTTGAATATCTAAAAATTGAAAAAAATAGAAGTGAAAATACGATTAGAAGTTATCAAACTGATCTAGAACTTTTATTGGAATTTGTAAACAATAAAGGTGTGTTAAGTTTTAATAAAATTTCTACAGAATTAATCAAAGAATGGATTATAAGTTTAAAGAAAAATCAAATTTCTAATACAACAATTTCTAGAAGGATAAGCAGTGTTAAAGTATTTTTTAACTATTTAATCAAGAATAATCTCATTGAAATAAATCCAACTTTAAAAGTTATAGCACCAAAGTTAAATAAGGTTTTACCTAATATTCTTGGCCAAAAACAAGCTGAACAATTGCTTGATCAGGCAGCAATTTATGAAATAGAGGAAGAATCGATAGATATCAGAATTAGAGATTATGCAATTTTGGAAGTTTTATATTCAACAGGAATTAGAGTCAGTGAATTAGTTGGCTTAAATATTCACGATGTAAATTTCAACAATTTAACTTTAAAAGTATTAGGTAAAGGCAGAAAAGAACGAGTTGTGCCTTTTGGCATTCCTGCCCGAGAAGCTTTAGATAAATATTTGAATGAAGCTCGAAATAAGTTTAACGATAAAAACTCTTTGGCTTTATTTTTAGGTCAACGTGGAAGCAGGTTAAATGTAAGACAAGTTCGAAGAATTTTAAATAAAGCTATGTCTCAAATTGAAAACGGTAAAGAAATATCGCCACACGATCTTCGCCACAGTGCAGCAACTCATATGTTAGAAGCTGGAGCAGATTTAAGAATTGTGCAGGAACTGCTTGGACATTCTTCACTTGCAACAACTCAGAAATATACCCATGTAACTATTGAACGTCTTCGAGAAGTTTTTGCAAATGCTCATCCTCGAGCTTAGGAATATATCGGTAGAAGAATTGGATATTTTTTAATCAAAATAAAGTTTGGTTTGAAATAAGTAGACCCCTCTTTCAAACCAAAATGTAAACAAGCTTTTGGATAACAATGAGAACCTTCGATTTGTAAATAACCAATTACTTCACCTCGCTTAACTTTTTGACCTAATTTGATAATTGGTTTAACAGGTTCGTAAGTAGTTCTAAATGAATTGTGTGTTACAGAAATAGTCCATCGATTATGAATAAATCCAGAATGTGAAATTATTCCATCTTCTGCTGCTAAAACTTCAGTATTTTCTGAAGCTAAAAAATCAATTCCTCGATGACCACTGGCATAAATATTTTCAGAAATATAGAAATCCCTGACATTTGCTGCTCCAGGTATGGGAGGAATTAGGTTGAGTGAAATTGTGAGAATGATTGAAATCACGTATCCATCATTTAATTTTTTTGATAATTTTGAAGGGTTTGGTTAAAATTTGTGGGTAATTTTGCATTGTTGATAAGGGATGACAGGGTACTAATAACAGAAAATTGTTCAATTAAGTAGTATTTTTCCAGCACTTAAATTCTCACAAGAAAATAAGTGACTTCGCACATCTGGTCTCTGGAAATTGCCAGACCTTTTGCGGGCACGGTCTACAGAAGTTTTGTAGCGCTTAACGCAACTGAGCAGATGTCAGGTGAATTACTCAAATTGATTAATTCAAACAACCAAAAGACTTACTTTAAGTAAGTAAAGGAAAGGCACGCACATGGCTGTAGTAACAATGCGCCAACTTCTAGAATCCGGAGTTCATTTCGGACATCAAACTCGACGTTGGAATCCAAAGATGAAGAGATTCATCTTGACTGAACGTAATGGAATTTATGTAATTGATTTAGAGCAATCGCTAACTTTTATTGATAAAGCTTACGAATTCATTAAAGAAACAGTTGCCCGTGGCGGAACAATAATGTTTGTGGGCACGAAAAGACAAGCTCACGAAGCTATTCAACAACAAGCAAAAAGAGTAGGAATGCCATTTGTTACCCAACGTTGGTTAGGTGGCATGCTTACAAACTTTGGCACAATTCAAAAAAGAATCCAAAGATTAAAAGAATTAGAACAAATTAACTTCGATGACACAAGTTCTGGTTATACCAAAAAAGAACTTTTGATGATGAGAAGAGAAAAAGAAAAACTTGAAGCTGTTTTATCTGGTATTCGAGATATGACGAAAACTCCAAGTGTTCTCTGGGTAATTGACACTAAGAAAGAACAAATTGCAGTTGATGAAGCAAGAAAATTAGGAATTCCAGTTGTGGCAATTCTTGATACAAATTGTGATCCCGACGAAGTTGAATTCCCAATTCCAGGAAACGATGATGCAATAAGAGCAATCTCTCTTCTAACAAGAGTTGTTGCAGATGCTGTCGCCGAAGGCTTACAACAAAGACCAACGAAGAATGCTGGAGCAGCAGGAGTTATTGCTGAACCGTTGACTGATTGGGAAAAAGAATTATTGGCAGGAAATCAAGATGCTATTGCTGAAGCCGTAGCATCAACGACGCCTGAAAGTGCAACAGAAACCAAAACCGAAGAAGGAAAATAAAAATAAATGGCTAATTATTCTGCAGATGATGTAAAAAAACTTCGCGAAAAAACCGGTTCAGGAATGATGGACTGTAAAAAAGCATTGGATGAAACAAATGGTGATTTTGATGCAGCTGTTGAATTACTGCGAGTAAAAGGCGCAAAAGATGTTGGTAAGCGTGAAGGAAGAACTGCATCTGCAGGAATAGTAGCTGGCGCTAAATCAGGAAATAGTGAAGGTGCGTTGGTTGAAGTTAATTGTGAAACTGACTTCGTCGCTAAGACAGATGATTTTGTTAAGTTAGGTGAAACTGTTGCAAATGTAATTCTTAGTCAAAAACCAAAAGATGTTGAATCACTTTTAGCATCTGATGCAAATGGTAAATCAATCAAACAATTACTCGATGAGGCTAACGCTTTCATGGGTGAAAAAGTTGAAGTAAAAAGATTTGCTCAATTTTCAGGTGGCTATGTTTTTAATTACTTGCATAAACCAGATCCAGCACTTCCTGCTGGAGTTGGTGCAATAGTTCAACTTGATAAAGAAAATGAACAAGTTGCAAAAGACTTAGCACAACAAATTGCAGCTATGGCTCCTTTGTATCTGGCAAAAGAAGATGTTCCGCAAGATGTTATAGAAGCAGAAAAAAGAGTTGCTGAGCAAACTGCAAAAGAAGAAGGAAAGCCAGAGCAAGCAATTGCTAAAATTGTTGAAGGAAGGGTTAACTCTTACTTCAAAGATTTTTGTTTACTAGAACAAATGTGGGTAAGAGATAATAAAAAATCCATTAAGCAATTGATTGACGAAAATGGCATTAAAGTTCAAAAGTTTGCAAGATTTAAAGTTGGCCAAGGCTAAATGTCAAAGAAATTTGGACGAGTCCTTCTAAAACTTTCAGGAGAAGCATTTGCTGGAAGTGGTGGATTAGGCGTTGATCCAGATGTGGTTAGTAGCATTGCCAAACAAATCGCAGATGTAGTTCAAGATGGAGCACAAGTAGCAGTTGTTATTGGTGGCGGAAACTATTTCCGAGGCGCACAACTTTCTGAACGAGGCATGGATCGCGCACGTGCAGACTATATGGGAATGCTTGGCACGGTAATGAATTGCTTAGCTTTACAAGATTTTTTAGAAAAACAAAAAGTGGAAACACGCGTTCAAACTGCTATTACGATGGGCCAAGTTGCTGAGTCTTATGTTCCAAGAAGAGCAATTAGGCATTTAGAAAAGGGAAGAGTCGTAATATTTGGGGCGGGATTAGGTGCACCTTTTTTCTCAACAGACACAACTGCAGCACAAAGGGCTCTAGAAATTGGCGCGGATGTCGTTTTAATGGCAAAAGGTGTAGATGGTGTTTATGATTCAGATCCAAGAAAAAATCCAGATGCCAAAAAATTTGATCAATTAACTTATGATCAAGTTTTACAAAAAGATCTAAAGGTTGCAGATGCCACTGCAATTAGCCTTTGTAGAGACAATAACCTACCAATTGTGGTTTTTAATTTATTAGAAAACGGAAATATTGCAAAAGCAGTTTCTGGCAAATCCATCGGAACTATAATTCAAGGAGCATAGGTGACTGCAGCGATATTAAGTGAAGCAAAATCAAAAATAGATAAAGCAATTGAAGTAGCTAAAGAGGATTTTTCAACTATAAGAACTGGACGAGCAAACTTGGCCATGTTCAATAAAATAACTGCTGATTATTACGGAACTCAAACACCTTTAAATCAGATGGCTAGTTTTCAGAATCCAGAAGCAAGAATGATTGTGATCACTCCCTTTGATAAAAGTGCTATTCAGGCAATTGAAAAAGCAATAAGAGAAAGTGATTTAGGTGTAAATCCATCAAATGATGGAACAATTATTCGTGTACCTATCCCACAACTAACCGAAGAAAGAAGAAAAGAATACATAAAAGTTGCAAAGAATAAAGCTGAAGAGGCAAGGGTTTCTATTCGAAATATCAGAAGAAATGCAAAAGATGCGCTAGATAAATCAAAAAAAGATGGGGAAGCAAGTGAAGATGACGTCAAGCGTGCTGAAAAAAGTCTTGATGAAATCACAAATAAAGGCGTGCATTCAATAGATGAAATACTTAAACACAAAGAAGCAGAGCTTTTAGAAGTTTAAAGCTAAGCCTCATGCTTTATGGGCTAAAGTCTAATTGTGGAAAAAATCAAAACTGGTAGAAATTTACCAAATGCAATCTTAGTAGGTTTGGTTTTAATTGGTTTGGTTGCAATCACATTATTCATAAATAAATATGCTTTTACTTTTTTGGCATTAGCTGCAGTTTTGCTTGCAGGTTATGAGGTAACAACACAATTAAACAAAGCAAAGAAACTTGATTTATCAATATTTATAAATCTTGTTCTAATTTCTATTTTTATATTGTTTAGTGTTTTTTTTGAATTATCTGGCTTAACATATGCTTTTATTTTAAGCATAATTATAATCTTGATTTATTCTTATAGCCAAGAGAAATTTAGGCAAACTTTTTTATTTTCAATTACTACAGTCTTATATCTTGGAGTTTTTGGCGCCCTAGTAATGCTTATGTTAAACAAACCAGATGGGGCAGAGCGAATTTTTATATTTATCGCTTTGACGGCCGTTAGCGATACTGGTGGATACTTTACCGGGATATTATTTGGTAAACATAAACTTGCTCCAAAAATATCTCCAAAAAAATCTTACGAAGGTTTACTTGGTTCTGTTTTATTAAGCGTTGTGATTTCAATTTTGGTTACACCTTTGTTTTTAGATTTAAATATAACTGAATCAATAATTCTTGGACTAGCTCTTTCATTAACTGGAACCGCAGGAGATTTGTTTGAAAGTTTTGTCAAAAGAAATTTAAATATTAAAGATTTTTCCTCAATTCTTCCAGGACATGGTGGAATGGCAGACAGAATAGATTCGCTGGCTTTTAATTCGCTTTTTTCTTTTTTACTATTCGGAATTTTCTTAGGTTTTTAGATGAATCAAATAATTGAAACAATTAGTACAAAGAAGAAACCACCTAAACATATTGCAGATTTTGATCAGAAGGCAAGAAAAGATTTCGCAATAGAGCAGGAATTAGAAGGATTTAGAGCAGATCAAGTTAGTAGACATTGGTTTGGAAATTTAAGTAGTAATTATGAAGAGTGGACTGATTTGCCAATTGAAAAAAGAAAAGAGATTGCTGAAAAATTGGCCCCAAAATTATTAACTGAAGTCAAAACCCAAAAAGCAGACCAGGGAAACACTGTAAAAACTTTATGGAAACTTCATGATGGATTGTTCATTGAAAGTGTTTTAATGCATTATCCAAATCGCACTACAGTTTGCATTTCATCTCAAGCAGGATGTGGCATGGCTTGTCCATTCTGTGCCACAGGACAACTTGGATTAAAAAGGAATTTATCCGCTGCAGAAATAGTTTCTCAGGTTCAATACGCTGCAAGTTATTCGCAAAATGGATTTTTGCCAGAGGGTCCTACTCGATTATCAAATATTGTTTTCATGGGAATGGGTGAACCACTTGCAAATTTCAATACCGTTGTCCAATCAATTCGTGCAATTCATGAAGAAAGCCCATCAGGTTTGGGTATTAGTGCAAGAAATATAACCGTAAGTACTGTTGGTTTAGTTCCAAAAATTTATGAATTAGCTGAATTAAAACTGCCGGTAAGACTTGCTATAAGTTTGCATGCTCCAACAGATGAATTAAGAAATACTTTAGTACCGATTAATGAAAGATATTCAATAAAAGAAGTTTTAAATGCGGCTTGGAATTATGCCGAAGTAATTGGAAGAAGAGTTTCAATCGAGTACGCCATGATTAAAAATATAAATGATCAAAAAATTCATGCTCAACAACTGGCGAATTTACTTAAAAATAAAGATGTTCACGTTAATTTAATACCTTTGAACCCCACTCCTGGTTCCAAATGGACAGCGTCTAATAGTGGAGATGAAAAAACTTTTGTGCAAATTTTGGAACAGGCAAATATTGCTGTTACAGTAAGGGATACTCGTGGACGTGAAATTGACGGAGCATGTGGTCAGTTAGCGGCAACAATATAAAGGTTTTATGACACAAGACTTTAACTCAAAAGATTATTTTGCACATCTTTATGGAGCAAAAGACGAATTAGGTAATCCAAGTCAAACAAAGATAGATAAGTTACGTGATGGTTTGCTAGTTAAATTATTTAATCGATATAGTCAAATAAAATTAAGTGAAGCATCGGTTATTGATATTGGCTGCGGCTATGGATGGTTGTTGGATTATTTTGACGAAGCAAAATTAATCTGTGGGTCAGATATTTCAGAGCACGCAATCGAAATTGCTCAAAAACGAAAACCTGAAAGAAGTTATAAAGTTGCAGATATTCAAAACGGTGTAGCTTTTGATAATAAATTTGATTTGGTATTGGCAATAAATGTAATTGAACATTTAACAAAACCCAAAGAGGGAATTAAAGCTATTTGTGATGCTTTAAAACCAGGAGGTATTGCCTTAGTGCATTTGCCAACAATTAATAATAAATTTAATAAATGGGAATATAAACATTTATACGAATCAGATCCGACTCATATTTACAGACCTAAAGGTGTGCAAATTAGAAAAATGTTTGAAGAAAATAACATGAAAACACTCAGGGATTCATTCTTGCCACATTTTCCAGCAATAATTACCAGATTATTACCTCTACACCCTGCTTATTTAGCAGTTTATAAAAAAATTAGCTAGCAGAAATTATTGCTTTTTCTAAGACATCCAAACCTTCATTTAATAAGTCATCACTAATAACTAATGGAGGTAGAAATCTTAGAACATTTCCATATGTTCCTGCTGTTAAAACTAAAACGCCTTCAGCGTGACATGCTTTAGCAATTTTTAAAGTTTTATCAGGATCTGGATCTTTAGTTCCAGGCTTTACTATTTCAATTGCAATCATCGCTCCGCGACCTCGAACATCTCCGATTAATTGATTTTGCGAGGCCATATTTTTTAATCTAGGAATCATTATTGTCTCAATATGTTTTGCTTTTTCAATTAATTTTTCATCCTTAATTGCTTGGATTGCACCGAGTGCACCTGCTAAAGCAATTGGGTTTCCACCATAAGTTCCACCTAGTCCACCGGGATGAATTGAATCCATAACATCTGCTCTTCCAGTAACAGCTGCTACTGGTAATCCTCCACCCATACCTTTTGCCATAGTAATTAAATCTGGAACTATATTTTCATGTTCACAGGCAAACATTGCTCCAGTTCTTGCAAATCCAGTTTGAACTTCATCTGCAATAAATAAAACATTATTTGCTTTTGCCCAATTTGCTAATTCACTTAAGAAACCAGGTGCAGGAACAATAAATCCGCCTTCCCCTTGAATTGGTTCAATAACAATTGCTGCAAGTTGGTCAGAGCCAATTTCTTTTTCCATTCTTGAAATGGCATGCAATGCTGCATCTTTACCTGATAATTCATCATGGAATGGATAAGAGGTTGGTACTCGATATATTTCAGGAGCAAATGGTCCAAAACCTTTTTTGTATGGCATATTTTTTGCTGTCATAGCCATAGTTAAATTAGTTCGGCCATGGTATCCATGTTCAACAACTACGACCGCATCTTTCTTAGTGAAATAACGAGCAATTTTTACAGCATTTTCTAATGCTTCTGCACCTGAATTAAATAGAGCAGATCTTTTTGCGTGCTTTCCAGGAGTTAGTTCTGCAAGTAATTCACAAACTTTTACATAAGATTCATAAGGAGCAATCATGAAACAAGTGTGAGTAAATTGTGTTACTGCTTCTTGCACATTTCTTACAACATCAGGGTGAGAATTTCCGACAGAAGTCACTGCGATTCCTGCAGCTAAGTCAATAAATGAATTTCCATCAATATCTTCGACTATTCCTCCACCAGCTCTTTTTACATAAACTGGCAAAGTGCTACTAACTCCAGCACTTACTACTTCTGTTCTTCTTTTTTGCAATTCCAAAGATTTTGGGCCAGGTATTGACGTAACAATTTTTCTTTTTTGCTCTATTGATGGTCCACCCACGGTATTAGTACTCATTTTGCTCCTGTGAAGATCTTCCTACCGCAAGATTACGCGCTAATTGCGATGTTGAACAATTGGAGTGTGTCTATACGTCGTGTAACCATCCTGGGATCAACAGGTTCTATTGGAACTCAAGGACTTGAAGTTATTGATCAACACAAGGACAAGTTCAAGGTTGTAGGACTTTCTGCTGGTTCTAATGCCAAAGTGTTAACAGATCAAATTATGAAGTTTAGGCCTGATGTGGTCTCAGTTAAAGATGAAGAGACAAAAAAGAAATTAGAAGCAAATAATTTTGAGCATAAATTTGAAATTTTAGTAGGCAAGAATGCCAGTGCTGAAGTTGCAAAATATTCATGTGATGTGGTTTTAAATGGAATAACAGGTGCGGCGGGTCTTTTACCAACTATAGAAACTTTAAAATCTGGACACAAATTAGCACTTGCAAATAAAGAGTCACTAGTAATTGGTGGAAAATTAGTATTGGAACTTGCAAAAGAAGGACAAATAATTCCTGTTGATTCAGAACACTCTGCACTTGCGCAATGTTTACGAGGTGAGAGAAAGAGTGAGATTAAGAAACTAATTCTCACAGCAAGTGGAGGGCCTTTCAGAGGAAAAAGTATAGAAGATTTAAAGAATGTGACAGTTCAGGAAACTTTGAATCATCCAACTTGGAACATGGGACCTGTTGTAACAATTAATTCTGCAAGTCTTATGAATAAAGGATTAGAAATAATTGAAGCACATTTATTATTTGGAATTGAATTTGAAAAAATAGAAGTTGTAATTCATCCCCAATCAATAATTCATTCAATGATTGAATTTGTCGATGGTTCGACTATGGCTCAAGCTTCTCCACCTAATATGAAATTACCAATTGCGCTTGGACTTAGTTGGCCAGATCGATTAAATGATGTTCAAAAACCAGTTGATTGGTCAAAGAGTCAATCTTGGACTTTTGAAAATGTTAATGAAAAAGTGTTTAAGGCAATTAGTCTTGCCAAACAAGTTGGAAAAGCTGCAGGAAGTGCACCCGCAGTTATGAACGCTGCAAATGAAGAGTGCGTTTCAGCTTTCATCGAGCGAAAAATTAGTTTTTTGTCTATAGTTGAAATTGTGGAAAGCGTAGTAAAAAATCACTTAGCAGGAATTGGTTTTGTCGATAACAAATCGCTTACTTTAGAAAAACTATTGGATATAGACAACTCAATTAGAATTGAAACGCGTGAACTAATAAGAAGTTTTAGGGAAGATAAATAATGGAAATTTTTGGAATTCTATTCTTAATTTTTATCATTATGCTCTCAATTGGATTGCACGAAATTGGCCATATGGTTCCAGCAAAAAAGTTTGGTGTAAAAGTTACTCAATACATGATTGGGTTTGGACCAACGCTTTGGTCAAAAACAAAAGGTGACACGGAGTATGGAGTAAAAGCGATTCCATTAGGTGGATTTGTGAGAATGATCGGAATGATTCCACCTGCAAAAGAAGGAGTTGTTACCAAAGGACCATTTGCAGAAGTTGTTAATACCGCTAGAAAACAAAGTGAGGAAGAAATTGGACCAGGGGATGAAAACAAAGTCTTCTATAAATTAAGTGTTCCTAAAAAACTAATTGTCATGGTTGGTGGACCATTCATGAACTTAGTTTTAGCCTTTATATTTTTTGCTGCGTCATTTTCAGCAATTGGCATACCAGCGGCGACTAATGAAATTAAACAAGTAATTTCGTGCCTTCCAACTGATGTAGATGTTTTGGGTGACTGCATTGAAGGCACTACTGCCTCTCCTGCATTAAGTGCTGGACTTCAAGCCAAGGATCAAATAATTTCTTACAACAATATAAAGATTGAGAATTGGGAAGATTTAGCTTTAGCAATTCAAAATAGTAATGAAGGAAATGTTGATATCACTGTTTTAAGAGATGGTCAGGAAATTAACTTGACTGCATCGATTGTTAAAGTTGCTAGACAATCAACACTTGAAAATCAAACTAATAATCCTGCTACTCCTTATTTAGGTATTTCACCAAACATTATTTTGGATAGACAACCGATAACGACAGTTTTTGCAGTCTTAGGAGAAATCACTGTAGGCACATTTAGAGTAATAATGAATTTTCCAGATAGAGTTGCCCAACTTTTTTCTTCAGCATTTTTAGGTGAAGAAAGAGATCAAGAAGGTTTAGTTGGAATCGTGGGAGTAACGCGAGTCGGTGGTGAAATAGCTGCAGCAGAAATTCCAGTTCTGTGGCGATTTGCCACACTATTAAATCTTGCCGGTGGATTAAATATGGCTTTATTTTTGTTCAATCTTTTGCCACTTCTTCCACTTGATGGAGGACATGCAGCTGGTGCAATTTATGAAGGTTTGAGACGTCAACTTGCAAGGCTTAGAGGAAAAACAGATCCCGGACCAGCAGATACTGCAAAAATGTTGCCGTTTGCATATTCGGTGGCAATATTACTTATCGGCTTATCAATGTTGCTTCTTTATGTTGACATCGTTAATCCAATAAGACTTGGAGGATAAGATTTAAGTATGACTTCAATTAGTTTGGGAATGCCTCAACCTCCAGCACCTGTATTGGCACCAAGAAGAAAATCAAGAAAAATTACTTTGAAACATCATTCTCATCCTTTAGAAATTGGTGGGGATGCTCCAATTTCTGTTCAATCAATGTGCACCACATTGACAGCTGACATAAATTCGACTTTGCAACAAATTGCAGAATTAAATGCTGCAGGATGTCAAGCTGTAAGAGTTGCCGTACCAAGTCAAGATGATGCAGATGCTTTATCTGCAATCGCTAAGAAATCTCCTATCCCAGTTATTGCCGATATTCATTTTCAACCTAAATATGTTTTTGCAGCAATTGATGCAGGTTGTGCTGGAGTGAGAGTCAATCCAGGAAATATAAAACAATTTGATGATCGAGTGGGAGAAATTGCCAAAGCTGCCAAAGATGCAGGAATTCCAATTCGAATTGGAGTTAACGCTGGCTCTTTAGATAAAAGATTATTAGAAAAATATGGCAAAGCTACACCAGATGCTTTAGTTGAATCAGCTCTTTGGGAAGCTTCCTTATTTGAAGAACATGATTTTAGAGATATAAAAATTTCTGTTAAACATAATGATCCAGTTGTCATGGTTTCTGCTTATTCAAAACTTGCAGAAGCTTGCGATTATCCACTTCATTTAGGAGTCACAGAAGCAGGTCCAGCATTTCAAGGAACAATTAAATCATCAGTTGCTTTTGGTGCACTTTTAAGTAAAGGCATTGGAGACACAATACGAGTTTCACTTTCAGCACCACCTGTAGAAGAAGTGAAAGTTGGAATTGCAATTTTAGAATCATTGAATTTGAAAAAAAGAGGTTTTGAAATAGTTTCTTGTCCATCTTGTGGACGAGCACAAGTTGATGTTTACACATTGGCCGAACAAGTAACACAAGCTTTGCAAGGATTTAAAGTGCCAATGAGAGTTGCAGTAATGGGTTGTGTGGTTAATGGACCTGGTGAAGCAAGAGAAGCAGATCTTGGAGTTGCATCTGGAAATGGTAAAGGCCAAATATTTGTTAAAGGCGAAGTAATAAAAACAGTTCCTGAATCTGAAATTGTGCAAGTACTTATTGAAGAAGCAACTAGAATCGCAGAATCAATGAGCGAGGATGTTGCTGGTGAACCTACGGTATTGGTCAAATAAAAATCTTGTTCGACCATTAGTTGGAACAGATATCAATGCAGTTAAAGTTCTAGCGTTACAAGATGAAATTAGTAACTGTTTTATAATTAACCGACTTCAAGAATTAGAGCAATATACTTGGAGCCTTCAAAATGAATTCCTCGTTTATGAAGAAAATGGAAGAATTGAAAGTGCTTTGTATTTCAGTGTCAATATAATTCCACTGAATACAACTGAGAAATCTCAAATAGAATTTGCACAATATCTATTAGATCAACCAAAAAGAATTTCATCAATTGTTGGCAATAAGGAAGAAGTGATGTCATTTTGGGAACTTCTAAAACCATTTATGCCAACTCCTAGAGAGATTAGACCAACTCAGCCTTTATTAGTAATGGATGATTCACCTTTAGTAGCCCCTGATCAGTTTGTGCAACCAGCATTGATGCGAGATTTAGATTTATTAATTCCTGCTTGTGTTTCAATGTTTACAGAAGAAGTTGGAGTTTCTCCAGTATCTGAAATTTCTGAGAAAAGTTATCGAAATCGAATAGCAGAAGTTATCAATCAAAGAAAAATGTTTGCTCGTATTGAAAACAATCAGGTTTTATTTAAAGCAGAAATAGGGGTGAGTACACAAAGAGTTTGCCAAGTTCAAGGCGTTTGGGTGCCACCTCATTTAAGGGGTAGAAACTTAGGCAAATCTGGAATGGCAAGTGTCGTTAATTTTGCGAGACAAAACTTTGCACCAAAGGTCAGTTTGTATGTTAATGACTACAACAAGAGAGCGCAAGCTGTCTATAAATCAGTTGGTTTTCAGGAACACTCCACATTTGCAACGATTCTCTTCTAAATAAATAGAAACAAGTAGGCTATTTCCATGTTGCTCAGAATGTCAACTTATTTTTTAAGAACTTTACGCGATGACCCTGCTGACGCCATGGTTCCAAGTGACAAGTTATTAACTAGAGCAGGTTATGTCAGAAGAGTTGCACCGGGTGTGTTTAGTTGGTTACCTCTTGGATATTTAAGTTATAGAAAAGTAGAGGAAATAATTAGACAAGAAATGAACAACGCAGGTTTTCAAGAAGTTCATTTTCCAGCACTTTTGCCGACTGAGCCATATGTTGCTACAAATCGTTGGCAAGAGTATGGTCCAAATTTATTTAGATTAAAAGATCGTAGGGGAATTGATTATCTTTTAGGCCCAACACATGAAGAAATGTTTACTTTGATGGTTAAAGATCTTTACAGTTCATATAAAGATTTGCCTTTAGTAATTTATCAAATCCAAACAAAGTATCGAGACGAAGCAAGACCAAGAGCAGGAATTCTTCGCGGTAGAGAGTTTGTCATGAAAGATGGATATTCATTTGATATTGATCAAAGTGGATTAGAAACTTCTTATGAAAAACATCGGATTGCTTATGTTAAAACTTTTCAAAAACTTGGCTTGAATTTTGTAACTGTTTCAGCAATGTCGGGTGCTATGGGTGGATCAAAGAGTGAAGAATTCTTGGCACCTTGTGAATTCGGAGAAGATACTTATGTTAAGTGCACAAAATGTGAATACGCAGCAAATGTTGAAGCTGTTGAAACACCAAAACCTGATGATATTGATTTTTCAAATGTGAAACAATTCCATGTTGAAGACACTCCAAATACACCTACTATTGATTCATTAGTTGAAATTTCAAATTCACGCCAAGATTTAAAAAGAGAAGATAGAAACTGGCAAGCAAGTGATACCTTAAAGAATGTTGTCTTGATGCTTACTTATCCAGATGGAAGAAATGAACCTTTAGTAATAGGAATACCTGGTGATCGAGAAGTAGATTTAAAAAGACTTGAAGCAAGTGTCTCTCCAGCCACTGTTCGCGTTTTTGAAGAAGAAGATTTTCCTAAGTTCAAGGATTTAGTCAAAGGCTATATTGGTCCACAAGTTTTGGGAGTAAATTCAAAAAGCAAAATAAAATATTTAACTGATCCTCGAATAGTAAAAGGAACTCGATGGATTACTGGTGCAAATATTTCAGGTAAACATGTTTACGATTTAGTTTTTGGAAGAGATTTTAATTCTGATGGAACAATTGAAGCAGCAGAAATTAGACAAGGCGATATTTGTCCAAAGTGCTCTCAAACTCTAGAAATCGCTCGAGGTATTGAAATTGGCCATATTTTTCAATTAGGGCAAAAATATGCAAAAGCACTTGATTTAACTGTTTTGGACGAAAATGGAAAATCTCAAGTAGTAACTATGGGGTCGTATGGAATTGGAGTATCAAGAGCAGTAGCCGCAATTATTGAACAAAATCATGATGAAAAAGGAATAGTTTGGCCAAAAACTGTTGCCCCCCTTGATTTTCATGTCGTAGCAGCAGGAAAAGATGATGAAATTTTTTCTAAAGCTTTAGAGATATCAGAGAAATTAAACGAGATGAATTATTCAGTTATTTATGACGATAGGAAAAATGTATCACCTGGAGTTAAGTTTAATGATGCAGAATTATTGGGTATGCCTTTAATCTTAATTGTTGGGAAAAAACTGGCAGAAAATAAAGTTGAGTTACGTATTAGAAAAACTGGTGAAAGCAAAGATGTTGAACTTAGTAATTTGTTTTCTGAAATTAAAAAATATTAGATTTTAATGCCTTCAACCCAAATCATTATTCTTTTATTATTTGCTGCTTTTCTTGCCGGCTGGGTTGATGCAATAGGAGGTGGGGGAGGACTAATTCATTTTCCAGCACTCTTATTTGGACTTCCAAATGCTTCTCCTGCAGAATTACTTGGCACAAATAAGGCAGCACAAGTCTTAGGCACAGCTAGTGCTTCAATTACTTATTTTCAAAAAAAGCCTGATGAGATTAAGAACAAATTACCTATGGCATTTTTTGGTTTGATCGGATCAATTTTAGGAGCAATTTTTTCTTCAAATCTGCCAAGAAATTCATTCGAGCCAATCGTTTTCGTAGTTTTGATTTTGGTCGGATTTTGGATGATCTTTCGTCCCGACTTTTCAAAATCACAAAAAATAATCAAACATGAATCTTTATTGATATCAATATCGATTGGTCTGTTAATTGGTTTTTATGATGGAGCATTTGGTCCAGGAACTGGTACTTTTTTGATTGCATTATTCGTGGGAGTTTTAGGTCAGAAATATTTAAACGCATCCATTGGTGCAAAAATAGTAAATCTTGCAACAAATTTTGGAGCTATTTTAGTATTTGCAATTGCGGGAACTATTTTATGGAAACTTGCTTTTATTTTATCTATTTCAAATATTTTTGGTGGCATATTCGGAGCAAAAACTGCACTTTGGCAGGGTACGAAATTTGTAAAATATGTCGTCGCCTTTGTTGCATTTGCAAGCGCGATAAGACTTGGAATTCAAATTTGGAGTTAATTAATACTTCCCGGTAGAGCTCTTGGCCTATCTTTAAATTCAAGTAGTCGTATAGATGATTTTAAGACAAAATCTAAAATTTCTTTTCTGTTTTCTGGCTGTATTACTTTAAACAATTGTAGGTAAATTCCTATCAGCCTATTTTCAATAAATACTGCTAACTCATAAGCAGTAACAATATCTTTGACCTCGAAAGGTAACTGGTAATTTTCTTTTGGACGAGGCGGTACTTGATTCAAATTGCGCAATTTCAAACGAAATATGTCTCTTTGATCTCTATGGATATTAAATACAGATGTTGCATAATCTTTATTTTCTTCTGGAATAAATGATAAAAGATATCCAAATGCCCAAACAGCAGCATTTTCTCCCTCAACAATTAAATTTAATTTTTCAATTATTTCTTGATTAGGAGCGATTGAAACACTAGGGCTTGGTGTTTGAGTCACTAATTATCACCTACATCTGAACCTTCAAATTGTGCATTATCAGGTAAGGCCACTGGTGTAATCATTTTTTTCAACCAATAAATATGTTGATTAATACTTGCAGCAATTTGGCCAATATTTTGAAGAATTTGTTGATCGTTCGTCTTTGTAATGTTTGAAATACAAAAATTGAAGTGTTCTTCTTCAGCTAATATTAATTGTTTGATACTTGCTACTTGTAAACCTGTAGGAGAAGGATTTGGCGTAGCAGTTTGCGCTTTAGTCCAAAGAGTTAAATGAGTTAAATGATGATCTCTCAATTGAATTAATTGAGTTCTATAGCTTCTTTCTTGATTAATTCCTGCAAAATACAAATCAACTAATGAATTTCCTCTGGTAATGAATTCTTGTGTCAAAATTTCTTCAAATGATGGTTCTGCGAAATTGATTCCCGTATTTGAACAAGCGGCAAGAGTTATTGCACCTGAACTAATTATCAAGTTTCTTCTCGAAATCAAATTTACCTACT
The DNA here is from genome assembly GCA_046048135.1 of Actinomycetota bacterium. GTDB lineage: Bacteria > Actinomycetota > Actinomycetes > S36-B12 > UBA5976 > ATZT02. Next base: position 20,007 of record JBJOGR010000032.1, read on the forward strand.
TTTTACCTAAACTTTTGAGTTCAGATTTCTTACTTTTACTATTTAGCGCTACTCTATAGATACAACTGCAAGACCCAATTGAACACTGATGTCTACACGCTAGGGAGTTTACCTATGATGACGCGTGAGGATATTTTTGACAAAATTAGTCCCTTAGTACATAAGTTTAATTTTGAATTAGAAGATGTAATTCTAAAATCAGCAGGTAAAAATACTATTGTTCAAGTCTTGGTTGATAAAGATTCAGGAATTTCACTGGATGAAGTAGCAAATCTTTCCACTAAACTTTCAGAATTTTTTGATGAAAATTCACTTATGGGAAATATGACTTACACGCTAGATGTTGGATCACCCGGAATTGATAGACCATTAACAAAGTTAAGACATTGGCGAAAAAACTTAGATCGATTAGTCAAGATTCAATCAAAATCAAATGTTTTTGAGGGAAGAATTCAAAAAGTAGAAGAATTGGAAGTTCAAATCCAAATTAAAGGAAAACTTCAAAGCTTTAAATATACAGACATAGATAAAGCTATTGTCCAAGTCGAATTTAACCCGAAAAAGAAATAAACATGGAAATTGATATCAAAACTTTAAAACAATTAGTTAAAGAAAAAGAACTTTCATGGGAAAAAGTCGTTCAGGCAATTGAAGAATCTCTAATAGCTGCTTACAAGAGAAATCCAGGTTCTCATGAAAATGCCAAAGTAATTATGGATAATAAAACCGGTCATGTTGAAGTGAAAGTCCAAGAATTAGACGAAGCAGGAAATGTTTTAAAAGAATTTGATGACACTCCAGCAGATTTTGCTCGAGTCGCAGCAGCAACTGCTAAACAAGTTTTGTTTTTAAAAATGAGAGACGTTAAAGATGATCAAGTTTTTAAGGATTATTTAAGAAAAGAAAACACAATAATCTCTGGTGTAGTTCAACAGGGGAAAGATCCAAATTTAGTTGATGTAAAACTTGCAGATGGTATTGAAGGATTTATTCCAGCTCAAGAACAAGTTCCTGGTGAAAATTATCAGCATGGCACAAGAATTAAATGTTTCATTGTTTCTGTAAGAAAAGGGAATAAAGGTCCACAAATAACTTTGTCTAGAACTCATCCAGGATTAGTAAAAGGTTTATTTGAATTAGAAGCACCAGAAGTGCAACAAGGAGTTGTGGAAATAGTTGCCGTGGCAAGAGAATCAGGACATAGAACAAAAATTGCAGTTTTATCACATGATCCACAAATAAGTCCTAAAGGAACTTGTATTGGTCCTATGGGGCAAAGGGTCAGAAATGTAATGAATGAACTTGGTGGAGAAAAAATAGATATTGTTGATTTCTCTTTAGATCCTGCAACATTTATTGCTAATGCATTGTCTCCGGCAAAAGTTTCGCAAGTCACGGTTACTGATTTGGATTCACGAAGTGCTCAAGTATTAGTTCCTGATTTTCAACTCTCATTAGCAATTGGCAGGGAGGGTCAAAATGCCCGTTTAGCAGCGAGATTAACCGGTTGGAAAATAGACATAAGATCAGAGTCAAAAAAAGATATTGATAATACGATAGATTAAATTTATTAATGAATATTTATTACGCAGTTAAAGAAGCATGGAATTTTGTCAATAATAAATTGAAACGGCTATTTATCGTTTTGCTTCTTGTAAGAATTTTAACTAATTTTTTTGATTTACTGGGCACTGCACTTATGGCAATTTTGGTTGGATATGTAGTTAGTATTTTAAATGGTAATCCAAACTTTTCATCTGTTGAATTATTAATTAATATATTAAGAATTCAGGATGCAAATATACGAATACAAGTTTTGATTTTAGGTATATTCACCCTTTTTATTTTTATATTAAGACCTTTGATAGTCATGCCAATCAGCAAAATCCTGAGTTTTAAAATTCATGAAGAAGGTGCTTATTTTACAAATTCTATGTTTAAAAGATTTGGTTCATTATCTTTGAGTGAGATTAGAAGTTGGTCTTCTCCGGAAATTAATTATGTTCATACAAGTGGTGTACAAACTATAATTAATTTACTTTGGACTTCAGTTGCATTGATTTCAGACGTAATTCTTGTTTTTATGTTTTTTATTGCACTTTTTGTATCAAATCCTTTAATAACTATTGGTTTATTGATTTATGTAATTTTACTTTTTGGACTCTTAGGCTGGATCAATGGAACTCGTATGCGAGATTCTGGAGAGATTATGGGTAAAACTTCGAGCGATGCTATCAAAACAATCAATGAAACTATCTCTATGTATAGAGAGTTATTTGTGTCAAGTCGTCTTAATTCACAAATTATGACTTTTCAAAACAATAGAATTTCACAAGGTAAGGCAAATGCTCTAGTCAATTGGTTGGGACAAGTACCTAGATTTGTAATCGATACAGCTTTAGTTCTCGGGGTTGTAGTGGTTGCAGTCGGTCAAGCAGGAGCGGATTCGATTTCTACTGCAGCTTCAAGCACAACATTGTTTTTAACTTCAGCTTTAAGAATTCTACCAACTATTGCACCTATTCAAGGATCCATAAATGCAATAAAAAATATGCAGGGACTTACGAGCAGAGTTCATACTTTTTCTAAGTTTGTGGAGGAAAAATATCAAAAAAGATTAAATTACCTAAATTCACGTAAATCTTCGACAAGAGTGGATGATAAATTTATAATTACTTTAGAAGATCTAAGTTTTAGATATCCAAATCAAGAAAAATATGCGTTACAAAATATTTCATTTGAAATTGAATCTGGCACCACACTTGCAATTATAGGTTCATCGGGATCAGGCAAAACCACACTTGCAGACTGCATTTTAGGGTTGTTAGAACCTACAAGAGGAAGTGTGGAAATTAATTTTAATTCACCTGAAAAATTTATTGAGAATTTTCCTGGTGCAATTTCTTATGTTTCTCAAGATGTTTCACTTTTTGATGGAACTATTTTAGAAAATGTTGCATTTGCACTCCCAGAAGAATTAATCGATATTGATAAGGTGAACTCTGTTTTAAAAAAAGCACACATATTTGATTTTGTGCAAAGTCTTCCTCAGGGATTGCACACCGTAGTTGGGGAACGTGGCACACGTTTATCCGGAGGCCAAAGACAAAGAATAGGAATTGCTCGTGCTTTATATAGTGATCCTTTAATTTTAGTATTGGATGAAGCTACAAGTTCACTCGATGCAGAAACAGAATTTTCAATTACAAGCATGCTTAGAGAATTGCATGGAGAAGTAACTATAATTTCAATTGCACATAGATTAAGTACGGTAATGCATAGCGACTTAGTTTTGTTCTTAAGAGACGGAACTTTGGTAGGTTCAGGTAAATTTGAAGATTTGATTAAACAACACCCAGATCTTGCCCGACAAGCCGAATTATTAGGTCTAAATTCGTAACAATTCTGGTTAAATCCTCATCAAATTCAACTTTTAGGCACTTGAGTTCAAGAAATGAATCGATGTGAAGTACTCTTATCAGTATCACTACTACTCCCTAACGGAGAAAACACAATGAGCACTAAATGAGCACTTCAAGATGAAGGCTTTATTTTTAGTGATTTAAGGATTGGATAAACCTGTCCTTAAATAAGACAGGAGAA
>JBJOGR010000033.1:0-3316 GCA_046048135.1 Actinomycetota bacterium
CTAACACTCTCAAAAGTGTTGAATCGGATTCAAACTTTTGAGCCCATTATTCTTCAAGTATGATTCATGTGCGGAGGTAAAAAGTGAAAATCGCAAGACTTGGTGAATTTGGTAAAGAAAAACCAGCGGTAATTGTTTCTGAGACTCAAGCTGTGTTTGTAGATGATGTTATTTCTGACTGGAATAGAACTGAGTTAGAAAGTGGGGCACTAGAAAAAGTATCAAAAATAGATTTAACAAGTAAAGAAAAAGTTAATCTTTCAGATTTTAGATTAGGATCTCCTGTTGCAAGACCTACTAAAGCAATTTGTGTTGGTTTAAATTACGCAAAGCATGCTAAAGAATCAGGAGCTGAGCCTCCCAAAGAACCAGTTATTTTTATGAAAGCTCCAGATACAGTTGTGGGAGGATTTGATGACATCGTAATTCCGCCTAATTCAATAAAAACAGATTATGAAGTAGAAATTTGTGTAGTCATTGGCAAGAACGCTTTGTATTTAGAATCCCCAGAAAAAGCCCAAGAAGTAATTCTTGGTTACACAGTTTCTCAAGATGTGAGTGAAAGACATTGGCAAATTGAAAGAAGTGGCCTATGGGTAAAAGGAAAATCGTTCCCAACATTTAATCCAGTTGGACCATGGATAGTTACAAAAGATGAATTTGACGCAAGGGATGTAAGACTTTGGTCAAAAGTTGATGGAGAAAAAAGACAAGATTCAAGAACTAGTGACATGATTTTTAATATCAATCACTGTGTTTGGTACATATCTCAATTTATGGAATTAAAAGCTGGAGACATTATTAATACAGGCACTCCAGAAGGTGTTGGGATGGGTCATAAACCAGAAAAATATTTAAAAGCTGGTCAAGTAGTGGAAACTGGTATTGATGGTTTAGGAATCATTAAGTCAAACGTAGTTGCACACAAATAAGGAAACATAATTGGAAAAAGTCAGATTTGGTTTTATTGGTGCAGGTTCCATTGCAAAGAAAGCCCTTTATCCTGCTTTAAAAAATTCTCAATTTGGTGAAATCTATGCAGTTGCTGGTAAAGATCCTCAAAGAGCAAAAGCGCTCTCACCTTCAGGAAAGTATTACACCGATTATCAAGACTTAATAGATGATCCAAATGTAGAAGCAGTTTATATTTCATTGCCAAATTCGTTACATATTCCTTGGTCAATAAAAGCTATGCAAGCAGGTAAACATGTTTTGTGTGAAAAACCAATTGCGATGAATGCTCAAGAACTTAAAGAAGCAATAAAGGTTTCTGAATCAACAGGAAAACTTTTGATGGAAGCAAGTTGGAATAGATGGCATCCTCGAACAATAAGAATAAAAGAATTAGTTGATTCAGGAATTATTGGCAAAATAACCGAAATAAATGCAGGATTTACCTACGATGAGCTTGATCCTTCAAACATAAGAGCAATTCCAGAATTAGGGGGAGGAAGTCTTTATGATCTTGGACCATATTCAACAGTTGCTCCACTTTGGTTATTAGATTTTGTACCTGTCACAGAAATAAAAACAGAAGTTACTTGGCATCCTGGTGGAAGTGATGAAACAACAATTGCCACGTTCAGAATCGGAAACGCAACTGCTAAAACATTAACTTCTATGAATATTCCCGACAAAATTTATTTAGAGATAATTGGAGAAAATGGAAAGATTGCAACAAAAGGAAATGATGCTTTTAATTCTCACAACAAAGCAAGTCGTTTAGAAATCACAATTGATGGCAAAACTGAAATCGAAGATTTTGCTGCATGTGATCCTTATCAACTAATGGCAGATTCCTTTGCAAAAGCCATCAGGGCAGAAGATGCATGGCTTTTATCTTTAGAAGATTCTTTAAAATTCTCAAAACATTTTGATGCTATTTTTGCGTCAATGAAAAAATAAATTACTGATATAAATGTTTTTCATCAGGATATTTACCTGATTCAACTTCATTTTTTACTTCCATAATCGCCTTACTTAATTCTTTCCTTAAATTTGCATATCGTTTCACAAATTTTGGAACTGGATCTTTGGTTAATCCTGCTAAATCTTGCCAAACTAAAACTTGAGCATCAGTATCTGGACCTGCCCCAATTCCAATAGTTGGAATAGAAATTGAGTTGGTTATATCTTTGGCAAGATTTCTAGGAATTGCTTCAAGCACTACAGAAAATGCACCAGCTGCTTCAATTGCTTTGGCATCTTGTAACAGACTTTGCGCTTGTTCACCTTTACCTTGAACTTTGTATCCACCAAAAACATTTACAGATTGTGGCGTCAATCCAATATGACCCATTACAGGAATTCCTGCTTCAACTAAAACAGAAATTGTGCTCGCAACTCTTTGGCCACCTTCAAGTTTTACAGCATGAGCCCCAGCTTTTAAAAATTTTGTGGAATTTTCAATAGCTAATGTAATCGAAGATTGATAACTTCCAAAAGGCATATCGGCAATTATTAAAGAATGTTTATTAGCTCTTGCTACGCCACCAACAATAGGAAGCATTTCTTCCATAGTAACTGGAACTGTTGACTCATGACCGAAAACTAATTGAGCAGCAGAATCACCAACAAGAATTACTGGAATTTCAAGTTCATCGAAAAGAGACGAAGTTAATGAGTCATAACTAGTAAGCATTAACCATTTTTGACGCGAATTCTTATAATCGGCAAGATCAGAAATAGTGACTTTTTTGTTCAATTAGCACCTTATTTCTCAAAGCCTTTTTAAGGTCTCTGGAATCGATGAAATTACTTCCCACCTAATGGTACGGCATGTTGGCATACCCTGTTACTGAAGTCATATTCAGCCAAGGATAAATTTGACATTGTAAAATTGAATTCAATTCAATTCTCAAGATAGGGAAAATCCATGGGATTAAAGGATCAATGGCAAAAATTCTCCCACAACAAAAAAATTAAACGTGTGAAAGAACTAGGTCTGCCTGACAGAATTGGATTAGCGAAAAGTTCATTCACAGACCCAGATTTATTAATTGAATTAGCAAGAGATAGATCCCCTCAAGTTAGACAAGTAGTTGCTGATAATTCCTCGATAAATTCTGAAATTATCAAATTACTATCAAATGACTTAAATTCGATGGTTCGCACATTGATTGCCAAGAGATTTGATTTGAATGAAAAGTTAGTAGACAAATTAACTTTAGATGACTCAGAGGATGTGCTCATAGCAGTAGCTCTGAGAGAAAAATTGACTTTTGACCAGCAAACTTCATTATCAAATCGTGGAACAAGGGTGAAACAAAAATTAGCAGTCAGAAAAGATTTAGAATTTAGCATTGCCTCAAAATTA
>JBJOGR010000034.1:0-3471 GCA_046048135.1 Actinomycetota bacterium
AAGCTCTTCGAAATGGTGTGCCATGAGTAAAAGATGCATTCATGTAGGTATCCCAAGTATCTAAATGTGCATCAAAATGGACTAAAGCAATTTTTCCATAAACTTTATTTAAACTTCTTAAAAGAGCTAAAGCAATTGTGTGATCACCACCGATAGTAAAAAGTGGTTTTTCTTTTTCAATTAATAATGAAGCATGTTTTTCTAATCCAGTTAATGCTTCTTGAATATTAAATGGATTCATAATGGCATCACCTGCATCAACTATTTGTTTATTTGCAAATGGTGAAACATCTTGTGCAGGGTTGTAAGGTCTTAAAAGTCGCGATGCTTGTCTTACATGATTTGGACCAAATCTTGCCCCAGATCTAAAAGAAACACCTGCATCAAATGGTGCTCCTAATATTGCTACATCAAATTTTGAAACATCTTCAATTCGTGGAAGTCTTGCAAATGTTGAAAGCCCTGCAAATCTTGGAACCTCTAAACCACTAATTGGTCCAACGTTTCCATTATTTTTAACATTGTTTCTTAAAGGATCATTTGTTTCTGGATTTGTCATACGTAATTTCTATTCTGGCATAGGGGATAAATGCTCATGCACAGCAATCCATTTATCATTTTGAAATTGAAAAACAATAGTTTCTCTTTCAGTAAAACTCTTTTTTCCATCACTAGTGTTTAAAGTGGTATCAACAGTATGAGAAAAAATGGCAACTTCGCCATACATTTGCACTATTTGGTTTGAAGAATTACAAGCTTTGACTTTAAAGCCCCATTCTTTTTCCCAATTTTTCCACTCTTTTTGGTATTCAAGTTTATTCTTTAAAACATTTTTTGTGGTGTGAAAAATGAAAACGGTGTCATCTGCAAAGCATTCAAAATATTTATCAAAATCGTGTTGGGCAAAACAAGAAACAAGGTGCGCTGCTTGTTGCAGCACACCTTGTTCATTTTTCATGCTTGTTAAATTACTTGGTTCTTACTAAACGAGCACCTTTTGGTCCATAAGCACTCTTTGGTTCTGGCCAAATTGTTAAGAACAATATGTACAAAACCGCAGCAGAGATCATGGATACAGGAAGAGAAACATCAATTCCGCCTCCCACTAATGCACTCCAAGGACCAACTAAAAGTGGTGGGTAATAGCAAAACATCAATCCCAAAATTGCAGATGGAATCCAAGCTAAAAGACCACGCCAGTTAAATCCTGCGTTAAACCAGTAACGTCCACCAGTTTTACCTTTGTTAAATACTTGAACATCTTCAGCTGAGTACCATCCGTAGCGAATAAAGAATCCAATCATCATGATTACCATCCAAGGGGTCGTAAAGATAATGATTAATCCAATAAATGCATTAATACTTGCTAGAAGATCTGTTACTAAACGTCCTACCAAAATAAATATGAATGCTAAAGATCCAATAAATATGGATGATTGCACACGACTTAATTTTGGAAATACGCTAGAAAAATCTAGACCCGTTCCATACAAAGATGTAACACCTGTTGACATTCCACCTAAGAATGCGATGACAATTAATGGCAAGGCATACCAAGCAGGTGAAATTTCAACTAAGCCCACAATGTAGGCAGCTGGATCTTTTACCAATGTTGTTGTTGCTACACCAAATAAAAATGGAATCAAAGTCATCAATTGAGCTGAGAAAACTGAGCTCATCAATGAACTTCTTGGAGTATTTTCTGGAATGTATCTAGCCCAATCACCTAAGAATGCACCAAATGAAATTGGATTACCCATCACAATTAATGCAGACAAAATAAATGTTGGCCAGAAACTTCCTAATGCATAAGCACTTGGTCCAGGGTTATAGCTTGCGCTAAAAATTGAACCAAAAGCAACGATTCCTGCAAGCATCAAAACAGTATTTGCAATTACTACTGTTTTATTAACTAAAAGCATGAATTGGTAACCGTAAACAACTACTACAATTACAAGTGCACCAATTAATGCATAAATAACTCCTCTAAATAATGCACCTGTTGTGTCAACTCCAAAGAATCTAGAGATTGCTCCAAGTAGTGCATCACCACTTACCCAAACAGAAATTGAGTAAAAAGCAATTGCTGTTAAAAGAGAAAGAAAAGATCCAACTAAACGTCCTTTAACACCAAAATGCGCACCAGAAGAAACTGCGTTATTTGTTCCAGTGATTGGACCAAATAATGACATTGGCATAAGTATTAAAGCTCCAACTACAACACCTAAAACTGTTGCAGCTACTGCTTGCCAAAAACTTAGACCTAACAGAATTGGAAATGTTCCTAAAATAATGGTGGCAAAAGTATTTGCACCACCAAAAGTAATTCTGAATAGATCAAGTGGTCTTGATGTTCTATCTTTTGCAGGGATGGTGTCGATTCCATGTTGCTCGACTTGCATCGCCTTTGGTTGTGTCGCCATTTACTTCCTCCCAAATTGGCTTTGGAGAAAGATTAGTCCATAATCAGACATTTATTAAGACTATTTATACTACTTTTTCTTTTAAACCTCAGGTTTTGTGAGGACTCTTGGCGTTAGATTCAAACTTCTTACATGTTTTGCGATTTCATCTAGAGAAGTAATCCAAACGTCTTTATGGGATAAGGCATATTGAATTAAGACTTCGAGTGAAAAAGCTCTACTTGGTCTACCTGTTAAGAAGGGGTGATTAGTCAAAATAAATATGCCTCCTTCTTTTCTTAATCCATCAAATTCCAGCTGCCACATTTCTCTTGCTTTTAAAGGTGACTCTATTAATCCAACCCCAGTTATATCAGGCAAAAATGCATATTGTTCCCAATCATCTAACGCCCATTGCACAGGTAATTCAACTAAAGATTTATCTTTCACTGCTAATTCATATGGATAATCTGCATCCATTAAAGATGTGTCATATAAAAATCCATATTCAACTAATAATTCTGGAGTTTTCCAAGATAATTCCCAAAAAGGTGCACGATAACCAATTGGAGTAACTCCTGCAACTTTTTGTAAACTTTCAATTCCTCTTTCAATATATTTAATTTCATCCTCAATAGTTGCAGCAGCTGGTTGTTCATGCATATCGCCATGATGAGCAATTTCATGACCTGCAGCAACAATATTTTTAATTACACTTGGATATCTTCTTGCTGTATAGCCTGGAACAAAAAAAGTAGATTTAACTTGATTTCTTTCTAAAATTTCTAAAATTCTTTTCACACCTGATAAAGGACCATAAGATTGATGAGACATAACAGTCATTTGATTTGCAGTTGATGGTTTAAAATTTAAGATCACAGATTCAGCATCAATATCAAAAGAAAAAGATGCTGCTGCTTTTTTACCTTCAGGCCATTTAATAGGAACTGCTGGAACTGTTTCGCTCAAGCTCTACTCCTTACTTCTCCACCATTAGCATTCACAATTTGTCCTACCATTGCATTTTGCTCTGGATCTAAAAGAAACGATACGACGTTTGCAATTTCAT
>JBJOGR010000035.1:0-4609 GCA_046048135.1 Actinomycetota bacterium
CCTTCATTTAATTCTTTTTCACTGAATGCTCTAATGTCTAATCGAGATATTGGAACTCTACCTTCAGTAATTTTTACTTTACATTTTTTGCAAGTTCCATGTCCGCCACAAGTTGAATCTATAGCGATTCCATTCCAGGAAGCTGCGTCGAAAACACTTACTCCTGGAGGAACACTAATGGATTTATTTGCAGGTAAAAGTTCAATTTTGACTCTTCCCTGTCCTGAGTGCTCAATTAATTCAGGTTCAATTTTTTCTTTGGGCATTTTTATTGTGTGGGTTGTTGCGCTCTAAATGCTGAAATCCAATTTGCTCCCCATGCATCGTTTCCTAATAAAAGATCTGCAGCTCTAACTGAGGTAACAATTTCTTTGGTTCTTGCATCCATAATGGCACTAGTTAAACCTGCAGCCATTGCCATTGGAAGAAATGATGCATTCACTGCATGTCTATTTGGTAGTCCAAATGAAACATTTGATGCACCCATGGACATATTTAATCCAAATCTATCTTTAATTAAGTGAATTGTTTCCAAGGTAATTTTCACCGCTTCAGTATCTGCACCAACAGTCATGGCAAGTGGATCTATTACAAGATCTTCTAGTGGAATTCCATATTTTTCTACAGTTCTAACAATTTTTTCAGTTATATCTAGTCTTTCTTTGGCAGTTGCTGGAATTCCAGTTTCGTCATTTGATAAGGCCATAATTACTGCCTTGTGTTCTTTTACTAAAGGTAAAATTGCTTCCATACGGTCATCTTCGCCAGTCATGGAATTTACTAACGCTTTTCCTTCATAAGCTTTTAATCCTGCATCCAATGCCTCGATAACAGAAGAGTCAATACAAATTGGTAAATCTGTTTTTGATTGAACAAGTTTGATGGCTTTACTTAACAAATCTGGTTCGTCAGTTAAAGGCACACCCATATTGACATCAAGAACATCTGCCCCACCTTCAACTTGTTGTTGAACGTCTATTTCAATCTGGCTTAAATCTCCTGCTCGAAGTTGTTCTTGAAACTTTTTTCTACCAGTTGGATTTATTCTTTCGCCAATAATTACAAATGGAACATCGTGACCAATTACAACTTCTTTACTTGCTGAGCGAAGTATTGAATGCATTATTTATTCTCCTTAATTTGATGATCTAGGAACTCGACCTAAATCATGCATAAAACGATCTAAAGTCTCGTCGTGTCGAAAATCTGTGACATGAAGTCCTCTAACTCCAGGCAAAGATAAAGCATGTTGAGCAAATTCTAAAGTTTGTTTATATGCCTCTTCTGCTTGATCTGTTGATTTTTCAACTCTATTTATAACTTCTTCCGGAACATCTATTCCAGGAACTTTTTCATTCATAAATTTTAATGGTCTTGAACCTTTGATTAGAACGATTGTTGGGATTATTGCCACTAATTTATGTAAACCTAATTCAACAATTCCCTTACAAAATTTTTCTAATCTTTCTGGATGATAAGAAATTTGCAATTGTAAAAATTTAGCTCCTGCAGCAACTTTTTTAGCAACTCTTTGAACTCGGTATTCAAATGGTGGAGCTGATGGATTTTCGACAGCACCAATAAAAAGATGAGGGGCAGGATCAAGTTTTCTACCAGATAAGTACTCTCCTCGCGCAAGCGTTGAAGCAACTCTTATTAACTGTGGTCCATCTAAATCAAATACTCTTTTGGCTTCAGTTTCATCTCCTGCTGTGACATCATCACCAGTCAATGCACAAATATTTTCGATACCATGCAAACTTGCCCCAACAATATCTGCTTGAATAGCCAATCTATTTTTATCTCGACATACAACTTGCATTATTGGTTCTATTCCATGCATTTTCATGGCAATTGCACTAGCTAAATTCGACGCATGTGCATGAGCAGCAGTGTTATCTGTGGCATTGACTGCATCAAACCATGGCTTTAATCGTTTTGCATACTTGTCAACTTTTGAGAAACCTTCTCCATCAATTACAGGAAATTCGGCAGTAAAGACTAACTCTTGGGTTTTAGTTATTTTTTCTTCTAAAAGTGACATTAGTGTTTATCCATAATTTCAGAGGAATTTTTCCAACCCTTTGGTGTCCACTTATCACGTTTAGTGAAAAAATTAATCCATGAAGAATCCCCTTTTAATCTGTGATCTACAGGAGGTCTTAAATGATTAAATTCTTCTTTCCAAGTATTAGGCAATGGCCAATTTTGACTTCTTTCAAAACCTTTCAACCAAACACAACGCATTTCAGGTTTAACTTCACAATGGCCATTTTCTCTAACACCACCGCAAGGTCCATTTCTTAAATTTTTTGGACAAGTCATAGGACAAGTCATTCCTGTTGAATGCAAGACACATTGACCACACATTTGGCAGTCCCACATTGGACCTTTTATTGCATGCTCGACGATGGGTAAGAATTTTGGCACTATTTATGCCTTTGCTAATTCTCGTTTAGCATTAATTAATTCTTTTGCTTTTCTAACAGCAGTGGATGCATCTGCTGCATATCCATCTGCTCCAACTGCATCTGCATATTCTTGAGTTACTGGTGCTCCACCAACCATGACAATTACGTTATCTCGTAAACCAGCTTTAGTTAATTCATGAATATTAACTTTAAACATAGGCATTGTTGTTGTTAAGAAAGCAGACATACCAACGATGTCAGGTTTATGTTCTTGTACTGCAGCTACAAATTTTTCAGGTGGAACTTGCACTCCTAAATCAATTACTTGAAAACCTGCACCTTCAAGCATGATGTTAACTAGATTTTTTCCAATGTCGTGCACATCACCTTTAACTGTGCCCATTAAAAAAGTTCCAACAGTTTCAGCACCAGTGTCAGCTAATAGTGGTCTTAAAACGTTCAAGGCTCCAGCCATTGCTCGTCCTGCAATTAGCATTTCTGGAACGAAGAAATCTCCACGCTCAAATCTTGCTCCCACTTCTTCCAAAGATGGAATTAATGCTTCAAAGAGTATTGAATCTGGTGTCATACCTTGAGCAATACCTTCATTTGTTAATTCCAGAACTCTTGGTGCATTTCCAACTAATGTTTCGTCATATAGTGCTTTTAGTATTTCTTCACTTGTCATGCTGCCCCCCTGTTGTTTTCGTTTTTTTCAATTAGTGATAAATCTAAATTTTTTGAATACTTCTTTAATAAACCTATTATTTCTTTAATTTTTTGTTGATTTAATCTGGTGGAAGGACCAGATACAGACAAGGCAGCAATTACTTCTCCTATTTCATTTTTTACAGGCACCGAAATTGCAACTAATCCCATTTCAAGTTCATCAATTATTACTGCATAATTATTTTCTCTAACTTTAGAAATTTCTTTTTCAAGGTCTGCTTTTGAAATAATTGTTGAATTCGTTAATTTATCTAATTTCATTTTTGAAATATCAATATTTTGAAATGCAAGTAAAACTTTTCCTGCTGCTGAAGCATGAAAAGGTACTTTTTGACCTATCCAGTTTCTGGAACTTAATAAATATTTTGCATCTATTTGAGCGATATTTTCAACTGCATCATTTCCAGAAATAGCCAAACTTATGGTTTCACCAGTTTCATTTCCAATTTGACGCATCACTGGTTGAAGTTTTGTAACCAAACGATTTATAGAACTAATTCTTGAAGCAAACTGGTTGATGGTGATACCGGTTTCAATTTCACCTTTTTTATTTCTTTGAAGTAGTCCATTTCTTTCCAAAGCACTGATGAGCCGACTTGCCGTGCCCTTAGCTAAACCAGATTTATTTGTTAAGTAGGAAAAAGTCACTGGTTTTTCCGACTTTAAGACTTCCACTAAAAGATCGGCAGCCCGATCGACTGCCTGGGTACCGGTTGCACGCTTTGGAGAAGTTGCCACAAACACCCCTTTCTAGTTTTCACTATATGAAACTCTTGTTTCATATTGTAGGGTGATTTAGTAGGGTGTCGTCAAGTATTAGATTTAGCCCTAACCGAATTTTTGCTAGAAAGGTAACCCTTTTAGATGTTTCAAAACAAGATGCCAAGATATGAAATTTTGTCTCAAGATGCAATGGCAACTTTGGATAAAGGTTGGAAACGAATCGTAAGTGAAATCGGTATTGAATTCATGAGTGATCGAGCAATTGAATTGTTCAAAAAAGCTGGGCAAAAGATTGAAGGACACAACGTTAAATTTGATCCAGAATTTATTTTAGAACAAATTAAGAAAGCTCCTAAAGAATTTGATGTTCAAGCAAGAAATCCTAAAAATACTGTCCACATTGGTGGAGATTCGATGGTATTTAGTGGTGTCTATGGTCCTCCATTTGTTAGAGATTTAAATGTTAGAAGAGATGCAACTCTAGAAGATTTTAAAAATTTCACAAAACTTGCTCAATCTTTTCCCGAAATGGATTCAGCGGGTGGAGTTATTTGCGAGCCAAATGATGCATCACTTGACACAAGACACATAGATATGACTTATGCATTACAGACACTAACTGACAAAATTTATATGGGAAATGTTGTTTCGGGAAGAAATGCTAAAGATGTTTTGAAAATGACAGAAATAGTTTTTGGCGGAAGAGAAAATATTGAAAAAACTCCCTGCACAATTTCTCTTATTAA
>JBJOGR010000036.1:0-74883 GCA_046048135.1 Actinomycetota bacterium
ACTGGTAGAGGTTTAGCAAGAGAACAAAAATATTTAGCAGAACGAGGATATGTAGTTTTACATACAGATTACAGAAATCATGCTGGTTCTGATAAAGATCCAGATAATGATGTTAATTTCAGATTTGGCTACACAGAGGATGTAGTAAATGCTGCCCTTGCTTTAAGAAATTCAAATTTTGAATTTGTTGATAAAGAAAGAATTGGTTTGTTAGGTAGATCTATGGGTGGAGGAATTGCTTTCAACACTATGGTTGCAAAACCAGGAGTATTTGATGCTTTTGTACTTTTTGCCCCAACAAGTGCTAATGCAGTTGATAATTTCAATAGGTGGACCAGAATGCGCTTTGATGTTGCAGAAAGAATAGAAGAACAATTTGGTTTGCCTGATCAGAACCCAGAATTTTGGAAAGGTATATCTGCGATTAATTATTTTGATCGAATCCAAGAACCAGTTTTAATTTTGCATGGTACAGAAGATGAATCTTGTGATATCCAATGGTCAGTAAATGCTGCAGCAATGTTAGAAAAAGCAGGAAAGAAATTTGAGTTTATTCAGTATGAAGGTGAAAAACATGCCTTTATTCCAAAGTGGCCAGATTCCATGGCTGAAACTACAAGATTTTTTGAAGAACACCTAAAGAGTTAGTTTTTATTTTTACCTAAAGCAAGTGCTACAACATAAAGTGTTGAAAATACAAAACCAATAACTGCATAAATAATTCTTCCCACATTAGCTTCTCCAGGTGCAAGTAAAGTTACGATTCCTAAAGATAAAGAAACTAATGACATTAAAATTGCAAAAGTTCTTACAACGTAATTGGAAGAGTTATTTCTAACCACAATCATTAAATAACCTAAAGGTAATAAAACAATTCCAGTCATTCTTAAACTCCAGAATGCATCTTCTCCAGAAATACCAATAAATTGACCAAATAAATCAGGTCTTGAAATTAAAGCCACAGCAGACAAAATAAAAATTGTGCCACCAGCAAGCATTACTTGGCGAACTCTAAATTGACCAAGATTTGTCATGATTTAAGTTTAATTTGAAAAGTATTTAATTTCTAGCAGTTTCAGCAAAAAGAACACCAGTTAAAACCATAAATCCACCTAGAATCTGAATTCCTACCAAAGTTTCACCTAAAAGAATAAGTGCGACAACGGAAGCAAGAACTGGTTCAAGTAATCCAAACACAGAAGCTCTCTTTGAATCTATATATTTGAAAGCCATGAAATATAGCAAAAATGGTGAAACAGTTCCCATAAAAATAATCCAAAAAATAACTGCACCTAAAGGAATGCTTCCTATATTATGTGGAAGAACAACTTGATTGGAAAGTAAATTCCAAGGAATTGTATTTAATGGTTGAGCAAAGAACCAAAATATTGCACCAACACCCATAGCAAGAGTTGTTAAAGAAATTGCACTTCTTTTAGAAACTAAAAATTCTCCACCGATATAATAAATTGCTAAAGCAACAGCTGCTCCAAAAGCACTAATAACTCCGAATGAATCTAATTTTGATCCAGTCCAAACTTGAGTTATAAAAGATAAACCAAGTATGGCTAAAAATAGGGATAACCAAACTCTGGCGCTAACTTGTCTTTTTAAAACAAATCGCAAATAAAGCGCCACCATTATGGGAGCAGTAAATTCAATAATTAAAGCAACACCCACTTCAATTCTTTTTATTGCAACAAAATAAAGAAATTGAGTCATAGCTACACCAAAAAACCCATAACCTATTAAAGGCAAAATTTCATTTTTCTTTACTCGTAAACCTTTTCTACCTATAAATAAAGAGATAATAAGTAGTAAAAGAAAGGCACCTTCAATTCTTAACGCAGATAATTCAGAAGAAGACAGTCCATTTAATAAGGCTAATTTTGCAACGGGACCATTAATAGCAAAGCAAAAAAGCCCTAAAGTCATTAATCCATAACCAGTTAACTGGTTAGATTTTGTATTCAATTATTTAATTCCTAATTCTTGGCAAGCTTCTTCCAAAAGAAATCTATCAGCCTCATAACTTAAAGTTTTTAAGGCATCAGACTTAGTTAACCAAAGTAGTTCATCCACTTCATCATTTTTTTGAAAAGTTTTTTCAATTAAATTCTTTGCAAGCCAATAATGAACAATTTTTTCTCTACCTTTAACTTCATATTCTCTACTTTTAAGTTTTTTTTCAAGTTCTACAATTAAGCCTGTTTCTTCTAAAATTTCTCTCTTAGCAGTTTCTTCAATAGTTTCATTTTCATCTTGTTTTCCTTTAGGAAATGACCAATCTTCACGATGTGGTCTAT
This sequence comes from Actinomycetota bacterium, assembly GCA_046048135.1. Lineage (GTDB taxonomy): Bacteria > Actinomycetota > Actinomycetes > S36-B12 > UBA5976 > ATZT02. The sequence continues at coordinate 2,307 of JBJOGR010000036.1, forward strand.
GAATTACTGCAAATAGATAATCGTTTTCTATTTTATAAATTACGGCTCCAGCTGCAACTATTTTTTCAGATTTCATATGAATTAGATGTATAAAGTTTATCTACACCCCAAAAATTAAATCCTAAAGATGTGTAAAGATCTATAGCATTTTTATTATTTGAATCCACATATAACATTGCTGAATCAAGTCCTGATCTTCTTAAATAATTTAATCCCCATAAAGTTAATAATTTTCCAATACCTTTTCCTTGATGTTCTGGATCTACTCCTAAAACATAAATTTCTCCAATTGGTTCATGGCCGTGAGAATGATGGGTGTGGCCATCGTATTCAGAATGTTCGTGATCTTGACCATGAATTTTTGTCCAACAAAATCCAACTAAATCATACTTATTATTTTCCAGTAATACAAATCCATCTGGTTTATACCAAGATTCTTTAAGTCTTAATTCTAAATCTTTAATAGTCCAACTAGCTTGATCAGGTAATTTTACAAAACATTTTTTATTCAATTCCAAAAATTTATCTGAATCTTTATTTGCTTCAAAGTTTCTAAATTTTAATCCTTGAATCTCAAACAATGGATCAATTTGAGAGAATAATGATCTGCGCATTTGGATCACATTTCTTACAGGAACAAAACCTAACTTTGTAGCAAAGTTTCGAGCAAGATCAGTATCACCATGAGACCAAAGCCTTAAAGGTTGATCATTGATTTGTTTCTTCATTTCATTTAGTAACAAAGTAGCAATACCTTTTTTTCGGGAACTTGGACTTACTACTAATTCACCACTTGGGCCTGAAACTAAATCTGTTGTGTCAAGGTGTGCATAACCGACAATATTTTTGTTTTCATCTTCTGCTACTAAATGAGTTACAGGTCTATCTCCACCACTTCTTAGGTGTAGTTCAACATGTTCAGAAAAAGGCCTAGCTCCATCAATTTCACTAGCTTTTATAACAATTTCAAGAATTTGATCTATTTGTTCGTTATTTAATTCTTTTAAAACTAACACCTTAGTCATAGGTGCTAACCATTTATCCGGTTATTTACTTCCTCATCAACAGTTGTTGAATCTTTTAAGTCTCTACTGGAAATAAATTTATAACCAACATTTCTTAAAGTACTAATAAAGTTTTCATATTCTGGACCAAGTTTTGCTCTCAATCTTCTAACATGGACATCCACAGTTCTAGTACCACCAAAATAATCAAATCCCCAAACTTCTTGGAGTAATTGTTGACGACTAAAGACTCGGCCTGGATGCTGTGCTAAAAATTTTAGTAATTCAAATTCTTTAAAAGTTAAATCAATTAGTTGCCCTTTGATTTTTACTGAATAAGCAGACTCGTCAATTACTAAATCTCCACGTTCAATTTCTGGATTTACACTTTCATCATTGCCTTTGAGTCGTGAAATAACTAAACGAATTCTGGCATCAACTTCTGCAGGTCCTGCATTTTCCAAAATAACTTCATCAATTCCCCAATCAGAAGTAATTGCAATCAAACCACCTTCTGTAGTAATAGCAATTAAAGGAGAAGTAATACCTGTAGTTCTAATTAATCTGCATAAACTTTTTGCACCAGGTAAATCTTTTCTGGCATCAACTAAAACTGCGTCACAAATTGGTGCATTAATTAAGGCTGAAGGTTCTGCAGGCATTATTTTTACCTGATGATTTAGCAGAGAAAGCGCAGGTAAAATATCTATAGAGTTGCCACGAGCATTTGTGACTAAAATCAGATTAGTCATCATGCTCCTTTTTTAAAGTTGTTTAAATTTTACCTAAACTTCAAATATGAGAACTTATTACCTGAGGAATTTAAGCGCAAATTAGCATAAATCAATGTAAAAGATAGACTTTTACAAATGAATAAATTACCTTCTGAACTTCCATCTGAGGTTGTAAGAATTTCTTGGCTACTTGGGACTTGGGAGGGAGTTGGCCAAGGCCAGTATCCAAATTCCAGCAATTTTTCTTTTATTCAACAAATTGAATTTACTAATGATGGTCAATCATTTTTAAATTACGAAAGTAAATCTTGGAAATTAAATGAAGATGGATCAAGTGGTGAACCATTACATATGGAAAAAGGATTTTTTAGACCAGGTGAAGCAAGTGGCATAGAAGCAGTTGTTTCACATATAACGGGAATAACAGAAATATGGACAGGAATTAATGAAGTATTAAGTATTGAAGATGCAAAAATAACTTCAGCTAGAGCAAGACTTGCAACAAATTGGGTAGGCAGAACTCCTTCTGCAAAACCAGTTGATGCTGGAGATCGTTTGTATGGATTAATGAATGGTGAATTAATGTGGACTTACGACATGGCAGCAGTTGGTCAGGAAATGCAAAATCATTTATGGGCAAGACTAAAACCTTTAAGTGAGGCAGAAATAATTGAAACAAAGAAAACGTTACGACCAGTAAGACAACATCAGATTCCAGAAATACCAGGAGTAAAGAAGTGAGTGATTATTTAGAGCAGTGGGATAAGAAGTTACGCACTGCAGGTTTTCGTATTACTCCTCAAAGACAACTTGTTTTAGAAGCAGTTACAAATTTACGTCATGCCACTCCTGAAGAAATATTGGCAGAAGTTCAAGTAACTGCAACTGGTGTAAATCTTTCAACTGTTTACAGAACTTTAGAAGTTTTAGAACAAGTTGGTTTAGTAACTCATGCACACATAGGACATGGTGCACCGACTTATCATGTTGTAGATGACACACCACATATCCATTTAGTTTGTTCAAGATGTCGAAAAGTTGAATCTATTGATGGAGCAACATTTACTAAATTTGCGAGTCAACTAGAAGAAAAAGAGGGTTTTGTTGTAAATGTTTCACATGTAGCTTTGCATGGATTATGTAAAAAATGTGTTGATGGGGGAAATTCCCTTTTAGATCATGAACACTAAACAACAAGTAATTAATATCCCAAATCAAGTAAGAGCTCCTGAAAGTTTTATTGACCAAAATGTAGCTTGGCATTATGGAGATCCTTTAAGGGAACAAAAATATTTAATCCAATTTGAAACCAGTGTGGATATTTCTAATCGTGGAGTTATAAGAATTACTGGAAAGGATCGAAAATCTTTTTTGCATTCTTTAACTTCGCAACATATAGAAAGGTTGAAAGATCAAGAATCAACTATTTCGTTACTACTTTCACCAAATGGCCATATTGAACATGAATTACATGTAATAAATAATCCAGAAGAAATATATTTAATAGTTGAAAATTCTTCTCTAAAAACAATTGTTGAATTCTTGCAAAAAATGATTTTTCTATCTCAAGTTGAAATAGATGATTCAACAAATGAATTAGCTACTCTTTTTGAATCAAAAAGAGAAATTCATGAAAAATATCCTACTTGGCTTACCCCATTAAATTATTTGGGTGAACCGATTAAAGATGCAGGAACAAGTGCTGGCGGAGATCCTAATAAATATGTGCCTAAAAGACCTGGAAAATTTAATGGTAGAGAAATATTGATCCCAAGAAATGAATTAGAAAATTATTTGCTGAATGCAAAATATCTAGCAGGTACTTGGGCATTAGAGGCTATCCGTATTGCTGCAGGAGTACCCAGAGTAATAATTGATGCAGATCATCGAACAATTCCACATGAAATTGGTTTAATTGGCAATGCAGTTCATTTAGAAAAAGGTTGTTATAAAGGTCAAGAAACAATTGCCAGAGTTCATAATTTAGGAAAACCTCCCAGAAAATTAGTTTTATTACATCTTGATGGCAGTGGTAATCGTTTGCCAAAACCAAATAGCCCAGTAATTGTTGATGGACAAGAAGTTGGATTTGTGGGTTCTAGTGCGCAACATTTTGAACTTGGACCAATTGCACTTGCCATCGTGAAAGCTAAAACACAAGTTTTACTAAATGTTGCAGTGGATGAAATTCCTGCCACTATGCAAGATATTGTTGTGGCGCAATGACTTTAGAACCTGTAATAGTGCAAATGACTAGAGATGGTCTAGTCGAATCAATGCATAGAGGTCATGCAGTTTTACTTAATTCAGATGGAAAAATTGAAAAAGAATTAGGAAATTCTCAAGAAATAATTTATCCAAGAAGTGCAATTAAGTTAGCTCAAGCAACTGCCATGTTGAGAGTCGGAGCAAAGTTAGAAAATGAATCTTTAGCAATTTCGTGTGCATCTCATAGTGGAGAAGAGTTACACCGAAATTTAGTGGAAAAAATGCTTACTAATGTTGGATTAAATTTAAGTGATTTACAAACTCCGCCAGATTATCCATTAGACCCAAAAATTCAAATTGAATATATTAAACAAGGTTTAGAGCCAAAACCAGTAACAATGAATTGCTCTGGAAAACATGCAGCGATGCTTACAGCTTGTGTTAACAATAAATGGTCAACAAAGGATTATTTATCAATAAATCATCCTTTGCAAAAAAAAATTATTGAAACCATTGAGGACCTTTGCAAGGAAAGAATTTCTAAATCAAGTGTTGATGGGTGCGGTGCACCACTTCATGCGATTTCATTAATTGGACTTGCCAAAATGGCACATAATGCAGTTCTTGCAGATGTAGATAGTGAAGAACGAAAAGTTGCAGATGCTGCAAGAAAATTTCCAATTTATAACTCCGGTACTAACAGAGACGTTGCGCAATTTATGCAAAATGTTCCTGGATTTTTTACAAAAGAAGGTGCAGAGGGAGTTCATGTTGGCGCATTAAATGACGGAAGAGCTTTTGCAGTTAAATTCAGTGATGGTTCAATGAGGCCAAGAGCAACATTTGTATATTCTGTGTTGAAATACTGGGGTGTTGATTCTGAAATTTTAAATAAGTTAAGTAATTTAGAAAAAACTGAAGTACAAGGCGGCGGGAAAACCGTAGGATACTTACAAGCACTTTCCATAGAGAGGTAATTCAAATGCCAATGTCGATGTATACCCTAAATGTGGTTTTAGGATATTTATTTGTTGCAATAAAAATGTGGGCATTTGTTGATGCTGCTACTCAAAAGAAACCATATTACGAAGCAGTTGGAAGACAATCAAAATTATTTTGGGTAGGTTTACTTGGTATTTCAGTATTCTCACAATATTTATCCGTAATGCAAGGAAGTTCAAATTATGGATTACTACAAGTTGTGGGTTTGATTTTAGCTATCGTTTATCTTGTGGATCAAAGACCAAGACTTAACGAATTAAGAAAGTAATTATTTCTTTCCTTGGTTAGCAACCGCATCAATAGCTTCTTTTGCAGCTTGTGGATCTAGATATTCTCCACCAAAAACAATTGGCTTAAAGTTTTCATCTAGTCGATAAAGCAATGGAATTCCTGTTGGAAGATTTAATTTAGCAATATCTTCATCACTAATATTTTCTAAATATTTAATTAAAGCTCTTAAAGAATTACCATGTGCTACTACAAGAACAGTTTTTCCAGATTGTAATTCTGGAACAATAGATTCTTGCCAGTAAGGAATAACTCTCTTAACTACATCTTTTAAGCATTCTGTTAGAGGAATATCTGAATTTTGCATATCTTTATATTTAGGATCATTATTTTGGGCGTATTTATCGTTTGGATCAATTGGTGGTGGCGGCACATCATAAGATCTTCTCCACAGCATGAATTGTTCTTCACCATATTTTTCTAAAGTATCTTTTTTGTTTAATCCTTGTAGGGCTCCATAATGTCGTTCATTTAGTCGCCAAGATCTTTTTGTAGGAATTTGTTTAATTCCAGCACTTTCAAGTGCAAGTTCTGAAGTTTTTATGGCTCTATTTAATACCGATGTGTGAAGAGTGTCAGGAATTAAATTTTTTTCTTTTAAAAGCTCTCCGCCACGTTTTGCCTCATTGATACCTTTATGACTTAAATCAACATCAACCCATCCGGTAAATAAATTAAGGGCATTCCATTGGCTTTCACCATGTCTTAGAAGTATTAATTTATATTCTTTGCTCATTTAAATCACCCTTAAATTTCTGGTTGTTTTTATTGGAGTAGTTAAAGCTTTTTCGTAAACCTTTACAAGACCTTCAACAGTTTTATCCCAACTAAAATTTGAAGCATGAAGTCTTGCTCCTAATTTTAATTTGTCAGCGAAATCTTTGTTTAAAGATACTTGAGCCAGTGCTTCTGCCCAAGTTCGTGGATCGTGACCATTTACTAAGAGACCACTTAAATTATCTGCAACAACTGTTTTTAATCCTCCAACATTTGTAGCAATTACTGGTGTGCCACAAGCTTGCGCTTCTACAGCAACTAATCCAAAAGATTCTGAATAGGAAGGAACTGCTACCAAAGTTGACGCTTGATATAAAGTTGCTAATTTTTCTCTTGTTGAAGGTGGTAAAAACATCACATTTTCAATTAAATTAAATTCCTTAACTAATTGCATTAAAGAATCTGGATGATCAAAACCAGTTCCTGAAAGACCACCGCAAATAACAATTCTTACTTTATTTTTTAAGTGCGGATTATCTTGAATAAATTGATGAGCTGCTTTTATTAAAACATCGGGTGCTTTTAAAGGCTGTACTCTTCCAACAAAAGTAAAGACAATTGCATCTTGTGGAATACCAAATTCTTTTCTGGCTTTTGCAGTATCTGCTGTATTAAATACTTCTAAGTCAACTCCTGGGTTAACAACATTTACTCGTTTTTGGTCAGCAGAGTATAAATTAATTAATTCATCAGCTTCTGCTTGTGTATTAGCAACTAATTGGTTTGCAGCATCTACTACTTGTTGTTCACCTATTTCTCTTTCAGCAGGTTCTGCAATATCACCAATTGCCAGTGTTGAATTTTTTACTTTTGCCATTGTGTGCATTGTGTGAATTAGGGGAACATTCCATCTTTCAGATGCAACCCAACCAACTTGTCCACTTAACCAATAATGTGAATGAATTAATTGGTAATGACCTTCGTTATGTCTTGCTTCCTCTCTTAAAACTCCTGCACTAAGTGCACAAAGTTGTGAAGGTAAACTTTGTTTTGCTAAACCTTCAAAAGGGCCAGCAGTTAATTGTTTAACTAAAACACCGTTATAAAGTTCAGTATCATTTTTAATCGAACTACTTGTTCTTCTTGTAAAAATATCAACTTTAATACCTAAATCTGCTAATCGTTTTGAAGTTTCCACTACATAAACGTTTAAACCTCCAGCATCACCTACACCTGGTTGATCAAGTGGAGAAGTGTGTACTGAGAGCAATGCAATTTGATTTAATTTTTTCAAATTTAAACCTTAAAGATTAAATGGTGCGTCATTACCCAAAGTAAGGACGATGTTTGCAGTTGTTTGATTTGGATCTTCAACTAAAACTCCCACCGAGATTAGTTTTGCCACGGCTTCAGCTTTTGCAGCAAAACCTGGAGCATAAACAATTTGAGTTTGGGCGGTGTCTTTATTGGCAGCATCTGTAACTTCAACAATTCTCATGCCTTGAACCTGCAATGTATCGGCAACAGATCTTGCAAAACCTGCTCTTCTAGTTCCATTTAAAACAGTAATACTTACATCTTTTAGAGAACCTGCAATAATTTCTCTTCCTTCCTGAGCCGCAGATTTTGGAGCAGTAGCAAGTGGGGCAATTCCTTCATAAATTCCAGTGTTTGGTTTAACCAATACAACTTGATCAACTATTCCTGCTTTTTTAAATACGAAAGTAATCTTTACAAAACTTGATTGACGTGGTGCAAATTCAATTAAATCAACATGAGGTGAGTCAGGATTTACTCCTACTGTAACTAATTGTTTTGCTGGAATATTTATTTCGTTTGCTGGACTAAACACCACAGACTTAGGTGCAGGATTATCAACAGTAACACTAACTAATTGATCATCTTCAGTTGAATCATTTATCAAAGTTGCAACAACAGTTCCAATATTTTCATTACCTTTAACGATTACAACATTTTGTACATAAATATCTCCAACTTTTGCGTAATCACCACTACCTGTTGGGCCTTGTGTTGTGGTTTGAGCATTTGGACCAGCTGCACAACTTGTTACAACTAATGAAATTGTTATTAATGAAATTAATGATTTGAAGATTCGCATAATGATTTAATTCTACCGAATATGAGGTGAATGAGCCTGTTCAGTATTGGGCTGGTAGAATAGGAGTTCTTACGAAAGGTTTTTAATAAATGTCCTTTAAAGTTGGCGAAACAGTTGTTTATCCACATCACGGCGCAGCAGTAATCGAAGCAATCGAATCAAGAAATATAAAAGGTGTTGAAAGAAAATATTTAGTTTTAAGAGTTAAACAAGGTGATTTAACTGTAAGAGTTCCAGCTGACAATGTTGAATTAGTTGGTGTAAGAGATGTTGTTAACGCAGAAGGTTTAGAAAGAGTTTTTGACGTATTACGTCAACCATATACAGAAGAACCAACAAACTGGTCAAGAAGATACAAAGCAAATTTAGAAAAATTAGCTTCAGGCGATGTAATGAAAGTTGCTGAAGTAGTAAGAGATCTTTGGAGAAGAGATCAAGATCGCGGTTTATCTGCAGGTGAAAAAAGAATGCTTGCCAAGGCACGTCAAATTCTCGTAAGTGAATTAGCTTTAGCTGAAAGAACTAATGAAGTAAACGCTGAAGCTTTACTTGACGAGGTTCTTGCTTCTTAACAGAAACTAACCAGTGAGCTCAACAGCCAATGTTTGCGTAGTAATTCCGGCTGCAGGTTTAGGTGAGCGTCTAGGACTAAATACTCCTAAAGCATTTGTAAATATAAGTAATTATTCATTATTAACATTAACCATTAAAAGGGTTCTAGAAATAGACCGAGTAGGTCACATTATTGTTGCTGTCCCAAATGAATTCAAAGACCAAGCACTGGAACATATAGATAGAGCAATTAGAGAAACAGAAAGAAAAATACCATTTGACGTTGTAGCAGGTGGTGCAACCAGAACAGATTCAGTAAAAAATTCATTGTTGGCTTTAGATCCCTTAGATACTTTGGTTTTAGTTCATGATGCAGCAAGACCTTTTGTACCTAAAAAAGTATTTTTAGATGTCATAGAAAATTTGGATAATGGTTCAAAGGTAGTAATTCCAGTTGTAAATGTAGTCGACACAATTAAATCTGTAGAAAATAATAAAGTGCAAAATACTTTAGATAGAACAAAACTAAAAGCAGTTCAAACTCCTCAAGGTTTTGCTCGCGATGTTTTGTCAGAAATTTATGCAAATTCTGATTTAAAACCAACCACAGATGATGCAGGACTTGCTGAACTTGCCGGAATAGTTGTTTCCACAGTCGAAGGTTCTGTGGAATCATTCAAAATAACAACTGCTTTTGATTTAGATGTGGCTAAAAGTTTTTATGAAAAAGGAAAATAAATAATGCACAGAATAGGTGTGGGAGTAGATGTTCATCCTTTTGAAAAGGGAAGAGAACTTTATGTTGCAGGACTACTTTGGCCAAATGAAACAGGATTAGCTGGGCATTCCGATGGTGATGTTGTTGCACATGCTTGTGCAGACGCATTGTTATCTGCAGCAAATTTAGGTGATTTAGGTTCAAACTTTGGAACAGATAAACCTGAATATAAAAATGCAAGTGGTGTAAAAATAATTTCAGGTGCAGCAAAAATTGTGAAAGATGCTGGTTGGAAAATTGAAAATGTTGCGGTGCAATTAATTGGTAACAAACCTAAAATTGGTTCAAGAAGAGTTGAGGCAGAAAAAATATTGTCTGAAGCAATAGGAGCACCAGTTTCACTTGGTGCAACCACTACAGATGGTTTAGGTTTAACGGGACGTGGCGAAGGTTTAGCTGCAATTGCTCATGCATTAATCAGTAAATAAATACAAAATTTGTCAAAAAACTAATCCATTAGAATAAAACAACTCATGAAACTATACGACTCATATTCTCGTTCTTTAAGAGATTTTGTTCCATTAAAAAATGGTGAAGTTTCTATGTACCTTTGTGGAGCAACAGTTCAAGGTTCACCACATATAGGACATATGCGATCCACAATCGTTTTTGATGTTTTGAGACGTTATTTTGAATATAAAAATTTAAAAGTTCTATTTGTTCGAAACGTTACTGATATTGATGACAAAATTTTGCACAATGCAGGACATGAAGATATTTCTTGGTGGGAACTTGCTTCAAAATATGAAAAAGAATTCAGTGAAGCTTATGAAAGTTTAGGCAATATTGCCCCAAGTATTGAACCAAGAGCGACAGGACATATTCCGCAAATGATTGAAATGATCGAAATCTTAATAGAAAAAAATCACGCTTACGTTTCAGAAGGTTCTGTTTGGTTTGCAGTTAAATCTTTTAAAGAATATGGAAAATTATCAGGTCAAAAAATTGAAGAAATGTTAACGGCGCAAGATTTAGATAAAGGCAAAAAAGATCCACACGATTTTGCATTATGGAAAAAAAGTAAAGAAGGAGAACCATTTTGGAATTCACCATGGGGCAAAGGTAGACCGGGTTGGCACATTGAATGTTCTGCAATGGCAAAAAATTATTTAGGAGAAAAATTTGATATCCATGGCGGTGGATTAGATTTGCAATTTCCACATCATGAAAATGAAATTGCTCAATCAAAAGCAAGTGGAAATGAATTTGCCAATTTCTGGGTTCATAATTATTGGGTAACCCAAAGTGGTGAGAAAATGAGCAAAAGTTTAGGAAACTCACTTAAAGTCAAAGAAGTTTTAACTAGATTTCGTCCAATTGAAGTTCGTTTCTATTTATTGTCAGCGCATTATCGAAGCAATTTAGAATTCTCAGATCAAACGTTATCCGAAGCCGCAACTGCTTTTTCTCGTATTGAACAGTTTGTGCAAAGAGCAAGTGAAAAAGTAAATAATAAAGAATTTAAATTACAATTTCCTCAAGAATTTATAAATGCAATTGAAGATGATTTAGCTACGCCTCTGGCAGTCTCAATTATTCATGAATATGTCACTAAGGGAAACACAGCTTTAAACAGTGATTTTTCAAATTTAATTGAAATTTTAAATGAAGTAAGAAGCATGCTTTATTTACTAGGACTAGATCCATTGTCTTCAAATTGGAGTGGTGCAGGTAGCAATCAAGAAAAAGAAGCCCTTGATAAGTTGATTTCTGAATTGCTACGGAATCGAAATGAAGCAAGAGCAAACAAAAATTTTGCCTTAGCAGATTCAATGCGAGATGCCCTAAAAAATGCAGGAATATTGATTGAAGATGGAGCAGATGGCTCTAGATGGACAATAGAAAAAGAAGTTAAATAGATTATGGCTTTTAAAAATTCAAAGGCAAAAAAACAGGTTGGCTCTGGTGGTAAAAGAAGAAAAAGATTAAAAGGTAAAGGTCCAACACCAAAGGCCAAAGATAGAGTTGCTCACGTTAACTATCAAGCAAATAAAGGTTTTAAAAAGTCAAAACCAAAATCAACTTCAAATTCTAATCAAGAAAGAAGACCTGCTTCAGACTTTATTTTAGGAAGAAATCCAGTATTAGAAGCATTGAAAGAAAACGTGGAAGCAGTGGTTTTAAGAATTGCAAGTGGGATAGATATAGATGAAAAAGTAAGACAAATTTTGACACTTGCTTCAAGTAAAAATATTTCAGTTTTAGAAGTAGATAGGAAAGAACTTGATCGCTTAACCAATAACATCAATCACCAAGGCGTTGCTTTAGCTGTGGCAAGTTATAAATATAAAGATTTGAAGGAAGTTCTTGCTCAAAATAAAGAAAATCCTTTATTAATTTTTCTTGACGGGGTAACAGATCCAAGAAATCTAGGAGCAGTAATTCGCTCTGCAGCCGGTTTTAATGCAACAGCTGTGGTTATTGCAGAAAGAAGAAGTGCTGGAATTACAGGTTCGGTTTGGAAAACAGCGGCTGGTGCGCTTTCTCACGTGCCAGTTTGTCAAGTAGTAAATATAACTAGGACAATTACTGAATTAAAAGAAAAAGGATTTTTTGCGATTGCTTTAGATGGCGATGGTGAAACTTCTTTAGAAAAAGTCGACCCCGATTTTGCTTCCAAACCATTGATAGTTGTCATTGGCGCAGAAGGCAAAGGGGTTTCTCGACTAGTTGCTCAAACTTGTGACTTAAGAGTCAAAATAAAGATGAGTAAAAAAATAGAATCTCTCAATGCTGCCGTAGCAACAGGTGTGGCACTTTATTCATTAACGCTATCGCGTAAACTCGATTAGTCTAAAGATTTTTAAATCTTGCCGATGTGGCGCAACTGGTAGCGCACCCGACTTGTAATCGGGCGGTTAGGGGTTCAAGTCCCCTCATCGGCTCCAAATACTAGTTATTTTAATTCCCTGCACTTTTGCAACGCCAAACAAAATTAACAAAGCACCAATTGGTTGATACCAATGAAGAGATTCTTTTAAAATAAAAAATCCAGCAATTGTTGAAATAATTGGAGTTGCATAAGTAATTGTTGCTGCAGCTAAACTTCCAACATCTCTTAAAATTTTGTAAACTAACGGAAAAGCAAAACCGGTCGAAAAAATTCCTAAAAAGAAAATAGATAAAAGATTAAGATTATTAATTTCCTCAACACGTGGACTAAAAATTAAACAAAGTATAAAAAGTTGGAATGCAGAAGAAGTAAGTTGCGCTCCAATAAATGATGATGGTGAAAGATTCAAAATAGTTACTTTTGCGCGAGTATAAATTACTGCCGCTCCATAACATGCAGTTGCGATTAAAACTGCAAGTAAACCAATTAAATCACTTTCTGCACTGGAGCCTTCCCAAATACCTAGAAGTATTAAAACTCCTGCAAAGCCAATCAAAATTCCAATGTATTCATTTCTCGTAATTTTTTCAGCAGGAATAAACATGATTGCAAAAAGTGCAGTCCATAAAGGAGTAGCCGCATTTCCAATACCAGCTAATACTGAACTGACATGAGTTTCACCAAAAGCGATTAAAGCAAATGGTGCGGTGTGCTGAAAAAAACCAGCTATGTTTGCTCTGATCCAAGCTGTTTTTGTTTTAGGTAATTTTTGCTTTAAAAAAAGTAAAATAATTAAAACAGTAATTGCACCAAGCCCTACTCGACCAAAAGCTACTTGCAAAGCCGATAGGCCATTTAAAGCAATTTTTATAAATAGAAAAGATAAACCCCAAACAATACTTAAAAAAATCCAAGAGGGTAACCAAGTATTTAAAGGTGGTTTTTGTGACATGAGTTTTCTATTCTGTCACATCAATAACACCCGAGTCACATAGTTAACGCCTATAACTAGCAAATGTTAAACAAGTGATTAATCCGACACGACCAAACGCGTAATCACATACTTTTACCTGATTTATTAAATACGATAGGGAAGGCTTAAAAATTTAATAAGAAAAAGACTTTTAGGAGAATATTTAAATAATGGATGCCGCATCACTTTCCCCCGGCAATAACGATTTTGAACTAACACCAAGAGATAAAGAAATTTTAGAATTCGAACGCCAATGGTGGAAATATTCAGGAGCTAAAGAACAAGCAATAAGAGAACTATTTGGAATGAGCGCAACTCGTTATTACCAAGTGCTTAACGCTTTAGTTGATCATCCAGGGGCAATGAGCTTTGATCCAATGTTGATTAAAAGATTGCAAAGAATGCGAAATGCTAGAGCAAGAAATAGATCTGCCAGAAAACTTGGTATTCAACTTTAATTCTTAAGAAACGAGTTAAGCACTAAATGCCAAAGGGCACAGTTATGTGGTTCAACTCTGAAAAAGGTTACGGTTACATTAAAGCAGTCGATGGCTCTCAAATATTTGTTAGAGAAAGTGCAATTCAGGTAGACGGTTTAAGAACTCTTAAACCTGGCGATAAAGTCAGTTTCGAATTAGACTTAGATTCCGATCAACGCGGCCCCCAGGCTTCCAAGGTAGTTCAATTGAATTAGGGAGTTTCATGAAATCAAAGGATGCTAAATCCTTAATTCAAGATTTTTATATTCCACTGGCTCAAGAATTAGTTAAAGCCTCTGATTTTATAATTGACATTGTTAACACTCCGAAAGAAAGTAGAGCCGAGTTATCTCGAAGAGTCAGCGAAATTGAAAATCAAGCTGACAAATTTTTAGTAAAAATTGTAAAGAAAATAAGTAAAGTAGATTCATCTGTAGAAATAAGAGATCAGTTTTTAGATCTTGCAAATTATTTAGATGATGCAATTGATTCATTGGAAGAGGCTTCAGATTTAACTATTTTGCACAATGTAGGAGAATTCCCTCAAGGTACAAATGATCTAGTTCAAGCTGTAAAAAATTTAGCTGAAATTACTCTAATGAATTTAAATTTAATTGGGGATGAAGAAAAAATGGATCAATATTTTGCACTAGCAAACAAAATTGAAGACGATGGGGACAGAATACATAGACGAATCACTGCTCTATTATTTAATGGTTCTTATGAAGCAATAGATGTTTTACGCATAGTTGGGATAATAAATTTATTTGAAGATTCCTTAGACGATATGGCTAGAGTTGCTAGATCAGCAAATTCTCTAACCTAAGTTTAAATCAACCAGTATTTCTTAGGCCTGTAGCAATTCCATTTATAGTTAATAACAAAGTTCTTCTCAATAAAGGATCAATATCATCATTAACTTGATTTAAATCTCTCACTTTTTTCAAAAGTGAAACTTGTAAATATTGCAACGGTAAAAGGTAGGTATCTCTAATTTGCAATGTCTTTTTTAATGATTGTTGATTTTCTAATATTTCAGTTTCTCCAGTTATCCAAAGAATTTGTTTTTTAGTTTCCTCATACTCTTCTTTAACTTTGTCAAACATGTGATGAAATTCTTGTGGAACTAATTCATTAACATAATGTTGCGCAATTTTCATATCAGCTTTTGCAACAGTCATTTCAACATTACTTATAAAGTTTTTGAAGAAAGCCCAATTCTTAGACATATGACGCAAAGTTTCTTCAAACCCTTCACTTCGAGCAGTTTTAATTCCTGTGCCAACTCCAAACCAACCAGGAATAATTTGACGAGACTGAGTCCAACCAAACACCCATGGAATAGCTCTTAACGATTCAATACCTGCATTTGCTTGTCTTTTTGCAGGCCTTGATCCAAGGTGAAGATCTGCTAATTGTTCAACAGGAGTAGAAAGTGCAAAATAATTTGCTAAATCAGGATCTTTAGTAAGTGAATTATATTTTTCTTGAGCTGAAAGACTAATTTTATTCATTACTTGATCCCATTGATCTAAATCTGATTGATTAACTCTGGAGGCAGCATGCAATAAAGTTGCCTCAAGCGTTGCTGCAACTAATAATTCTAAATTTTCTTTTGCTAATTGTGGAAGTAAGTATTTATCACTTATAACTTCACCTTGCTCTGTTAATTTCATTTCGCCATCGACTACACCCCATGGCATAGCTAAAATTGCATCGTGAGTTGGTCCACCACCTCTTCCAACTGTTCCACCACGGCCATGAAAAATTCTTAATCTAACTCCATGTTTTAATGCAACGTCTCTTAATTTTCTTTGGGCAAGTTGAATTTCCCATTGACTAGTTGTGATTCCTGCATCCTTATTTGAATCCGAATAACCAAGCATTACTTCTTGCAAATTATTTCTTAAAGAAACTAGAACTCTATAAGAAGGAGTAGATAAAAGTGTTTCTAAAATATCTCCTGCATTTCTTAATTCATCAACAGTTTCTAATAATGGAACAAAATTAATTTTGGCAATTCTTGCCCCTAAATCAACTAATCCATTTTCTTTGGCAAGTAATACTGCAGCCATTAAGTCATCTGGTCCTTTAGTCATTGACACAATGTAGGTATCAATTACCTCATCTCCATATTGCAAAAGAGCTTGATTAATTGCTCCAAAAGTTGAATAAGTTCTAATATGTTCTGGATCTGTTAAAGCAGTTGGTGTTGTGCCAAGTGGAGTAGCAGCTAAAGGTCTTGGTGAATCTAATTCTTGGGCAAGTAATTCAAATCTTTCTGCCTTTTTTAAAGACAAATACGGTTTATCAATTAATTTTGCTCGATCAATTAAGGGAGCCAGTGCTTCATGATGTTTTTCTGAGTGTTCTCTGACATCTAATTTGGCTAGTTGTAAACCGATTGCAGAAGCAGTTCTTATTGCTTTTCCAAGAATTCCGTTTGCAATTAATTCACTTTTTTCATTATTTAAAGCATCATAAAGTTGCGTTAAATCATTGATGAATTCTTTTTGGCTTGCATAGTCAACACCTTCAACATGTGCAGTTTTATTTGCAAATCTTTGTCTAGTTTTTTCTAATCTATGACTTATTACGGAAAGCTTTAATCTGTAAGGTTCTTCTGCATTAATTCTTTTCATTCTTGAATCAAGATCTGTCAAAGTTGTTAGATCTTTTTCCACAAAATTCCATAATTCATCATCGGCTGGAGAAATTCGATCAGAAATTGATAAATCTTCAGCCAAACGTTTAATAATTTTCTGCAAATCTCGAATGGCATGTCCTCTTTGAAGAGTTAAGACATTAGTTGTTACTTCAGGGGTAACAAATGGGTTTCCATCACGATCACCACCTATCCAAGATCCAAATTCCAAAGGAGTATCTGTGGGATTTAAAACTTGATCCACATTCAATTCTTTTGCTACACGGTTTAATTCTTGTAATACTTCAGGTAAAGCACCAAGGGCTGCATCATCTAAATAGTTCATGGCATTTCTTGCTTCGTCCAACACTTCAGGACGTTCAAGTCTTAATTCATCGGTTTGCCAAAGTAGATCAATTATTTCTGAGAATTGATCATCTGTAACTGTGGTAATTGATGTATTTGAATATTTTTCATTTAATAATTCAGCAATTCTTTTTAATTTTAAAAGCACACTTCTTCTTGACGCTTCTGTTGGATGTGCAGTAAAAACTGGTCTAACATGTAAATTTTTAAAAGCATCTGCCACGGTGTTTGGATCAATATCAGAATTTTTAATTTTTTCTGCCATTTGCGATAGCCAACTACCATTAAGTTGTTTTTCAGTTGCTCTATCTTTTGATCTAAAAAATTGTTCTGTGATGTTTGCTAAATGAAAGTAAACACTAAATGCCCTGGCTAATTTGATAGCAGAATCTAAATCAATTCGAGCAAGAATTTGAGCAACTTCCAATGGGTTATCTTTAGATAAAACTCTAATTTTTTCAACTAATTCAAATAGTTGATTACCTTCTTGTCTAGTTAAAGATTGTCCAAGTAAAACTCCCAGATGATGAATCTCGGAGCGCATCAGCGCATAAGAATCTTGGGAAGTGTTTTCAGGCATAAGTTAATTCTAATCAGTTAATAAAAATTGATTGATTTAACAATCAAATTAACGATTGATTACTTTAGATTTAATTTGATTTTGGATCATTTCCAGATAAAACATCTGCTGCATCGACAATTCTGTAGGCATATCCTTGTTCTGCCAAGAATCTTTGGCGATGCGCTGCAAAATCAGCATCGATAGTGTCTCTTGAAACCACTGCATAAAATCTTGCAGTTCGACCATCTGCTTTTGGTCTTAAAACGCGACCCAGTCTTTGAGCTTCTTCTTGTCTTGAACCAAATGAACCAGAAACTTGAATAGCTACTCCTGCTTCAGGAAGATCAAGAGAAAAGTTAGCAACTTTACTTACCACTAATACTTTTAAATCTCCCGAACGAAAACTTTCAAAAAGTTTTTCTCTTTCTTTTATTGGTGTTGAGCCATCGACAACAGGTGCACCTAAATGTTGACCAAGTTCTGCAAGCTGATCTAAGTATTGGCCAATTACTAAAACACGATCATCACTATGTTTTGCAACTAATGTTTCCACCACATTATTTTTTGACAATGTAGTTGATGCTAAACGATATTTATCTTCTCGTTCTGCAGTTGCATAAGTTAATCTTTCATGTTCTGGCAAGGTAACTCTTACTTCAACACAATCTGCTGGAGCAATCCATCCTTGATCTGCCATATCCTTCCAAGGTGCATCAAATCTTTTTGGACCGATTAAAGAAAAGACATCATCTTCTCTTCCATCTTCTCTAACTAAAGTTGCAGTTAAACCAAGACGTCTTCTTGATTGAATATCTGCAGTGAATCTAAATACTGGAGCTGGAAGTAAGTGAACTTCATCATAAATTATTAAGCCCCAATTTTTGGCATCAAACAATTCAAGATGCGCGTAAGTTCCTTTTCGTTTTGTAGTTAAAACTTGATAAGTAGCAATTGTGACAGGTCTAATTTCTTTTTTAGAACCTGAATATTCACCAATTTCTTCTTCTGTCAAAGTTGTTCTTTTTAATAATTCACTTCTCCATTGTCTTGCAGAAACTGTATTTGTTACAAGAATTAATGTGGTGGTTTTTAGTCTAGACATTGCACTTGCACCAACTATTGTTTTTCCAGCACCGCAAGGAAGTACTACAACTCCAGATCCACCATGAACAAAAGATTCAGAAGCTATGTCTTGATAATTTCTTAATTCCCAACCTTTTTGTACTAATTCAATTGCATGGGCATCGCCATCCACATAACCTGCATAATCTTCTGCGGGCCAACCCAGTTTTAATAATTGTTGTTTAAGTTGTCCGCGTTCTGATGGGTGCACCACAATATTTTGATCATCAATTCTTTGACCAACTAGAGGTTGAATTCTTTTACTTCTTAATATTTCTTCCATTACTGGGAGATCTTCACAGTGAAGAATTAATCCATGAGCAGGATCTTTTTTAAGACTTAAACGACCATAACGATCCATTAATTCGGCAACGTCAACTAATAAACCGTGGGGAACTGCATATCTTGAATATTTAAGAAGTGTGTCAACCACACTTTCTGCATCTAATCCAGCTGCTCTTGCATTCCATAATCCAAGTGGAGTAATTCTGTAAGTGTGAACGTGTTCAGGAGATCTCTCTAATTCAGCAAACGGAGCGATTGCTCTTCTTGCTTCTTGAGCTAATTCATGATCAATCTCTAGTAATAGAGTTTTATCACTTTGAACAATTAATGGACCGTCAGTCATTATTTTTTACCTTTTGCCACTCCTGCAATTCGAGAAATTGCATAATCTCTTATTCGTGAATCTGTTAAATCAAATCCTGTTAATAAGCCACCTTCAAATCTAATTGGTTCAACTAAACGATCAGAACTTATGCCGTGCGTGTCAATATAAGTAATAGTTAAAACTGCATCACTTGATTTAGTTCCTGCGACAACTTCTTCAACAACTTCTCTAAAAAGTTTTGCTACTTCGTTTGCTGGCATTTTTTCTGGAGTCTTTGTAGCAACTTCAGGTTTTGCTTTTGGATTTTCTCCAGCTTTTAATGATTTAATTGCTGCAGCTAAAAGTGCTGCATCTGGTGGAGCGCCATCTGGTGCAGGTCTTGGTCTAACTTTCACAATTGATCTTCTTTCATTTGGTGCAGGAACTGCATCATCAAGAGGTTCATCAATTGGTTTGATATCACCAAGTTTTCTCACTAGATCATTAACCAAATATTCCAAAGGTTGTGGAACATCTGTTGTGGAATATTTTTTTAAGAAATCAAGAATTTTTTCTGCAGAATAACCTCTTTGCATCGCTCTTTGTAAAGATGTTTCTGTAAATCTATAAACTTGAGCAGCTCCACGAGATTCTTGATAGGCCATAACTCTTAATTCGGAAGCAACTTCTGTTGCAGGAGGCCCTGGAATTACGGCAGTCAAATCTGCTTGCAAAACAAAATTAGAAATTGCATCAGGCAATAGTGGTGAAATTGCTGAAACTAACATTTGATCTGGTTTAACTGCATAACCTTTTGGATCTGCAACGGCAGCTCTTGCGGCTGCTGTTCTTGCTTCTGGAGATGGCATTGTGTAGCGCATTTCTCCTAACGCTCTTCCAGTTGTGGCAAGTACTCCTAATCCTCTAATTCCAATTACATTTGCTTCTTGCAAAATTGCATTTACTAAAACTTTAATTTCTTCTTTTTCTTTTCTTGGGCGAAGCCATGAAACAAATTCGATTATTGAATCAGGGTCTGGTTCTAAACCAGGAGTTAGTGATGACATGGCATCAAGCACTAAAGATCTAATTTCTGGTGCTAGTGGTTTATCAACTTCTGGAGATAATGCATTAATTCTTATTTCGCCAACTTTTCCAACTAAAGAAGCAACTCTGGTTGTGGTCAACCAAGCTTCAGCCAAGATTGCCCAACGTTCTTCAACTTTTTTTGTTCGCCAAACATCAAAAGCAGGTGTAGGTAACCAAACTTGTTCCTTTTCATCTCCTGCAGCTAATAGTCCTGCAGAATAAGCAACTTCAGCTAAAAGTGCTGCAATATTTTCATCTTCATTACAAATTTTTGAAGCAATAGTTAAATCTCTTTGGGCAAGCCCACCATTTCTTAAAACTTGTGGAGGAGTTTCACCCCAGTTATCTAAAAGTTCTTCTACTAGTTGCACAAACTGTAAACCTGCACCACCTGCAGCACGATCAACTTGTTGCGGATCTCTTTGTGCTTTGGATTTAATTTCTTTTTTATTTGAAAGTTCTTCAG
Source organism: Actinomycetota bacterium (assembly GCA_046048135.1). Taxonomy (GTDB): domain Bacteria; phylum Actinomycetota; class Actinomycetes; order S36-B12; family UBA5976; genus ATZT02. Next base: position 22,832 of record JBJOGR010000036.1, read on the forward strand.
GTAAATAATTGGGATGTCTTAATACTGTGGCAATTTCTCTCGGCAAAGTCAATGCATCGCGAGCAGTTGCAACTAGGACACCATGAGCCATTAAGTATTCATGACCATTTTTTGCACTAGTAATTCCTGCATCTCTATTTAATTTTGAAAGAGTTATGACAGGAGGTCCCCATAAAAGTTCATCTAATACTTTTTGAGTATCACTTGGGCCTTTTTCAATAATTTGAGTTAAACGTTCTTTACTTGCTAAAGCATCTAAATCTGGTCTTTCATGAATAAAGCATGGTCCAAAACCTGCAGGATGTGGTGCTACGACTTCTTTAAGAACTGGTACACAACGCATTCCTTCGTCAGTACCCCAAATGATTGCTAAAAGTCTTAATTTTTCTAAAGCTTCATCAATTTTTTCATTATTATTTAATACATTTTGTAAATCTTTTTTAGTAAATATTTCATCAAGAACTGAAATAATTTCTGCCACACCTACTGTCCAAGCATCTAAACGATCCAAGACTCTGGTAACTGATGAGTTAGTCGCTGCACGTGCAGCAAGTTTTGCCATGTCGGTTGGAACTGGGTGAACTAAATCTGGACGTTGAATCAGCATCAAACGCAAACTGTGTTCATCTTGAGTGCGTAATGCATCCACCAAAGTGCCAGGATCCTGAGCAGTTACTTTGGAAGTTTTTTTATCGTCTTTAGATTTACTCGCCTTAGGGCTTGCGGCAGTTTTTGGAGACATCCGGACAAGTTTACCGAAGTTAGTGGGAAGGGGTTTTGGCCAGCCCGTTTATTTCTATGTTGTATACGCGGAGTTGTGAGGTAGAAATCCGATTCGCTACCCTAGAGATTACGGCCAAAACAGGTCGTGAAGAAGAAACTACTAATTAATTAGAGGTGATTGCTCGTGCCAACAGGAAAAGTTAAATGGTACGACGTGGAAAAAGGTTTCGGATTTTTAGAAACCGATGAAGGCGAAGATGTTTTCGTTCACGTAACAGCATTGCCTGATGGTGTTATTCCAAAACCTGGAACCAGAGTTGAATTTGGTGTTGCCGAGGGTAGACGTGGCACACAAGCACTACAAGTAAAAATTTTAGAAACTCCACCAAGCTTGGCTAAAGCTGGCAGAAAAGATACAGACGATATGGCTGCCACATTAGAAGATGTAATCAAATTGTTGGATGGCGTTTCAAACCAATTGCGCAGAGGTCGTTATCCAGATGATTCTTCTGCAAGCAAAATTGCTGCAGTTTTAAGAGCTGTTGCAAACGATCTAGACGCATAATTATCAAGAATTGTTGAAACACTAATCGTGGCAACTACTTTAGAAAATAAATTAAATAAAGCAAAAGATTTTGCTCGCGAACAATTGATTGAAGAAATTACAGAATCAAGAGTTGGTGAGTATTTAGGTTTTGTTTCTGAAGGCGAAAATGTTTTAACCCATAAATTTAAATGTGTTGATAAAGCTTATGCAGGTTGGTACTGGGCCGTAACACTTGCCACAAGTGATGAGAACAGCAATGTGACAGTTTCTGAAATTGTTTTAATTCCAGGAGAAGGTGCATTACTTGCCAAAGCTTGGATTCCTTGGGAGCAAAGAGTTGAAGCTGGAGATATCGGTGTTGGTGATGTTTTACCAACTTCAAAAACAGATGAGAGATTAGTTCCAGGTTATTCAGGTGTTGAAGATTTATTTGAAGAAACATTAACTCCACAAGGTTTCGAAATCGGTTTTGCTAGAGAAAGAGTTTTATCTGTTTTTGGTAAAGATCAAACAGCTGAACGTTGGCATAAGGGCGATCGTGGACCAAATTCTGCAATCGCAGAAGCAGTTACCGAACAATGTTTTACTTGTGGGTTTTATGTTTCACTTTCTGGATCTTTGGGACAAATGTTTGGAGTTTGCACTAATAAATTTTCGGTTGAAGACGGAAAAGTTGTTTCATTAGATCATGGATGTGGTGGACACAGTGAAATAGTTGCAACACTTCATTCAATTCCAACAGGAGAAACTGTTTTGGATGATGAAAATCTTGATGATCAAATGGAAGTTGAAGCAGAAGATGAAATTGCAGATTTAGAAGTTGATGATTTAGAAACTGAAGTTGATTTAATTGATGAGGCAGAACTTGACGAAGAAAGTTCTAATTAGATTTTTTTAATCTTTTTTGGCGTCTAAATAAAATTCGTAGACCTAAAAGACCTAAGAGAAATCCTAAAATAGTAACCCTTAACGCTTGGGTTGAATCAACATTTCCAGTTATTGATGGATTGGCAAAAATTACAACGGTTGCGATGAAGAAAAGAATTGTTCCTAAAGTCACTTGAAAAATTCCTGAAGTTTCAAGCGGTTTTATTTTAGGTGACTTATTGTTCATTTATCCTCTACTTTTGTAAAGATTACTCACATCCATTTAATCACTACATAACTTATTCATGTTGATGTGAGACAATTAAGTCATATGAAATTTTTGTTTAGAATCGTAGGAATTGCAATTGGGGTTTGGATAACCACCATGTTGATTCCCGGAATTGAAGTAACAGGTGGATTAAAAAACTATCTAATAATCGCATTAGTACTGGCAATTATTAATGCCACTTTAGGTACTTTGTTAAAAGTTTTAACTATGCCACTTGCTTTTTTAACTTTAGGTTTATCTCTTTTAGTAGTTAATACTTCGATGCTCTTAATTACAGATCGATTAACAGATTCTTTAAGCATTCAAGGATTTTGGTCAGCTTTTTTCGGAGCTATTTTAATATCAATCATTTCAAGTATGTTTGCTCAAATTACGAGTAAAAGAATTTAAATAAAGAATATTAAAGAAGATAATTTGACATTTAATCAATTGGGAGTAAATCCCGCGCTAGTTAAAACTTTAAACAAAATGGAAATTATTGAACCTTTTCCAATTCAAGTTAAAGCATTACCAGATGCAATTGGTGGAAAAGATGTATTAGGTAGAGGACAAACTGGTTCGGGAAAAACTTTAGCTTTTGGTTTAGCAGTTTTGACAAAACTTGCAAATAGAAAAGCAAAGGCGCATCATCCTTTAGCGATAATTTTGTCTCCCACCAGAGAATTAGCGATGCAAATTAATGATGTGATTAATTCACTTGCTCCATCAGTTCATTTAAGTTCAAGGTTGGTTGCAGGGGGCATGCCATACGGTGCACAAATTCAAGCATTAAGAAAAGCTGTTCCAATTTTGGTTTCAACTCCAGGACGATTAATGGATCTTATGGAAAAGAAACACGTTGTGTTAGATGAAGTTGAAATTGTGGTTTTAGATGAAGCAGATCAAATGGCCGATATGGGTTTCTTACCAGATATGAAAGCAATTTTAGATGCTTGTAAAAAGAAAGGTCAAAGATTACTTTTTTCAGCAACTTTAGATAGAGACGTTGATGTTTTAGTTAAAAAATATTTACATAACCCAGTAGTTCATTCTGTTGATTCAGATAAAGCAAGTGTCTCAACTATGACTCATCATGTTTTAGTAATTCATCCAAATGACAAAGATGAAATTGTGGCAAATATTGCAGCTCGAGATGGTAAAACAATTATGTTTGTTAAAACCCAACATGGTGCAGATAAATTATCAACCCGTTTAGCATCTCAAGGAATTGCAGTTGGATCTTTGCACGGAGGAAAATCACAATCAGTTAGAACCAAAACTTTAGCTAAATTCAAATCAGGACAATTAAATACATTAGTTGCCACAGATGTGGCAGCAAGAGGAATTCACGTTGAAGATATTTCTTTAGTAGTACATATCGATCCTCCTCAAAAAGCAAAAGATTATTTACATAGAGCAGGTAGAACTGCAAGAGCAGGAGAATCTGGTCATGTAGTTACTTTATGTAATTTGAAACAACAAAACACAATTAGAAAATTAATGACTCATGTTGGAATAAATCCTAAATTTGTCCGCATTAAACCTCAAAGTCCTGAATTAAGTGAAATTACTGGCGCGAAAAAACCAAGTGGAGTTGCTTGGGTTGCACCAGTTGAGAAACAAAAAGATAAAGAGAAAAGTTTTAATCGTGACAGAAATAGAAATAGAAACCGAAGCAGAGGCAGAAATCAAGATCGAAATAGAAAAACTAGATTTAATGATAAAAACAAGAAAAGAAAGAGTTTTAGAAGTAACCCAAACTAGAACGAATTAACTCAATTCCAAGTACTAAGAGCAGTATTGAGGCAATTCTTACTAATAATTTATATAACCAGCTTGGCATTTTATTTCTGGTTGAACCAATTCCAAATGCAAGTAAAACTTTACTTCCAATAAGTAGCAAATAGAAACCTACTAAAAAACCTGCGGCATCTAACCAACTTTGATTCCAACCGTTTACTAACAAAGTTCCTCCTGCGGTCATCCAAAATAACCAAGCAGAAGGATTAATAAAATTAGTTAATATTGCTTTAAATAATGTAGTTTTTGTTGAACCTATTGATTTATCTTTGTTAATGAAATCTTGAGGATTATTTTTTCCTGCAACCCAAGATTCGTATGCAAAATAGAATAAAACAATTGCTCCAATAACACTTAAAAAACCTAAAGCTGAATTGTTAATTTGTCGCAAAATAAAAAGTGAAACCACAATAATAGGTAAATCGGTTATTAGGGGAGAGAATGCAACTCTTAATCCATGAGATGTTCCACCTCGTAAGGAAGCAGATATAACTAAAGCAAGTAGTGGACCAGGTGCTAAACCAACACCTAGTCCAAGAAGTAGACCTTGTATTAAATACTCCATTTAATTAATGCGAAACAGGAGCAGATTCCCCTCGTTCACTTAACTTATTGTTTGGAGTAAGAATTGCAAAAATTATAGAACCGGCAACGACTATTGCTCCAACGAAGAAAACATATGTCATTGAATTTGCAAAGCCATCCAAAATTGGATGAATCAATGTTCTGTTAGCTGAAGCCAGCCAAGAAGTGTCATCAAATGTTGCCTGTCCAGTTTGAAGTGCTTGTAATTGTTGAACAGTGGAAGCATTATTTGGATCCATCAAAGCTTTTTGGTATTCAGGATCTGTGACTGAAGCTTGAAATGCACTTTGAGTTTCTTTGCCCACTTTTCCAAACAAAATTGAAATAAAGGCAGCTGTTCCAACAGTTGCACCAAGTTGTCTAAACAAAGTAACTGAAGAAGTTGCAACTCCAAGATCTTTTTTAGCTACAGCATTTTGCACTGCGATAACTGTTGGTTGGAGCACATGACCAAGTCCAACTCCAAATAAGTAGGACAAAATTGCAATCCACCAATACTTGGTATCTGCATTAAAAGTAGTCATTAAAAATAACGTTGCTGTGAGTAGCACAGTTCCAATAACAGGAAAAATTTTGTATTTTCCAGTTTTTGAAATAACTCTTCCAGAAATTATTGAACCAGTCATAATGCCCAGTGTTAATGGCAATAATTCAAGCCCAGCTTTTGTCGGAGAAGATCCTCCAACAATTTGAAGATAAAGCGGAAGCATTGCAAGACCACCAAACATGCCTGCACCAGTAATTAAACCAACTACTGAAACAAAAGAAAATGTTTTGTCTTTGAAAAGTCTTAAAGGCAAAATTGCTTCATCTTTCATTCTATTTTCAAAAATTACAAACAGAATTAAACTTACGATTCCTATTACATAGCAAGTAATCGATTCTACACTTGTCCAACCCCAAACTCTTCCTTCTTGTGCAACAAGAAGTAGTGGAATTAAACCAACTGTTAAAGAAATTGCACCTAACCAATCAATTGAATGATTAACTTTTTGAAAATTTGGAATGTGCAAAGTTCTACCTACAATAAATAGTGCAACTAAACCAATTGGAACGTTAACTAAGAAAACCCAGCGCCAACCAGTAATTCCAATGATTGAAGTTTGTCCTGCAAAAAATCCTCCAATTACAGGACCAAGAACACTTGAAGTTCCAAACACGGCAATGAAGTAACCCTGATATTTAGAACGCTCTCTTGGTGGAACTATGTCACCAATAATTGCTAAAGCAAGTGTGAATAATCCACCAGCACCTAAACCTTGAATTGCTCTATAAATTGCCAAGCTATACATAGATGTTGCAAATGCACTGAGTGCTGAACCAACTATGAAAATTGAGATTGCCCAAATAAAAAGTGGCTTTCTGCCAAAGATGTCGCTTAACTTTCCATACAAAGGTGTTGTAATGGTTGAAGTAATTAAGTATGCAGTTGTTGCCCATGCTTGCAATGACAATCCGTTTAGGTCATCGCCAATAGTTTTAATTGCGGTTGCAACAATTGTTTGATCAAGTGCTGCTAAAAATAAGCCTGACATTAAGCCAACAAGAATTGGCACGATTTCTTTATGATCTAAATAAGTATTTACTTCTTTTGCTGCATTTTCATTCATTTAGTTGACTGAGCTCTCTACTTTGAAGTTATTCTTGACCCCACAATCCTAGTCAATCAACCATTGACCACCATTTAAGTGCTGCAAAACACGCTTGAAATTAAGTTGACTTATTATTACAACATGAAGTTAAGCAAATTAATGGTCGTTAATGTACTTATTTTGTCTTTGATTTTAAATCAATCAAATGCGAATGCTGAAGAAAAAAATGAATTAGCTTCTGTGGTTCTAGAACCGATGGTTTATAAGTTCGCTGATAGTACTTTAGTTGAAAATATTGTTACTAAACAATTAAGCAATCCTCTTTATTCAACAGGTTACGGAATCTCAATAAGAAATTTGACTGACGGTTCAGTAGTTTTTGAAAGTAATGCAGATGATTCAATGATGCCTGCTTCTTTGACAAAAATTTATACTGCAGCAAGTAATTCGATAACTTTAGATTTGGACGCAAAATTTGTAACTAAAGTTAAATATTTAGACAACAATCTTTACTTAGTTGGAGGTGGTGATCCTCAATTAGGAACTGATAGTAATCCTAGAAAAGCTGATTTAGAAGATTTGGCAAAACAAACTGCGGAGAACTTAAAAAAGTTTAATGTTTTTGAAGTTAATTTATTTGTTGATGATTCATCCCTTGGGCCATTGCAAAGACCAGCAGATTGGCTAGATAATTACTTTAGAAGTAGCGAAGTTCATTTAATTTCTGCACTTAATTTAGATGATCCACTTGCACCAAGCCAAGCTCCAGAAGATCCATCAATTACTACAGGACAAACTTTTGCCGTTTATTTAATTAAAAACAATATCAAAGTAAATGGGTTAGTTTTTAGAAAAAAAGCACCATCCGAAGCATTTGATGTTGCAACAGAATATTCAAAATCTGTAGCACAAATAATTGAAGATATGTTAATTATTTCAAATAATCAAGATGCTGAGATTCTAGCTAGAGTGGCATCAGATATTGCCACGAAAGATCCTTCAACAAATGCTGCTACTGAATTAGTTTTAAAAGATGTTGAAAATTTAGGAATTTCAAGTGTTGATAATGCATTATCAGACACAAGTGGATTAAGTCGTTCAAATAAAATTTCACCATCTGACTTTACAAATTTGATTTATAAAACTGTTGTGAAACCCGAATTGACTATTGAAAATAAAGGAGACGCAACAAAATTTTTAACAATACCTACTTATTCAATACCTGTTGATACTTGGCCAGTTTTTACTGGACTTCCAACAGGACATGGACTTGGAACCATGGAAAAAAGATTTAACGAGGAAAATTCACCTGGAAGAGGTGTAGTTAGAGCAAAAACTGGAACATTAAATCAAGTAATAACACTTGCTGGAACTATTACCACAAAAGATAACGCGTTTTTATCATTTGCAATTCTAGTTAATAGAGTTGAAAAACCAACTCAAGTTAGAGAAGAGCTAGATAATCTTTTAAATGAAATTGCAAAGTGTGAATGCGCTGCAATTGATGAATAATCCACCAATCAATTTACAAAATGCAGTAAATAATCTATTAAAAGATTTTGAACCCGCAGACAATATTATTATTGCCTGTTCAGGTGGAGCAGATTCATTAGCACTTGCGTGGACAAGTCAAGTTGTTACCAAAAGACTTGGTCTAAATTTAATTGCCGCGATAATTGATCACCAACTTATTAAAGAGTCCTCTGAAGTTGCAATTGAAGCGATGAAAAAATGTAAAGATTTTGGTATTGAAAAAGTTTTTATTAAACAAATTGAAGTTGAGGATAATAATGAAGGTTTAGAAGCTGCAGCAAGAAAAGCTAGATACGAAGCATTTGAAGAATTAGTGATTGAACATTCTGCAAAAGCAGTTTTACTCGCACATACTCAAGATGACCAAGCTGAAACAATGTTAATGAGACTAACTAGAGGAAGTGGCGCTAAATCATTATCTGCAATGAAAGAAGTTTCTGGAAAGTATTTAAGACCTTTTTTACATATTAGAAAACAAGAGTTAGTTAAGGCTCTTGAAAAAGAAGGAATTACTTATTGGCAAGATCCAGCAAATACCAACTATAAGTTTTTAAGAGCAAAAGTTAGACATGAGTTGATACCTAAGTTAATTGAAGTTTTAGGTGATTCTGCAATTGATTCACTCGATAAAACTTCGGGATTATTAAAAGAAGATAACGAAGCTCTTGATGCGATTGCGATAGAAAATTATGAAAAATTAAATAAAGAATTAAAAGTTGAAATCTTAGTGAACATGCCTGCTGCGATTAGAAAAAGAATGATTAAAATTGCTGCTTTAGATTCAGGTGTTAATCCGGGTCCTTTTTCATTTGAACATATTGAGGCTATTGATGCTCTTGTTACAAACTGGCGTGGTCAAGGTAACGTCGACTTACCTGGTTTCATTCAAGCATGCAGAGTTGATCAAACAATAAGATTTATTTCATCCCGAAACTAGTTAATAAGGAAATAATGAAAAGCGAAGATATCAAAAATCAAATCGTAAGAGAAGTTTTAAGTGAAAAACAAATTGATGAAAAAATCGCAGAGATTGCAAAACAAATAGATAAAGACTACGAGGGACAAGATTTATTATTGGTTGGCGTTTTAAACGGTGCAGTAATGGTTATGGCTGACTTAGCAAGACATTTAACTAAAAACATAGAAATGGATTGGATGGCAGCGTCTTCTTATGGCCATGGCACAACTTCTTCCGGAGTTGTAAGAATATTGAAAGATTTAGATACAGATATTGAAGATAGAAACGTTTTAATTGTCGAAGATATTTTGGATACAGGACTTACTTTGCATTGGTTGAAAAATAATTTATTGTCTAGAAATCCAAAAAGTGTGAAAATTTTTACTCTGTTAAGAAAACCAGACTCTCTACAAATGGATGTAAAAGCTGACTACGTAGGTTTTGATATTCCAAATGAATTTGTTATTGGATATGGCTTAGATTACGCACAAAAGTATAGAAATTTAAGATCTATCGCTACTTTGCACCCAGACGTCTACTCCCAAAAGTCCTAACGCGTAACATCGAAGGTGAGGCAATTTTTGCCAAACACTTGGAGTAGATGATAAACGGAGGTTTGGGTTTAACCCTTTCTTTGAATGAAAGCAAATAAGTTTTTTCGTGGACCGTTTTTCTGGATTACAGTTGCAATCACCTTAGTACTTCTTGGAAGCAATGTAATTTCTTCTTCTACAGCTCCTGAAACCATTACAACTTCCCAAGCAGTTTTGGCTATCCAAAAAGATCAAGTTAAGAGTGTCAAATTAATTGATCGTGATCAAAGAATTGAATTGACTTTTAAAGACGATAAAAAAGCAAAAGCAGATTTCATTACAGGTCAAGGTGTAGTACTTCAAGAATTACTTCAAGCAAAAGTTGAACGAGGTCTTATAGCTCAAGATGGTTATGACACAGTTGTTCCAAAAGATAATTTTTTAGTTAACTTACTATTTACTTTATTACCAATTGCTTTAGTTATATTTTTACTATTTTTCTTCATGGGCCAAATGCAAGGTGGCAATAGAGTTCTGAATTTTGGTAAAGCAAAAGCACGAGCAATTAATAAAGATATGCCCAAAACTACATTTGCAGATGTTGCAGGTGCTGATGAAGCTGTAGAGGAATTACAAGAAATAAAAGAATTTTTAAGTGAACCATCAAAATTTCAAGCAGTGGGTGCAAAAATTCCTAAAGGAGTTTTACTTTATGGTCCTCCAGGAACAGGTAAAACACTTTTAGCAAGAGCAGTAGCAGGTGAAGCAGGTGTTCCTTTCTTTTCTATTTCTGGTTCTGATTTTGTGGAAATGTTTGTTGGTGTTGGCGCAAGTAGAGTTAGAGATTTATTTGAACAAGCAAAACAAGCAGCTCCAGCAATTATTTTCGTAGATGAAATTGATGCAGTTGGAAGACAACGTGGCGCAGGACTTGGTGGTGGACATGATGAAAGAGAGCAAACATTAAATCAATTGCTTGTAGAGATGGATGGCTTTGATGTCAACACAGGAGTCATCCTCATTGCTGCAACTAACAGACCAGATGTTTTAGATCCAGCATTATTAAGACCAGGAAGATTTGATCGCCAAGTTGCTGTTGAAAGACCAGATTTAAAAGGTAGAGAAAGAATTTTACAAGTTCACGCTAAAGGTAAACCAATTTCAGAAGATGTGAAATTGAATGAAGTTGCAAAAAGAACTCCCGGATTTACTGGTGCAGATTTAGCAAATGTTTTAAATGAAGCAGCTTTGCTTACTGCAAGAAGTGGTAAGAAATTTATTGACTCACTAATTCTTGATGAAGCAATAGATCGTGTTATTGCTGGACCACAAAAAAGAACTCGTTTAATGAATGACAAAGAAAGATTAATCACGGCTTATCACGAAGGTGGACATGCTTTGGTTGCAGCAGCACTTCCCAATACAGATCCAGTTCACAAAATTACGATATTGCCAAGAGGTAGAGCACTTGGTTACACAATGGTTTTACCTGAACAAGACACCTATTCCACAACTAGAAATCAGATGCTTGATCAATTGGCATACATGTTAGGTGGAAGAGCTGCAGAAGAAATGGTCTTTCATGATCCGACAACTGGTGCATCAAATGACATTGAAAAAGCAACTTCAGTAGCAAAAGCGATGGTTACTCAATATGGAATGACAGAAAGATTAGGTGCTATTAAATATGGCACTGAAGGTCGAGACGTTTTTCTGGGTAGAGATTTAAACCATCAAAGAGATTATTCAGAAGATGTTGCTTCAGCAATTGATGAAGAAGTTAGAAAATTAATTGATAACGCTCACCACGAAGCTTATGCAATTTTAGATAATAATCGAGCAATTTTAGACAAATTAGTAGTAGAACTCTTAGAAAAAGAAACACTAGATAAAGAAGAAGTTGCAAAAATATTTTCTAAATTGAAGAAACGTCCAGCAAGACCTGCTTGGACAGGATCAAGTAAAAGAAAACCATCTAAGAAAGGTCCAGTTAAAGCACCAATTCGCTTAGTAAAAGAAGATGAATCTCCAGCTTCTTTAAACCACTCAAATGAAACTTCTAATAAAAGTGGTGCAGTAGCAAGTCAAACAGATAAAAATAAGAAATAGTTTTTATGCAAGAACAAACTCGCATAAGCCCCACCGCTGATCCGCTTGCAGATCTTGATCCTTCGCAAAGACCTAGTTTCGATGAAAAAAGAATCGAAAATGCTGTTAGAGAAATAATTAAAGGTATTGGTGAAGATCCAGATAGAGATGGACTTCAAGATACTCCAAAAAGAGTGGCAAAAGCCTATAGGCAAATGTTTGCAGGACTTTATGAAAGACCAGAAGATGTTTTAGCAACTACTTTTGATTTAAATCATAATGAATTAGTAATAGTTAAAAATATTAATATTTTTTCAATGTGTGAACATCATTTGTTGCCTTTTGTAGGTAAAGCAAGTGTGGGATATATACCAAATAACAACGGGAAAATTACAGGTTTATCAAAACTTGCTCGATTAATTGATGTTTATGCCAAAAGGCCTCAAGTTCAAGAAAGATTAACTTCACAAGTTGCTGATGCTCTAATGAGAATTCTGAAACCACAAGGAGTAATTGTGGTTATTGAGTGTGAACACTTTTGCATGAGTATGCGTGGTGTTAATAAACCAGAATCTATGACAACAACATCTGTGGTGAGAGGAACTTTGGAAGAACCAGCGTTAAGACATGAAGCCTTAACTTTGATAACTCACAAAGCATGACTGAAAATACACGCTTAAAGCCAAGCGGTTTACCACAACAATTAAGCAATTTAGAAAGATGTTTAGTGGTTGGGGTTTTAAATGTAACTCCTGATTCATTTTCAGACGGTGGAAAATTTTTAGATAAAGATATAGCTATCACTCAAGCAAAAAAACTAATTTCAGATGGTGCAGACATGATTGATATTGGTGGAGAATCTACTAGACCTGGTGCTAATCAAATAAGTATTGATGAAGAAATTGCAAGAGTAATCCCAATAATAAATGAATTAAAAAAAGAAAATATTTTTATAAGTATTGACACTATGAAACACGAAGTTGCTCAAGCAGCAATAGAAGCTGGTGCAATTATGGTCAATGACGTAAGTGGTGGTTTAGCTGATGAAAAAATGCATGAAACAGTAGCCAAACTTGAGGTACCTTATGTTTTAATGCATTGGCGAGGACATTCAAAAAATATGGATGAATTAGCAAAATATAACAATGTGACACAAGAAGTGATAAGTGAATTAAATTCTCAAATAAATAAAGCAATTGATAAAGGTATTAAAAAAGAAAAAATTGTTTTAGATCCTGGTCTTGGCTTTGCAAAGAATCCAGAACATAATTGGCAAATTTTAAAAGATATAAAGAAATTTAATGATTTAGAATTTCCAATTTATATCGGGGCATCACGAAAAAGATTTCTTGCCCCATTTTCTTTAAATAACGATTCTTCAAATCTTGAAGATAGGGATTTAGCAACATCAGTTATTTCTACTTATTCAGCAATAAATCATGCTTGGGCAGTAAGGGTGCACGATGCTAAGTCAAGCTCAATTGCAGTTAGATTAGTAAATCAACTTTAGGAACATATGGCACAAGACACTATAAAAATCACAGGTATCAAAACTTTTGGTTACCATGGAGTATTTGAAACTGAAAAGAGTTTGGGACAAGAATTCATTGTTGATATTGAATATAAGTATGAAACAAATGAGGCAATTAAAAAAGATGCAATTGAACTTGCGATTGATTATGGTGCAGTAATTTCAAAAGTTAAATCAATTGTAGAAATTGGTTCCAAAAACTTAATTGAAACCGTGGCAGATCAACTAGCTATTGATTTATTAAGCGAATTTAAAATTGATTGGGTAAAAGTTACACTTCATAAACCTCACGCTCCTGTTGATGTCAGTTTTAAAGATATTTCTATAGTCGTTGAAAGAAGTAAATGAGAGCAGTAATTTCTCTAGGATCAAATATTGGAGATAAATTTTCATATTTACAATCAGCTGTTAATGAAATAAATGGATTGAGTAATTCCGAAATTTTGATTTGTTCAAGTGTTTATAAAACTAAACCTGTTGGTTTTGAAGAACAAGAGGATTTTTTAAATGCTGTTTTAATTCTTGAAACTGAATTTAGTGCTGAAGAATTACTTCTAAAAATAATGTTAATCGAATTAAATCTTGGTCGAGAAAGAACCATAAAGTGGGGACCAAGAACTATAGATTTAGATTTAATTGATTATGAAAAAGTTACTTTTAATACAGAAAAATTAACGCTTCCTCACCCGAGAGCTTTTGAAAGATGTTTTGTCTTAAAACCTTGGGATGAAATAGATGATAATGCAGAGATAATAGGACATGGAAAAGTTAAACAGATTTTACAAAACATGGATTGTCAGGGTGTAGAAATTTATCCAAGTAAGTTAGTGATTTTATGAAACCTACAACCACTAAAAACTTAAGTGCATTTTTTATATTTGCAGCAATCATAGGCTTTTTCGTACCAAGAATTTATGAAAATTTAACAGGCACTTATATTCCAGTAAGTTTAAACACTGCTATTGCTCTAATTATTTTAGATGCAGCATTACTTTACTGGATAATAATTTTTAACAATAGATTAAAGAGTGCAACTGATAAAAACAAAGAGGTGTTAAAACGAAAAACTCCTCCTCATCCATTAGTTTCTGCAAGAACGGTGGCTTTATCATTTGCAGGATCTAGAGCAGGAACTTTAATTTTAGGTTTTTATTTTGGCTTAATCCTAAATTTTTTACCAAAAATAGATCTTTCACCAATTCAGAATAGGATTATCACAGCTTTATTAATCGGGATTTCTTCTTTAATTTTAATCGGACTTTCTTTGTGGCTAGAGAAAATTTGTCGCATAAAAGAAACCGATGATGAGCCAGGAGATAGCACATCATTTGCTTAATTATTAGAGTTCAACCATGACTCAATTAGTTAAAAGCAATGCCGAGCTAAGAAGTGCGATGACTGGTTTGGCAAACAATATTTGCTTAGTTCCGACTATGGGCGCATTACACGAAGGTCACGCCGCTTTAATAAAAGTTGGTAAAGAAAAAATAGGAAATAACGGTTGTGTCGTGGTAAGCGATTTTGTTAATCCGAAACAATTTGGGAAAAATGAAGATTTTGAAAAATATCCAAGAGATCTTGAAAAAGATTTAAAAGTGGCGCATGCTGCAGGTGCTCATATTTTGTGGGCACCTAGCGCTGAAGATGTTTATCCTGGTCAATGGCCATTAGATGTAGTAGAAGATAAGAGATTTGAAATCTTAGAAGGAAAATCTCGCCCAGGACATTTCGCAGCCGTTGTAGAAGTGGTTACAAGATTATTCGACATTGTGCAACCAAAATTTGCAGTATTTGGTGAAAAAGACTTTCAACAACTTGTTTTTATTACAGATTTAGCTAAAAAAAGAATTCCTGTTGTAGAAATAATTTCAGTTGCAACAGTGCGAGAAAAAGATGGTTTAGCAATGTCTAGTAGAAATATTTATTTATCTTCAGATCAAAGAAATGTGGCTCACCTAATTCCTGATGCTTTAAGAAATGCAACTTTATTGGCAAGCAAAGGAATTTCACAAAGCGAAGTTAAAAACGGTGTAAAAGATTATTTAAATAAATCAGATTTGATTGAGTTAGATTACATTGAAATAGTTAATAATGATTTAGGTGAATTAAGAAGTAATGAATTGGGTAGAATTTTAATTGCAGCAAAGTTAGGAAATACGAGATTAATAGACAATATGCCAATTATGTTTAAGGCAAATACATGAATATTGAATTAGTTCAAAAATTACATGCAGCAGATCCAGGCTGGACTATTAATGCTGATGTGATTGTTATTGGATCTGGAATTGCAGGTTTAACTGCTGCATTAACTGCAAGAAGAAAAAACTTAAGTGTTTTGTTATTAACTAAAGATGTATTATCAACAGGATCAACAGCTTGGGCACAAGGTGGAATTGCAGCAGCACTTGGCCCAGAAGATTCACCAGAACAGCATTTTCAAGACACTCTTGAAGCAGGTGCAGGATTATGTGATGAAAATTCAGTTAAAACATTAGTTCAAGAAGGTCCTTCAGCTGTTAAAAAATTAATTAATTTAGGTGCAACTTTCGATTTAGATTCTTCAGGAAATGTGGCATTAACTAGAGAAGGTGGTCATAGAAGAGATCGCATTGCGCATGCTGGTGGTGATGCAACTGGTGCAGAAATTTCACGAGCATTAGTAGCCAAAGTTTTAGCAGATCCAATGGTAAGAATTTTTGAGCATGCATTGGTGCTTGATTTATTAAAAGATAAAACTGAAAAAGTTTGTGGAGTTACTTTGCACGTTATGGGTAAAGGAAAAATTGATGGAGTAGGCGCAGCTCTTGCAAGAGCTGTAGTTCTAGCAACTGGAGGCATTGGTGCAGTCTTTGAACAAACAACAAATCCATTAGTAGCAACTGGCGATGGTGTTGCTTTAGCGCTAAGAGCTGGGGCAAGAGTTGCAGATTTAGAGTTTGTGCAATTTCATCCAACAGTTTTATGGGTTAGTCAAAATAGTCGGGGATCTCAACCTTTAATTAGTGAAGCAGTCAGAGGCGAAGGTGCAATTTTGAGAAATGCTCAAGGAGTTGCATTTATGCAAAATATTCATCCTATGAAAGATTTAGCGCCTAGAGATGTAGTAGCTCATGCGGTGCATGAAGAAATTGTTAATGGGGAAAAACCATATGTATTTTTAGATGGAACTAAATTAGGTAAAGAAATTTGGTTACAAAGATTTCCTAATATTTTAGCTAGTTGTAGAAAAAATGGCATTGATCCTTTGACTGAGATGATTCCAGTTGTGCCAGCGGCACATTATGCAAGTGGAGGAATTGTTTCAAATATGGATGCAACAACAGATATTAAAGGCTTATTTGCAGTTGGAGAATGCGCAAATACTGGTGTGCATGGGGCAAATAGATTAGCTTCAAATAGTTTGCTAGAGGGGTTAGTAGTTGCAAATAGATTAGAAAAAAATTTAGATAGCTTAGAAAAACAAACAGATCCTGTAATAAGTAATAAGCCAACAAAACTAATTGATGGCTCTGTAAGAAAAGAAATAACATCCACCACCACAAAAGGTGCTGGTGCGGTTAGAAATGCAAACGGCTTGAATGAGACATTAGAAAAATTAGCTCAAATTTCAAACAAAACAACCCAAGCCTCTTCAACTCAAAGTTGGGAAGCCTCAAATCTACTTACAGTTTCCACAGTGATTGCTCAAGCTGCTCTACGCAGAGAAGAAAGTAGAGGTTCTCACTGGCGTTCGGATTTTCCTCAACGAAATGATGAACGTTGGCTTGTGAGAATAAATGGAAAAATTGTTGAAGGTAAATTAGAACTTTCTGAGACTGCCGTTACTAAAAAGTAGGTACATATGACCACTAAAGAGAAGATTTTTGAAAGTTTAAGAAAAAATAAGTTAAATCCTGAGTTAGTTTTAGCACTAGTGGAATTAGCAATTTCAGAAGATTTAATGGGAGGAACAGATGTTACCTCGCTTTCAACAATTCCTGAAACTCAAATTTCAGAACTTGATTTAGTCTCAAGAAAAAAAGGTGTAGTTTCTGGAATTGATGTTGCATCATTAGTTTTTCTTTCTATTAATAACAAAATAGAAATTAACCAAAAAGTAAAAGATGGAAACGAAGTCAAAGAAAATGAAACTCTATTAACCGCACGTGGAAAAACAATTGATTTATTAACTGCTGAAAGAACCGCGCTTAACTTTTTATCTCATTTAAGCGGAATTTCAACTTTAACAAATAAATGGGTCAAAGAAATATCATCCACAAATGCCTCAGTTAGAGACACAAGAAAAACAACTCCAGGATTAAGAATTTTAGAAAAATACGCAGTTAGATGTGGTGGCGGTAAAAATCATCGCATGAGTTTAAATGATCAAGCTTTAATTAAAGATAATCATATTGTTGCAGCAGGCTCAATTATAAAAGCAATAGAAAAAGTTAAAGATAAGTATCCTGATCTTGAATTAGAAATCGAAGTTGACAATTTAGAACAATTGCAAGAAGTTTTAAAAACCGATATTAAACTTATTCTTTTAGATAATTTCTCAATTGAAGATTTAAATAGGGCAGTAAGTATGAATAATAAAAAAGCAAAATTAGAAGCAAGTGGTGGCATTAATTTTGAAAATGCACTCAAAATTGCTCAAACCGGTGTGGATTACTTAGCGGTAGGTGCTTTAACCCATTCAGCTCCAGTGTTAGATATAGGAGGTGACCTGAGAACTGTTAGTTAATTAACTAACTAATTTGGAGTTGCAAGGAGAATGAAATGCTTTTAGCAATAGATATCGGAAATACCAACACAGTTATTGGTTTATACGACAAAGAAAAATTAGTTAATCATTGGAGAATTAAAACTGATTCTCAGTCAACTGCTGATGAATTAATTCTTACTTATGAAGGTTTATTACAAAATCAACCTGAAATAACAGGTATTTCCCTTTGCTCAACTGTGCCAGCAGTTTTAAGAGAAATGCGCTGGATGTTGCAACGTTACTTTAACGATATTAAAACTGTAATTATTGAACCAGGAACTAAAACTGGAGTTCCCATAAACACAGATAATCCAAAAGAAGTTGGTGCGGATCGAATTGCAAATTCTTTAGCAGTGTTTACAAGACACGGAGGCCCTTCAGTCGTTGTCGACTTTGGTACTTCTACTAACTTTGATGTTGTTAGTAAAAGTGGAGAATTTTTAGGTGGTTCTTTAGCCCCAGGTATTGAAATTTCACTAGATGCATTAGCGAATAAAGCAGCACAATTAAGAAAAGTTGAATTTGTTAAACCCAGAAGTGTTATTGGAAAAAACACCGTCGAAGCATTGCAATCTGGTGCACTTTATGGATTTGCCGGTCAAGTAGATGGAATTATTGAAAGAATAATTGCAGAAATTGGTCCAGTAACTGCAGTGGTAGCAACTGGAGGTTTGGCACCACTTGTAGTTGAAGAATCTAGAACAATTACTCATCATGAACCCGACTTGACGCTGGAAGGCTTACGTTTAGTTTTCGATAAGAACAAGTAGTCTTTACTTCTATGGGTGAAGATACAAATTTAGATTTAAACGAACAAGAACTTATTCGTAGAGAAAAACTATCTAAATTACATGCTTTAGGAATTGATACCTACCCGGTTGGATTTGAACCAGATCACTCTTTAATACAGGTTAGAAATGAATTTAAAGATTTAGCCCCTGAATCAAAAACTGGAAAAATAGTTTCAATTGCAGGTCGAGTGATGCTAAATCGCATAGCCGGAAAATTAATTTTTGCGACTTTACGAGATGGTTCAAGTGATTTACAAATAATGATCTCAGCAGATTCTGTTGGAGATGAATCATTGGATTTATGGAAAGAATTTGTTGATTTAGGAGATCTCGTAGGTCTTACAGGTGAAGTTGTTACAACTAAACGTGGCGAATTATCTGTTAAAGCAAGTAAATGGTTGATTACTGCAAAAGCTTTAAGACCTTTACCTGATAAGCATCATGGTTTGAATGATCCAGAGCAAAGAGTTCGTATGCGTTATGTGGATCTAATGGTTAGACCAGAAGCAAGAGAAATGTTGCATGTTAGATCTGAAGTTGTAGCAAGTGTGAGAAAAAGTTTAACTTCAAGAGGTTTTGTTGAAGTTGAAACTCCAATGCTTCAAGTACTTCATGGTGGAGCAAATGCCAGACCATTTAAAACTCATATAAATGCTTATGACATGGAACTATTTTTAAGAATTGCACCTGAACTTTATTTAAAAAGATTATTAGTGGGTGGAGTTGATCAAGTTTTTGAAATAAATAGAAACTTTAGAAATGAAGGAGCAGATTCTTCACACAATCCAGAATTTACAATGTTGGAAATGTATCAAGCATATAGTGATTACGACAAAATGAGAGAGTTAACTCAAAATTTAATTCAAGAAGCAGCAAAATCTGTTTATGGAAAAGAAATTGCAAGACATTGGGATGATGAAGGAAACCACAAAGAATTTGATATTAGTGGTAATTGGCCAGTAGTAAAAGTGTATGTAGGTTTAAGTAAAGCAATTGGTGAAGAATTAAATTCTGAAACTGATGAAAAAACTTTAAGAAGTCACTGCGACAAATTAAAAATTTCTCATGATCCTAAATGGACTAGAGGACAGGTTGTTTTAGAACTTTATGAACATTTATTAGAAGATAAAACAACATTGCCAACTTTTTATTGCGATTTTCCAACTGATGTCGCACCTTTAACTAGACAACATCGTAAAGATCCAAAAATGGCTGAGCGTTGGGATCTAGTTGCATTTGGGGCAGAAATTGGCACAGGTTACACAGAATTAAATGATCCAATTGAACAAAGAAATCGTTTAGTTGCGCAAGCAGAACTTGCAGCAGGTGGCGATGTTGAAGCTATGCAAATAGATGAGGATTTCTTAAGAGCTTTGGAATATGGAATGCCACCTGCAGGTGGTCAAGGGATGGGAATTGATCGAGTATTAATGATGCTAACTGGCAGAGGCATTAGAGAAACTGTGCTTTTCCCATTAGTAAAACCTCAATAAAATGTCAGAAATTCAAATAAGACCAGCAAAAACAAGTGATGTTTCAACTATTCGAAAATTAGTTGATACTTATGCTCCAGAAAGAAGATTACTTTCAAAAGCTACTGTGACCTTGTATGAAGCAGTTCCTGATTTTTTAGTTATTGAAAAAAATAATGCAATTATCGGAGCAGGTGCTGTGCATGTGTTGTGGGAAGATTTAGCAGAAGTTCGTACTGTTGCAATATTTCCTGAATTTAAGAATAAAGGTTTTGGATCTCAATTATTAAATGCACTTTTAGAAAAAGCAAAAAATTTAGGAGTTAAAAGAGTTTTTTGTTTAACTTTTGAAACAAAATTTTTTGCCAAACATGGTTTTCAAGAAATTGAAGGAACACCTGTTGAGCCAGAAATTTATCAACAACTTCTTGAGTCTTACGACGTAGGAGTTGCAGAGTTTTTGGATTTAGACAAAGTTAAACCAAACACTTTGGGCAACACCAGAATGATTAAACATTTGTAATAATTTGCAAAAAGTGAAGAACCACTAAACCTTGTAGTTAACGTTACATTTTCCTACTACGTATAGGTGGCTTTGCCTTGTAATTTAGGTTGAATTTGCTAAATAAATACAGACACGTACTATAGATATAGGAGAAAATAACTTCTCCCAAAAGTTGAGTTAAGGTGGCTTAAGTTAAATGTTCGAAAGATTTACTGATCGAGCACGTCGTGTAGTAGTTCTTGCCCAAGAAGAAGCACGCATGCTTAACCACAACTACATCGGCACAGAACATATTCTTTTAGGTTTAATTCATGAAGGTGAAGGCGTAGCCGCTAAATCTTTAGAGTCATTAGGTGTTTCTTTAGAATCTGTTAGATCTCAAGTTGAAGAAATAATTGGGCAAGGCCAACAAGCACCATCTGGACACATTCCGTTTACCCCAAGAGCAAAAAAAGTTCTTGAACTTTCTTTAAGAGAAGCATTACAACTAGGACACAATTACATTGGTACAGAACATATTCTTTTAGGTTTAATCAGAGAAGGCGAAGGAGTTGCTGCTCAAGTATTAGTAAAACTGGGAGCAGATTTAAACAGAGTTCGTCAACAAGTAATTCAATTACTTTCTGGTTATCAAGGTAAAGAACCATTAACTTCAGGAGCACCTAATGAAGGCACTCCTTCCACATCTTTAGTTCTTGACCAATTTGGCAGAAATTTAACTCAAGCAGCACGCGATGGAAAATTAGATCCAGTAATTGGTCGAGAAAAAGAAATTGAAAGAGTGATGCAAGTTCTTTCTCGTCGAACCAAAAATAATCCAGTTTTAATTGGTGAACCTGGTGTTGGTAAAACCGCAGTGGTTGAAGGTCTTGCCCAAATGATTGTTAGAGGAAATGTTCCAGAAACTCTAAAAGACAAACAGCTTTACACACTTGATTTAGGTTCTTTAGTTGCAGGTTCAAGATATCGTGGAGATTTTGAAGAAAGATTGAAAAAAGTATTAAAAGAAATCCGTACTCGTGGCGACATTATTTTGTTCATCGATGAAATGCACACATTAGTTGGAGCAGGTGCTGCTGAAGGTGCAATTGATGCGGCATCAATTTTAAAACCAATGCTTGCTCGCGGAGAACTTCAAACAATTGGCGCCACAACTTTGGATGAATACAGAAAATATGTTGAAAAAGATGCAGCATTGGAAAGAAGATTCCAACCAATTCAAGTTCAAGAACCAAGTGTGGCTCACGCAATTGAAATTTTAAAAGGTTTAAGAGATCGCTACGAGTCTCATCACAAAGTAACAATTACTGATTCTGCTTTAGTTTCAGCAGCTACTTTGGCTGATCGATATATAAATGATCGTCAACTTCCTGATAAAGCAATCGATTTAATTGATGAAGCAGGAGCCCGTTTAAGAATCAACAGAATGACAGCACCTCCTGATTTAAGAGAATTCGATAACAAAATTGCTGATGTTAGAAAAGAAAAAGAATCAGCTATTGATGCTCAAGATTTTGAAAAAGCCGCTGCTTTAAGAGATAAAGAAAAGACTTTAATCACTGAAAAAAATGAACGTGAACGTGAATGGAAAGCCGGAGATTTAGATGTCGTGGCTGAAGTAAATGATGATTTAATTGCTGAAGTTTTAGCAATGTCAACAGGGGTTCCTGTAGCAAAATTGACTGAAGCTGAATCTCAAAGATTACTTCGTATGGAAGAAGAACTTCATAAACGAGTAATTGGTCAAGAAGATGCCATCAAAGCATTATCTAAATCAATTAGAAGAACCAGAGCTGGATTAAAAGATCCAAAAAGACCTGGTGGATCATTTATTTTTGCTGGTCCTTCTGGTGTTGGTAAAACTGAACTTTCAAAAACTTTGGCTCAATTCTTGTTCGGTGATGAAAATTCATTAATCATGCTTGATATGTCTGAGTATTCAGAGCGCCACACAGTTTCTAGATTGTTTGGTTCTCCTCCAGGATATGTCGGTTATGAAGAAGGTGGACAACTAACAGAAAAAGTTAGAAGAAAACCATTCTCTGTAGTTCTATTTGATGAAGTTGAAAAAGCTCATCCAGACATTTTCAATTCATTACTTCAAATTTTGGAAGATGGAAAATTAACTGACTCACAAGGTCGCATGGTTGATTTCAAAAACACCGTAATCATCATGACTACAAACCTTGGAAGTAGAGATATTTCAAAAGGTGTAGGTCTTGGTTTTTCTGCAGGTGATGATGTCACAGGCAATTATGACCGCATGAAAGCAAAAGTTAATGAGGAATTAAAGCAACATTTCCGTCCAGAGTTCTTAAACCGTTTAGATGATGTGATTGTGTTTCATCAATTAACAAAACCAGAAATCCTACAAATTGTTGATTTGATGGTTGCTTCATTAGAAAACAGATTGAAAGACAAAGACATGGGAATCGTTTTAACTGATCAAGCAAAAGAATTGCTAGTTGATATGGGCTATGACCAAGCACTTGGTGCAAGACCTATGAGAAGAACAATTCAACGAGAAATCGAAGATGTTTTGAGTGAAAAAATCTTGTTTGGTGAATTAAAAGCTGGAAGTTTAGTTGTAGTTGGTGTTGAAGGAAAAGCTGCAGATCCTGATAAAAAGACAAGTGATTCTAGAAAATTTACTTTTACAAGTGAAGCAAAGCAAGCTTTACCAGATTCACCACCAGTAAATTCTGCTGCAGAATAATTTAAGAATTACTTATTTCTTTAGCTCGCTTAATTGCAGCTGTTAGCGCTTTTTTCCAAATTTCTTTAAAATTATTTTGATCTAAATTTTCTAAGGCAGCTAAAGTTGTTCCTTTTGGTGAAGTTACTTTATTTCTTAAGTCACTTACATCTTCATTTGAATTTTCAAATAGGTGAGCAGCACCAATAAAAGTATTATTTACTAAAACTTGGGCAACGTCTTTCGATAATCCAAGATCAATTGCAGCTTGAGTTATTGCTTCAGTGACATAAAAATAATAAGCAGGCCCAGAACCAGACGCAGCTGCTACTACATCAATCAAGTTTTCTTCAACAACTACGACTTTTCCAACACTTAAGAAAAGTTTTTGTGCTACATCTAAATCATTTTCTGTTGCGTTTTTTCCTTTAGCTAAACCTGTTACTCCCTTGCCCACAAGAGCTGGAGTATTTGGCATTGCTCTAATCACTTTTACTTTATTTTCAAATATTTTTTCTATACTTTCAGTTTTTACACCAACTGCCATTGAAATAAGTAATGCATTATTTTGTAAATTTTTCTTTATTTCAGGTAAAACCTCATTTATATTTTGTGGTTTAACCCCAATAAATACCACATCACAATCTTTAATATCTTCAATCTTGTTGCTTGCATAAATGTTAAATTCTGAGGCAATTTTCTTGCTTGAATCTGCTGATTTGGTAATTGCTACTAAGTCATTTTGTGCAAAACCAGATTTGATTAGACCTTTTATGACGGCTTGACCCATATTGCCAGCACCGACGAATCCAATTTTCATAATTTTTCTGCTCTTTTATTGTGACTTAGATGATAAGACTACTTCTCACAATCATTTATTAATACAAGTAGGCTCTGACTTATGACTGAATTTACAGGGGAATTCCCTCGTAGTTGGATTGAATTTATCGATCCAGAACACGATGAAACCATCATCAAAGCTGACTTAACTTGGCTTACTTCTAATTGGGAATGCATTTTCGGTAGAGGATGTAAGGGTGTAGATAAAACACATCCAAATGATGGTTGCTGTAATCAAGGTGCGCATTTTTCTGAACCAAGCGATAAAAAACGTGTTAGTAAATGGGTTGATAAATTAACTCCAGAGCTTTGGGAAAAAATAGATTATTCAAGAAATAAAAAAAGTTGGACAGAATTTGAAGATGGAGCAGAAAAAACAAAATTAGTAAAAGGAACTTGTATTTTTATGAACTCTCCAGAATTTGCGGGAGGACAAGGTTGCGCATTACATAAATTAGCAATGGTAAAAAATGTGAAAACTACAGAAACAAAACCAGATGTTTGTTGGCAATTACCAATAAGAAGAAGTTATGAAACAAGAGAATATGAAAATGGAACAGATTATCAAGTAATAGTCATAGAAGAATATAGAAGAAAAAATTGGGGAGAGGGTGGAGAAACCATGGATTGGTATTGTTCATCAGATACAGAAGCTCACCAAGCGTATGAACCTGTTTATATAAGTGAAAAAAATACTTTAATTGAATTAATTGGTAAAAAAAGTTATGAAATTTTGAAAAAACATTGTGATGAAAGAGTTAGTTTAATAAAAACACTCAAAAAACTTCCAGGAAGAAAAGCAAAACAAATTTTATTATCGATTAATCCTCATCCTGCAGATCTTTTAGTTGAATAAGTACTTTTTTCACAATTTCCCCATCCCTTCTTTTGGACCCAATAGCATGTCCTGGTCTCGCTAATTACCCCCCTCCTCTCTTGTGTTAACAAGTACCGAAGATATACCGTTACATCACACGCAACTTAAGACTTAGGGAAGGTTTTAAGACGTGTAAGAAAGAGGCATCAAAAATGGCTTCAAGCTCTGAAAGACCTTTAGGCGAAGTTCGTTTCTTGACTGTGGCAGAAGTTGCCTCATCAATGCGAGTATCCAAGATGACTGTTTACCGCTTAGTGCATTCTGGAACCATGCCAGCTGTTCGAGTTGGTAGATCTTTCCGTGTTCCGGAAGCAGCAGTGTCTGAATACTTGCGCGAATCATTCGTAGAGGCTGGCTGATTTTCCCCTCAGCCAGCTTTCCCCACTTTAAGGTTGTGGATTTAAATAAAACCTCGAATAAAAGTCCTGGTAAAACCTGGTTGTCATCTTTGTGATGAGGCTTTAAAGGTAATTGCGGAAGTAAGTAGTGAATTAAATGAAACTTTTGAAGTAGTTGAAATACAAGATAATCCAGGGTTAATGCGCCAATACGCAGAAGAAATTCCAGTTACTTTTGTTGATGAAAAACAACATGATTTTTGGCGAGTAGATAAAGAAAGATTAAAAAAAGCCCTTCTTAATGTCTAATTTGTGAGAGGATTTGTGCTTTTTTGCACAAATGTGTAACTTGGTACATATGCCATCAATACTCCCATCCTCAAAGTTAAGGATTGGCAGAACTTCAAAAATCTCTGAAGCAACAGTTTCAAGATTGCCTGCCTATTTCCGTGCCCTTTCCCAATTAGTAGACGCAAATCAAATCAGAGTCTCCTCTGAAGAGTTAGCAGCACTTACCGGGGTTTCTAGTGCCATGCTTCGAAAAGATCTTTCTCATCTTGGTTCATATGGAACAAGAGGAGTTGGATACGACGTGGAATTTTTGCGTTATCAAATTTCTCGTGAAATGGGATTAAATAACGATTGGTCTGTAGTAATTGTGGGAGTGGGAAATTTAGGAAGAGCTTTAGCGCACTACGGCGGATTTGGCTCCCGTGGATTTAAAGTTGTTGCTTTAGTTGATGCAGATCAAACTTTAATCGGCACAAAAGTTAAATGTGGCGCTGAAGGAAAAACTGTTGAACTTTTAGTGCATGCTCTAAGTGATTTAGAATCTGTAATTAAAGAAACCAAAGCTCGTTTAGGAGTAGTGGCAACACCAGCAGAAAGTGCTCAGGAAGTTTGCAATCGTTTAGTAAAAGCTGGCATTAGAAGTATTTTGAATTTTGCTCCAGTTCATTTAACAGTAAATGATGGAGTAGATGTTAGAAAAGTTGATTTAGCTTCTGAATTACAAATACTTGCATTCCATGAACAAAGAAAAGCTGTTTAGCGAAAGGTAAAAATTGACAAAGAAAAAAGTTATTGTGCTGCCCGTAAAATATGTTGCAGCAGGTCCAGGAGATCCACAACTAATTACCTTACGTGGTATTAATGCCATAAAAGAAGCAGAATTAATTATTGCCGATGTCAACACCATGGAAATTGCTACAGCACATGCAAACGAAAATGCAGATGTTGTTGCAGCAGTTGATGAAGATGGCGTGCCAATGGCACCAGCTGTCAGAGCACGTATTGCAATTGATGCTGCAAAAGAAGGCGCTGTCGTTGTAAGACTTTGTGCAGGAGATCCTGTTGTTGAAGATGGACTATCTGTTGAAGTTTCCACATTAGCTAAATCAAAAATTGAATTTGAATACATTCCAGGAGTTTCACCAATTACAGCAGTTCCAACTCATGCTGGAATTTCTCTTTTTGCCAATAAAGGAAAAGAAGTACACGTCATTAATGGTTCAGAACCAATAGATTGGTCACTTCATTTGGATCCAAATATTCCAATCGTGATCATTAATGCAGCAGATAAAGCACCAGCAATTGCAAGTGCACTGATTGCTCGCGGCCGCGATGCTGCAACTCCAATTTCAGTAACTCGTGATGGAAGTACTACAGACCAAAGAACAATTGTTTCAACTTTGGAAAACATTGCGGTAGTTGCAAAAGCAGCTAGACAATCTGGCCCAGGAGTAATTGTTATTGGTGATGCAATTAATCATCGCGATAAATATCAATGGTTTGAAAACAAACCTCTTTTTGGTTGGAAAGTTTTGGTTCCAAGAACAAAAGAAGATTCAGAAGATTTTCAAAAAATGTTGGCAGTTTATGGTGCGGTTTCTAATGAAGTACCAACAATTTCTGTTGAGCCTCCAAGAACTCCGCAACAAATGGAAAGAGCAGTACACGGACTAGTTTCTGGAAGATTTCAATGGGTTGTCTTTACAAGCACAAATGCAGTAAGAGCTGTGAAAGATAAATTCATTGATTATGGTTTAGATGCAAGAGCTTTTGCTGGATTAAAAGTTGCTGCAATTGGTCAACAAGTTATTGATGCATTAGTTGAATTTGGTGTTAAACCAGATTTATTTCCAACTAAAGAACATAATTCAGAAGGATTATTAGAAGTTTGGCCAAAATATGATCAAGTACTTGATCCAATTAATCGCGTATTTTTACCGCGCGCAGATATTGCAACCGAAACATTAGTTGAAGGAATGCAAGCAAAAGGTTGGGAAGTAGAAGACATAGTTGCATTTAGAACTGTAAGAGCTGCACCACCTCCTGCTCATACACGAGAACAAATTAAAACTGGTGGCTTTGATGCAGTGCTATTTACATCTGCAAGCACCGTTAGAAATCTTGTTGGTATTGCAGGAAAACCACATGCTTCAACAGTGGTTGCAGTAATTGGACCTCAAACTGCACAAGCTGCACAAGAACATGGATTAAGAGTTGATGTGCAAGCAGAATCTCCAAATGTTTCTGTACTTATTGACGCTTTGGCAGAACATGGTGAGAAATTGCGTTTAGCTGCAATTGAAAATGGCGATAACGTGTGGCGTCCAAGTAAACGTCGTAGTTCAATGCGTCGCAGACACTAAGAAGAAGTTATGGCCAAAAAAACCCAAGTCCACGTCTTAAGGCATGGGGAAGTTTTTAATCCAGAAAAAATTCTTTATGGAAGATTGCCTGGCTATAAACTTTCTGATCTTGGTCTAAAAATGGCAGAACGAGCTGCAGATTTTTTTGCTGATAAGAATATTTCTTTAGTGGTTTCATCTCCCTTAGAAAGAGCACAGCAAACAGCTTTACCAACTGCTAAAAAACATAATCTAGATATTGAATCAGATGATTTATTAATTGAAGCAGAAAATGTATTCGAAGGAAAAAAAGTTTCAGTAGGAGATGGTGCGTTAAGAGAACCTAAGAATTGGTGGCATTTAAGAAATCCCATAACACCTTCTTGGGGTGAACCATATAAAAAAGTTGCAGAAAGAATGCGTACCGCCATTTTTTCAGCAAGAGATGTTGCAAAAGGCAAAGAAGCATTACTTGTTTCTCATCAATTACCAATTTGGATAGCACGCTTGTCAGCTGAAGGTAGATCATTTGTTCATGATCCAAGAAAAAGACAATGCAGTTTAGCTAGTGTTACAACATTTGTTTTCGATGGTGATTCATTAGTCGCAGTTGAATATCAAGAACCAGCAGCAGATCTATTAAAAGATGCAAGCAAAATTTCTGGGGCGTAGTTTTAAGTTATTAATCATTTCATTATTAATAACATCTTGTGCTACTCCAGTTTCTAATATTTCTAGTGATTCAGAATCTGGATTTGTATCAGGAAATGGCACTTCTGTTTTTTTGAACAAAACTGAAAGAAAACCAGCACCTGAATTAAAAGATGTTGAATTTTTATCGTCTGAAATAAATTTAAATAGTTTAAAAAATAAAGTTGTTTTGATTAACGTTTGGGGTTCTTGGTGTAGTCCTTGTCGAAAAGAAGCTGCCGAATTAGAAGAGCTTTATTTAAAGAATAAAGCTAATAATGTGGAATTTATTGGAATTAATATAAGAGATTCAAAGATCTC
This sequence comes from Actinomycetota bacterium, assembly GCA_046048135.1. Taxonomy (GTDB): domain Bacteria; phylum Actinomycetota; class Actinomycetes; order S36-B12; family UBA5976; genus ATZT02. The sequence continues at coordinate 51,766 of JBJOGR010000036.1, forward strand.
GGCAAATAAATTTATTGAAAATTTTTCAATAACTTATCCAAATATTTTTGACCGAGATGGAAAACTCTTACTTGGTTATAAGGATTCACTCCCGCCAAATTCAATTCCATCGACAATCCTGATTGATAAAAATGGTCTTGTTGCAGCAAGACAACTTGGACCAATTGATAAATCATTGATTCAAGGTTTTATTTCAGAGCTGGTTGAAGAATGACATTACTTACAGACGGCTCTCTTTTCTTAGCAATACTTGTTGCATTTTTTGCAGGAATTATTTCATTTCTTTCCCCGTGTGTTTTGCCTTTAGTGCCAGGTTATTTAACGGTAATTACGGGAATGAGCAATGACCAGAATAATAAAATAACTAAATCAAAAGCAGTACTTGCAACTTTTTTATTCATACTTGGATTTGGTTTAGTTTTTGTATCGATAGGAATGTTTTTTGGAAGTTTGGGAGGCTGGTTACTTTCTAATATAGAAATCTTAGAAAGAATTTTTGGAATTATTATTATTTTACTAGGATTAAGTTATTTAGGATTTATTAATATTTTCAATAGGGAATATAAATTTAAATTTAAATTTAAATCTGAGCAAGGCTTATTTGGGGCATTTATTCTAGGTTTTGTTTTTTCACTTGGTTGGACTCCTTGTATTGGACCAACATTGGCTGCAGTTCAATCACTAGCGTTTAGTGAAGGAACTTTGTTTAGAGGTGCAATTTTGTCAGCTTCTTATTCACTTGGCTTGGGAATTCCTTTTATTGTCTTAACAATACTTTTTGAAAAATCTTTAAAAACAGTTAAATGGTTAAGAAAAAAACAAAAATTATTTATAACAGTTGGTGGAATTTTATTAATTATTCTAGGTTTACTTTTAGTTAGTGGATTGTGGAATTTAGTAAGTATTGAGCTAAGAGTGTTCATGGCAGGATTTACCCCACTCATATGAAAAGTAAGCAAATATCCCCGAAGCAAAGAACAGAAACAGTTCTGCCACCTCTAAATTTTTTCGGCTTTATTAGATGGACTTGGCGTCAATTAACAAGTATGAATACTGCTTTACTTCTGCTTTTATTTGTTGCTCTAGCAGCAATTCCAGGATCCATATTGCCTCAGAAAACAGCTTCGTTGATTCGAGTTAATAATTGGAAATCAGAAAATCCAAATCTTGCACCATTGTTTGAAAATTTAAGTTTTTTTGATGTTTATGGCTCTGTCTGGTTTTCAGCAATTTATATATTGCTCATGATTTCTATCATTGGATGTGTTATTCCAAGATTAAAAGTTTATTTTGAAAACTGGAAAGAAAAACCAACAAAGTCACCAAGTGTTATTACAAATTTTGCAAATTATCAAAAAGTAAAAATAAGTAAAGTTTCCATAAAAAAAATTGAAGAAATAGCTACTCAAAAAAGTTGGAGAACTTTTTTAAATAATAATTCTTTAACTATTGAAAAAGGATATACAAGAGAAGCTGGAAATTTACTTTTTCACTTTAGTTTGATAATAATTACTGTCGCTCTTGCCTTTGGAGCTTTATTTAGTTACCGCGGAACAGTTGTTGTAAAAGAAAATACAGGTTTTTCAAACACAATAACGCAATACGATGATTTTAGAGCAGGTCGTTTCTTTTCTGAAACACAATTACCAAATTTCTTTTTCATACTAAATGATTTTCAAGTTGATTTCGAACGAAGTGAGATTCAAAGAGGTGCTCCGCGAAAATTTGAAGCCAATATAACTTTGAACAACAATGAAACTTTTAATGTTTATGTAAACAAACCAATTAATTTCATGGGAACCAAAATATTTTTAACAGGTCATGGTTATGCACCCGTTATTACAGTTAGAGATAAAAATAAACAAGTTTTGTTTTCTGACTCAGTAGTATTTTTGCCCCAAGATGGAAATTTTTCTTCAACTGGAGTGGTCAAAATTCCAGATACAAATCCTCAATTAGGTATTGAGGCTAGGTTTTTGCCAACTGCGATTGTTGATCCAGTCACTGGTCCTACTTCCACATTTCCAGCTTTAGATAATCCTGAAATATTTATGTCATTGTGGCAAGGTGATTTAGGAGTAAATTCTGGAATTTCGCAAAGTATTTACAAACTAGATACTTCTAAAATGACTCAGATTGGTTTAGAAGAATTAAAACCAGGACAATCTTGGACAACAGATAGTGAATATGTGATTAGTTTTGATGAAGTTAAGCAATTTGCATCATTTCAAATCGCCTATGAGCCAGGTCGATTCTTGGCACTATTTGGTGCAATCTTTGCCATGGTGGGAATGATTTTTGGATTAGGTGTGCAAAGAAGAAAAATCTTTATCAAAATGCCTGCTAAATCCTCATCTAGTAATGTTATTGAAATAGCAGGAATCGCTAAAGAAAATCATGACTTAGAGAAAGATATTTTAAAATTGTTAAACGAATTAGGATTTAAGAAAAGCAAGAAAGTTAGCAGAGAAATATGAATCTAAACAATTTAAGTAATCTTTTTGTTTATTTCTCAATATTTATTTTGGCGACAAATTTAATTTTGTTTTCAATTGCCTTAACCCAAAAGAAAAAAAGTAAAATTACAAATGTTGCCATGAGTTTAACTTGGCTAATCGGCTTATTTTTAGTTATTGCTTTAATTCTTCGAGGTATAGCTGCACAACGAGCACCTTGGGGGAATATGTATGAATTTGCTGTTTCATCTGTAACAGCAGTAATACTTACTTTTTTAATTGTTTCAATAAAGAAAAATATTCAATGGCTGGGAATTTTTGTAACAGTTCCTGCCATAATTTTATTAGGCCTTGCAGTCATTGTGCTGTACACAGAATCTGGTCCATTAGTACCAGCACTTAAATCAACTTGGCTATGGATTCACGTAAGTTCAGCCATAATTTCTTACGGCGCTTTTTCTTTAAATTTTGGTTTGTCAATTATTTATTTACTAAAGACAAAAAATAAATTGAAATCTTTACCAAGTCTTAAACGAATTGATGATTTTTCTTACAAAGTAGTTTTATTTGCTTTTCCTATTTGGACATTTTCAGTTATTTCAGGAGCAGTGTGGGCAGAAAATGCTTGGGGTAGATATTGGGGATGGGATCCAAAAGAGACATGGGCATTTATTACTTGGATTATTTATGCAGCTTATTTACATTCTCGAGTCACCATTGGCTGGAAAGGAACTAAATCTGCCTGGCTTGGCATAGCCGGATACACCGCAATAATTTTTAATTTCTTTGTTATAAATATTTGGGTAACAGGTCTTCATAGCTATGCAGGAATTTAAATGAAAAGTATTTTTTCTTATACATTTTTACGATTTTTAATTCTTCTTTCTTTTACTGCCGTAGGCTATTTAATTGGATTAAGGGATCTAACTTTGATAGTGGTGGCATTTTTAGCTTCAGGCATCGTTAGCCTGTTTGTTTTAAATAAATCTAGAGATCAATTTTCAAGCTCAATTTCAGGATTTTTTCAAAAAATTAATAAAAGAATCAATGCAGCAGCTGAAAAAGAAGATAGAAATTTAGAAAATTAAATAGTTTCTAAGTAAAACGACAGACAAATTAATAAAGAGTAAAATAATTGAGTTTGACCTGTTACTACAAGGACAGGAATTAAATCTTTTCCCATAGATTTGTTTCTTACTCTTCTTATTGCATCATATGCAAATGGAAAACTTGCTAAATAAAATGGAATAAAACTAAATGGCGAATTATCAAGTCGATTAAATAAGATTTCAATAAGAGGTAGTAAATATACAAGTACCAGTAAAGAGATGAAAAAAACGCGAGTTTTTGAATCTCCAAGTTTTACAGCTAAAGTGATTTTATTGTTTTCTTTATCTTTTTCACGATCACGAAGATTATTTGCAACTAAAATTGCGGTAGCAAAAAAGCCCATCACGACAGCATAAATTAAAAAATAAGTTTTAAAATATAAAGTCTGAGCATAAATAGTTCCTAACGTGGCAACTAAGCCAAAAAACACAAATACAAAAATTTCGCCTAAACCAAGATATCCGTAAGGTTTAGGTCCTCCTGTATAAGTCCAAGCAGAAATTATTGCAACAGTACCAAGAATTAAAAACCACCATTGTCTAGTCTCGATAGTTATCAATAGACCTGCTAATGCAGCAATAAAGAAAAATAAATATGCGGCTCTTTTCACGGATTTAGCAGATGCAAGTTTCTGACCTACTAATCTAACTGGACCTACGCGATCTGAATCAGTTCCTTTTATTCCATCTGAATAGTCATTAGCAAAATTAACTCCAATTTGAATAGTGATACTTACAATGAGTGCAAGAAGTGCAATATATAAATTGAATGAATTTTCAAAATAAGCAATAGCCCATGCGACGATAACAGGAGAAATAGCAGCACCTAAGGTTTTAGGCCTACTTCCTTGAAACCAAATTTTTAAACTTGTCATTTAAGTGAATCTATATCAACTTTGCCATTAGGCAGTAACGGAATCTCAAGTGCATTTTTAATAAAGCGAGGAACTGCAGCTTTGCCTAATTCATGTTCAATCGTTTTTTGTATTAAAGAAATTTCACAATTTCCAACTATTACTGCTGCAACAATTACACCCCATTTTTCATCCGGGATAGAAAACACCACAGCATCTTCTACGCCGACTTGATCTTTAATTAGATTTTCAATTGCATGTAATGAAATATTATTTCCACCAGATACAACTATGTCATCATTTCTTCCAATAACTTTTAATTCATTGTTTTTTAATATTCCTAAATCTTTAGTCAAAACCCAACCATTATTAAATGTTGATTGATTTAATTTATTTACTTCAATTGATTTGCCGTGATAACAAGTTGCATTTGAATCACTTTTGATCGCAATTTGTCCAACACCATCTTTAGCAGGATGATCAATTCGAATTAAAACATTATTTAAAGCGATTCCATCCCAAACTACTCCACCGCAGGTCTCGGTCATTCCATAAGTTCTAATTAAATTGACACCTTCATTTTTAAGTTGCTCATATAGTGAATTTGAAATTTGACCACCACCAATCAGCAATGCATCAAACTTTTTTAAAATTTCAGTGTGACCCAGCGAAACTAGAGTAGAAAGTTGGGCATTAACTAAAGAAGTCCTAACTTTTCTATTTTTTGAAATAACTTCCATTGCTTTAGAAACAAATAGATCTGGGTTAAATTTATCTGATTCATCTAAGCCATAAATCCAATTTTGATTGCTAATTATTGCTCTTGCTAAAACCATTAATCCTCCGATAAATGCAGGATTAATTGCAAGAATCCAATCTGCTGGATCATTAAACATCTCATTAGTTTTATTTGCAGCATTGATCAATGCTTTAGTTGAAATTTCTACAGCTTTTGGATTGCCAGTAGTTCCACTTGTACAAATAATTAAACCCGAATCGATTGAGCATTCTTCTTGGATATTAATTGCATTTTCATATCTTTTAGTAACTTTCTCACTTTTTGAAAAAGGAACTATTGCGTCAACTTCTTTTCCATTTAAAGAATTAGAAATGGCCCTACTTACTTCATGAGCAGCCTTACTGCCCATTGGTAATAAAAGTCGATTTGGAAAGATAAGAGTCATCAATACCTAAGCGTAGAGAGTGAATCATTTCTAGTGAGTAATGAACCAGGAAAGACAACGATTGTTCCGGCATTGAATTGGCAAGCTCAAGGTCAATGGCGAGATATTGAGTATCACGTCGCCGAGGGCATTGCCAAGATAACCATTAATAGACCTGAAAAAAGAAATGCATTTAGACCACAAACTGTTACTGAATTAATTAAAGCTTTTGATATGGCTCGTGACGACAATGAAATTGGCGTAATCATTCTCACCGGAAAAGGTGATCTTGCGTTTTGTTCAGGTGGTGATCAAAGCATTAGAGGCGACGACGGTTACATGGGTGATGATGAAGTTGCTCAAAAAGGAATTGGTCGTTTAAACGTTTTAGATTTACAAGTTCAAATTAGAAGATTGCCTAAACCAGTTATTGCAATGATTGCAGGTTATGCAATTGGTGGTGGACATGTTTTACATGTTGTTTGTGATTTATCAATTGCTGCTGAAAATGCAAAATTTGGCCAAACTGGTCCAAGAGTTGGATCATTCGACGGAGGATTTGGTTCAAGTTTGTTATCAAGACAAATTGGGTTGAAACGTGCAAAAGAAATTTGGTTTTTAACAAGACAATACGATGCCAAAACAGCACTTGAATGGGGATTAGTAAATGCAGTTGTTTCTTTAGAAGATTTAGAAAAAGAAACAGTTAAATGGGCAAAAGAAATGCTTCAACTTTCTCCGCTTTCATTACGTTTATTAAAAGCATCTTTTAATGCATCAGATGATGGCTTAGCTGGGGTTCAACAATTAGCAGGGGATGCAACTTTACTTTATTACATGAGTGAAGAAGCACAAGAAGGTAGAAATGCATACAAAGAAAAAAGAAAGCCAGATTTTAAGAAATTTCCAAAACGTCCATAATTTTAATTCATGGAAATAATAGAAAAAAATGAAGCACTACAAGATATAAAAACTTTTCGAGTTGAATTAAAGCAACCAATGAAAAGCTATGCTTTTCGAGAAGGGGTTTTAATAAATGGCGAATATGGTTGGGCAGAATTTGCACCTTTTCCTCATCACTCAATAGAGCATTCAACAAGATGGCTTCAAGCTGCTTTAGAAATGGCTTGGTCAAAATTACCTGAACCAAAACTTAAAAAAGTTAAAACTAATGCAATCGTAGTTTCAGATGATGTAGAAAATGCAATTAATGCAGTCAAAAAAAGTGGAAGTAAAACTTTAAAAATAAAACTAACTGGTAAAAATATTGATCAAGAAATAAATACACTTAAAAAAATTAGTGACAAGATTGAAAATATTAAATTTAGAATAGATTTCAATGGCGAACTAACTCTAGAAAACGCAATTTCGTTCAGCAATAAATCAGTTGGTCTACCTATTGAATATCTAGAACAACCTTGTAAAACTCTAAATGAAAACAAGAAATTAAAACTAAAAGCAAAGACACCAATTGCAATTGATGAAAATTTTAGATTAGCCAATGATTCATTAGTCGAGGAGTTTGTTAAAGAAATACTTGAGAGTTGTGACTATTTGATAGTCAAAGTAATTCCTTTAGGAGGAATTAATAGGTTATTAAAACTTCAAGATTTGCTGCCTGCAGAATTTAATAGGATAGTGATTTCAGGTTCAATGGATACCAGCGTTGGCTTGTATTTATCGACATTGGCTCAATCTTTACTTGAACCAAAAACAGATTTAGTTGCAGGAGTAGGAACAGGGATGTTACTTAAAAACGATGTCACAACTAGTTCTCTTTTACCTGTAGATGGTTTAGTTGAAGTGAAAAGATTAAGTGTTGATTTAAATAAAATTGTCGAAAGCTCAAATAGAGATGCATTAATTAAAAAAGTCAATGAATGTTTTGATTTTGGTAGAAAAAACGGATGGTTTTAATGTCTGAAAATTTAAATCAGCCAGCATCTGCACTGACTGCCGAATTAATTGTCCAACAATTAATTGATAATCAAGTTAATTTTGTAGCACTATCTCCTGGGTCAAGAAATGGTCCAATTTCTTTAGCGTTAGTTCAAGCAGAAAAAGAAGGGTTAATTCAAGTAGGAGTTCGAATTGACGAAAGATCTGCTGCATTTCTTGCATTGGGTGCATCAATTGCTAGTGGAAAACCAAGCGCAGTTTTAACCACATCTGGTACCGCAGTTGCAAATCTATTTCCCGCAATTGTGGAAGCTAAATATTCAGGAATTCCTTTAATTGTTTTGACTGCAGATAGACCTGCATCATTCCAAGGAACAGGAGCAAATCAAGTAATTGCTCAAAGAGATATTTTCGGAAGTTATGTTTCTCGAAGTATTGAAATTGCATCCGACTCATTAAATATCGAAACCTCATCTGCTAAAGAAGCTATAAAAGATCGAATTAACTCAGTAATTTCAATAGCAGTAAAAAATCGAGTTCCTGTGCACCTAAACATCACTTTAAGTGAACCTTTAGTTCCAACTCAAAAATTTAAATTATTAAAGTCAAAAAATACTCAGTTAGAAACTCCTAATTTTTCAGAAAACATTTTGACAGAATATTTAGGTAAGAAAGGAATTATCGTAGCTGGTGCGACGAATTTAGAGTATTTAAATTACGCAAAAGATTTATCAACTGCTCTTGATTGGCCAGTAATTGTAGAACCTCCACATGTTTGCGTTGGGGACAATATGGTTTCTAATTCCTCTGTAGTTCTTGCCATGAAAAAAAATGAATTAAATCCAGAAGTTGTACTAACTATTGGAAGAGTGGGTTTATCTAGACAAGTATCAGAATTAATAAAAAATTCTTCAATTGTTGTTTCTTGCGCAGTTCCAAATGTAATAACTAATTCTGTTGCTAAACAAAAAATATCTGGTTTATTTAGGATTCCCATAAAGCAAAGAAACGAAAACTGGCTAAAACTTTGGAAGGATTCAGGTTTGGCAGTTTTTGAAAAAATTCAAAAAGAACTTAAAGAGTATGCAAATTTATCGAATCTACACGTTGTGCAAAATTTAATTCAACATTTACCAAAAAATTCACATATTCATTTATCATCTAGTTTTGCAGCAAGAGATTTTGATTTACTTATTTCACCTTTTTATGATTCTCCATTTTCAAATGGAGAAGTTAGTGTTTCAATGAATAGAGGTGTTAATGGAATTGATGGTGTTGTTTCAACTGCAATTGGGGCTTCCTTAGTAAACAACAAACCAACTTTTGCATTCTTAGGAGATATTGCTGCATTACATGATTTAAATAGTTTCATAATTCCAAAATTAGAAAAAGTTCCTGATATTACTTTCATAATTACTGACAACAATGGGGGTGGAATTTTTAACACTTTGGAGCAATCTGGTGTAGAAGATTTTGAAAGAGTATATGGAACACCTACAGAGGTTAATCTTTCTCAATTATTCAGTAATTTAAATGTTAAAACGAATGAAATTAAAAATCTTGAAGAGATTAAGAATTATTTGGGACAACCATCAGGTATAAAAGTTGTTATTATAAAAATAGAGTCTCGAGAAAATGAAGCTCAATTAAGAAAACAAATATTAGTTAGTTAATGCATTTCGCATTGCACTAAATTTTGCATTCGATTCTATTAATTCATCTTCTGCCGTAGATCCAGAAACAATTCCACATCCGGCAAATAATCTTGCAGAATTATCTTTGATTTCTGCACATCTTAGAGCTATTCCTAACTCTCCATCCCCTTTTGAATTAATCCAACCAACTGGGCCTGTGTATCTATTTCGTTTCATTCTTTCTAATTCATTAATTAATTGCTTTGCTCTTCCTGTTGGTGTGCCACATATTGCTGCAGTTGGATGAAGACTTCCTGCAAGTACTAACGCTGGAGCCGAATCAACCAAAGTGCCTGAAATATCTGTCGCTAAATGAGCTACATTTGCTAAACGCAAAACCTTTGGTGTTTTTGGAACATTCATATCTGTGCAATGAAGTGCAAGAGCAGTGGCTACTGAACTTACAGCAAACTCGTGCTCTTCTAAATCTTTTCCACTTTGGAGTAGGGCAACTTCAATTTCAGAATCAGTTGCAGAATCATCTCTCTTGATTGTTCCTGCTAACACTCTTGATAAAACCTGGTCCGAAGTTTTTCTCACTAGTAATTCAGGTGTTGCACCAATTAGTCCATCAACAGAAAAAGTCCAACATTCAGGAAAATCATTGCTCAAATTTAGTAGTACTTTTTTTACATCTATTTTTTTATCACTTTGAGCAACTAAATCTCTTGTAAGTACCACTTTGTCAAGTTCTTTGTTATTTATTCTTTCAACTGCTTTTTCAACAGCTTTTTGCCAATCAGCTACAGATATGGAACCATCACTCCAGGTAATACTTTGTGGTTCTGACGTATTATTTTTTACATTAAAAATATCTTCTTTAATTTTTTCTATATCTTGATTTCCAATAACAGTTAACCAAGTTGTTTGAGAATCTTGGCCAACAATTATTTTTGGTACCTTGATAACGCTTGAATCATCAATTTCATAAGAAAATGAAACAAATGCAACTGCACCAGAACCTGAAGTTTGAACTTCATCTCTAATTGCACAGTTATCTATAAAGTTTTTCCACCATTTATGTCCTCTAGCGAATCTTTCTTTGCCACTAAATTCAGCTTCAGCAGTTATGCCCCAGGCAACCAATCCTTGATTATTTCTTACCCAAGAAAAAATTTCATTAGTCGGCTTATCTGGTAATAGTTCTAATAAATTAATTTTTCTACTTAGTGCAATTGTGCGAATAAGAGTTGTCGAAAAATTTTCAATTTTGGTTTGATTCGACATGTTCCTAGACTACGACTGAGTTAAAAATAACGCCACAAGTGGCAAAAAATCCTGGGGCTGACACAATTAGATTATGGCTAAAGCAACACTTGCAAAAAAACCACATGAAGTTGCTGAAATGTTTAATCGTGTGGCAGCAAAATATGACATCACAAATGATGTTTTGGCTTTAGGGTTTACTCATTCTTGGAGGAAAGCCACCAATTCCATTTTGAATCCAAAATATGGCGAATTAATTTTAGATCTAGCAGCAGGAACAGGAACAAGTTCAAAAGCATTTACTAAATCTGGGGCAAAGATTATTTCTTGTGATTTTTCTATTGGGATGTTAAAGGAAGGCAAGAAGCGTTATCCAAACCTTAATTTCTCTGCAGGAGATGCTTTATCTTTACCTTTTCAAGATGAAACTTTTAATGCGGTAACTATTTCATTTGGAATTAGAAATGTAAACGATGTACAAAAAGCTTTAACTGAAATGCTAAGAGTCACAAAAAAAGGTGGACGAATTGTTATTTGTGAGTTTTCAACTCCTACGATAAAAGTATTCAAAAATATTTATATGGAATATTTAATGAAAGCCCTTCCAGCGATAGCAAAAAAGACTTCCTCAAATCCTGATGCATATGAATATTTAGCCGATTCAATCAGAGCTTGGCCAAATCAAGAAGAATTTTCTAGTCAATTGAAAAAGGCGAATTGGGATAATGTTGAATGGAAGAATCTAACAGGCGGAATTGTTGCAATTCACAAAGCAGAGAAAAGTAAATAATGACTAATAAATCAGACGTAATAGTTGTAGGAGCAGGTCCTGCAGGAAGTGCGACTGCATTTCATTTAGCTAAACAAGGATTAAATGTAACTTTATTTGAAAAAACAAGTTTTCCTAGAGAAAAAGTTTGTGGAGATGGTTTAACTCCAAGAGCTGTAAAACAAATACTTGATATGGGAATTGAACCAACAAAAGAAAATGGTTGGTTACGTAATAAAGGTTTAAGAGTAATTGGTGGAGGACATCGACTAGAACTAAATTGGCCAGACGTTGATGGATTTCCAAATTATGGATTAGTTAGAACAAGAGCAGATTTTGATGAATTATTAGCAAGAACTGCACAAAAACAAGGTGTTAATTTATTTGAAAAAACAAGAGTAACCGGTCCTATTTTTGATTCAACTTCTGGAAAAGTTATTGGTGTAAATATTAAAAAAGATGATGGAAATTTAGAGCAACATTTCGCACCAGTTGTTGTTGCTTCAGATGGAGTTTCAAGCCGAATGGCATTAGCTCTTGGATTAGAACGTAGAGACGATCGTCCCATGGGAGTTGCAGTTAGAACTTATTACAAAAGCACAAGAAGTGATGATGATTATTTAGAATCTTGGCTTGAACTTAAAGATCAAAATAAATTATTGCCAGGCTATGGCTGGATTTTTGGAATGGGAGATGGAACTTCAAATGTTGGTTTAGGAATTTTAGATTCTTCTCCAGTATTTCAAAGTATTGATTACAAAGATTTATTGAAACGTTGGCTTGATCAAACTCCAGAAGACTGGGGATTTAGAGATCACAACATGACTCAACCTGTAAGAGGAGCAGCTTTACCGATGGGTTTTAATCGTCAACCACATTATGCAAAAGGAATGATTTTAGTGGGGGACTCAGGAGGAATGGTAAATCCATTTAATGGAGAAGGTATTGCTTATGCCATGGAAACAGGACAAGTAGCAGCTGATGTTATTTCTAAATCTTTAAAAGCTAAATCAGAATTTGAAAGAGAAAAACAATTACGTCAATATCCAATTGTGTTAAAAGATAGATTAGGTGGTTACTACACATTAGGAAGAGTTTTCGTCAAACTAATTGGAAATCCTCAAATCATGCAAGTTGCGACTAAATACGGCATGGCATCAAAACCATTAATGCGTTTTACCTTGAAACTTTTGGCAAATCTTTACAGCACATCTGGAAAGACAAAATCTGATCGAATCATTACTGCACTTACAAAGATTGCTCCTGCCGCCTAGCATTTTGTAACTTTAGTAACAAAGGCATTGGCACAAATGCACAAGTGGTAAGAAATTGAAGGTCTTGGTTAGCCAATATTTAGTCAAAGAATAGACTTCTTGAAGTAAGTGAATCTCTGAACAAACTCGTTTTAAATCAGTAAGGGAGATTTGATGAATACTGCCTGGCCAATAGTTGGTCTTGGTGCACTGGCATTTGCATTCGCAGTATTTTCAATTGTGGCTGGCGCTTTAGCCGGACCAAAAACTTATAACCGTGCAAAACTTTCAGCTTATGAATGCGGAATTGAACCAACACCACAACCAATAGGTGGTGGAAGATTTCCAATTAAGTATTACTTAATTGCGATGCTATTTATTATTTTTGATATCGAAATAGTTTTTCTTTATCCTTGGGCAGTTTCTTTTGATCAACTTGGATTATTTGGCGTTATCGAAATGCTCTTATTTATTGGAACTGTATTTATCGCTTACGCCTATGTTTGGCGACGCGGTGGACTTGAGTGGGAATAAAAAATGGGTATTGAAGAAAAATTACCAAGTGGCGTCTTATTAACATCAGTTGAAAAACTTGCAGGTTATGTTAGAAAAAATTCTTTATGGCCAGCAACATTTGGTTTAGCTTGTTGCGCAATTGAAATGATGGCAACAGGTGCAGGACGTTATGACTTAGCAAGATTTGGAATGGAAGTTTTTCGCGCAAGTCCAAGACAAGCAGATTTAATGATTGTGGCAGGACGTGTTAGCCAAAAAATGGCACCTGTTTTAAGACAAATTTATGATCAAATGGCAGAACCAAAATGGGTTTTAGCTATGGGTGTTTGTGCATCAAGTGGTGGCATGTTTAATAATTACGCAATTGTTCAAGGTGTAGACCACGTTGTTCCAGTTGATATGTATTTACCAGGTTGTCCACCAAGACCTGAGATGTTATTAGATGCAATATTAAAAATTCACGATCAAATTCAAGATATGAAACTTGGTAAACAAAGACAAAAAGAAGTTATAACTTTAGAAGATAAATCTTTAAAAGAAGTTCCTTTAATTGAATTGAAAGGCCTTCTTTCATGAGTGAAAATGAAATTGTCAATCCAAATGAAACTCCTATTTTAAAAAATGTAATTAAAGGAGCATTTGGAAGTTCTACACAATCTGGAGATACTTCTGGATTTGGTGGACTTGTTACCACGATTTCACAAACACCAAGTGCACAAAGACCATATGGAAGCTACTTTGACCAAATTGCAGATGCACTAGCTAGGGCTTTAAAAGATGAGGGATTAACTTTTGAACAAGTTGTAGAAAGAGTTATTGTTCAAGCAGATCAATTAACTTTCATGGTTAAAAAAGAACACCTTTTAAAAGTTGCTCAAGTTTTAAGAGATGATGCCGAATTACGTTTTGAAATGTGCATGGGAGTAACTGGAGTCCATTGGCCAAAAGAAAAAGATAGAGAATTACATGCGGTTTATCCATTCGTATCTATTACTCATAACAGAAGAGTTTTAGTAGAAGTAGTGACTTCTGATGCAAATCCACATATTCCATCAATTACATCTTTGTATCCATCTAATAATTGGCATGAAAGAGAAACTTACGATTTCTTTGGAATAATTTTTGATGGACATCCTGCATTAACAAGAATTGAAATGCCAGATGATTGGGTAGGTCATCCGCAAAGAAAAGATTATCCACTTGGTGGAATTCCAGTTGAATATAAAGGTGCAGTAATTCCTGCTCCAGATAACAGAAGGAATTATCACGGATGAGTACTGATATTTTTTCCGGTTCATATGAAACAACTCAAGGACGTGTTTACACACTTTCTGGTGGAGATTGGGACACAGTTTTAGGTGCACCAACTGGTGAACGTGAACGAATTGTGGTCAACATGGGACCACAACATCCTTCAACACATGGAGTACTTCGTTTAATTCTTGAACTAGATGGTGAAACTGTCACTGAAGCAAGATGTGGAATTGGTTATTTACACACCGGCATTGAAAAAAATATGGAATTTAGAAACTGGGTACAAGGAACAACATATGTAACCAGAATGGATTATCTCTCACCAATATTTAATGAAACTGCATATTGTTTAGCCGTTGAAAAATTATTAGGAATAACAAATGATATTCCAGACAGAGCAAATACCATCAGAGTTTTGATGATGGAACTAAATAGAGTTTCTTCTCATTTAGTAGCTCTTGCAACAGGTGGAATGGAACTTGGTGCATTAACTGCAATGACAAATGGTTTCAGAGATCGTGAATTAATTTTAGATATTTTTGAAATGATTACTGGACTTCGCATGAATATGGCTTATGTAAGACCTGGTGGAGTAGCAATTGATTTACCTCAAGGTGCTGAAAAGAAAATTGAAGAAACAATTAAATTACTGAGAAAAAGATTAAAAGATAATTACAATTTGCTAGTTGATAACAGTGTGTGGACTGCAAGAACTAAAGGAATTGGAGTTCTTGACTTAACAGGTTGCATGGCATTGGGTATGACAGGACCAGTATTAAGAGCAACTGGTTTACCTTGGGATTTAAGAAAAACTCAACCATATTGTGGTTATGAAAATTATGAATTCAATGTAATTACAGAAAACACAAGTGATACCTATGGAAGATTTTTAGTCAGAGTAAGAGAAATAAATGAGTCTTTAAACATCGTTGAACAAGCTCTGTACAAATTAAAACCTGGACCAGTCATGGTTGAAGATAAATCAATTGCTTGGCCTGCACAATTAGCGTTAGGTTCAGACGGATTAGGTAATTCGTTAGATCACATTAGAAAAATTATGGGTCAATCAATGGAATCTTTGATTCATCATTTCAAATTAGTAACTGAAGGTTTTAAAGTTCCAGTTGGACAAGCTTATGTTGCAATTGAATCACCACGTGGAGAACTTGGGGCATTTGCTGTTAGTGATGGAGGAACTAAACCTTATCGAGTTCATTTCCGCGATCCTTCATTTAATAATTTGCAAGCAGTTGGCCCAATGGGTGAAGGTGGACAAGTTGCAGACATCGTTGCAGCAGTTGCCTCAATTGATCCTGTGATGGGTGGTGTTGATCGATGAGTATTAAATCAATTACAGATTCTGATTTTGAAGTTTTAGAAACTTTGGCACAAAAATACCCACAAAGAAGATCAGCATTATTACCAATGCTTCATTACGTGCAATCAGTTCAAGGAATGGTTTCACCAGCTGGAATTCAAGCTTGCGCAAAAGTTTTAGATTTAACTCCTGCAGAAGTTGCTGCAGTTGCAACTTTTTACACCATGTTTAAGAGATTTCCAATGGGTAAACATCACATCGGAGTTTGCACAAATACTTTATGTGCTCTTTTAGGTGGAGATGAGTTATGGAAGCAATTAACTGAAACTTTAGGTATTGGACATGACGAAACAACTGCTGATGCCATGTTTACCTTAGAAAGAATTGAATGCCAAGCAGCTTGCACAGTTGCACCAGTTATGACAGTTAATTGGGAATTTATGGATTCTATGACTCCAGAAAAAGTTAGAGATTTAATTGAAAAATTAAAATCAGGCACTCCTGTTAAATCAACCAGAGGCGTTGAAATTACTTCAATTTCAGATTCTGAAAAATTATTAGCAGGAATAAATGACGGAAAATATGCTCAATCACCAGGTGCTGATGAATCAATGTTGGCTGGTCTAAAAGTTGCTAAAGAAAGAAACATGTCAGCACCATTAAGTAAGGCAGGAAAATAAATGGCCTTAACACCAGTCTTAACAGCACATTGGGATGATCCTCAATCATTTGAAATTGAAAATTATAAAAAACATGGTGGCTATGAAGCTTTAAAAAAATCTTTGAAAAAAACTCCTGATGAAGTAATAAATATTGTTAAAGATTCTGGATTAAGAGGAAGAGGTGGAGCAGGTTTTCCAACTGGAATGAAATGGTCTTTTGTTCCACAAAATGATGGCAAACCGCATTACTTAGTAGTTAATGCAGATGAATCAGAACCAGGTGCTTGTAAAGACATTCCATTAATGATGGCTAATCCACATGCATTAGTTGAAGGAATTGCAATTGCCTCTTATGCAATAAGAGCAAATCATGCATTTATTTATATACGTGGTGAAGTTCCTCATGTTATTAGAAGAGTTATGAATGCAGTTGAACAAGCTTATGCACAAAATTTACTTGGTAAAAATATTCAAAATTCTGGATTTGATTTAGAAGTTGTAGTACATGCAGGAGCTGGTGCATACATTTGCGGAGAAGAGACTGCCTTACTTGATTCTTTGGAAGGTCGTCGTGGCCAACCAAGATTAAAGCCACCATTTCCAGCTGTTGCAGGACTTTATGCTTCACCAACTGTTGTAAATAATGCTGAAACTTTGGCAAGTGTGCCTGCAATTATTTTGAACGGTGCAGATTGGTTTAAATCAATGGGCACTGAGAAATCTCCTGGGTTTAAATTGTTTGCAGTGTCAGGACATGTAAATCGTCCTGGAATTTATGAAGCAGCACTTGGAACACCAATGAGTGAATTATTGGATTATGCAGGTGGAATTAGATCAGGACACAAATTAAAATTCTGGATTCCAGGTGGCTCATCTGTGCCGATGTTGACTCCAGATCACATAGATATTCCTATGACATATGAAGATTTAGCAGCAGCAGGAACCATGCTTGGTACTGGAACTCCAATGATGTTTGATGAAACTACAAGTGTTGTAAAAGCTGTAACAAGATGGCTTGAATTTTATAAACATGAATCATGTGGAAAATGCACTCCTTGTCGTGAAGGAACTTATTGGATAACTGGAATGTTAGAAAAATTTGAACATGGAAAAGGTTTAGAAAACGAGTTATCAGTAATCAACGATGTTTGCTCACAAATTGCTGGAAGATCTTTCTGCGCACTGGGTGATGCTGCAGCAACACCATTCCCGGGAGCAATGAAATATTTTGCTGAAGAATTCAAACAAGCAACAAGAGTTCCAGTTGATTTAACATTCCCACCTCAAGAATCAACAATTTTTTCTAAAGCAGGTGCTAGATGACTTTAACTTCAGAAAATAAATCAGTTAAAAATGAAGAATTAATTACTGCAACTATTGATGGCATTCAAGTTCAAGTTCCAAAAGGAACTTTAATTATTAGAGCTGCAGAACGAATGGGTACTTTTGTGCCTAGATTTTGTGATCATCCATCTTTAGCTCCAGTTGCAGCATGTCGTATGTGTTTAGTTGAAATTGAAGGAATGCCAAAACCACAACCATCATGTGCTGTGCCGTTAACAGAAGGAATGGTTGTAAAAACTCAAATGACTTCAAAAGTGGCAGAAGATGCCCAAGCTGGAGTTATGGAATTTTTACTAATTAATCACCCACTTGACTGTCCTGTGTGCGATAAAGGTGGAGAGTGCCCTCTTCAAAATCAAGCGATGACTGCAGGAAGAGCTGAATCAAGATTTGAAATTGAAAAAAGAACTTTTCCAAAACCATTAGAACTAAGCACTGAAATTTTGCTTGATCGTGAACGTTGTGTGGAATGTGCTAGATGCACCAGATTTTCTGAAGAAATTGCTGGAGATCCTTTTATTGAATTACTTGAACGTGGTGCAAAACAACAAGTAGGTATTGCATCAGGTGAGCCATTCAATTCATATTTTTCAGGTAACACCGTGCAAATTTGTCCTGTTGGAGCTTTAACAAGTTCTGCATATCGTTTTAGATCCCGTCCTTTTGATTTAGTTTCAGTTCCAACAACTTGCGAACATTGTGCATCAGGTTGTTCATTAAGAACTGATTATCGTCGCGAAACTGTAATGAGAAGACTTGCTTGGGAAGATCCATTAGTTAATGAAGATTGGAATTGCGATAAAGGCAGATTTGCTTTTGCCTATTTGAAGCAAAATCGCTTAACCCAACCAAAAGTAAAAAATAGTGAAGGCAAACAATTAGATGCTCTTTGGCCAGATGCAATTGATTTCGCTGTTAAGGGATTAAAAGCAGCTGAAGGAAAAGTTGCAGTGTTACTTGGTGGAAGATTAACAATGGAAGATGCTTATGCATATTCAAAATTTGCACGTCTGGCACTTGATACCAACGATATTGATTTTAGAAATAGAGTAAATAGTGATGAAGAATTAGCGTTTTTATCAAGTGTTGTTGCAGGAAGTGCTGGATCTGTAACTTATCAAGAATTAGAAAAAGCTAAGAATGTTATTTTAGTTAGTTTTGAACCCGAAGAAGAATCTCCAATTGTATTTTTAAGATTAAGAAAAGCTGCATCTAAATCAAATATTTCAATTACTGCAATCGCTCCTTATCTATCTCGTGGTTTGGAAAAGATTGATGCAGAAGTTGTTTTAACAAAACCTGGTGATGAAGCAAAAGTATTAAGAGGATTAGAAATAGCAAAAGATTCCATAATTATGGTTGGAGAAAGAGCTGCTGCAATTACTGGTTTACTAAGTGCTGTCGTTGAAGTAGCAGAAAAATCAAATTCAAAAATTGCTTGGATTCCAAGACGAGCAGGAGAAAGAGGAAGTGTTGAAGTTGGTACCTTGCCTAATATTTTGCCTGGGGGAAGACCTGTTTCAGAAACAAGTGCTAGAAGTGAAGTTGGAGCAGTATGGGGAGTAAATGCTTCGCAAATTCCAAGTAAACCAGGAAAATCGCAACAACAGATATTAAATAGTGCAATAAATGGAGAAATTAAAGCCTTAATAATTGCCGGTCTTGATGTAACAGATTCTCCAGATCCTCAATTATTTAGTAAGGCCTTAAATGCAGTTGATTTTGTTGTAACACTGGGAATTCACGAAAACTCCTTAACTCAGTTTGCAAATGTCTCATTACCGGTTGCTCCTGTGACAGAAAAATCTGGAACATTTATTAATTGGGAAGGAAGACCTCGTCCGTTTGGAAGAGCTATTACGTCTACAAATGCAATTACAGATGCCAGAGTTTTAGCTATGTTGGCAGAAGGATTGGGTTTTGATTTTGGCTTACAAACCATTGATGAATTAAGACAAGAACTCGCAGCTTTTGGTGCATGGAATGGACCAAAAGAAAAAGCACCAAATGTAAAAGATGAAGAAATTAAATCAGTTTCTAAATCAAATGTAATTTTAAGTACTTGGCATTTGTTATTGGATGAAGGCGCTTTACAGCAAGGTGAAGAACATTTAGCAGGAACTCAAAGACCAACAGTTGCCCACTTAAGTCATAAAACTGCACAAGAAAATGGTTTAGCAACTGATGATTTAGTAATTATTTCAAATTCAAATGGATCTATCTCAATCAAACTTGAAGTTATCGAAATGACAAATGATGTTATTTGGATTCCATCAAATAGTAAAGAAAGCAAAGTTAAATTAAAACTTTCAGCAAAAGATGGAGATTTAGTTTCAATTCAGAAAGGTAGTATTTAATGAAACTACCTTTAGTTGAATTAAGTGCTTTTGGAGTAGATCCATGGTGGGTCACTCTTATTAAAGTTGTTGCCGTTTTCGTAACTCTTGTTGTTATGACACTTTTAGCAATTTGGAGTGAAAGAAGAATTGTGGCTCGAATGCAGATGCGCGTTGGACCAAATCGTGTTGGTCCAGGTGGAGCATTAATTGGTTTGATGGATGGCATAAAGCTTGCGTTAAAAGAAGACGTAATTCCTTTTTCAGTTGATAAAGCTGTTTATATTTTGGCTCCAGTAATTTCTGCCACCACTGCTTTTATGACTTTTGCAGTTATTCCATTTGGACCTGAAGTTTCATTTTTTGGGGTAACAACCCCGTTACAGTTAACTGATTTTCCAGTTAGCGTTCTTTATGTTTTAGCAATTGCTTCAGTTGGAATTTATGGAATCGTGTTAGCAGGTTGGTCTTCTGGTTCAACTTATGCTCTGCTTGGTGGACTTAGATCTTC
The DNA here is from genome assembly GCA_046048135.1 of Actinomycetota bacterium. GTDB lineage: Bacteria > Actinomycetota > Actinomycetes > S36-B12 > UBA5976 > ATZT02. Next base: position 72,110 of record JBJOGR010000036.1, read on the forward strand.
TGCGCAAATGGTTTCTTATGAAATAGCAATGGGACTTTCTTTTGTTGCTGTATTTTTATATGCAGGTTCAATGAGCACTTCTCAAATTGTTGCTGCTCAAGAAAGAACTTGGTACATATTATTACTTCTTCCATCATTTTTAATTTATGTAATTTCAATGGTGGGTGAAACCAACAGAGCACCGTTTGATTTACCTGAAGCAGAGGGTGAATTAGTTGGGGGATTCCATACGGAATACACCTCACTAAAGTTTGCTTTATTTTTCTTAGCTGAATACATAAATATGGTTACAGTTTCTGCGCTGGCTACAACTTTGTTTTTAGGTGGGTGGCGTGCACCATTTCCACTTTCACTAATTCCAGGAGCAAATGAAGGTTGGGTTCCTTTAATTTGGTTCTTCAGCAAAATTGCAGTGTTTTTATTTATATTTATTTGGATCAGAGGAACATTACCAAGATTTAGATACGACCAATTTATGAATTTAGGTTGGAAAATATTGATTCCAGCATCTTTAGCTTGGATTTCAATTGTGGCAATTACTAGAGGCTTGAGAAATACTTTGGATTTACCAACAGGACAAACAATTGCTCTACTTGGATTACCACTAATTCTTGTGGCATTGATTGTTTTCATTATTGATTGGAAGAAAGCAAATATAAGAGAAAAGAAAGAAGAAGTTAATTTAGAAGTTACAGAAATAAATCCATTTGCGGGCGGTCATCCTGTGCCACCGCTTCCTGGACAAATTTTGGTTGAACCAAATAAAAAACAAGGAGTGCTAAATGGCTGAGTTACCACAATTTATTAGAGGTTTTGGTGTCACTTTCTTGTCAATGTTTAGAAAAGTAACAACTGAACAATACCCAGAAGAAAAGGTGCCAACTCAAGCAAGATTTCACGGTAGACACCAATTAAATAGACATCCTGATGGATTAGAAAAATGTGTGGGTTGTGAACTTTGCGCTTGGGCTTGTCCTGCTGATGCAATTTATGTAGAAGGTGCATCAAATCTTGATGGTGAGAGATTTTCACCAGGTGAAAGATATGGACGTGTTTATCAAATAAATTATTTACGTTGTATAGGTTGTGGACTTTGCATCGAAGCATGCCCAACTCGAGCATTGACTATGACAAATGAATATGAATTAGCAGATGATTCAAGAACTAAATTAATTTATGAAAAAGAAGATCTACTTGCACCACTTCTACCTGGAATGGCACAACCTCCACATGCAATGGTTGAAGGTTTTGAAGCACAAGATTATTACGACGGCAAAGTAAAAGGTGCAACTGCTGAACAATTTGCTGAAGTAGAAGAAATAAAACAAAAAAAGCAGGATGTTTTATAAATGTTTCAAAATTTAATTCCTCTTACAGAAGTTACCGAAACAACTGTTTCATTTGAACCAGTAGTGTTTTGGATTTGTGCAACTCTTGCAGTAATTGGCGCAATTGGAATGTTGATTTCTCATAAAGCAGTTCATAGTGCTTTATGGGTTGCTTTAACAATGATTAATTTAGCCGTCCTTTATGTTTTGCAATCTGCTCCATTTTTAGGCGTTGCTCAAGTTGTGGTTTATACAGGGGCTGTAATGATGTTGTTTCTTTTCGTCTTAATGATTGTTGGAGTAGATGCATCTGATGCATTAGTTGAAACAATTAAAGGTCAAAGAAGAGTATCCATTCTGGCAGGAACTTTATTAGTAATTGGTTTAGTTTTACTTTTAGGAAATTCATTCAGTGTGCAAACTGCACAATTAGCAAATGCTGATTCTGCATATGGTGGAAATGTCCAAGGAATTGCGGCATTACTTTTTGGTAAATACGTTTTGATTTTTGAAATCACTTCCGCATTATTAATTACGGCTGCAGTTGGAGCAATGATTCTTGCTCATAAAGAAAGAACTGCTCCAAAGAAAACACAAGAAGTTTTAGCTAAAGAACTATTTGCAAAAGGAAATTATCAAGGTCCACTACCTTCACCAGGTGTTTATGCAAGACACAACTCAGTAGATACACCAGCTTTATTGCCAGATGGTTCTGTTTCTGAAATTTCAATCCCAGGTCCAATTGTGGCAAGAGGTGCTACAAAATCTGTAAATGAAACAGATTTAAGTGAAATACAAATAATTTCAGAAGGTTTGGGACTGGTATCAAGCGAAGATGAAGAGGACAGAAAATGAGTCCAAATGCTTATTTAATATTGTCCGGAATAATTTTTTCAATTGGCGCTTTAGGAGTTTTATTAAGAAGAAATGCGATTGTGGCATTTATGTCAATTGAATTAATGCTTAATGCTGCAAATCTTGCATTCGTGACAGGTTCTAGAGTTTGGGGTGATTTGTCAGGGCAAACAGCAGCATTTTTTGTGATGGTAGTGGCTGCGGCAGAAGTAGTTGTGGGATTGGCAATTATTGTCACAATTTTTAGAACTAGAAATTCAGCATCCGTAGACGAAGCAAGTTTGTTGCGCTGGTAGTAGAAAAGGAAAAATATTAAATGATCGCATTTGCTATAGCACTTCCTGCGCTAAGTGCTGCGATTTTATTATCGTTAGGAAAACGCACAAATAAATTTGGTCCATATGTGGCCATAGGTGCTTCCACCGGTGCATTTCTAGTAGGACTTTTTCAATTTTTTCAATTACTTGCCCTACCAAAAGAAGAAAGAACAGTAATCACAACTGTTTATGAATGGCTAGTAGTTCCTGCTGCAAATTTAAAAATTAATTTTGGTTTACAGGCAGATCCTTTATCAATATCTTTTGTTCTACT